>NZ_WTVK01000136.1 GCF_012910805.1 Aromatoleum evansii
GGCGCTTGGCGCCGCCCTTGACGACCGCGAGCGCGAAGGAGTGGCCCAGGTTCGGGCTGTAGTAGCTCGACGTCACATGCCCGACCATCGGCATCGGGATGCGGATCTCCTTCTCGAGCACGATCTGTGCGCCCTCGTCGAGCACCAGCTGCGGGTCGAGCGGCTTCAAGCCCACGAGCTGCTTGCGGTCCTCGCGCTGCGTGTCCGGGCGCGTCAGCGCGCGCCGCCCGATCCACGAGAAGGGCTTCTTGTAGCCGACGCACCACTGCATGCCCAGGTCCTCCGGCGTCATCGAGCCGTCGGTTTCCTGGCCGACGATGATGAAGCCCTTCTCCGCGCGCAGCACGTGCATGGTCTCGGTGCCGTAGGGGGTGAGACCGTACTTCTCGCCCTTCTCGAACAGCGCCTGCCACACGTGCATCGCGTGGTGGGCCTGCACGTTGATCTCATAGGAGAGCTCGCCGGTGAAGGAGATGCGATAGACGCGCGCCGGCACGCCGGCGACCGTGCCTTCGCGCATGTCCATGAACTTGAAGTTGTCCTTGGAGAGATCGATGTCGTCGGTGAGCTCGGCCAAGAGCTTCCGCGCGTTGGGGCCGTTGATCGCCATCGCCGCCCAGTGGTCGGTCACCGAGTTGAAGTACACCTCCAGCTCGGGCCACTCGGTCTGGTGCCACAGCTCCATCCAGTCGAGCACCGCCGCGGCGCCGCCGGTGGTGGTCGTCATGTGGAAGTGGTTCTCGGCGATGCACGCGGTCACGCCGTCGTCCATCACCATGCCGTCGTCCTTGCACATGAGGCCGTAGCGGCACTTGCCCACGTCGAGCTTGGTCCAGGCGTTGGTGTACAGGCGGTTGAGGAACTCGCGCGCGTCCTTGCCCTGGATCTCGATCTTGCCCAGCGTCGAGGCGTCGAGAATGCCGACCGACTCACGCACGGCGCGGGTCTCGCGCTGCACCGCCTCGTGCATCGATTCGCTCCCGCGCGGGAAGTACCACGGACGCATCCACTGGCCGACTTCCTCGAACTTCGCGCCGTTGGCTTCGTGCCACGCGTGCAGCGCGGTGTAGCGGCGCGGATCGAAGAACTCGCGGCAGTGGCGTCCCGCGATCGCGCCGAAGGTGATCGGGGTGTAGTTCGGGCGGAACACGGTGGTGCCGGTCTGCGGGATGGTCTGCTTCAGGCAGCGCGCCGCGATCGCCATGCCGTTGATGTTGCCGAGCTTGCCCTGGTCGGTGCCGAAGCCCATGCCGGTGTAGCGCTTGACGTGCTCGATCGACTCGAAGCCTTCGCGCGTGGCGAGCTCGATGCCCGCGGCGGTGACGTCGTTCTGCGGATCGACGAACTGCTTCGGGGCGCGCATCGCCGGTTTCACGTGCGGCACCTGGTACAGCGCCGCCGCCTTGCCTTCGCGCACCTTGGCGACCTTGGGCAGCGCAGGAATCGCGGCCTCGAAGCCGGTGCGCTGGGCGGCGGCCCCGGCCGCGGCGCCGTCGGCGAGCGCCTCATTGAGCGCGCCCTTGCCGTGCACGCCGCCCACCGGGGTCATGCCCGGCACCTTGCCGGGGACGAAGCCGAGGATGTCGTCGCGCCACTCGGGGCGGGCGCCGGTGTGCGCCGCCAGATGCACGACGGGGCTGTAGCCGCCGGAGCTCGCGAGGGTGTCGCAGGCAAGCGTCTCGACGCGGCCCGCCACCTTGAAGCCGCCGATGTCGATGCGGGCGACCTGGGCACCGGTGACGCGCTTCTTGCCGTTCGCCTCGATCACCGCGGAGCCGGGGATGATGCGGATATTGCGCGAACGGGCCTCATTGACGAGGTCGCCCTCGGGGTGCTCACGCGCATCGACGATCGCGACCACTTCGCGGCCGGCATCATGCCAGTCGAGCGCGGCGCGGTAGGCGTGGTCGTTGGCGGTCGACAGCACCAGGCGCTTACCCGGCGCCACGGCGTAGCGGCGGATGTAGGTCGAGATCGCGCCCGCCACCATGCAGCCCGGCACGTCGTTGTTGGCAAAGACCAGCGGACGCTCGTGGGTGCCGGTGGCGAGGATCACCTCGCCGGCGCGCACGCGGTGCATGCGGGCGCGCACTTGACGGCGGCCGTTCACGCTCGGCGCGAGGTCGGCGAGGTGCTCGGTGCGGCGCTCGTGCAGCGTCACGAAGTTGTGGTCGTGGTAGCCGTTGGCGGTGGTGCGCGGCAGGATCAGCACTTCGGGCAGCGTCGCCAGCTCGGCGAGCACGGCGGCGACCCAGGCCGAGGCCGGGCGGCCGTCGATGAGTTCGCGTGTGTCGAGCAGCGAGCCGCCCATCTCTTCCTGCTCGTCGCACAGGACGACCCGTGCGCCCGAGCGGCCGGCGGCGAGCGCGGCCGCGAGGCCCGCCGGGCCGGCGCCGATCACCAGCACGTCGCAGTGGCGGTTGATGTGGTCGTAGATGTCCGGATCCTTCTCCCTGGGCGTGCGGCCCAGGCCCGCGGCCTTGCGGATGTACTTCTCGTACTTCGGCCACATCGACGCGGGCGCCATGAAGGTCTTGTAGTAGAAGCCCGGGGGCATGAACTTGCCGCCGACGCTGCCGATCACGCCCATCAGATCGCGGTCGACGTTCGGCCAGCCGTTGGTGCTCGTGGCGACCAGGCCGCCGTAGAGCGCCTGTTGCGTCGCGCGCACGTTCGGGACCTGGCCGGCTTCGGTCGCGCCCAGTTGCACGATCGCGTTCGGCTCCTCGGCGCCGGCGGCGACGATGCCGCGCGGGCGCGAGTACTTGAAGCTGCGGCCCACGACATCGACACCGTTGGCGAGCAGCGCGGAGGCGAGCGTGTCGCCGGCGAAGCCCTGGTAGTCGACGCCGTTGAAGCTGAAGCGCAGCGGGCGGCTGCGGTCGATGCGCCCGCCGGCGTCGAGACGGTTCGGTTGACTCATTTGGCCGCTCCTTTGTCAGCGGTGACCGAAGGCTTCTGGCCGACCTTGTAGGTTTCGAGGATCTGGTAGCTCACGGTGTCACGCGTGACGTTGAAGAACTTGCGGCAGCCGGCGGCGTGGTACCACAGCTCGTGGTGCAGGCCGCGCGGGTTCTTGCGGAAGAAGAGGTAGTTGCCCCAGTCCTCGTCGCTGGTCGCTTCCGGTTCCAGCGGGCGGGCGATGTGGGCCTCGCCCTTGGGGCGGAACTCTTCTTCCTCGCGGGTTTCCGCGCAGTGCGGGCAGTAGATGTGCAGCATGGTGTCCTGCTCCTCCTCAGTGCGCGACGCCCGCGGCGCCGTGTTCG
>NZ_WTVK01000137.1 GCF_012910805.1 Aromatoleum evansii
GTCTCCGGGGGCGGCGGGGCGCTTCCTGTACTCGCGTCCTTCTCGGTGCTCGGGAAGCAAACGACGTGGGAGCTGAAGCCCGAATGGATGGACTGGCTTCCGACGGTGGTGATGCTCATGGCGGCGATCCTCGCCGCGTTCATCTTGTTCAGGGACTGATATGGAAGCGGTACAGGCGTTGCTCGACGGGCTCAATGCGATCTATGAATGGATCGCCAATGGCATCTACACCTTCTTGGTCGAGTTTTATGCGTGGGTCGCGGTCAAGGCGCTGACGTGGTGGTATGAGGCGCTGGTCTGGAAACTGACCTTGGCGTGGGATATCGGCTCGGCGGTCGTCTCTGAGCTGTCGATGGCTTCTACGATTCAAAGCTGGTTGTCGGCGCTGCCGTCCAATGCGCGTTCTCTGGTCAATTACGCTCGGGTTCCGGAAGCAATCAACCTGATTGCGACGGCGGGTTTCTCGAAAATCGTGTTGAGGTTCATCGCATGAGCATCAAGATTCACTACGGGCCGAACGGCTCGTATAAGACCGCGGGCGCGTTGGCCGATGACATGATCCCGGCTTGGAAGTCGGGGCGGGTCATCGTCACGAATGTCCGCGGCGTCTCGGCTCAGCGCTTCGCCCATGTGCTCAACGTCGATGAGTCGGAAGGGGGTGACGTGATTCACGTCGACACCAGCACCAGCGAGGGTCGTCTGCGAATGGCTACGTGGTTCCATTGGGCTCCACCGGGGGCGCTTGTCTTTGTCGATGAGGCGCAAGCGATCTGGCCCAAGGCGTGGACGCAAAAGGATTTGCAGGTGCTCGATTATCCGGGCGGTTCTGCGCAGGCTGAAGCGGACGATCGCCCGCATTGCTATTCGATCGCGTGGGAGATGCACCGTCACTGGAACTGGGATTTCATCCTCACCACGCCCAACATCAACAAGTTACGCGATGAATACCGCGGCTGCGCCGATGGGGCCTACAAGCACAAGAACTTGGCGCTGATCGGCCTGTCCGGGCGCTACGTCGAAGGTTTCCACGCGCCTGACGATACCGGGAAGGCGCAATCGGATTTCATCTCCATTACCCGCAAAAAGGTGCCGTCATATGTCTTCAAGTGCTACGACTCTACAGCCACCGGCAAAGTCTCCGACACCATCAGCGGCACGCCTCTTTGGAAGAATCCGCGCGTGGTACTGCTGGTCACTGTCCTTGTATGTATCGGCCTTTTTGTTGCTTCTCGTCCGGTGCCTAAGGTCCTCGGCGGGGAAGGGGTTGCACCTGCTGCGCCTGAGCGGTCGCGGCCTGCTCGGTCTGCTCCTGTGGGTGTCGCGCAAAGTGCTCCTGCGGCTGACGGTGTTCCTGCTCGTCGCGTGGCTGTTGAAAGCGGCGACGTCCTTCCTGCACTAGCGCCCGATCCGTGGGAGGGTGGCGTGCTCGCCTACGGAGGCAGCATCGGCATGGGGGCGCGTCAGCGCCATGTGGTGACGTTCTCCCACCCTGACCGGGGTACGGTCGTTATTACCGGCGATGAGCTGGTGCGCGTTGGCTGGGTGGTGGTGCCGGTGGGGGATTGCCTCGCCAAGCTTGTCAGCGGCAAGCAGCAGCGGGTGATTACGTGTGCGGGGCCTGCTGCGCCGCTTCAGCGCGAGCGGGAAGGGCGGGAGGACGTAGGACGAACGCCCGCCCCGTCCGCGCCCGGTCCGCAGGGTGTCGTGATTGCCGATGCGGGAACCAACCAGGGTATCCCGCCGGTGGGGCGGTAGGCGTTCACCAGAAGTCGCGTTGATTGGTGACGCCGGCGCCGATCGAGAGCGCACCAGGCGTTACCAATGCGTTCGGGCGCATGGTGACAGGCGCGTGCGCCTGGTGAGCTCCGGTTGTCGCCAAAGCGGTGTCAATCGTGCTCTTCGCGTAGCCGATGTATTGCCACGCAGCGGCCGTCTTTTCTTGGATGGTTTTCAGCGTGACGCGCAGCTCGTCGGCGGCGCGTTCGCGGGCCATCGCGGCGCGGGCGTTCGCGACCTTGTCGGGGTCGGCCCCGATGTATTCGCGCTTGCGTTGACCGCAAGAGTCGGTCGGATGGATCAGGTACAGGTATTTACCGTCCCGCCAGTGCTCGCTGGCGCGGATGGTCCCCAGTTCGGCCAGCTTGGTGAGGTCGCGTTCGCATTGTTCGCGGTGGTCGTCCAGGGCGCGCAGCTGCGCGGCGATCTCTTCGCAGGCGCGCGCGAGGTCGAAGGGGGTGCTCATTTGGCGGCCTCGGCGAACATGTATTCTGCCGTCTGCATCGCTTCGAGCTCGTCGTCGGTGAAGTAGTCGGCGGCGGCGCGGTGCTCGCCGTTGATCCAGAGCTCCACGCGGAATTCGCCCCAGTGGGCATCGTCGATCACATAGACGCGGATGTCTCCGTCTTTCAGGGTCTCGATGATTTTCTCGTCTCTCATGGCGTTGTCCTCGTGGGTTATTGGTGACAGGGGGTTTGCACCAGGAGCGCCGCGGCGTCACCAAACAGCGGCAGAATCCAACTCGATAGCTTGGCGCGGACGATGCGGGCGGGCTTCTCCCATGCGCGGAGGTCTTTGCGCAACTGGACGATGATCGGCAGCACCACGCGCGCGGCGTGCCCAAAGAAGTCCAGGCACATCTGACGTGCCTCGAACTCTTCGCCTTGCGGATGCTTAATCTTCATCGCCTGTCCCTGCTACCGGGGTCCCTGAGCCTGAGCCCCTCCGGGTTTTCTTCCTTCCGGCGTTCAAACTGTTTCGCCGGTTCCCACCGTTCGCCCCATCGCCTTCGCCCTTGGCGTCGGGGAACCCGACAACCAAGGGAATGCAAGGGCGCGAAGCGGGCGAAGCCTTTACCCTTGCATTCCCGACTTGTCGGGTTACACGTCGCCGGTTTAGGGCGAAGGCGACGGGGCGGGCGGGGTCGCGGACAGTGGAAGAACGGAAGGCCACAGAAGACGCTCGCGTCTTCTCTGGATGAAGCGACCGCAGGGCGCGCGGCAAGCGGAGCGCGCAGGGCCGACAGGCCCGGAGGGGGAAGGGATGCGAAGCGGGGCCGCGGGCCTCCCCGAAGGGGATGAGCCGACAGGCGAACCCGTAGCAGCCCGGTGCGCGCGTGCGCGCAGCCCCCCTGAACCCCCCGGG
>NZ_WTVK01000138.1 GCF_012910805.1 Aromatoleum evansii
TGCTGGGCGCGCTGGGGCTGCTGCTGTCGGTGCAGGTGCGCCAGCTGGAGAACTTCGCCGGCACGATGAACTTCGTGATCTTCCCGATGTTCTTCGTCTCGCCCGCGCTGTATCCGCTGTGGAAGCTCGAGGAGTCAGGTGCGGCCGTCGTGCATGCGGTGGCGCAGTGGAACCCCTTCACGCACGCGGTCGAGGCGATCCGCTTCGCGCTCTACGGCCAGTTCGCCGCCACCTCGCTCGCGATCGTCGCGGGCTGCTTGGCGGTGTTCTTCGTCCTCGCGGTGCGCGGCTACGATCCGCAACGTGGGATGCTCAGGCGGGCGGGGGGCAAGCCTGCTTGAGTTGCGGCGCCGGCAGCGGGACGTAAAAAAAAGCAGACCGATTTCGCGGCCTGCCCTGTTGGAGGATTGCCAGCTTACGCCGTGATCGAGTCGTCTTCCGTCGTCGCGCCGCTTTCCTGAAGACGCGCGATCATGAAGTCCGCCGCCTGCGAGATGTGCTGGCGGCCGAGTTCCTCCGCCTTCTGCGCGTCGCCGGCCGCGATCGCTTCGAGGATGGCTTCGTGCTGGCCCCAGACGTTGCGCGGCTGTTCCTCGTTGGTCAGCACTTCGCCCATCACGCGCTGCGTGTTCGTCCAGTGCGCCTCCATCGCCGGCGCGACGAAGGGATTCTCCGACATCGCGTAGATGAAGTGGTGGAAGGCCATGTCCGCCGCGATCATTTCGTTGTACGAGCCCGCCGCCACCGCCTTGCGGCCGGCGCGGATGAGCGCGGGCCCCTTGGCCTTCGCCTGCTTGGCGTTGAGTTCGGCGGCCCGGCGACATGCCAGGCCCTCGATCACGGCGCGCATGTCGTACATGTTGCGCACGTACCGCACATCGAGCGGGGCGACGAGCAGGCCGCGGCCGGGCGCGTCGCGCAGCACGCCCTGGTTGCGCAGCAGCGCCAGGGCCTGCTGGACGGGTTGGCGTGAGACCCCCAGTTCCTTGGCGATCTGCTCCTGAATGATCCGCGAGCCCGGGCGCAGCCTGCCGCCCGAAATTTCCTCGAGGATCGCCTTATGGACTTGCTCGACGAGCTTGGGTTGGGTTTCAAGGATTTTCATGGTGCATAACTCTATCGCGTCAGTGGGAGCTCAAGCTAGAGCCGACCAGGATCTACTCTGCGGCCTTGCCGTCGCGCCAGCGGCGTTCCGCGTCGTTCCACGCCGCCAGCGGCTGCAGGTCGGGCACCCAGGCGAGGCCGGACTTGGCGTCGGACGATGCGGCATCCGGCGTCACGAGCACGTCGAGCAGGGCCGGGCGGTTCGCGAGCGCGCGCTGGATCGCAGCAGGCAGATCTTCCGCCTTTTCGACACGTTCTGCGTGCATTCCGAATGCACGGGCCATCGCGGCGTGATCGGCGAACTGTAACCGGGTTCCGACGACCTTGCCGTGCGTTTCCTGCTGGTCGCGCACCTCGATCGCCCAGGAGCCGTTATTCGCTACGACAACGAGGACGGGCGCTTTGTGCCGCGCTGCGGTGTCGAGCTCCATCGCGTTGAAGCCGAAGGCGCCGTCGCCGGTCGCAACCACGACGGTGCGGTCGGGGCAGGCCAGGCTCGCGGCGACGCCGAACGGGGTGCCCACGCCGATGCAGCCCAGCGAACCGGGGTCGAGATAGGTCGTCGCGGGCAGGCCGACGCGTGCGAAGCTCAGGAAGTCGCCGCCGTCCGCGACAACGACCGCGTCCTCCGGCAGCGCGTCACGCAGCGCGGAGACGAGGCGGTTGGGATGCATCAGGCCGTCGCTGCCTGCCGGCGCGTTGCGCATCGACTGCACGAGCTTTTCTGCGCGTTCGCAGTGCTTCGCGCGCAGGGCGCGCGTCCATTCGACGTCGGTTGCGGGGACGCGGTCGCCGGCGGCTTTCAGGATCGCGTCCAGCGCGAGTGCGGGCGTCGCCATCACTTCGACCGAGCCGCGACGGTTGTCGCGCAGCTCGGCGGCGCAGTCCGCGATACGCAGGAACTTGGCGTCGCCGAAGACGGCGGGAGAGCCGTAAGCGAGCTGGAAGTCCAGGCGCCGGCCGACGGTGATCACCAGGTCCGCCTGGCCCATCACCGAGCCGCGCATCGCTGCGACGACCGAGGGATGGTCTTCCGGAACCAGGCCGCGGCTCTCGCCCGTATCGAGGTAGGCCGCCTGCAGGCGCGACAGCAACTCGCACAGCGCGGGCCCGGCGCCCTGCGCGCCGCGGCCGGAGATCACGAGCGGGCGCTTGGCCGACCATAGCAGCTCGACCGCGGCCTGCACGGCACCGGCGTCGGGGGCCTGCTTCGGCATGGGCTTGGGCGCGAAGTGCTCGGGCATCTGGATGGCCTGCGGCACTTCGCCGCGCAGCGTGTCGACGGGGAAGTCGAGATACACCGGGCCCGGCTCTCCGCCCTGGCCGACGGCGCGCGCCACCGCCTCGTCGAGTTCCTGCAGCACCAGCTCGGGCTGGCGCACGGTGCGCGCGTAGCGGGTGATGGGGCGCACAAAATCGATGTGGACCACGTCCTGCAGCGCGCCGCGGTTTTCCTGCGCCTGTGGCGGCAGGCCCGACAGCACCAGCACCGGCACGCGGGCGACGTGGGCATTGGCGATGCCGGTCATCGCGTTGGTGACGCCGGGACCTGCGGTGACCAGGGCGACGCCGAAGCCGCCGTTCAGCTGGGCTTCGGCGTGGGCCATGTACACCGCCGCGCGTTCGTCGCGCACGTCCACGATCTGGATGCCTTCGGCGTCCAGCCGCATCCAGACCGGCATGATATGGCCGCCGCACAGGGCATAGACGCGCTTGACGCCGCGCTGCCTGAGAAAGCGCGCGATGACCGCCGCCGACGACTGCTCCGAAATTGCCATGGTGCTCATGTGTCTCCTCCTGTTGTTCGTGCCTGCGCCGCTACCTTGGGGTGGGGGGTCGGGTG
>NZ_WTVK01000139.1 GCF_012910805.1 Aromatoleum evansii
GTGCTCGACAGCGCCCGCGCGATCACGTGCGGCGAAGGCGAGCTGTATCTGGCGGGCGGCGTCGAGAGCATGAGCCGCGCCCCCTTCGTCGTCGCCAAGCCCGAGGCCGCCTACAGCCGCGACTTCAAGGTCTATGACTCGACGATCGGCGCCCGCTTCCCGAATCCGAAGGTCGTCGAGCAGTACGGCGGCCACTCGATGCCCGAGACCGGCGACAACGTCGCGGCCGAGTTCAGTATCACGCGCGACGAGGCCGACCGCTTCGCCGCCGCGTCGCAGGCGAAGTTCGCCGCGGCGCAGGAAGCCGGCTTCTTCGCCGGCGAGATCCTGCCGATCGAGGTGCCCACGGGGCGCAAGACCCCGCCGCTGACCGTCAGCGAGGACGAGCACCCCCGCCCCGACACGACCTACGACACCCTCGCGAAACTGAAGCCGCTCTTCGCCGGCGGCATCGTCACCGCCGGCAACGCGTCGGGCCTCAACGACGGCGCGGCGGCACTGCTGATCGGCAACGCGGCGGTCGGCGAACGCGCCGGCGCCAAGCCGATCGCGCGCATCCTCGCCGGGGCCGCGGCCGGCGTGGAGCCGCGCATCATGGGTGTGGGGCCCGCCTACGCGATCCCCAAGGCACTCGAGCGCGCGGGCCTGACGCTCGCCGACATGGACATCATCGAGATCAACGAGGCTTTCGCTTCGCAGGTGCTGGGCTGCCTGAAGCTGATGAACGTCGCCTTCGACGATGCGCGCGTAAATCCCAACGGCGGGGCGATCGCGGTCGGCCACCCGCTCGGCGCCTCCGGCGCGCGCCTCGCGCTCACCGTCGCGCGCGAGCTCGAGCGCCGCAACGCCCGCTACGCCGCGATAAGCCTGTGCATCGGCGTCGGCCAGGGCCTGGCGATCATCATCGAGCGCGTGTAAGCGGGCCGGAGACGACGATGACCGACGGCGCCCTGTCCCACCTCCGCGTGCTCGACCTGTCGCGCGTGCTCGCCGGCCCGTGGGCCGGCCAGACGCTCGCCGACCTGGGCGCCGACGTCATCAAGGTCGAGCGCCCCGGCAGCGGCGACGACACCCGCGGCTGGGGCCCGCCCTACCTCAAGGACCGCGACGGCGAGGACACGCACGAGGCGGCCTACTACCTCGCCGCCAACCGCGGCAAGCGCTCGGTCACGATCGACATCACGAGCCCCGACGGCCAGGCGCTGGTGCGCGAGCTCGCCGCCCAGAGCGACATCCTGATCGAGAACTACAAGGTCGGCGCGCTCGCGCGCTACGGCCTCGGCTACGAGGATATCCGCGCGATCAACCCGCGCATCATCTACTGCTCGATCACCGGCTTCGGCCAGGACGGCCCGCTCGCGGCGCTGCCCGGTTACGACTTCATCATCCAGGCGATGGGCGGCCTGATGAGCATCACCGGCGAGCGCGACGACCTGCCGGGCGGCGGCCCGCAGAAGCTCGGCATCGCCTTCGCCGACCTGATGACCGGCATGTACGCGACCGTCGCGATCCTCGCCGCGCTCGCCCACCGCGACGTGAGCGGCTCCGGCCAGTACATCGACATGGCGCTGCTGGACGTCCAGGTAGCGAGCATGTCGAACATGAACCTCAACTACCTGACCTCGGGCCGCGTGCCGGTCCGCCACGGCAACGCGCACGCCAACATCGTGCCTTACCAGGTCTTCCACGCGCAGGACGTGCCCTTCGTGATCGCCGCCGGCAACGACGGGCAGTTCGCGAAACTCGCGACGGTCGTCGGCCGCCCGGAACTCGCCGTCGATGCGCGCTTCGCAACGAACGCAGGACGCGTGCGCCATCGCGACGTGCTGATCCCGCTGCTCGAGGGCCTCTTCCGCGAACACCCCGCACAGCACTGGATCGCGGCACTGGGAGCGGCGGGCGTGCCGAGCGGGCCGATCAACGACATCGCCCAGGCGCTGGAGCACCCGCAGGTGCGCCACCGCGGCATGCGCATCGATCTGCCCCACCCGCAGGCGGGAAGCGTGCCGCTGGTCGCGAGCCCTTTCAAGCTCTCCGCGACGCCGGTCCGTTACCGCCGCCCGCCGCCGCTGCTCGGCGAGCACACGCGCGAGATCCTGACCCAGCGCCTCGGCCGCCACACCGCCGAGATCGAGGCCTTATACGAACGAGGTGTAATTTGACTACGAACGCGACAACCGACGGCGCGCCCGGCGCACGCCTGCTCGTCCGGCGCCACGGCGCGGTGCTACAACTCACGCTCAGCAACCCGGCGCTGCGCAACGCGCTGCATCCGGACATCTACGCCGCAGGCCTCGCCGCGGTCACGGACGCCGCCGCCGACCCGACACTCGGTGCGATCGTGCTCACGGGCGAGGGGGCGCACTTCTGCGCCGGCGGCAACGTCAATCGGCTGGCCGCCAACCGCCAGGGCCCGCGCGAGGTCCAGCGCGACAGCCTCGAATGCTTCCATCGCTGGGTGCAGACAATGCGCCGCTGCCCGCTACCGATCGTCGCCGCGGTCGAGGGCAGCGCGGCCGGTGCAGGCTTCTCGCTCGCCCTCGCCAGCGACCTTATCGTCGCGGCCGAGAGCGCGCAGTTCCGCATGGCCTACGTCAAGATCGGCCTGAGCCCGGACGGCGGCGGTTCGGCCTTCGCCAGTCGCGTGCTGCCGCGCCAGCTCGCCGCCGAGCTGCTGCTCACCGGCGCCCCGCTTGGAGGCCGACGCCTGCAGGAACTCGGCGTCGTCAATCGCGTCGTCGCCGACGGCACAGCGCTCGCCGAGGCGCTCGCCCTCGCACAAAGCCTCGCACGCGGGCCGAGGCGCGCCCAGGGCCGAATCAAGACCCTCCTCGACGCCGCGCTGACGAACCCGCTCCAGACGCAACTCGACTTCGAACGGGACCACTTCCTCGACAGTCTCTTCGGCCCCGAAGCGG
>NZ_WTVK01000013.1 GCF_012910805.1 Aromatoleum evansii
TCGCTGTGCGGCGCTGCACGCGCCAGCGTCGCAGCGCCGCACAGCGAGGCCGCCGCGCATGCACCGCAACCGCTGCGCTGCTCGGGCTGGAGCCAGGCAACCGCCCCTTCGATGGCAACCACAAACGCCTCGGCTTCGACCAGGCGAAGCGCCCGGTCGTTGTTGTCTGCAGGAGAGCGAGAGTCCCGACACATTTGTTTGAGTTCCAACAGTAGCTTTTACAAACGATACATTTTTCCTCGCATTTTCGTCAATGGTGTTACGCGATAAAGTCGAACATCAGAATCGGCTGAACTGCCGCATCCGGGAGCGGATCCGGTCGGGTGGCTCGTCTCCTGTGAACGCGGAAGTCAAACAGGCAATACCATTCGCCCCGAGCTGATTCGGCGGCGAACGGTATCGGGTTGCGGGGCAAATGACGCTTACTTGATGAAGCGCACCTGGCTGAAGATCCGCTCCATCACCGGCACCTTCTTCTCGTTGAAGTGCGCCTTGTTCTGCTCGATCAGGTTGTTGCCCTTGGTGTCGATCGAGATGATCAGCGGCCCGAACTCCCTGACGCGGTTGACCCACAGCGTCTCCGGCATCCCCAGATCCTGCCACTCCGCGCGCTCGATCTCCTCGACCTTGGTCGCCGCGAGGACCGCGCAGCCGCCCGGGAAGATCGCATGCACGGCCTTGCCTTCCTGGCAGCCCGCCGCCGTTTCCGGCCCCATGCCGCCCTTGCCGACGATCAGCTTCACGCCGGTCTGCTTGATGAACTCGCGCTCGAACTTCTCCATCCGCATGCTGGTGGTCGGGCCGATCGACACCATCTCGAACTTGCCGTCGTCCTTCTTGCGCACGATCGGGCCGGCATGGAAGATCGCGCCGCCTTCGAGATCGACCGGCAGCTCGCGCTTCTGCTCGATCAGGCGGCGGTGCGCGACGTCGCGGCAGGTGACCAGGTGGCCGGTGAGATACACGACATCGCCGACATTCAGGCCTTCAAGGTCTTCGTCGCGGATCGGGGTTTGCAGGATCTTCTTCACAGCACCACTCCTTCGTGGGACAGGATGTCGTAGGACAGGTCGGCGTTGAAGCGGATCTTGCCGCGGCGGTGCGCCCAGCAGCCGGTCGACACGGCGACCCCGATTGTCGAGGGGTGACGGGCGGAGGATTCGATGTTCACGCCCATCACGCTGTTGTTGCCGGTGAGGCCTTGCGGGCCGATGCCGACCTCGTTGAGGCCCTCTTCGAGGAGCTCCTCCATCAGTGCGGCGTTCGCGTTGGGGTTCTTCGAATTCACCGGCCGCAGGATCGCGCGCTTCGACAGCCGCGCCGCGGTCTCGACCGAAGTCGACACGCCCACGCCGACCAGCAGCGGCGGGCAGGCATTGACGCCGCGCGACGTGATCACGTCGAACACGAACTCGGTGACGCCTTCGTAGCCCTGGCCCGGCATCAGCACCGTCGCCTTGCCGGGCAGCGTGCAGCCGCCGCCCGCCATATACACGTCGATCGTCGCGCAGTCCGAGTCCGGCACGATTTCCCAGTCCAGCCAGGGAATCTTCGAGCCCGTGTTGGTGCCGGTGTTCTTCTCGTCGAAGGTCTCGACCGCGTTGTGGCGCAGCGGCCCGATTTTCGTCGCGCCCAGCGTCGCGTTCTGCAGGATCTCTTCCAGCTCGCCCAGCAGCGGGAACTTCGCGCCGGCCGAGATGAAATACTGGATCACGCCCGTGTCCTGGCAGCTCGGCCGGTCGAGCTTGTCGGCGGCCTCCTGGTTCTCGGCCATCGAGTCGTAGATCGACTTCGCGAGCGGGTTGGTTTCGAGGGTGCGAAGGTCGGCCAGTTTCCGCTTCACATCGGTCGGCAGGCGTTTGCCGATGCAGGACGTGAATTTGGCCATCGTGTCCGTCAGCGACTGGACGGCATTTTCCTTATCCATTCTTGTGCTCCTGATAAATCTGTTGGGGTTGGGCGGTGTGTCAGTGCGTTGCCGCTTCGGCGGTCACCGCCTGCGGCTTATGGGAACGGGCCAGCATCAAGGTCAGGAAGGCCGAGAGCACGAGCAGGCCGGCGACGAAGTACAGGCCGCCGGTGAAACTGCCGGTCTGGTCCTTGACCCAGCCAATCATCGCCGGGCCGGCAAAGCCGCCGAGGTTGCCGATCGAGTTGATGGTCGCGATACCGGTGGCGGCCGCAGCGCCGGACAGGAAGGTGGTCGGCATGCTCCACAGCGGCGGCTTGGCGCAGCTGATACCGACGTTGACCAGGGTCAGCGCGGCAATCAGGCCGACGACGGTGCTGGCGCCGCCGGCAACCACGAGGCCGGTCGCCGCCGCCAGGCAGGCCAGGATGACGTGCCAGGTGCGCTCGCCGGTACGGTCGGAATGGCGCGACCACAGGACCATCGCCACCACCGAAACGATCGGCGGGATGGCATTTAGGAAGCCGACTGTCATCGACGAGACGCCGAGCTGCTTGATGATCTGCGGCGCCCAGATACCGAGGGTATAGAGACCGGCGGAAGTGCCGAAGTAGATCATCGCCAACGCCAGCACCTTGGGATTGGCCAGGCCGCTGAGAATGCCGTGCTTGGCGCTGCCGGCCTTGCTGGCGTTTTCCTCGTTCATGGCCTTGACCAGCCAGGCGCGTTCGTCGTCCTTGAGCCACCTCGCCTGCTCGGGCTTGTCGGTCATGTAGAAGAACACGACCACGCCGAGGATCAGGGCGGGAACGGCTTCGAGGATGAACATCCACTGCCACCCCTGCATGCCCATGACACCGTCCATCTCCAGCAGCGCGGCGGAGATCGGCGAGCCCAGCGCGGTGGAGAGCGGTGCCGCAGCCATGAAGAACGCGGTCACGCCGGCGCGATGGCGGGCCGGGAACCAGTAGCTGAGGTACAGGATGATCCCGGGGAAGAAGCCCGCCTCCGCCGCCCCGAGCAGGAAGCGCATCACGTAGAAGCTGGTCGGGCCTTCGACGAAGGCCATGGCGCCCGAAATGATCCCCCAGGTCACCATGACCCGGGCGATCCACATGCGCGCCCCGACCTTGTGCAGGACGATGTTGGAGGGCACTTCGAACAGGAAATAGCCCCAGAAGAAGATGCCCGCGCCAAAGCCGAGGATCGACGCGGTGAAGCCCAGATCTTCCTTCATGGTCAAGGCGGCGAAGCCGATGTTGACCCGGTCGATGTAGGCGATGAAGTACAACAGCATGATGAAGGGCACGATTCGCCAGGTGATCCGGCGCAATGTGCGTTTTTCGATATCAAGATCCACCTGAGTCTCCTCCGTAACGCGTTGTGAAGTCCGGGATGTGCCCGGATGAGAAGCCCGGGAATCGTCTGGGGCGACTCTTCCGGCCTTCCCCGGGCGAACCCGGTCAGTGCTGCTTCTCTGCAAGGGATTACGCAGGGAGGAGAGTAATGGCTTCGATTACTGATAGAATCGATATAAAGTTAATACATTGATTCCTACCAGTTAATAATCAAGCCGCGATGAATCCGAACTCCGAACTGGCCTTCTTCTGCCTGCTGGTGAAGCTCGGGAGTCTCGCAGCGACGGCGCGGGAGATGAACCTCACGCCGCCCGCGGTCACGAAGCGCCTGGCCCAGCTCGAGGAACGCCTCGGCGTGCGGCTCTTGAACCGCACGACGCGCAGGATCAGCCTCACCAACGAAGGCGAGGTGTACTTCACCAACGCGCAGCGCATCCTCGGCGACATCGCCGAAATGGAAAGCCGCGTATCCGGTAGCCGGGCCGTGCCGAAGGGACTGCTGCGGGTGAATGCCCCGCTGGGATTCGGGCGCTCCTACATCGGCCCCGCGATCTCGCGCTTCACGAAACGCTACCCGGACGTCGAAGTGCAGCTCCAGCTCACCGACCGCCCGGTGAGCCTGCCCGACGACGCCATCGACGTCGCGATCCGCTTCGGCGACATCCCCGATTCACGCCTCATCGCGAAGAAGATCGCATCGAACCGCCGCCTGCTGTGCGCCTCCCCTGTCTACCTCAAGTCGCGCGGTCGCCCGGAAATCCCGGCGGATTTGCAGCGCCATGATTGCATCGTGCTGCGGCAGAACGAATCGGCCTACGGCGTGTGGCGGCTCGCGCGCGGCAAGCAGGGTGAGGCGGTAAAGGTGCACGGCAAGCTCAGCACCAACGACGGCGAAGTGGCGCTGAACTGGGCGCTGGACGGGCACGGCATACTGATGCGCGCCGAGTGGGACGTCGCCAAGTACCTGCGCAGCGGCCGGCTGGAACAGGTGCTCGCCGACTACGAGACGCCTGCGGCGGACATTTATGCGGTGTACCTGGAGCGGCTGAACCTGTCGGCGAAGGTGTCGTTCTTCGTCGAACACCTGCGCGAATACCTCAGCACGCACGCGGACAGTCCGGAGAGTAGGAAATCGGCGTGGTGAGCGGCGGTCGAATTACGGGCCTTTACTCGTAGCGAGTCGGGAGTGAAAGATCCTGACGATCTGCTCGCCGGCGAGAAATTGAAAACGCGGCGCTGCAGAATATCGAAGACCCGACCGCGCAATCAGCTTGCGTGCGCAAGAACCTCGGCGGCCCATTGGTTGATGCTCTTGCCGTGAGCCTCCGCCATCATCGCCGCGTGCAGGGGCAGTGTGCGTAACCGCGGTAACATGGCGGCTCGCCGACCGGTTTCGGCCGGCGAACCGCGTCCCGCACATCACGTCACGATGAAATCCCCGGCGTCCAGAGTCGGCGTGCCGGTCAGCGTCGCGAACTGAACCGCGGCTCCCGCTCCGTTGCCGTCGGCATCGTAGTAAAGGCCTCCGGTGCTCGTGTTGTAGAGAACATAGTCGTTGGCATCGGCGGCCTCGCCCGTCATGTTGGAGGCGAAGTTCGCGGCCGAGAGGCTGCCGGTCGCAGCGAGCTTCCTGAAGATCTGGTTCTCAAGCTGGATCGTGTCGGTGGTGCCGTCAAAGTCCGTCAGCGTATCGATGTTGGTCGAACCCAGGGTGCTGTCGAAGCGGAAAACATCCGCGCCCGCGCCCCCGCTCAGCTCGTCGAGCCCCAGACCGCCGACCAGCACGTCGTTCCCGGCTCCGCCCCGGAGCACGTCGTTTCCGCCAAGCCCTTTCAGGGTGTCCGCCCCTTCGCTGCCCGACAGGACGTTCGCCAGCGTGTTCCCCGTGCCACTCAGGCCGGTCTGTCCGGTCAGTACGAGGTTTTCGACGTTTGTACCCAGGGTGTAGCCGATGCTCGACACGACCGTGTCCGAGCCTCCCGACGCGCTGCCCTCGGAGACCACGTCCTTGACGTTGTCCACGATGTACGTGTCATCTCCATTGCCGCCGGTCAACCTGTCCGCGCCGGCGCCTCCGTCGAGTGTGTCGTTGTAGGCGGTGCCGGTCAGGGTATTCGCGCCGGCATTGCCGATCAGCGTCAGGCCGTTCAGGACCGCCGATGCGTCCACATTCAGGGCCGTCGTTCCCGAGGTGTTTGCCGTGGCTCCCGTGCCCGTGCCTGCGACGACCTTGTCGATGCCGGTGTCCGACGCATAGAGCTTCAAGGTGCTCGCGGAGGCCGACGTGAAGCGGACTTCATCCGTACCGGTCGCACCCGTGTCGGAGATTTCCGCTGCCAGGTGATCGGACGCGAGGTTGATCACATACAGGTCGGAGCCCTCCCCGCCCAGCAGCTTGTCCGTCCCCGCGCCGCCATCCAGCATGTCGTTGCCGTCCAGCCCGTACAGCGTGTCGCTTCCGCCAAGGCCGGTGAGGCTGTCGTGGCCGCCATCGCCGTAGAGCGTATCGTTGCCGCCGGATCCGGTCAGGGTGAGATTCGGGATGGGTAGCACGGGGGCCGTGGCGAGGCTGTTGACGCTTTCCGTCGTACCGTAGCCATCGACATAGCTGGCGGTGACGGAAATGGTCCTGCCCACGTCGCTTGCGGCGAGCGTGTAGCTGCTTCCGGTCGCGCCGGCGATTGCGGCACCATCGACGCTCCACTGGTAGCTGAGCAGCCCGACTCCGTCTTCATCCGCCAGGTTGCTGGTCGCGGTCAGGGTCTGGCCCTGCATCGCGGTTCCATCGATGACCACCTCTCCGGTCGGCTGGTCGTTGACGTTGGCGACGGGAACCGTCGGCGCACTCGCAACGCTTTCGGCAGCGCCGAAGCCATCGACATAACTCACGGTGACCACAACGCTCTTGCCCACGTCACCCTGCTTGAGGGTGTAGCTGATCCCGTTGGCACCTGCGATTGCTACGCCGTCCACACTCCACTGGTAGCCAAGTGCGCCTAGCCCATCGACGTCCGCAAGGGTGTGGAAGGCCGCGAGCGTCTGTCCCTGGATTGCCTCGCCAACGACAAGAACCTCACCGGTGGGCGCATCGTTCAGGTTCGCCACCGGCGACATCGTGAAGCCGGTGACGCTCTCGGTCATCCCGAAGCCGTCGACGTAAGTGGCGGTCACGGTAATGTTCTTGCCCACGTCAGCCTGCGACAGGGTGTAGCTGTCTCCGATCGCACCGTCGATCGCGACGCCGTTGGCACTCCACTGGTAATGAAGCTCGCGGATTCCGTCGGCGTCCGCCAGGGTATTGGACGCAACGAGGGTCTCGCCCTGCACCGGAGCGCCGCCGATCGTGACCTCGCCGGTCGGCGCGTCATTGACGTCCGTCACGGCCATCATCGACATCGTTTGCGCGTTCCACACGGTGCCGTCGCCGAACTGGATCTCCTGGATCGTACCCGGCGCGAAGCGCAATTCGTCATTAGTCCCGATAATGCGCAGAACATATTGCTCGGCTTGCGGGCCGCTGACGTATGGGTCGAAGGTGCCGGGTCGATACAGCAACGTCACCTGGTCCGGCTCGATCGTGGGCGCGGTGACGATACGGCTCTGCTCCATCCAGGTGGCACCGCCGTCCATGATGGTGTCGGAGCCGCCGCCGGCGGCGAGCACGTAGGTGTCGGAGCCGGCACCGCCCTCCAGCCGGTCGTCGCCGGAGCCGCCGTCGAGCACGTCATTGCCGCCGTTGCCCATCAGCTGGTCGTCGCCCGCGCCACCCAGCAGCACGTCCTGCCCTTCCGTGCCCCACAGCCAGTCATTGCCCGCCGTGCCCTGCTGCAGCTGCGTCTGCCACACCGCCTGGTCGATGGCGAACTGGTCCCACACCGTGCCGTCACCGAACTGGATCTCCTGGATCGAGCCAGGGTTGAAGCGCAGTTCGTCGTGCGAGCCGAGCAGGCGCAGCACGTACTGGTCGCCCGTCCAATTGCCATACTGGTCGTAGCCGCCAGGCTCGCGCACCAGCGTCACCTTGCTCGGGTCGATCGTCGGGCCGGTGACGATACGATTCTGTTCCATCCAGGTGGCGCCGCCGTCCATGATGGTGTCGGAGCCGCCGCCTGCGGCGAGCACGTAGGTGTCCGAACCGGCGCCGCCCTCAAGCCGGTCGTCGCCCGCGCCGCCGTCGAGCACGTCGTTGCCGCCGTGACCCATCAGCTGGTCGTTGCCCGCGCCGCCCAACAGCACATCCTGGCCGTCCGCGCCCGACAGCCAGTCATCGCCTGCCGTGCCCTGCTGCAGCTGCGTCTGCCACACCGCCTGGTCGATGACGAACTGGTTCCACACGGTACCGTCGCCGAACTGGATTTCCTGGATCGTTCCGGGATTGAAGCGCAGCTCGTCATCCGAGCCGAGCAGGCGCAGCACGTACTGGTCGCCCGTCCAATTGCCGAACGCGTCGTAGCCGCCGGGTTCGCGCACCAGCATCACCTGACTCGGGTCGATGGTCGGCCCGGTGACGATGCGGTTCTGTTCCATCCAGGTGGCGCCTCCATCCATGATGGTGTCGGAGCCGCCGCCTGCGGCGAGGACGTAGGTGTCCGCGCCCGCGCCACCTTCCAGCCGGTCGTTCCCGGCGCCGCCGTCGAGCACGTCGTCGCCGCCGTGACCCATCAGCTGGTCGTTGCCCGCGTCGCCCAGCAGCACGTCCCGGCCGTCCGCGCCCGACAGCCAGTCGTTGCCCGCCGTGCCCTGCTGCAGCTGCGTCTGCCACACCGCCTGGTCGATGGCGACCTGGTTCCACACCGTGCCGTCGCCGAACTGGATTTCCTGGATCGAGCCCGGGTTGAAGCGCAGCTCGTCTTGCGAGCCGATCAGGCGCAGCACGTACTGGTCACCCGTCCAATTGCCATACTGGTCATAGCCGCCGGGCTCGCGCACCAGCATCACCTTGCTCGGGTCGATGGTGGGCCCGGTGACGATGCGGTTGTTCTCCATCCAGTAGGGTCCGTCGAAGATGGTGTCGGAGCCGCCGCCTGCGGCGAGGACGTAGGTGTCCGCGCCCGCGCCGCCCTCGAGCCTGTCATTGCCCGCGCCGCCGTCGAGCACGTCGTTGCCGCCGTGACCCATCAGCTGGTCATCGCCGGCCCCACCCAGCAGCACGTCCTGGCCCTCGGTCCCCCACAGCCACTCATTGCCCGCCGTGCCCTGCTGCAGCTGCGTCTGCCATACCGCCTGGTCGATGGCGAACTGGTCCCACACCGTGCCGTCGCCGAACTGGATCTCCTGGATCGAGCCCGGGTTGAAGCGCAGCTCGTCTTGCGAGCCGAGCAGGCGCAGCACGTACTGGTCGCCTGTCCAGTTGCCGAACGCATCGTAGCCGCCGGGCTCGCGCACCAGCATGACCTGGCTCGGGTCGATGGTCGGGCCGGTGAGGATGCGGTTCGACTCCATCCAGTAGGAGGCCCCGTCGACAATCGTGTCGGAGCCGCCGCCTGCGGCGAGGACGTAGGTATCCGCGCCCGCGCCGCCCTCGAGCTTGTCGTTGCCGGCACCGCCGTCGAGCACATCGTTGCCGCCGTTACCCATCAGCTGGTCGTTGCCCGCGCCGCCCAGCAGCACGTCCTGGCCCTCGGTTCCCGACAGCCAGTCGTTGCCCGCAGTGCCCTGCTGCAGCTGCGTCTGCCATACGGCCTGGTCGATGGCGAACTGGTCCCACACCGTGCCGTCGCCGAACTGGATTTCCTGGATCGAGCCCGGGTTGAAGCGCAGCTCGTCGTGCGAGCCGAGCAGGCGCAGCACGTACTGGTCGCCCGTCCAATTGCCATACTGGTCATAGCCGCCGGGTTCGCGCACCAGCATCACCTGGCTCGGGTCGATGGTGGGCCCGGTGACGATGCGGTTGCTCTCCATCCAGTAGGGTCCGTCGAAGATGGTGTCGGAGCCGCCGCCTGCTGCGAGGACGTACGTATCGGAACCGGCGCCGCCCTCGAGTTTGTCGTCGCCCGCGCCGCCGTCGAGCACGTCGTCGCCGCCGTTGCCCATCAGCTGGTCGTCGCCCGCGCCGCCCAGCAGCACGTCCTGCCCTTCCGTGCCCGCCAGCCAGTCGTTGCCCGCCTTGCCTTGCTGCAGCTGGGTCTGCCATACCGCCTGGTCGATGGCGAACTGGTCCCACACCGTGCCGTCGCCGAACTGGATCTCCTGGATCGAGCCCGGGTTGAAGCGCAGCTCGTCTTGCGAGCCGAGCAGGCGCAGCACGTACTGGTCACCCGTCCAATTTCCATACTGGTCATAGCCGCCGGGCTCGCGCACCAGCATCACCTTGCTCGGGTCGATGGTGGGCCCGGTGACGATGCGGTTGTTCTCCATCCAGTAGGGTCCGTCGAAGATGGTGTCGGAGCCGCCGCCTGCCGCGAGGACGTAGGTGTCCGCGCCCGCGCCACCCTCGAGCCGGTCGTCGCCGGCGCCACCGTCGAGCACATCGTCGCCGCCGTTGCCCATCAACTGGTCGTCGCCCGCGCCACCCAGCAGTACGTCACGACCTTCCGTGCCCCACAGCCAGTCGTTGCCCGCCATGCCCTGCTGCAGCTGCGTCTGCCATACCGCCTGGTCGATGGCGAACTGGTCCCAAACGGTACCGTCGCCGAACTGGATCTGCTGGATCGAGCCCGGATAGAAACGCAACTCTTCATCGGAGCCCAACAGCTTCGCGACGTACTGATTGGAAGCGGGATCACGGTACAGCACCAACTGCTTCGGGCCAATCGACGGCGCGGTGACGATCTGATGGTTGGCGCTGTCGATATAGATCAGGCTATCAAGCATATTGAATACTCGGTAATGGGTGAATGATCTGATGTGAATCGGGGCTGGGAATGAGCCATACACACGCAATCAGCACGAAAACATTGCGTGGCGGGAAACAGATAGACAAACAAAGAACTTCGGCATAATAAATTATGCCGAAGGCGCAACACACTTCTTTTTCTCGAGGGATACGGCGCAAGAGCCATCGTCATGCGCCGGGCAATGATTCGATGTCGGCAGCTTATTCCACCCTTCCCGGCCTCCCCGACTCATCCACGCCGGCCGCAACTGTTGCCTTGGTTGTGCGCGACAGCATCTTCGGGACATCAAGCGGGCGCCAGTAGCTTCCGCCTGCCGAGACGCAGCTCCACGCCCACCGCACCCAGCCGGTAAGCGCGATCGCGAGCCACAGCGCCCAGCCGAGCATCATCAGTCGATACGCGAACACGGGGATGCTGAAGAACTCCACGCTCGGTGTCGTTCCGTCGAGGCGGTCGAGGTACCACCTCAGGCTGAACGCGGTCGAGTCGTTTCCGGTCACGAGCATCTCCGGATAGCCGAGCAGGCCCTGTCGCAGCGCCGACAGCAGCGCGCTCGCCGCCAGCAGGGTGAAGATCAGCAGCAGCGCCTGGAACAGGTTGAAGCGCCAAGGCGAGGGATCGACATAGTTGCGCCGGATCGCAAGCAACACGAACCAGCCGATGACGAAGAACGCCGAGGCAATGGACGACTGGACGAGCCCGACGCCGAGGAGGATCCAGGTCACCATCCCCAGCGGCCCCGGCACGACGCGGGACAGGACGGCGGCGATCGCGACCACTACGATGAGCACGCCCCACAGCAGCACCGCCGGGCCGACCAGCGGCCCCTTGGTGAACAGCACCACGCGGTCCTGCGGCACGGCAAGGGCGATGCTTGCGTTAACCGCCTGTGCACCGAGGTCCAGTTGCGGCGAACGATAGTGGTTCGATGCCGCGGAGACGTCACGCCAGTCGAGCTGCACGGAATGCTCGCCGGGCGTGATCGGCAGCGCAAGCCGGCCCTTCTCCGCCCGTAGCGGCTGCACCTGGCCGTCGATCCGTACGGACAGGAGTTCCGCGCCATCGGGCAGGCCGATGACGTGATTGCCGCCGGCGCTGCTGCGAAGTCGCAGCTTGGCGGATGCGTCCGAAGAGCGCTGTCCGACGGTGGTGTCGATCTGGACCTCGTCGAAGGTGAGGGTTCCGCCGTCCATGCCCGACGGGCGTGACAGGGTCAGTTCGACCGCTTCGCCGGGCCAGAGCTGCCAGCGCGGCTGCCACGTGCCGCCGCTGGTCCACACCGCCGGCGCCAGCCCGGACGATTCGACATGCCACGACGGCGTTGCCGACACCGTCCAGCGCTCGATCTGGCCGGGGTGCGTCGAAGTCACCAGTCGCAATCTGTCGGCGTGCTCGAGAACGCTGGTAAAGCTCCGCGATGCGCCGGGCGCAAGATCGACGACCGCTTCTCCGTCCTCGACCTTGATGCCGGGATCAGTAACGGCCTCGCCCGCCAGCAGCGGAATTCGCACGCTGGTCTGCAGCGCGCTTGGTCCCTGACGGCGCACGACGGTGCGCACGGTCCAGGTCTGGTCGAAGATGACGTGCCGCTCGACCTCGGCAAATGGCGGCAAATCGGCCCCGCCCGCGAACTCTTTGTCCGCCTTCGCCTGCGTTTCACGCAGCCGTGACAGCGTCAGCGTTTCGGTCGCGAGCCCCCTTGCATCGATGCCGGACAGGCTCCAGCGCTCGAGCTGCGTGCCCACGCGTCGCGGCGCCAGCGGGAGATGGACCGGCACCTCGTCCTGATGGGCCGGGATGACGATCTCGATCGACGTGATGCCTGGGCGCACGCTCGCCCAGATCACTCCCTTGTCGTCGCGCAGCAGCGCCGGCGACTGCCCGCCCGCGAGCACGGACGAGGGCCGGATGTTCGCTCCGGGGCTGGGCAATGGCACCACCGTGCGGGCCTGCGCATGAACTTCGAGCTTCAGCGTGATCGTGTTGCCGGCGGCTTCGATGCGCATGTCGGCGAGGTCTGCGCACACCGGCGCGCACGCCGGCGCGGGATCGGGAGCAAGGAGTCGCGTGCGCAGCTCCCCGAGCAGCGCTTCCGACGGAAATGCCGATTGCGCCCGTGCATCGGTCGTCGTCGCCCCCATCCCGACAACCGCCACGACACCCAGCACCGCCGCGGAACTCAGCGCGCCGCGCAGCTTGCGCATCATGGCCGCGCGATCGAACTCCCAGCAGCGCCACAGCGCGAGCCCGAGCAGCAGCACCGAGAGCACCGACCACAGCGCAGAGCCTGCGGGGGGCAGCAAGGTCAGGGACAGGTTCTGACCGCTCGCGATCGGACCCTGCGACGCAAGCTCGATCACCGTCCAGCGCCAGCTCGGGATTCCGGGCCCTGTCTGGACCTTGAGGTTTGGATCGGGCCGGCTCGCCGCGGTGCGTGCCGTATCCTCCCGGGAGAGCGGAGCCACGAGCGAGGCCGCCTCGTCGCGCAGCTTGCGCTCGACGTAGTTCTCCGCCTCCTGTGCGACCGGAGGCGCGGCCGGCCGGGCGGACGCAGGTGCACGCGCCGCCCGGCTCATCCCCGCGGTGGCCTGCGAATAGCTCATCCCGAGGGCCGGATACATGGCCTGGCGGATCTGATCGACGGCGAAGGGAACGAGCATGAGGGCAATCAACACCCCGCTGAAGAGCGCGCCGCGCGCCGCCCAACCGCGCAGCTTCGCATTGGCTGGAACCGCTGCCGCAATCGCACGGAAGAGGACCAGCGCCAGCCACATGAATTTCGGCGCCCCCCACGTGTGCCACGTCAGCACGAGCCCCGCGAGCAGGATCAGGGCGGGGAGCGGGCCGACGACCCGGAAGGTCACCGCCGCGATCAGCAGAACGCCGAAGATGTCCCACAGTGTCCACGACATCAGCCATTCGCCCTGCACCGAATCTGCGCCCGCGGCGTGTATCAGGCGCCATCCCGGTGGCAGGTTGAGCTCGGCCGCCCAGCCGCTGAGCGGCACGGTCCAGCCACTCGCGGGAATCTCCCGCACGGACGAGTCGATGCGGCTGTCGGCCTCCAGCGCGATCGACGCCTCGCGCAGTTCCACGCCGCGGCCGGCCGCACTACGCGTCACCGGGAGATCGACGCCGTTGACCGACACCCGCCCCAGCGCGAACTGCTCTGGCAGGTCCAGCCGCCAGCTGCGGCCGATCGTTCCGCTTATCCTGTCCTGCACGGAGAATCCGCCACCGTCGAAGTCGAGCCACAGCGTGCGGCGAATCTGCAGGCGATCCGCCGCCCCGCCCGCATCCCCGCGCTGCACCTCGGCGATCCTCAGGGACTTTCCCGGCTGCAGCACGAAGGTCGGAAGGCCGGCCCATTCCGCCGGTACGCCCACGGATTTGGGATCGACTGCGGGCGGCCCCTCCAGATTCACCACGCGCACCGCGTTGCGCGGCGCGAAGGACCACACCTCCTGCTCTCCCGCCCCCTCCGGCAACTGTAGCTCGCTCGCGGAGCTCATCCTGCGCGACGTGACGTTCAGCACCCACGAACCGGCGCGCGCCTGCACCTTCAGGCTGCCGTCGGCGTCGATGCGCGCCGGCAGCCCGCCTTCGACGGCCAGCGGAACGAAGCCCTCAAGCACCGCATGCGGAACGCGCACCTCGCGCTGCCGGCCCGCAATCGAGAACTCGTAGCGCACCGTCGAAACCATCGGCACGTCGTCGGTGAACTGCCGGAATACGCGTGTGGACAGCGAGTCGTCCGTGCCATCCTTGTCCGGCGCGGCGCGCAGCCAGAGCTGGCCGGAAGCATCCGGTTGACTCGTGAAGCGCTCGCCGTCGAGGGTGACGGATACCTTCGCCACCTGCCGCGGCAGCTGCAGGTTCAGCGGCAGACGTTGCCAGTCGAAGCGCCCGGCGACCACGTGATGTCCCGGTCCCACGCGCAGCGACGGCCGCCCGTTTGCAGGCACGACCGCCACCGGTTCGCCGTCCAGGCGCACCTCGCGCGGCCAGGTCTCGATGTCGCCGGGCAGTTCCACCGTCCCGTCGGCGAAGGCGTCGACCGTCATCGTGAAGGCGCCCTGCCGGGCCGAGAGCTGCATCTCGATGCCCGCCGGCCAGATGCAATGCGCGGATTCCGGTTCGGATGCCGTGCGCGGGCACTCCGGCACCGGCGGATTATGGCGGGCCCAATCGACCCAGGGGCGGAGCGGCGGCGGGACCTCCTCCGGGTTCATCCGGCCGCTGCCGGCGTGGGCAAAGGATACACAGGCCAGCAGGCCTGCCAGCAGGGCAAGGATTCCTTGACGCTTCATCGCTCGCGGCTCCGCCGATCGAGTCCGCGGCGAGCATTATTGCCGGCTCGCGCGGATCAGGATCGTATGACAAAGAAGTCATCATAATGCCCGACCAGTCCGTCGGGATATGAACTTCTTCCGGAGTAGCAAGACGCGATACCTGGGGTGCGCCTATGCAACGCCAGCCGCTTCCGGATGAGGCGTCCCGGGTGCGTCAGGGAGCCGGATAACGAGCCAGTATGCCCGCTGCCTGCTGCGCGAAGATGCCGTGTACGGCCTTGGTCGGATGGATCCCATCCCAGAAGAAGTATTTGTCCGGCTGCTGGCAGGTATAGGGAGGCACGTTGGGAGTGACGCAGGGGTCCGTCACGTTTGTCAGACCGAAGCTGCCCGGCGCCGTGACGATGCTCGTCATCTGTGTCGCGATGTCCATGCGTGCAATCTGAATGTCGGGCAGGCCGGCAAGCGGCGCCAGCACGTTCTGCGACAGGGCCAGGTTGAAGGCTTGCGTCAGGCCGGAGGCCAGCGTGGCGGTGCCCGGAGCGAACTGCTCCAGGAAGCTGACGGCCGGCACCAGATCCAGGCGCGGCACATTCACGACGAGGAATTTCCTGGCTCCGGCAAAGTACAAGGTTTCAATATGAGAGGCGATGCTGCCCAGAGCATTCGCGATGACCGTGTTCGCGGCTCCCATCGCCTGAGCGGGGTCGCTGGTATCCTGGAGCGTGGTGGCGAACGCGACCATGGCATCGCGCACGTCATTGCTGCCAATCTCGATCGCATACAGGGCGTCAGCCGGGGCGTTGTTCCCGACGTCCTCGAGGAATACCCGCACCTGATCCGGCAGGTTTACCCGACCCGGGAAATCCACCGCGCGCGCGCCGCCGACCGCATAGTTCGAGGCCTTGCCTTTGCCCCGGAAGGCCGGGCCCACATCGCGGGCAAACCCACGCCCGACGGCGTACTGTTCGATCCACGTCGCGCCGTTGCTCAGATGATGCCCACCCTTGGCATAGGGCGCACTGGGCACGAGCGTTTCGTCCAGGCCCTCGTAATGCGGTGGCGTGGTCTGACGAACCGGGCTATCCAGATCCAGGCCGTCCACAGGATGCGTGAGTAGCGCAAACCCGTTGCCGGGATCGGATATGCTCGTGCCGAAGACGACGATGTTGCTGAAATCCAGTTGCGCACTGGCGAGTCCCGGCAGCGCCAGGACCAGTGCAGCGGACAGGAGACGCGTCCAGGTACCCAATTTGTTCTTCATTCTTTCACCTATGGCCAGCCAGTAAGTCATGCGGATTGAGCCGTCATCGGACGGGGAACACAACCGGAATATGCCGAAGCGGATCGGTCGCGGATCGATCCTTTTAGCATAGCGTCGGACAAATGACTATCAAGTGAAATGTTGCCGCCCAGGACAACTTCCGGCCGGGCACGACCGCTGCCCCCGCGCAGTTCGCCCTACCTCAGCAAACGATCCAGCCGATTCGCGAACGCCTGTCGATCACCGGCGCTGAATGCCGCCGGCCCGCCGGTGTCCACGCCGGTGCTGCGCAGGGTGTCCATGAAGTTGCGCATGTCGAGCAGTTGGCGGATGTTTTCCTTGCCGTAGAGTTCGCCGCGCGGCGACAGCGCGTGGGCGTCCTTTTCGACGATTGCGGCGGCGAGCGGGATGTCGGCGGTGATGACCAGATCCCCGGCCTGCACGTGCGCGGCGATGTACTTGTCGGCCTCGTCCAGGCCGCCCGGGACCTGGATCATCCGGATCTGCGGCGACGCCGGAATGCGCAGATACTGGTTGGCGACCAGGGTGAGCGGGCGTTTGGTGCGCTCGGCGGCGCGGAAGAGGATTTCCTTGATGACGCCGGGGCAGGCGTCGGCGTCGACCCAAATGTGCATGAAAATGTCCTGTTGTCAGTGCCGGATGCAGATCTTGCCGAAATGCCGGCCGCTGGCGAGGTATTGCATCGCTTCGCGCAGTTCCTCGAACGGGAAACTACGGTCGACGACGGGGCGCATGCCGCTGTGTGCAATCGCGCGCGACATGGCGAGGAAGTCCTCGCGGTTGCCGACGGTGATGCCCTGCAGGCGGACGTGGCGGGTGACGACCAGCCCGAGAGGCGCGTCCATGGCGCCGCCGCCGAGCACGCCGATCAGGCTGAGCGTGCCCCCAGGCCGCACTGCGCGCAGCGATTGCGCGAGCGTGCCCTGCCCGCCGACCTCGATGATGTGGTCGACGCCGCCGTTGCCCGCGGCATCGCGCGCGACGCGGCCCCACTCGGGGGTCGAACGGTAGTTGATGGTGACGTCGGCGCCCATTTCACGGACACGTTCGAGCTTCTCGTCGCTGGACGAGGTGCAGATGACCCGCGCACCGAGCAGCCTGGCGAACTGCAGTGCGAACAGCGACACACCGCCGGTGCCCTGCACCAGGACCGTGTCGCCGGCCTTCACGCGCCCTTCCGTGACCAGCGCTCGCCATGCGGTCACCGCGGCGGTGGGCAGGGTGGCGGCCTCGGTGTCGTCGAGGTGCGCGGGGACGTGGGCAACCGTGGCGGCCGGGACGACCATGTATTCGGCCATGGTGCCGTCGCTTTCGCAGCCGAGGCTGCGCGCCATGTGCTCCGAGCTCGGCTCGCCCCCGGGCCAGGTCGAGAAGAACAGCGGGCAGACACGGTCGCCGATGTGGAACGCGTCAACGCCGCTACCGACCTGATCGATGCGTCCGACGCCATCGCTGAGCATGATCAGCGGCAGCGCTTGCATGCGGGATCCGTAGCCACGCCGCGGCACGAGCAGGTCACGATAGTTGAGCGCGGAAGCGAGCATCCTGAGCCGCACCTCACCCGGCCCGGCGACGGGGTCGGGGCGCTCGCCGATGCGCAGGTTGTCGTCTGACCACGCGTTTTCGACCTGGAAGACTCTCATCCGAACTCCTCGCAACGTGGTGATGGCAGTGTGGGGATACTAATCCATGTGCGGCCGTTCGCCGGCATCGCAGCGCCGCTCCAGGCGACCAGACGTGCTCGAGCGCCGCACGGCGGGATACGCTGCGCTGCTCCCGCCCCACGAGACGGGGCCATCATCGGCGGCAGCACGATCGCATACGCCGCGGACGCGCAAAAAAAAAGTCCGGGCACCATGACCCGGACCTGCAAAACCCCTCTGGAGAGAAGGGGGAGAACACTGTGTGCCGGCGACTATTGCAGCTCGACCAGCAGATCCTTCGCGGCGACCTTGTCGCCGGGCTTCACGAACACTGCCTTCACGACCGCATCGCGGTCGGCGGTGAGCGCCGTTTCCATCTTCATCGCTTCGATCGACACCAGCGGCGTGCCCTTGGCGATCTTCTGGCCGGCGTGCACCGCCACAGTCACCACGGCACCCGGCATCGGCGCACCGATGTGGTTGGGGTTGGCTTCGTCCATCTTCGGATGGCGCCGTCCGGTCGGCGCGGCGCCCGCCTTGGGGATGCGCTGCAGGCGCGGCTGGCCGTTGAGCTCGAAGAAGACCTTCACGCGTCCCTCCTCGTCCGGCGTGTCGCTGCTGCCGGTCTGGCGCACGATCAGGCTCTTGCCCTTCTCGATGTCGACGCTGATCTCCTCGCGGTCCTTGAGTCCGTAGAAGAACACCGGCGTCGGCAGCAGCGACACGTCGCCGAAGCGCGCGTGGTGCGCGGCGTAGTCCTTGAAGACCTTGGGGTACATCAGCCACGAGGCGAGATCGGTGTCGGAGATCTGGCGGCCGGTGGCGGCCTGGGCTTCGGCACGCGCGGCGTCGAGGTCGACCGCGGGCAGGAAGTCGCCGGCGCGGCCCTTGAGGGGCTCGGCGCCCTTGAGGACCTTGCGTTCCAGCTCCTTGGGGAAGCCGTCGGGCGGGAAGCCCAGTTCGCCCTTGAAGAGCGAGATCACCGACTCGGGGAAGGCGATCTCCTTGGCGGGGTCGCGCACTTCCTCGGGCGTCAGATCGTTGGCGACCATGAAGAGCGCCATGTCGCCGACGACTTTCGACGTGGGCGTGACTTTCACGATGTCGCCGAAGAGCTGGTTCACGTCCGCGTAGGCCTGCGAGACTTCGGGCCAGCGGTGGTCGATGCCCATCGCGCGGGCCTGTTCGCGCAGGTTCGTGTATTGGCCGCCGGGCATCTCGTGCTTGTAGACGTCGGAGGTGCCGCAGCGGATGTCGGCCTCGAAGGGCGCATAGGCGCGGCGCACGCCCTCCCAGTAGTGCGACAGCGACTGCATCGCCTCCAGGTCGAGGCCGGTGTCGCGCTCGGAGCCGGCGAGGGCCGCGGCGATGGAGCCGAGGTTCGGTTGTGAGGTGAGGCCGCTCATCGCGTCCATCGCGCCGTCGACCGCATCCACGCCTGCCTCGATCGCGGCGAGCACGCTCGCTGCGGCGATGCCCGAGGTGTCGTGGGTGTGGAAGTGGATCGGCAGGCCCACCTCTTCCTTCAGCGCCTTCACGAGGGCCTTGGCGGCGCGCGGCTTGCACACGCCCGCCATGTCCTTGATGCCGAGGATGTGGGCGCCGGCCTTCTCCAACTGCTTGGCGAGATCCACGTAGTACTGCAGGTTGTACTTCGGACGGCTCGTGTCGAAGAGGTCGCCCGTGTAGCAGATCGTGCCTTCGCACAGGGCGCCGGCTTCATTCACGGCGTCCATCGCGACGCGCATGTTGTCGATCCAGTTGAGCGAATCGAACACGCGGAACACATCCACGCCCTCCTTCGCCGCCTGCTGCACGAAGTAGCGCACGACGTTGTCGGAGTAGTTGGTGTAGCCGACGGCGTTCGAGGCGCGCAGCAGCATCTGGAACAGCACGTTGGGCACCGCGGCTCGCAGACGCGCGAGGCGCTCCCACGGGTCCTCTTTCAAGAAGCGCAGCGCGACGTCGAAGGTCGCCCCACCCCAGCATTCGAGCGAGAAGAGCTCGGGCACGAGGCGCGCGTAGTGCGGCGCGATTTCCAGCATGTCGCGCGTGCGCATGCGGGTGGCGAAGAGCGACTGGTGGGCGTCGCGCATCGTGGTGTCGGTGAGGAGCACGCGGCGTTCGTTCTTCATCCACTCGGCGAAGCGCTGCGGGCCGAGTTCCTTAAGGCGGTCGCGCGTGCCGGCGGGCGGCGCGGCGGCGAGGTCGACCTGCGGCTTGATGGGCTTGGCGAGCGGGAGCTTGGGCGCCTGCCGGCCGGCCATCTCGGGGTTGCCGTTGACGCTGACTTCGCCGAGGAACTTCAGCAGCTTGGTCGCGCGGTCCTGGCGCTTCTGGAAGCGGAAGAGCTCGGGCGTGGTGTCGATGAAGCGCGTGGTGCATTCGCCGGAGCGGAAGAGCGGATGCGCGATGACGTTCTCGAGGAACTGCAGGTTCGAGGACACGCCGCGGATGCGGAATTCGCGCAGGCCGCGGTCCATGCGAGCGATGGCCTCGTCCGGGCTGTGGCCCCAGGCGGTGACTTTCACCAGTAGCGAGTCGTAGAACGGGGTGATGACTGCGCCCGAATAGGCGGTGCCGCCGTCCAGACGCAGGCCGAAGCCCGCGGCGCTGCGATAGGCGGTGATGCGGCCGTAGTCGGGGGTGAAGTTGTTTTCCGGATCCTCGGTCGTGACGCGGCACTGCAGCGCGTGGCCGTTGAGGCGGATGTCTGATTGCGCGGGCAGGTAGGCGTCGGCTGCGCCGATCTTCGCCCCTTCGGTGACGCGGATCTGGGCCTTGACGATGTCGACGCCGGTGACCTGTTCGGTGACGGTGTGTTCGACCTGAATCCGGGGGTTCACTTCGATGAAGTAGAAGGCGCCGGTGTCGGCGTCCATCAGGAATTCGACGGTGCCGGCGTGGGTGTAGTGCGCGGCACGGCACAGTTTCAGCGCGGCGTCGCACAGTTCGGTGCGGCGCGCGTCATCCAGGTAGGGGGCGGGGGCACGTTCGACGACCTTCTGGTTGCGGCGCTGCACCGAGCAGTCGCGCTCGAAGAGATGCACGAGATTGCCGTGGGTGTCGCCCAGCACCTGCACTTCGACGTGGCGGGCGCGGCGGACGAGTTTTTCCAGGTACACCTCGTCGTTGCCGAAGGCGGCGAGCGCCTCGCGGCGGGCGACGTCGAGCAGGCCGGGGAGCTCCTCCTCGTTCTCGATCGCGCGCATGCCGCGCCCGCCGCCGCCCCAGCTGGCCTTGAGCATCAGGGGGTAGCCGACTTCGCGCGCGAGGCGCTTGATCTCGTCGAGCTCGCGCGGCAGCGCGCCGGTGGCGGGCACGACCGGCACGCCGGCGGCGATCGCGAGGTTGCGCGCGGCGACCTTGTTGCCCAGATCGCGCATCACCTGCGGCTGCGGGCCGATGAAGGCGATGCCGGCGGCGGCGCAGGCTTCGGCGAATTCGGGGTTCTCGGACAGGAAGCCGTAGCCGGGGTGGATCGCGTCGACCTCGGCGTCCTTGGCGACGCGGATGATGTCGGCGATGTCGAGGTAGGCGGCGATCGGCTTCTGGCCGTTGCCCACGAGGTAGGACTCGTCGGCCTTGAAGCGGTGCAGCGCGAAGCGGTCCTCGTTGGCGTAGATCGCCACCGTGCGGATACCCAGTTCGCTCGCGGCGCGGAACACGCGGATCGCGATTTCGCCACGGTTGGCGACGAGGATGCTCTTGATCGGTTTCATGTGGCTGCCCTGCTTTTCTGGCTTCTAGCTGATTGTGGTTACTGACGAGTAAGTCCGATGCCGAACACGGCCGTCGTCATGGCCGCGACCCTTCGGGAATTTAAAGCCGTATGCCCCTACTTCGATGTTCGGTATGCGACATGTTCTTGCGGTATTCAGCCTGCGGCGGAATATTGTTCCGACCGGCCCTGCCTGACGCGGCCCCGTTCATGCGGCACAACGCAGGATGCGGGCCTTGGCGCGCATCTCCTCGTATTCATCATGCGCGACCGAATCGGCCGTGATGCCGCCGCCGACGCCGTATTCCGCGCGGCCGGTGAGGCCGTCGAGCGCCAGCGTGCGGATCGCGACGTTGAAGATGGCGTCCCCGCCCGGTTTCAGCACGCCGATCGCACCGCAATAGATGCCGCGCGCTTCGGCCTCGAGCCCGGCGATGATTTCCATCGCCTTGATCTTCGGCGCACCGGTGATCGAGCCGCAGGGGAAGAGCGCGGCGAAGATGTCCGCGAGATCCGCGTCCGGGCGCAGCTCGGCCGCCACCGTCGAGGTCATCTGGAACACCGTCGGATAGGCCTCGACGGAAAACAGGTGCGGCACGCTGACGCTGTGCGGTCGCGCGACCCGCGACATGTCGTTGCGGATCAGATCCACGATCATCAGGTTCTCGGCGCGATTCTTCTCCGAACCCGCCAGGACCTCGGCGTGCTCGGCATCCTGCTGCGGGGTTGCGCCGCGCGCGAGCGTACCCTTCATCGGCTTCGAGACCAGGCGTTCGCCGTCGCGGCGGAAGAAGAGCTCCGGCGACAAGGACAGGATGCGGTGGCGCCCGAGATCGAGCAGCGCGCAGTAGCCCGTCGGCTGACCCGCACGCAGGTGCTCGTAGAGCGCGCGATGGTCCCCGTCGAAGCGGCCGTGCAGGCGGATCGTGTGGTTGATCTGGTACACGTCACCTGCGCGGATGTGGTCGAGGATGCGACCGATGTCCGCGTCGTAGCGGTCACGCTCCACGCCCGGCTGCCAGCCGTCGCAACGCGCCGCCGCACGCGGGGGCTCGATCGCTTCCGCCGGTCCGTCGAACACCCCGAACCAGGCCAGCGGCAAGGCAGGACGCTGGCGAAAGCGAAAGGCGGGGTCGAAGGCGGCGCCCGCCTCGTAGCACACGAAGCCCGCGACCCACGCGCCGGCGCGTGCCAGTGCGTCGGCCCGTTCGAGCACCGCGCGCACGTCCTGCGGCTGGCGCGCAACGAGCTGCTCGCGCGGGGCCGTGAAGTGCAGCGGCGTGGCGCCGATGGCATCCGCCGGGAAGTCGAAGCGCAGCCTCATCTTCGCGCTCAGCGCAGGACCACGGTCCGCAGGCCGTTGATGAACACGCGATGCTCGAGCACGTAGCGCAAGGCGCGGCCAAGGGCCAGGCATTCGACGTGGCGGCCGGTGCTCAGGAGCTGGTCGGGCGTGTAGGCATGGTCGACACGCTCGACGGCCTGTTCGATGATCGGGCCTTCGTCCAAATCCGAGGTCGCGAAATGTGCCGTCGCGCCGATCAGCTTGACCCCGCGTGCATGCGCCTGCTCGTACGGACGCGCCCCCTTGAAGCCGGGCAGGAAGGAATGGTGGATGTTGATGACGCGCCCGGCGAGGCGTTCGCACATGTCCTCCGACAGCACCTGCATGTAGCGCGCGAGCACGACCAGTTCCGCGCCGCTCGATTCGATCAGCGCGCGCAGCGCCGCTTCCTGCTGCGGCTTGGTGTCCGGCGTGATCGGCAGGTGGTGGAAGGGCAGCCCTTCGGCGGTGGCGATCGGCCCGAGCGTGGGGTGGTTCGACGCCACGCCGACGATCTCCATCGGCAGTTCGCCGCGGCGCCACTGGTCGAGCAGGTCGCGCAGGCAGTGGTCGGCCTTGGACACCATCAGCAGCACCCGCATCGGGCGCTGCAGGTCGTGGATCGCGCCCTCGGGATCGCGGAAGCGTTTGCGCAATTCGCCATACTCGCCGCGTAGCGCCTCAACCGCGGCCGGCGTCGCGCCGACGAGACGGAACGCGGTACGCAGGTAGAAACGTCCGCTGAGGACGTCGTCGAAGACCGTGAATTCCTCGATGTATGCGCCGTGCTTTTCCAGCAGCGCGGTGACGGCTGCGGTCTGGCCGCGCTCTCCCGCGGACGCAAAGGTCAGCGCGAAGCGCGCGGATTCATTCGATGCTTGCGACATTTTCGCTTGCCTCGCGGTTGCGTGCGCTTGCGTTCTGCATCGCGCGGGTATGTTCGCCGCGGTTGGTGGTGCGTTCGATTCCGATTGCGGCGGCATAGCGGCTGACGCGCTGCTTGTAGAGGCCGACCGACACCTCCTGCACGCGCGGATCGAGGCCGAACGCGAAGTCGAAGACCTCGTTCACGCGCGTCTCGAGCAGCCCGGTGTGCGCGGTGCGCGGCCATTCGCTCGCGAGCCAGCGGCACAGCGGCTCGTAGTCGAGGCAGTCGCCGAGGCCATCCGGCACCGCCGGCGCGAGGCCGGTCAGGGTCACGGACACCCACATCGGCTGCGGTTCTTGCTCGTCCTCATAGATGCCCACCGCCAGGCGGGTTTCCAGCCGTTCGATCTTGACGCTCCAGATCCCGTTCATCGTTCAGCCTCCGATCACGCCGCGCGCCTGCAGGTCGGCGTGGTAGGACGAGCGCACCATCGGGCCCGAGGCGACGTGACGAAAGCCCATCTTCTCGCCGACGACGCGCAGCTCATCGAACTCGGCCGGCGTGACGTAGCGACGCACCGGCAGGTGGTGCAGGCTGGGCTGCAGGTACTGGCCGATCGTGACCATGTCGACCTTGTGCGCACGCAGATCGGCCAGCGTCGCCTCGATCTCTTCCCGCGTTTCGCCCACGCCCAGCATCAGGCCGGACTTGGTCGCGACCTCGGGGTGGCGCGCCTTGAAGGCCGCGAGGAGATCGAGCGAGTGTTCGTAATCGGCACCGGGACGCACTTCGCGGTACAGGCGCGGCACGGTCTCGATGTTGTGGTTGAAGACGTCGGGCGGCTCGGCCGTGAGCAGGTCGAGCGCGAGCTCGACGCGGCCGCGGAAGTCCGGGGTCAGCACTTCGACGGTGATGCCGGGGTTGGCGGCACGCACTTCGCGGATGCAGTCGGCGAAATGCTGCGCCCCGCCGTCGCGCAGGTCGTCGCGGTCCACCGAGGTGATCACGACGTACTTCAGGCGCATCCCCACGACGGTCTCGGCGAGGTTCTTCGGTTCGTCGGCGTCCAGCGGCAGCGGACGGCCGTGGCCCACGTCGCAGAACGGGCAGCGCCGCGTGCAGATCGCCCCCATGATCATGAAGGTCGCCGTGCCGTGGTTGAAGCATTCGCCCAGGTTCGGGCAGTTGGCTTCCTCGCACACGGTGTGCAGGCGGTTTTCACGCAGCGTGCCGGTGAGCTGGCGCACGCTCTTGGTGCCGCGGAAGGCTGCGCGGATCCATTCGGGCTTGCGCAGCTGCTCGGCGGGCGTGATCGGGACGATCTTGACCGGGATGCGCGCGGTCTTGTCGGCGCCGCGCAGCTTGATTCCGGTCTGGGGGGTGGGGGTGCTTGCGTTCTGCATGGGTGAGGCTCCGGCGGGCGATTCGGCTCTCGGTATCGCGTTCAGGTAATCCGTTCGCCCTGAGCCTGTCGAAGGGCCCGGCGCGGGGCTTCGACAGCCTCAGGGCGAACGGCTGTGGGGGTGGGCGCGATCGAGAGCCGGATCGCCCTTTACATCAGCCGCGGTAGTAGCGCTGCGGCACGAAGGGGGTGCTGGCGACTTCGATCGGGACCGGCTTGCCGCGGACGATCGCGGAGAGCTGGGTGCCGACCTTGGCCAACGCGGTTTCGACGTAGCCCATCGCGACCGGCGCTTCCAGCGTCGGGCCGAAGCCGCCGCTGGTGACGATGCCGACCTTGCGGCCGTCCGCGTCGACGATCTCCGCGCCTTCACGCACCGGCACGCGGGCATTCGGACGCAGGCCGACGCGCTTGCGCGACACGCCGTTGGCGATGTGGCCGAGGATCACGTCGGCGCCGGGATAGCCGCCGGCACGCGCGCCGTCGGCACGGCGGGGCTTGGACAGCGCCCACAGCAGGCTGCTCTCGACCGGCGAGGTGTTCACGTCGAGGTCGTGGCCGTACAGGCACAGGCCGGCTTCGAGGCGCAGCGAATCGCGCGCGCCGAGGCCGATCGGGGCGACTTCGGGGTGGCTCAGCAGCTCGCGCGCCAGGGCTTCGGCCTTGTCGGCGGGCACCGAGATCTCGTAGCCGTCTTCACCGGTGTAGCCGGAACGGCTGACGTAGCACGGCACGCCCAGCAGATCGACGGTGATGCTGTTCATGAACACCATCTTGCCGACTTCGGGCGCGAGGCGCGACAGCACGGTCGCGGCGGCCGGGCCTTGGAGCGCCAGCAGCGCGCGGTCGTCGAGCACTTCGACCTTGCAGCGGCCGGACAGGTGCTTCTGCATGTGCGCGATGTCCTGCGCCTTGCACGCGGCGTTGACCACGACGAACAGGCGGTCGCCGAAGTTCGCGACCATCAGGTCGTCCATGACGCCGCCGGTCTCGTTGGTGAACAGCGCGTAACGCTGCATGCCCTGCGGCAGGTCGATGATGTCGACCGGCACCAGGGTTTCAAGGGCCGCGGCGGCATCGGGGCCGACGAGGAAGACCTGGCCCATGTGCGACACGTCGAACAGGCCGGCCTGGGTGCGGGTGTGGGTGTGCTCCTTGATGATGCCCGCGGGGTACTGCACGGGCATCTCGTAACCGGCGAAAGGCACCATCTTGGCGCCGAGGGACACGTGCAGGTCGTACAGCGGGGTGCGCAGCAGCGGTGCGTCGGAATGGTTGTCGCTCATCATGTTTCCTTTGTCTGAGTGTCAGGGGGTCATCAGCATTCGATGACGTTCACGGCGAGGCCGCCGCGGGCGGTTTCCTTGTACTTCAACTTCATGTCGGCGCCGGTCTCGCGCATGGTCTTGATGACCTTGTCGAGCGAGACGAAATGTTTGCCGTCGCCACGCAGCGCCATGCGTGCGGCGTTGATCGCCTTGATCGAGGCCATTGCGTTGCGCTCGATGCAGGGCACCTGGACCAGACCGCCGACGGGGTCGCAGGTCAGGCCCAGGTTGTGCTCCATTCCGATCTCGGCGGCATTTTCCACCTGCTCGGGCGTTCCGCCCAGCACTTCGGCGAGCGCACCGGCCGCCATCGAGCAGGCGACGCCGACCTCGCCCTGGCAGCCGACCTCGGCGCCGGAGATCGAAGCGTTTTCTTTATAGAGGATACCGATCGCCGCAGCCGTGAGCAGGAAGCGGATGATGCCCTCCTCGCTCGCGCCGGGAATGAAGCGGCTGTAGTAGTGCATCACCGCGGGCACGATGCCGGCGGCGCCGTTGGTCGGGGCCGTGACGACGCGACCGCCGGTGGCGTTTTCCTCATTGACGGCGAGCGCGTACAGGTTCACCCAGTCCATCGTCGTGAGCGGGTCGCGAATGCTCGCCTCGGGCGTGCTGGAGAGCTTGCGGAACATCTCCGCGGCGCGGCGCTTCACCTGCAGGCCGCCCGGCATGATGCCTTCCTTCTCGCAGCCGCGGCGCACGCACAGTTGCATCACGTCCCAGATGCGCAGCAGGCCGGCGCGCGTTTCCGCGTCGGTGCGCCAGGCGCGCTCGTTTTCCAGCATCAGCTGGCTGATCGAGAGATTCTTCTCGCGGCACTGCGCGAGCAGCTCGTCGCCGCTATGGAAGGGATGCGCGAGCGGCGTGGTGTCCTCGACGATGCGGTCGGCGCCCGCGGCGCTCTCATCGACGACGAAGCCGCCACCGACCGAGTAATACACCTTGCTCACAAGCGTTTCGCCCGCCGCGTCGAAGGCCGCGATGCGCATCCCGTTGGGATGATAGGGCAGCGACTGGCGCCGGTGCATCACCAGATGCTCGCGCTCGACGAACAGGATCGGGTGCTCGCCGGCGAGATGCAGGCGCTGCTCGCCGCGGATGCGCGCGAGCTTGCCCTCGACCAGATCGGTATCAACCAGATCCGGCGCTTCGCCCTCGAGACCAAGGAGCACGGCCTTGTCGCTGCCATGCCCCTTGCCGGTCGCGCCCAGGGAGCCGAACAGTTCGGCCTTCACGCTTCCGACCCGCGCGAGCAGGCCGGACTCCTTGAGGCCGGTCGCAAAGACCTGCGCCGCGCGCATCGGCCCCACGGTGTGGGAGGACGACGGCCCGATGCCGATCTTGAACAGGTCGAAAACGCTTATGGCCATGGCGGATTACCTCGAAGTTTCGGATGCGAGCACGCCGTTTTCACTGGCGGCACGCGATTTGGAGATCAGATAGCCCGCGGTCAGGAGAGCGAACCAGACCGGAGCGACGAACAGCGCCACGCGGGTGCCGGCGTCCATTGCCAGGAACACGACCACCAGCGCCAGGAAGGCGAGCACGAACCAGTTGGCGAACGGTGCGCCGGGCATGCGGAAGAACACCGCGGTGGCGAGCCCCTGCTTCACCGCCTGGCGGTACTTCAGGTGCGACCACACGATGATGCCCCAGGTCCACACGGCGCCGACGGTGGCGACGCTGGTGACATAGACGAAGGCTTCCTCGGGCACGACATAGTTCAGCGCGACGCCGACCAGCATGAACAGAGCGGACAACGTGATCGCGGTGGCCGGAACGTGGCTCTTGTTCACCTTGCCGAGCGGGGCCGGGGCCTGCTTGAACTGCGCGAGCGTGTAGAGCATGCGGCCGGTACTGAAGATGCCGCTGTTGCACGACGAGGCCGCCGCGGTGATGACGACGAAGTTGATGATGCCCGCCGCGGCCGGGATGCCGATCTTCTCGAACACGGTCACGAACGGGCTCATGTTCGGGTTGAGTTCGTTCCACGGCACCAGCGACATCAGCACGATCAGCGCGCCGATGTAGAAGATCAGGATCCGCCAGGTCACGCTGTTGGTCGCGTGCGGCAGCACCTTCTCGGGGTTCTGCGCCTCGCCCGCCGTGACGCCGATCAGCTCGACACCGGTGTAGGCGAAGCACGCGATCTGCAGGGTCAGCACCACCCCCACCATGCCCATCGGCGCGAAGCCGCCGTGCGACCACAGGTTGGAGAAGCTCGCGGTCTTGCCGAGGTCGCCCACGCCGAAGATGATGATGACGAGGCCGATGACCAGCATCGCGACGATCGTCAGCACCTTGATCAGGGCGAACCAGAATTCCATCTCGCCGAACACCTTCACGGCAATCAGGTTGGCGCCGTACAGCACGACCAGCGTGCCGAGCGCCGGGATCCACTGCGGGATGTCCGGGAACCAGTAGTGGAAGTAGACGCCGACGGCGGTGAGTTCCGCCATGCCGGTAACGACCCAGGTGAACCAGTAGGTCCAGCCGGTAACGAAGCCCGCCCAGGGGCTCACGTACTCTTCGGCATAGGTCGCGAACGAGCCGGCGACCGGTCGGTGGATGAGCAGTTCGCCCAGCGCACGCATGATGAAGAACACCGCCAGTCCTGCGAAGGCGTAGGTCACCAGCAGCGCGGGGCCCGCCTTGCTGATCGCCTTCGCCGAGCCGAGGAACAGACCCACACCGATCGCTCCGCCGATGGCGATGAGCTGGATGTGCCTGTCCTGGAGCCCTCGTTCGAGGTCCTTGCTTTCATGTTTCTGCTCTTCGTCGAGCATATCGCTGATACGTGTCATCCTTCCTTCCTCGGTTGATTCAACGGTCTCTCTCTGGCGTTGGAAGGCGGCGCCCGCAGGCGCCGCGTACTGCTTTTTTTATTTGCCGATTACTTGCCGTAGACCGGGAAGCGGGCGCACAGAGCGGACACCTTCGCGCGCACGGCCTCGATGACTGCCGGGTTCTCGACGTCGTCGAGGACGTCGCAGATCCAGCCGGCCAGCTCCGTGACCTCGGCGATGCCGAAGCCGCGGGTGGTCGCCGCCGGGGTACCGATGCGGATGCCGCTGGTGACGAAAGGCGACTGCGGATCGTTGGGCACGGTGTTCTTGTTCACCGTGATGTGGGCCGCGCCGAGCGCCGCGTCGGCAGCCTTGCCGGTGATGCCCTTGGCGATCAGGTCGACCAGGAAGAGGTGGTCGTCGGTGCCGCCCGACACGATCTTGTAGCCGCGCTCCACGAACACCCCGGCCATCGCGCGCGCATTGGCGAGCACCTGCCTCTGGTATTCCTTGAAGGAGGGATCCAGCGCTTCCTTGAAGGCGACGGCCTTGGCCGCGATCACGTGCATCAGCGGGCCGCCCTGGGTGCCGGGGAAAACCATCGAGGCGATCTTCTTCTCGATGTCCGCATTGGCGCGACCGAGGATGATGCCGCCGCGCGGGCCGCGCAGGGTCTTGTGGGTGGTGCTGGTGACGATGTCCGCGAAGGGCACCGGGCTGGGGTACAGGCCCGCGGCGACGAGGCCGGCGACGTGCGCCATGTCGACGAACAGCAGCGCGCCGACCTTGTCCGCGATCGCGCGGAAGCGCGGGAAGTCGAGGTGGCGGGCATAGGCCGAGAAGCCGGCGACGATCATCTTCGGCTTGCACTCGACGGCGAGCGCCTCGAGCGCGTCATAGTCGATCACGCCGTCGTCGGTGACGCCGTACTGCACGGCGTTGAACACCTTGCCGGAGAAGTTCACCTTCGCGCCGTGCGTAAGATGGCCGCCGTGCGCGAGGCTCATGCCGAGGATGGTGTCGCCCGGCTGCAGCAGCGCGAAATACACGGCGGCGTTGGCCTGCGAACCGGAATGCGGCTGCACGTTCACCCAATCCGCGCCGAACAGCTGCTTGGCGCGGTCGATGGCGAGCTGTTCGACGACGTCGACATGCTCGCAGCCGCCGTAGTAGCGCTTGCCCGGATAGCCTTCCGCGTACTTGTTGGTGAGCACCGTGCCTTGCGCCTGCATCACGCGCGGGCTGGCATAGTTCTCGGACGCGATCAGCTCGATGTGATCTTCCTGGCGGTGGCGCTCGGACTCGATGGCACCCCACAGGTCAGGGTCGAAGCCGGCGATCTGCATTTGCTTGTCGAACATCTAGGTACTCCGGATTGGGTTGTCGGACTGGGATGTCAGTGCGTCGCCCGCGCCGCGGACACTGACGGGTTTTCGGATTGCTGCATCTCACCGCGCTGTTCGGCGAAATACTCGCGCGTCAGCTTGACGATCACCGGCGAGAGCAGCAGCAGGGAAATCAGGTTGGGGATGGCCATCAGCGCGTTCAGCGTGTCCGCCACCAGCCAGGCGAAATCGAGGCTCAGCACCGCGCCGAAATACACTGCGACGGTCCACAGGATGCGGAAGGGCTTCTCGGACGCGGTGCCGAGCAGGAATTCCCAGCACTTCTCGCCGTAGTAGGCCCAGCCGAGGATGGTGGTGAAGGCGAACACCGCAAGCGATGCCGCGAGCAGGTACTTGCCGACACCGGGCATCGCCGCCTCGAAGGCCGCCGAGCTCAGCACCGCGCCGGTCGCACCCGAATCCCACACGCCGCTGACCATGATCGCCAGGCCGGTCATCGTGCACACGATGATGGTGTCGATGAAGGTGCCCATCATGCCGATCAGGCCCGAGAACACGGGGTTGCTGGTGGCGCCTGCGGCCTGCGCGATGCCGGCAGTACCGAGGCCCGCCTCGTTCGAGAAGATGCCGCGCGCCACACCCTTCTGGATCGCCAGCATCACGCTCGCGCCGACGAAGCCGCCGGTGGCCGCGGTGGGGCTGAAAGCTTGCCTGAAGATGGTCGCCAGGGCATCGGGGATGCGGTCGGCGAAGACGAACAGGATGACCGCGACGCAGCCGATGTAGGCGATGCACATGAAGGGCACCAGCCATTCGGCCACGGCACCGATGCGCTTGATGCCGCCCAGCACGACGGCGCCGGTGAGCACGACCAGAACCACGCCGGTGATCCAGGTTTCCACGCCGAAGGCGTTGTGCACCGCGCTGGCGATGCCGTTGGCCTGGACCATGTTGCCGATGCCGAAGCCCGCGAGGCCGCCGAAGATCGCGAAGGCGGTGCCGAGCCAGTGCCAGTGCTTCGCAAGGCCGTTCTTGATCGCGTACATCGGGCCGCCGGCGTGCTCGCCCTTGTCGTCCACCTCGCGGTACTTCACCGCGAGCACGACTTCGCTGTACTTGGTGGCCATGCCGACGAGCGCCGTCATCCACATCCAGAACAGGGCGCCGGGCCCCCCGATCGCGATCGCCGAGGCGACGCCGGCGATGTTGCCGGTGCCGACGGTGGCAGAAAGCGCCGTCATCAGCGCGGCAAAGGGTGAAATTTCGCCTTCGGCCTTGGCGCCGGGCGTGCGGCTCCGCCAGATCATGCGAAAGCCGTAGGGAATCTTGAAGATCGGCATGAAGCCGAGTCGAAGCTGCAGATACAGACCGGTACCCAGGATCAGGACGATCATGGGGACGCCCCAGACGAGGTCGTTCAGGGCCGTGAAGAGCTGGTTCAGGAACTGCATGAGGTTGTCTCCGTCATACTTCTAGTTTTGATCGGAGACCGGACACGGCGGATTTTCCCGCTCCTTTTGATGCCCGGCCCCGGTGGATGCGCCCGCCTCGCGAAATTGCGGCGAAATCCTCCCCGGGCGGGGCCTCAAGAGGCCCTGCCGGAGCCCTGAGACAAGCTCAGGGCGAACGGGGAATTGGAACTGCCGTCTGGATCGGCGGGCGGTACTGCGTCAGTTGGCAGCCTCGCCCTCCAGGTTGAGATCCACCATCAGCTCGTTCGCCAGCGTTTCCAGCTCCGCCTTCAGGCTTGCGGGCTCGACGGACGCCGGCACTTGCACCTCGATGCTGGCGCGGAACAGCGGTTCGCCGCTGAAGGAGGCGTTCTCGCACGCGGTTTCCAGCTTGCTGATGCTGGCGCCGTGGCGCGCCAGCGCGGCCGAGATCTCGCGCACGATGCCGGGGCGGTCGTGGCCGACCAGCGTCAGCTTCGTGACGCGCAGCGCGGGAGCGGAGGCCGCGACGCCGCGCTCGATCGTCAGGCGCAGGCCTTCCACTTCGAGCTCGCCCAACGCTGCCTCGAGCTTGCCGGCATCGGCTTCGGCAATTTCCAGCCGCACGATGCCCGCAAACTTGCCGGCGAGCTGCGCCATGCTGCTCTCCAGCCAGTTCGCGCCGCAGTCGGCGGCGCACTCGGCCAGCGCGTTGACGAGACCGGGACGATCAGCGCCGATCAGGGTGACAACAAGGGATGCGTTCATGTCAGCTCTCTCCTCAGGCCTGTTCGTAGTCGGACATCGGCGGGCAGGCGCACACGAGGTTGCGGTCGCCATACACGTTGTCCACCCGGCCCACCGGCGACCAGTACTTGTTCGCACGCAGGCTGGCGAGCGGATAGACGGCCTGTTCGCGGCTGTACGGATGGCACCACTCCCCGGCGATCGCTTCCGCGGTGTGCGGCGCGTTGACCAGCGGGTTGTCCTTGGCGTCGAATTCGCCGCTGCCGACCTTGGCGATTTCCTCGCGGATGGCGATCATCGCGTCGCAGAAGCGGTCCAGCTCTTCCTTGGACTCGCTCTCGGTCGGCTCGATCATCAGCGTGCCCGGCACCGGGAAGGACATCGTCGGCGCATGGAAGCCGAAGTCGATCAGGCGCTTGGCGACGTCATCGACGGTGACGCCGGTCGCATCCTTGAGCGGGCGCAGGTCGATGATGCATTCATGCGCGACCATGCCGTTCTCGCCGCGGTACAGCACCGGGTAGTGCGGATCCAGGCGCTTGGCGATGTAGTTGGCGTTGAGGATTGCCATCACGGTCGCGTTGCGCAGGCCTTCGGCGCCCATCAGCGTGATGTAGGTCCAGGTGATCGGCAGGATGCTGGCGCTGCCGTAGGGTGCAGCCGAGACCGCGCCGATGCCCTTCAGGCCGCCCGACGCATGGCCCGGCAGGAAGGGCGCGAGGTGCGACTTCACGCCGATCGGGCCGACGCCCGGTCCGCCGCCGCCGTGCGGGATGCAGAAGGTCTTGTGCAGGTTCAGGTGCGACACGTCGCCGCCAAACTTGCCCGGGCCGCACAGGCCGACCATGGCGTTCATGTTGGCGCCGTCGATATACACCTGGCCGCCGTGGGCATGCACGATCTCGGTGATCTCGCGCACCGCCGTCTCGAACACGCCGTGCGTCGAGGGATAGGTGATCATGATCGCGGCGAGCTTGTCGCTGTGCTGCTCGGCCTTGGCCTTGAGGTCGGCGACGTCGACGTTGCCATTCTCGTCGCAGGCCACGACGACCACGCGCATGCCGGCCATGTTGGCCGTCGCGGGGTTGGTGCCGTGAGCGGAGCTCGGGATCAGGCACACGTCGCGGTGACCTTCGCCGCGGCTCGCGTGGTAGGCGCGGATCGCCAGCAGGCCGGCGTATTCACCCTGCGAGCCGGCGTTCGGCTGCAGCGACACGGCGTCGTAGCCGGTGCAGGCGCACAGCATCTGCTCCAGCTCGGCGGTGAGCTGGGCGTAGCCCTGGGCCTGGTCCGCAGGAGCGAAGGGATGCACGCCGCCGAACTCGCGCCAGGTGACCGGGATCATCTCGGTGGTCGCGTTCAGCTTCATCGTGCACGAGCCCAGCGGGATCATCGTGCGGTCGAGCGCCAGATCCTTGTCCGCCAGCCCGCGCAGGTAACGCAGCATCTTGGTCTCGGACTGGTAGGCGCTGAACACCGGGTGCGTCAGGAAGGCCGAGGTGCGCAGCTGGCCGGCCGGCAGGGCCTCCGGTGCGAGGTTCTCGACGTCGGCGAACGAGGGAACAGCGGCACCGTTGGCGAACACCGCCCACAGCGCCTCGACGTCGGCGCGGGTGGAGGTCTCGTCGAGCGAGATGCCGACGGTCGTGGCGTCGATCTCGCGCAGGTTCAACTGCTTGGCGCGGGCCGCGGCATGCACGGCAGCCGCGTCGGCGACGCGCACGGCGATGGTGTCGAAGAAGGCGTTGGTCACCACTTCGGCACCGACGCGACGCAGGCCGGCCGCCAGCGTGGCGGTCAGGCGATGCACGCGACGGGCGATCGTGGTCAGGCCCTTCGGGCCGTGGTAGCAGGCGTAGAGGCTCGCCATCACCGCCAGCAACACCTGCGCCGTGCAGATGTTGGAGGTGGCCTTCTCGCGGCGGATGTGCTGTTCGCGCGTCTGCATCGCGAGGCGGTAGGCCTTCTTGCCGTGGCTGTCGATCGACACGCCGACGACGCGGCCCGGCATCACGCGCTTGTGCGCGTCGAGGGTCGCGAAATACGCGGCGTGCGGGCCGCCGAAGCCCAGCGGGATACCGAAGCGCTGCGTCGTGCCGATCGCGACGTCCGCGCCGAGCTCACCGGGCGACTTCAGCAGCGTCAGCGCGAGCAGGTCGGCCGCGACGACGACGAGCGCCTTCTTGGCGTGGGCGGCGGCGACGATGCCGGCGTAGTCGACGACTTCGCCGGTGCTCGCCGGGTACTGCAGCAGCACGCCGAAGAATTCATGCTTGTCGAGATCGGTCGCCGGATTGCCGACGATGACCTCGAAGCCCAGCGGCTCTGCGCGGGTGCGCACCACCTCGATGGTCTGCGGGTGGCAGTCGCTCGAAACGAAGAAGGCCTTGGCCGGGTTCTTCGACAGGCGCTGGCAGAAGGTCATCGCCTCGGCCGCGGCGGTCGCTTCGTCGAGCAGCGAGGCGTTGGCGATCTCCATGCCCGTCAGGTCGGTGATCATGGTCTGGAAGTTCAGCAGCGCTTCCAGACGGCCCTGCGAGATCTCCGGCTGGTACGGCGTGTAGGCGGTGTACCAGGCGGGGTTCTCGAGGACGTTGCGCAGCACGACACCCGGCGTGTAGGTGTCGTAATAGCCCGTGCCGATGAAGGAACGGAACACCCGGTTCTTCCCCGCGATCTCGCGCAGCATGGCGAGCGCTTCGGCTTCCGTCCGGCTCTCGGGGAGAGGGAGGGGCGAGGGCGACAGGATGGAAGCCGGGATCACCTTGTCGACGAGCTGGTCGAGCGAATCGAGGCCGAGCGCGGCGAGCATCGCCTGCGTTTCGGTCGCATCCGGGCCGACGTGGCGGCCGACGAAATCATCGCGCTGCTCGAGCTGGTCGAGCGTCGCGGGGAAGCGGGTGTCGTTCATGTTCATGGCTTGGGCTGGTTTCCGGAAGAAGGTCGATCAGGCAGTCAGCTTGTCGTAGGCGGCCTGGTCGAGCAGCCCGGCAAGCGCGGACGGATCGTCGAGGCGGACGCGGATGAACCAGCCTGCACCCATCGGATCTTCATTGACGGTCGCGGGCGCATCGGCCAGTGCGCCGTTGACTTCGACGATCGTGCCGGCCAGCGGCATCTTCAGTTCGCCGGCAGCCTTCACCGACTCGATGACCGCGGCTTCATCGCCCGCCGCAAAGCTCGCGCCGACGTCCGGCAGCTGCACGAAAACGATGTCGCCCAGCGCGTTCTGAGCATAGTCGGTGATGCCAACCGTCGCGACGTCGCCCTCGACGCTCAGCCACTCGTGGTCTTCGGTGAATTTGATCGTGCTCATGGTGTCTCCTGGTTGCGTGTTGATTGATACAAACTCAAGTTAGGTTACGGAGCGCATGGTATCAATGTGTTGACATGAGCGAATTTGATAGTTGAAATGAAATCATTGATGCCATTAATGGTCCGTACACGATGCAAAACATCCCTACCGAGCTGCTGCGCACCTTCGTGAAGGCTGTCGAAACGGGCAGCTTCACCCGTGCCGGCGAAATCGTCGGACGCACGCAGTCGGCCGTGAGCCTGCAGATCCGGCGCCTGGAAGAGCTGCTGGACGCACCGCTGTTCGTGCGTGGCACGCACCGCGTCAAGCTCACCGAGGAAGGGACGACGCTGGTGAGTTACGCGCGGCGCATGCTCGCGCTCAACGACGAGGCCGTGAGCAGCCTGCGCCGGCCCAAGGTGGCGGGCAGCGTGCGGCTGGGCGCGCCGCACGAATACACCGCCTCGCTGCTGCCGGTGATCCTCGGGAAATTCGCGCAGTCGCACCCGGGCGTGATGCTCGAGGTCACCTGCGACCTCAGCAAGAACCTGCTTGCCCGGCAGGAGAAAGGCGAATTCGATCTCGTCATCGCCCTGCACGACGACCCGGACGAGCGTGGCGGCTCCAAGGTGCTCACCGAATCGCTGGTGTGGATCACCAGCCCCGACCACGAACGCCACACGCAGCGGCCGCTGTCGCTGGTCGTCGCCCCGCCGCCGTGCATCTACCGCAGCCGCGTGCTGCAGATGCTCGGTCGCCAGCAGCGGCCGTGGCGCATCGCCTATATGAGCTCCAGCTACAGCGGCATCATCGCCGCGGTGCGCGCCGGCCTCGGCGTGACCCTGCTCGCCGGCAGCACCGTGCCCCAAGGCGTGCGGGCACTGGGCGAGCGCGACGGCTTCCCCGCGATGGGGCAACTGGACGTACGGCTGTACGAGCGGCGGGAAAGCGTCACCGAGGCGGTGCGCTGCCTCGCCGACTACATCACGAGCAGCTTCGCCTCGTCGGATGCCACGCTGGCCGGGGCTACGGCACCGTCTTCAGGCGCGCAGCTGGCGGGCGAATAGCGCCGCCAGCGGCCGGGCGGCCACGCTCAGCGGCACCCCGCGCAGGCTCAGGATGCCGAGCGACATCGGCGGCGGCAGCGGTTCGACGGCGAACTCCTGCAGCCCGACGCCGAAGATCGGATCGCGTATCAGCACGGTCGGGCCGAAGCCGATGTGGTCGGTGCGCCGCATGAGCTCCAGCATCAGCGTCGGCGAAGCGCAGCGCACGGTGCTGTCCGGCACGTCGATGCCGTTGGCCATCAGCCAGTTCACGAGGTGGCTGCCCTGGCTCGCCCCGGTCAGGTTCAGCACCCAGCTTGCGCCCTTGAGCTCCGCCCAGGTCCGTGCCGCGGCCAGCGGATGCCCGATGCGGCCCGCGGGCGAGGCCGGGATCTGCGCCAGTGGCTCGAAATCCACTTCATAGGGAAGATCCTGCGCATTGGCGAGCGCCACGGCGAAATCCAGGCGCCCTTCGATGATGCCGGGGACCACGTTGGTCAGCAGCCCCTCCTCCAGGCTCAGCGCGGCGTCCGGCTGGATGCGGCGGAATTCCGCCAACACGCGCGGCAGCACCGTCGCCGCGACGAGCGGCGTCAGCGCGACGGCGATGCGCGCGCCCGCCCCGCCGCGCAGCAGGCGCACCTCCTCGCGCGCCTTCTCCAGCGTTGCCAGCGCGAGACGCGCACGCGCGAGCAGCGCCTGGCCGGCAGGCGTGAACACCACGCCCTTGTAGCTGCGCGTCAGCAGCTCCGCCCCCACGTCTTCCTCCAGCTCGCGCAGCGCCTTCGTCAGCGCACTCTGGCTGAGATGCATCGCCCGCGCCGCCGCCCGGATCGAGCCGGCATCGGCAACCTGCACGAGCGCCTTCAGTTGATGGTCCTTCATCGCGGTCAGTGAACACGTTTGGTTGTCACCCCGGAAAAAGTACCGCCTTCCGCGATCGTTAGCAAATTCTATTATCAATCCATGAATACTATTGATCGCCACCTCCCCGACGAAGCCGCCATGAAGACCTGGCGGCGTGCCATCCACCAGCATCCCGAGCTCGGCTTCGACGAGTTCGAGACCAGCCGCCTGGTGGCCGACCAATTGCGCGACTGCGGCTTCGAAGTGACTGCCGGCATCGCCACCACCGGCGTCGTCGGCACCCTGAGCTGGGGCACGGACGGCGGCAAGGGCGGCCCGCGCCTGGGGCTGCGCGCCGACATGGACGCGCTGCCGATCCACGAGGAAACCGGCCTGCCCTGGGCGAGCCGCAATCCGGGCCGGATGCACGCCTGCGGCCACGACGGCCACACCGCGATGCTGCTCGGCGCCGCACAGGTGTTCGGACGCCTGCACCGCGAAGGCCGCCTGCCCGGCAGCGGCACGCTGAACCTGATCTTCCAGCCCGCCGAGGAACTGGGTGGCGGCGGCGGCGCCAAGCGCATGCTCGAGGAAGGCCTGTTCGAGCGCTTCCCCTGCGATGCCATCTTCGCGATGCACAACTTCCCCGGCGTGCCGACCGGCCACTTCCGCTTCCGCCCCGGCCCCTTCATGGCCTCGTCCGACAAGGTGCTGATCCGCTTCGACGGCAAGGGCGGCCATGGCGCCCTGCCCCACCTCGCCGCCGACCCGACGCTGCCGGCGGCGGCGACCGTGCTCGGCCTGCAAGGCATCGTCGGGCGCAACGTCGATCCGGTCGAGATGGCCGTGGTCAGCGTCGGCCGCATGTCCGCCGGCAAGGCCTACAACGTGATCCCCGAGACGGCCGAACTGGAACTCAGCGTGCGCGCGCTACGCCCCGAAGTGCGCGACCGCCTGGAACAGCGCATCTGCGAACTGGCCCGCGGACAGGCCGCCGCCCACGGCGTCGGCTGCGACATCCGCTACGAGCGCGGCTACCCCGTGCTGATCAACACCGCCGAGCAGGTGCGCTTCGCGACCGAGGTCGCACGCGAGTTGGTCGGCGACGACAAGGTGGACGGCAACGCCCCGCCGCTCTCGGGCAGCGAGGACTTCGCCTTCATGCTGCAGCAGGTGCCCGGCTGCTACCTGCTGATCGGCAACGGCGACAACGGCTTCGCCGGCGGGGAACACCTTGGGCCGTGCAGCGTGCATAACCCGCACTATGACTTCAACGACGCCTGCCTCGCGCCGGGCGCGGCCTTCTGGGTCGCCCTCGCGAACCGGTTCTTCGGCGGCTGACCGCCGGCTGGCGGAAGACCCCAAAACGACAACTCAGACTCTTAAAGAGGAGACACGCATCATGAGCACCAATACCGCAGCGCCGCGCACGCGGCAGATCGTCGCCGCCGTCATCGGCAACGCGCTGGAATGGTACGACTTCATCGTCTTCGGCTTCCTCGCCGTGGTGATCTCGCGCCTGTTCTTCCCCTCCGAAAGCGAGTACAGCTCGCTGCTGATGGCCACCGCGACCTTCGGCGTGGGCTTCTTCATGCGTCCGGTGGGCGGCGTGCTGCTGGGCATCTACGCCGACCGCAAGGGCCGCAAGGCGGCGCTGCAGCTCATCATCGCGATGATGACCGTGTCGATCGCACTGATCGCCTTCGCCCCGCCCTACGCCGCGATCGGCGTCGCCGCCCCGCTGCTGATCGTGCTCGCACGCCTGCTGCAGGGCTTCGCCACCGGCGGCGAGTTCGCCAGCGCGACCTCCTTCCTGATCGAGAGCGCACCGCCCAACAAGCGCGGCCTGTACGGCTCGTGGCAGATGTTCGGCCAGGGCCTGGCGGTGTTTGCCGGCGCCGAGGTCACGGCGCTGGTCACGCGCAACCTCTCGCCCGAGGCGCTCGACGCCTGGGGCTGGCGCATCCCGTTCATCATCGGCCTCGCGATCGGCCCGGTCGGCCTATGGATCCGCCGTCACCTGGAAGAAACCGAGGCCTTTCTGGAAGCCCACAAGGCCCCGGCGGAGAAGCAGTCGATCGCCCGCATGCTCCGGAACCACCTGCGCGAAGTCTTCGCGGTCATGGGCGTCACCGTCTGCGGCACGGTCGGCTTCTACGTGATCCTGGTCTACATGCCGACCTTCGCCACCAAACAGCTCGGCATGGTGCTGTCGGATGCCTTCACCGCGCAGGTCATCGCGGTCGCGCTGATGACGATCCTGATGCCCGTGTTCGGCGCGCTGTCCGACCGCGTCGGCCGCAAGATCCTCGTGATCCTCGCCGCCGCCGGCCTGCTCGTCGCCTCCTACCCCCTGCTGTCGTGGGTGCATGCCGCCCCATCGTTCGAACGGCTCGTCACGATGCAGATCGTGCTGTGCATCCTGCTCGCGGTCTTCTTCGGCCCGATCTCGGCCGTGATGGCGGAACAGTTCCCCGCCGGCGTGCGCTCGACCGGCCTCGCGCTCGCCTACAACGTCGCGGTGATGGTGTTCGGCGGCTTCGCGCAGTTCATCGTGACCTGGCTCATCCAGAACACGGGCGTCGTCATCGCCCCCGTCTTCTACGTGATGTTCGCCGCCGCGCTGGGCTTCGTGTCCGCCCTGTTCCTGACCGACCGCACCAGGGTCGCGCATCTCGCCGCGGTCGATGATGAAACACCGCAGGCGCAGACGGGCAAGGGCGGCAAGGAGGCCACCATCCTCCCGCGCACCGCTCTCAATCGCGCCTGAAATCCCTGCAATGCTGGCCGCCCCTCCCCCGGGGGCGGCTTTTTTCGTTTACGCGAACACCTCTCCGAGATTCACCGTCCCCCGGCTGCCCACATGCTGCCGCTTGGTACGGATCCACTTCGCGGCACGGGCGCGCCCCAGGTCGCGCAGTTCGTGAAGGAAGGCGCGCGCCGCGTTGAGTTTGCTGCCGCTGCCGCTCTCGGCCAGCTCCTGCGCCTCGATCATGTGGAAGCGCAGGCCCAGCAGCTTGCGCTCGAGGCGCCCGTGCGGGAGAAAGCCGCTACCCGCCTCGAGATAGGCGCGGGCATGCGCGATCATGCGCATCTCGCGCAGGAAGGTCGCCGAGAAGCCGAGCTCCACCGTGCGATCCGCGATCTCCCCGGCGCTGCGCGGCGGCGCCGCAATGCGCAGCGGGTTGAGCAGCACGAGCAGGATGTCCGGCGTCTCGCATTCGTACATCAGCGGGTAGACAGCCGGATTGGCGCTGAAGCCGCCGTCCCAGTAGGCCTCGCCGTCGATCTCGACCGCATGGTGGATGGTGGGCAGGCAGGCCGACGCCAGCAGCATGTCCTCGGTGAGTTCGGCGGTGCGGAACAGGCGCACCTTGCCCGTCTGCACGCGCGTCGCCGCAATGAACAGACGCAGGCGACACTCGCGGCGCAGGAACTCGAAATCGAACTGCGCGTGGACCACCTCACGCAAGGGGTTCAGCTCCAGCGGATTGAACTGGTAGGGCGACAACAGCCGCGTCATCCCCAGCATCATCCCGAGGGGATTGGGCAGCGCGCCGTTGCCATTCGGGTTCATGCTGTGCAGCAGGTCGAGCTCCAGCGGCGCGCTGGCCGCGATCGCCTCCCAGAACGCCGACAGGGTCTCGCGCGCGCCCTCCGCGCCGCCGCGCGTCCAGCCCTGCGCCAGCGCCACGGCGTTCATCGCACCCGCGCTGGTGCCGCTGACGCCGTCGAGCTTCCAGCCGTCCTCAAGCAGCCTGTCCAGCACACCCCATGTGTAGGCGCCGTGCGCCCCGCCGCCTTGCAGCGCGAGGCTGATCGCAGGCACTTCGCCGCGCCTGCCCGACCACCATCGTTTGCGCAACATGCTCCACCCCCTTCCATGCAGGGACATACTCTTGCTGCACTGCACAATACAGCAAGAATGGTAACGGGGGTGTTTCAGGTGGTCAGGTCATGAACATCCGCAACGCGAATCCGACCACCGCACACACGGCGATCACGTGGATGACGTTCGCCCTGAAGCGGAACAGCGCGACCGCCGCGCCCAGCGCGATGAGCGCCGACATGAGGTCGAAGCCGCCCTCCAGCCCCTGCGGCCACAGCACGTGGTAGCCGAAGAACAGCGCGAGGTTCAGCACCACCCCGACCACGGCGGCGGTGATCGCGGTGAGCGGCGCCGTGAATTTCAGGTCGTTGTGGGTCGTCTCCACCAGCGGACCGCCCAACAGGATGAAGATGAAGGACGGCAGGAAGGTGAACCACGTCACGAGCGTGGCAGCCACGGCGCCGGCGAGGAACAGGCTGTCCGGCCCGAACACCGCTTTCACATAGCCGCCGACGAAGCCGACGAACGCGACCACCATGATCAGCGGGCCCGGCGTCGTCTCACCCAGCGCCAGTCCGTCGATCATCTGCGTCGGTGTCAGCCAGCCGTAGTGCGCGACCGCGCCCTGATACACGTAGGGCAGCACCGCATAGGCGCCGCCGAAGGTCAGCAGCGCCGCCTTGGTGAAGAACCATCCCATCTGCGTCAGCGTGTGCTGCCAGCCGAACACGCCCGCCAGCATCCCCATCGGCACCAGCCACAGCAGGCCGCCGACCACCAGCACGCGCGCGACGCGCGACCAGGCAAAGCGCGCATGCTTGGGCGTCGGCGTGGCGTCGTCGATCACCGCTGGGCCGAAGGACTTCTCGGCCGTGCCGTGCGCGCCGCCGGCTCGGAAATGCTCCGGCGACATCCGGCCGCCGATCACCCCGACGAGCGCCGCACCGATGACGATGGCGGGAAACGGCAGGTTGAGACCGGCGATCGCGACGAAGGACGCCGCCGCGATCGCCCACAGCACATTGTTCCTGAGCGCGCGCGAGCCGATGCGGTGCGCCGCCTGGACGACGATGGCCGTCACGGCGGGCTTGATGCCGTAGAAGAGCCCCGCCACCAGCGGCGTCTCGCCGAAGGCCACATAGACCCACGACAGGCCGATCAGGATCAGCAGCGACGGAAGCACGAACAGCACGCCGGCGACGATGCCGCCGCGCGCCCGATGCATCAGCCAGCCGATGTAGGTCGCGAGTTGCTGCGCCTCCGGGCCGGGCAGGACCATGCAGTAGTTGAGGGCGTGCAGGAATCGTCGCTCCGAGATCCAGCGGCGGCGCTCGACCAGTTCCTGGTGCATGATCGCGATCTGGCCCGCAGGCCCGCCGAAGCTGATGAAACCGAGCTTCAGCCAGAACAGCAAGGCCTCGCGGAACGAAACCGGCGCGGGTGCGGTTGCGGGGGCGTTTTCGGTCGTCGGTACGGAACGGCTCATTCTGGTTGTGCGGCCTCAAGGCGGGTCGAGGACGGGACACGGGGCAACCCGCCGCGCCGGGCGACGAATGCGCATGAGTCCCGCCGGATTCGTGCGAGCGTGCAAGTATGCATGTCCGTCGCGCCTGACGCACGGCGCCGCCCCCGACCGGCGCAGACTCAGCCGGCCACCGGATCCTGCTCCGCCACCACCTTGCCACCTTCCCGCCGCACGGCGAAACGCAGCGGCGAACGCACTGCCGGACGGCCGAACGGAGCACCGTAGGCAAAACCCTGGGCGAGCACGCCCCGAGACGGATTCACCAATGCCCTGTTTTCGACCCGCGTCACGATCACCCGCGCCGATCCCGCGCGCGCCCGCAGCGCATCGAGCGCCTCCCCGACGTCGGCTTCCGCCTGCAATGCCGCCGTGCCGATCTTGATGAAGTCCACCGGCACGCTTCCCGCCAGCGTTTGCCATTGCGCCACGGACTCGAGGTTCACGGCCACGCGGAACCCGTTCTGGCGATAGTTGCGCAGCACGAAGCTCAACAGGTCCGCCTGCCGGCTCGCGACGATGGGCGCCTCGATGACGATGCGTTCGGGCGGGAAACCGAGCGCATCGACCACCTTGCGGAACGCAGCCCCGTGATCGCCCGCGACTGCCGCAAGCAGGCGGCCATGCACGTTCAGGAACAGCAGACCGTCGGCGCCCACCGACGCGATGAAGTTCAGCGCGTGGACGGTGCGCGCGAGCCGGTCCAGCGCGATCAGGCGATCGTCGTCGGCATTGGCCGAAAACAGCCCCCACGGCGACAGGTCGCGCCGGCCGCCCCCCAGGCAGCGGAGGAAGGCTTCGTGCCCGACGGCATGGCCGGATGAAGGATCGACGATGGGCTGGAAGACGCTCGACAGCTCGCATCCGAACCAGTCCCCCACGACGCTGCCATCCGCAAGGCGGCGCAGCGTCCGACCGACCTGCCGTTCGAGAGGCAGGCGGTGGAGGAAGTCGCGAACGCGGTCGGCGACCGGCGAAGTCGGAATGGTCATGGCGGGGCTCCATCAGTGGTCCGGTGCAAAGCACGACGCATCGCACACGGCAGGCCGACGCATCGTCGCACCCCGACTTTACGGGGCCGTGTCACGGCCGCGAACCATGAAATTCTGCTGAGCTTATGTGCGAGCGGACAACCGACTTGCCCTTCGGCACCGTTCGCCCGCCGTCACGCTTACAAACGCGTAATACCTATGTCATCGATCGGACAGTCGTCGCGGCGCACACTGCGAAACACGAGCGAAGGATTCCGGAGCATCCGCGCCGGACGAGCATTCGCCGGAACGCACCGGAGATCATCATGAGAACCACCCTTCTTTCCGTCGCCACAGTCGTTATGGCGCTCGGACTGTCGTTCGGGGCCAGTGCAGCGTCCCAGGCTCCGGCCGTCGAACAGCCCGGGATTGCGATACAAGCGCCCGCCGCACCCAATGCGACAAGCGCGTCACGGCATAGTCATATGGGGGAAAAGGTCGGTGTCCGTGCAGAACAGGCCGCCTCATCCGGATCGGAGGCCGCGAATCCTGCGCCGGCAAAGACCGCCCGCAATCGCCACAACCATCAGCGCGACTTCAAGTAAGCGACGGCTGCCACCAGCCTTTTCCCGGCCATCCTGCCACCGCGGGGATATCGCAAACAACCAGCCCGCGGTGGTCTTGGGTTAGAGGGGAGGCGGCCGCAACAGCGGCCGCCTCCCCGACGCGCGTTCAGCGCCCGCGGTAGTTGGTGTTCAGCAGCGCGTCGAGGCGCCAGACCTCGTTGCCTTGCATCGTGATCTTCTGGCCATCGGCAGTCACCATCGGGTGCCCCTGATCCATGGAGTACGCGCGGCCGTACTTGTCCTCCATGGCCATCTTGCCGTCGCTGAACACGTGAAGGGTCGAGCCGTCCTTGAGGTCGTACGATTTCTCCAGGGAATTTGCGCCGTCACCGTCACGGACGTTCTCGCGCAGCGCGGGTCCCGCAGACAAGGCGGGAACCGTCTGGAGGTGCTCGAGCCAATGGGTCGAGCCGGCCTCTGAGTAGTCCGTATGGGCCGATACCGCCAGCGGGCCGGCAAGCAGAATGGATGTAAAGACAATACGGATCGATGTGTGTTTCATGATGACTCTCCTTGCTGTGATCGGATCTGGCGCTCGACTACGAGCAACCATGATCGAATGCTAGGAAAGCCCCCCCGACAGGACGATGACTGCGGAATTACGCTTCGTTCAGCTAATCGTCATTTTCAGGAAATAATCCCGAAAATCCTTGAACGCTCCCCGAATCACCGAAAATTAACCATCTCGCGCGATGCTGACATGAATGTAATCATCGCGTCAGGGTGAAGTCGATCTCCGGGGTCTATGATGAATTCATCGGAACATCGGATCGATGCCATGCGCCCGCAGCACTCTCCCGTGCCCGCCCCGATGAGGGACGCACCCCGTCCGAAGCGCGCCGGCTGGGTATTCGGCGTCTTCCTCGCAATCGCCGCCATCCTTCTGGCCTTCGAGCACCGGATCCATCTGCTGGGCATCCTCCCCTGGCTGTTCCTGCTTGCCTGCCCGCTGATGCATCTCTTCATGCACCACGGCCACGGCAGCCACGGCTCTCATCACGACGCCCCCAGGGATGGTGAGCCGCGATGACCGAATCGAGTCCCGCCTATGGCCTGTGGTCGCTGGTCGCGATCAACTCGGCCATCTTCATCCTCTTCGCCGCCAGCTTCTTCAAGCCGCGTTCGTCGCGCGACTGGCGCACGCTGGGCATGTTCTCCGCGTTCATCGTCGCGCTGTTCGCCGAGATGTACGGCTTCCCGCTGACGATCTACCTCCTGTCGGGCTGGCTCGCGGCGCGCTTTCCCGGTGTGGACTTCCTCTCCCACGACGCCGGCCACCTGCTCGAAGTGATGTTCGGCTGGCGCGCCAACCCGCATTTCGGCCCCTTCCACATCCTCTCCGCAATCCTGATCGGCGGCGGCTTCTGGCTGCTCGCCTCGGCCTGGAAGGCGCTCTACGCGGCGCAGGCCACCGGCACGCTGGCCACCACCGGCCCCTACGCCCGCCTGCGCCACCCGCAGTACGCGGCCTTCGTCGTGATCATGGCGGGCTTCCTGCTCCAGTGGCCGACGCTGATCACGCTCGCGATGTTCCCCGTCCTCGTCGTCGCCTATGTGCGTCTCGCCCGTCGCGAGGAGCGTGAGGCGGAGGCGAGCTTCGGTGCCGACTGGCAGCGCTACGCGCGGACGACCCCGGCCTTCTTCCCTTGCCGGACGAAATCCCGCACTCATCCCATCGCCGGCGACCGCGGCGAGCATTCATCAGGAGAACGATCATGAAACCTTTGCTGACCAACGCACTCGCACTGTCGCTCGCTGCCATCTCGCTCGCCACAAGCTCGCCGGCCTGGGCCGAAGACGCCCATCACCCGGACCAGGCCGCCGCCGCAACGACGCCCGCAGCGGCGCCCGCCCCGACACCGGAAAAGACGGTCCAGCGCATGCGCGACAACGCCGCCACGATGCAGTCCCAGCTCGAGGCCCTGGCCGCAGCCAAAACCCCGGAGGAACGCCAGACGCTGCTCATGCAGCACATGCAGACCATGCGCGAGAACATGATGCTCGGCCAGCAGATGGCCGCAAGTGATGGCGCACCGATGGGCTGCCACATGATGGGTGGCAAAGGAATGATGGGAGGCATGGGCATGATGGGCGGGATGATGGGAGCGGATGCATACGGCGCGTCCCCCGACGCCATGGCCTGGCGTATGCACCAGATGGAACAGCGCATGAACATGATGCAGATGATGATGGAGCGCATGGCCGCCCCGTCGGGCAAACGCCCCGCGAAGTGAGCTCCCGCGCGCGCGCACCCACACGGAGAAACACGCGATGCTCGAATCGCTGAAGGTACTGCTGCGCCGGCTGCGCGCGTGGATGGCGGAGAACGAGCGCGCGCACCGCGACGCGAAGCCCGACAGCTGCTGCAGTTCGCCGTCGGCGATCTACGCGGCACGCCGCCAGCGCGGCAAGGGGGACGAGCATGACTGAGGACGGATCCATGCGAGCGCATGTCCATCACGACCATGAAAGTCACGGCGACGGACACCATGAAGGACATGCCGCGCGCCACGAACACGCGCATGCCCACCCCTCACCCGCAGCACCGCAGGAATCGGCCGCCCTGACGGACCCCGTCTGCGGCATGAGCGTGAAGCCCGATTCGCCTCACCGCACCAGCTTCGACGGTCACGAGTACCGCTTCTGCAGCGCGAAGTGCCTCGCCAGGTTCAGAGCGGAGCCGCAGCGCTATCTGCACCCTGCGGAGCAGGCCGCTCCCGCCCCGGAGCCGCCGACCGCCGCCGAATACACCTGCCCGATGCACCCCGAGATCCGCCAGCCCGGCCCCGGCACCTGCCCGAAGTGCGGCATGGCGCTGGAACCGGTGCTGCCCGAACTCGAGGGGGGCGAAAATCCGGAGCTGGCCGACTTCCGCCGACGCTTCTGGTGGCCCTTGCCGGCGACGATCCTCGTCACCCTGATCGCGATGTCGGGCGACATCCTGGATCCCCTGCTCGGTGGCGCGCGCCCCTGGGTCGAGTTGCTGCTCGCGACGCCAGTCGTGCTGTGGGGTGGCTGGCCCTTCTTCGTTCGCTGGGCGCAATCCATCGCGAACCGCAGCCCCAACATGTGGACGCTGATCGGCACCGGCGTGGCGGCGGCCTACGGCTACAGCGTCATCGCGACCATCGCACCGGGCGTCTTTCCCGATTCCTTCCGCATGGGCGGGCACGTCGCCGTCTACTTCGAGGCCGCCGCGGTGATCGTCTCGCTGACCCTGCTCGGCCAGGTACTGGAACTGCGTGCGCGATCGGAGACCGGTGCGGCGATCAAGGCGCTGCTCGGCCTCGCGCCCAAGACCGCACGGCGCATCAACGCCGACGGCAGCGAGGAGGACATTCCCCTGACCCACGTGCATCCGGGCGACCGCCTGCGCGTGCGCCCGGGCGAGAAGGTGCCGGTTGACGGCGTCGTGCTCGAAGGCATGAGCGCCGTGGACGAATCGATGCTCACCGGCGAGCCGATGCCGGTATCGAAGGCGGCCGGCGACAAGCTGATCGGCGCGACGCTCAACACCAGCGGCGCCCTCGTGATGCAGGCGGAGAAGATCGGCTCGCAGACCGTGCTCGCGCAGATCGTGCAGATGGTCGCCCAGGCGCAGCGCTCGCGCGCGCCGATGCAGCGCCTGGCCGACCGCGTCGCGGGCTGGTTCGTCGTCGTGGTCGTCGCGATCGCTGCCCTCACCTTCCTCGGCTGGGGCCTCTTCGGCCCCTCACCCTCGTGGGCCTACGGCATCATCAACGCCGTCGCGGTGCTGATCATCGCCTGCCCGTGCGCGCTCGGGCTCGCGACGCCGATGTCGGTGATGGTCGCAACCGGCAACGGCGCAACGCAGGGCGTGCTGTTCCGCGACGCCGCGGCGATCGAGAACCTGCGCCGCGTCGACACCCTGATCGTCGACAAGACCGGCACGCTCACCGAAGGACACCCCGCCTTCCACACCGCGATCGCCGCGCCCGGCTGGGAGGCGGACGCGGTGCTGCGCCTCGCCGCGAGCCTCGACCAGGGCAGCGAACATCCCCTCGCCCATGCGATCGTCGGCGAGGCTCGGCGCCGCGGGCTGGCGTTGTCGAAGCCGGAAGGATTCGAGTCCTCGTCCGGCATCGGCGTGCGCGGCACGGTCGACGGCCGCAAGCTCGTGCTCGGCAACACCGCGCTGATGGACGACGAAGGCATTGACTGGCACGCGCTCGCCGGTCAGGCCGAAGCGCTGCGCCTCGAAGGCGCGAGCGTGATGATGCTGGCCGTCGACGGCGTCGCCGTGGGCATCGTCGCGGTCGCCGACCCGGTCAAGGCGACGACGCCCGAGGCCCTTGCCGAGCTGCGCGCACACGGCATCGGCCGCATCGTCATGGCGACGGGCGACGGGCTGACGACCGCGCGCGCCGTCGGCACACGGCTGGGCATCGCGGAAGTGCTCGGCGAGGTCAAGCCGAAGGACAAGGACGAGTTGGTCGCCCGGCTGCAACGCGAGGGCCGCGTGGTCGCGATGGCGGGAGACGGCATCAACGACGCGCCCGCCTTGGCCCGCGCCGACGTGGGCATCGCGATGGGCACCGGCACCGACGTCGCGATGTCGAGCGCTCAGCTCACGCTGGTCAAGGGCGACCTGCGCGGCATCGCCGCCGCACGCCGCATCTCGGTCGAGACGGTGCGCAACATGCACCAGAACCTCGCCTTCGCCTTCGTCTATAACGCGCTCGGCGTGCCGCTCGCGGCCGGCCTGCTGTACCCCTTCACCGGCCTGCTGCTGTCGCCGATGGTCGCCGCGCTGGCGATGAGCGCGAGCTCGGTGTCGGTGGTCACGAACGCGCTGCGGCTGCGCCGCACAACGCCCCCGGCCCGCTGAGCGCATTCCCCGTTCAGGACATTGCCGCCCGCACCCACTCCGCAACGGTCGCGGGCGTCGGAATGCGCCCCGACGACACAAGCTTTTCATTGATCACCAACCCGGGCGTCTTCAGGACGTCGTGGGCGATGATCTCGTTCATGTCCGTGACCTTCGTGATCTCCGCCTGCACGCCCAGCGACGCGACCGCCTCGCGTGCGACCTCCTCGAGCTTGCGGCAGTTCGCGCAGCCGGGGCCGAGAACCTTGATGCTCACCATGATCAGACTCCTTTCACGAGGGTGGATGCGGCGCGCCGGCCAGCGAAGGACAGCAGCACGGCCAGCACGCCGATGAAGGCGCCCAGCCACAGCGCGAGTCGCACCAACGACACGCCGTCGACCCAAGCGCCGTAGGTGAAGCCGGCCACGGCGCTGAACAGCGCCACCAGCCCGACATAGGTCGCCGTCTTGCGCCGGCCGATGATCGCCGAAATGATCAGGATGCTCTGCAGCGAGAGTTCAGGGTCGGACATCAGGTAGGCGAGCAGCGGCCCGCGGTGCATGCCGAGGTCGAGGAACATCTTCGCGATGGGCACTTCGACCAGCGTCGGGAAGTACATGAACACCCCGAAGGCCACGCCGGCGAGGTTGCCGATCGCGGAATTGGTGCCCGCCAGCATCTCGATCCATTCGGGGCGGATCAGCACCCGGATCATGCCGACGATGAACACGCCGACCACGAGCAGCGGGAAGATCTGCTTCACGAAGCGCCACGACTCCCACAGCCAGTCGCGCAGCTCGTCCGGTGACAGGTGCGCGCGTGCGATCAGCCCCACCCCGGCCAGCGCGAGCGCGACGCCGAAGAACTTGCCAGTCAGCCCGATCCGCAGCCCTTCCGGCGCCGCCTGCACCGACAGCGCGGCGACGAGCAGCGTGAGGGCAATCGTCGCAAGGCTGGTCCACGTCCATGCGTTCGCGCCGTCCTGGATGTTCTCGAGCCCGCGCCACGCACTGAATCCGATCACCGCGAGCAGCGCGATCAGCACCGCGCCCTGCAGCGATACGCCCTCCTCGCCCTTCGTCGCGTCATAGGGCACGAGGCGATCGAGCACGCCCTGCCAAGCCTGCGCATCGGCGAGCGGCAGCTCGAAGTGCGCGTAGGTGCCGGTCAGCACACCGAGCTTCAGCGTGCCGGCCAGCAACAGCGCCACCCACACGAAGAGGAAGAACAGCGGCGCGCGGCCCATGCCCTCGCCCTGCGCCGCGAAGGGGCTGTCGGTGGCGAGATCGTGCGCGGCATCGTCGGCGCGGAAGATCAGCGCCATGATCAGGCCGATGCCGATGCCGAAGGTCAGCGACAGCAGGAAGCGCGCGGCGGCGAGATCCGGTCCGATGACGCCACCCGTATAGACCAGCGCCAGGATGTTCGCCGCCGGGGCGAAGAACAGGAAGGTGATCGCCGGCCCCAGCCCGGCCCCTTTCTTGTAGATGCCGGCGAAGAGCGGGACGATGGTGCACGAGCATACCGCCAGCAGCGACCCCGCCGCTGCCGCGGCCGGATAGGACACTGCCTTGCTGGAGTTGCGTCCGAGGAAGCGCGTGACCGTTTCCTTGGGAATCAGTGCCGCCATCGCGCCGGCAATGAAGAAGGCCGGCAGCAGGCACAAGAGCACGTGCGCCGCGAGATACGCCGCGAGGTTTCCCAACCCGCCGTAGAACACCGGCAGGATCCACGATGAGACGGTTTCCATGGCATTGCTCCCCGACCCGACGACAGCGCCTCGCTCAAGACTCGCGCATCGGCGCTGCTCCCGTGATTGGCTTCCTGCGCCCTCACGCGTTCGCGCAGGTCACCCATCGACGGATCGCCAACGGGTCCTATATCAGTTGTTGTTAATTATCCTCCCGAAACAGCGGCGGCGATGCCAAGCATCTGACAAATGCCGCACTGCGCTACGCCGACGCGAGACACCGAGAGGATCTCAGGCGTGCCCGATATCGAGCTTCTTCATCTTTTCCCACAGGTTCTTGCGGCTGATGCCGAGCAGCTCGGCGGTGCGCCCGATGTGTCCGTCGCAGGATTCGAGCGCACCGCGGATGTAGCGGCATTCGCATTCGCGCAGGTAATCGCCCAGCGACGCCTGCACGTCGCCCGCCGGCGGCGGGAGATCGGCATCGGGAAACAGCGCGGCGGGCGTAATCCATTCGGCCGGACTCATGATGCAGGCGCGTTCTACCGCATGCTTGAGCTCGCGCACGTTGCCGGGCCAAGGGTAGGCCAGCGCGGCCTCCTCCGCTGCGGGGGTGAGGTGGCGGCGCGCCTCGCCGCTTTCCCGCGCGATGTCGACAAGAAAGCGCCTGATCAGCCAAGGGATGTCCTCGCGCCGCTCGCGCAGCGGCGGCACGCGGATCTGCACGACATTGACACGATAGAAGAGGTCCTCGCGAAACGTCCCCTCGGCGACCATCGCCTTCAGGTCGCGGTGTGTCGCGCAGACCAGCAGCAGGTCCACCGGGATCGGGCGGTCGCCGCCGACGCGCACGACCTGCCGCTCCTGCACCGCGCGCAGCAGCCGCACCTGCATCGCCAGCGACATCTCGCCGATCTCGTCGAGGAACAGCGTGCCGCCGTGCGCCTGCTCGAACACGCCGGCCCGGCTGCGCACGGCGCCCGTGAAGGCGCCCTTCTCGTGGCCGAAAAGTTCTGCCTCCAGCAACGTTTCGGGCACCGCACCGCAGTTCAGCGCAATGAACGGCCGATGCCCAGCGTCAGGCAGGCTCGCATGCAGGCGCTGCGCGACGCGCTCCTTGCCGACGCCCGATTCACCGACGATCAGCACCGTGCTGGCTGCGTGCGCGAGCCGCGGCAGCATCGCCTCGATGCGCTGCATCGCTGCCGACACGCCGAGCGACTCCAACCCCGGCGCGCCCTCCTCCCGCGCGCGGGCAACTGTCGCGATCTCCTGCACCCTGGCGATGAGCGCGTCGAGGTCGAAAGGCTTGGTGACGTAGTCGCACGCCCCGCGCTTGATCAGCGCGACGGCTTGGTCGACAGTGCCGTATCCAGTGATGAAGACGAAGGGCGGAGCCTGCGGCAAAGCCCCCACCGCCCAGTCGAAGATCGCTTCGCCTGTGGTGTCGCCGAGCCGCATGTCGCTGATGACGACATCGAAGGCCTGTTCGCGCAGGCTGCGCATCGCCTCGGTGCCGCTGGTGCACCAGTGCGCATCGAAGCCCTCCAGGCGGAATCGCTCGCACAGGGACTCGCCCATGATCGGGTCGTCCTCGATCAGGCACACGCGCACGGCGGCATTCATGATGCGGACTCCATTTCGACGGCCAGCCCCAGCGGCAGATCGACGGCAAACACCGTGAGACCCGGTTCGCTCTGCACCGAGATGTGGCCCCCGAGCTCGGTGACGATCTGGTAGGTGATCCACAAGCCGAGGCCGTGCCTGCCATTGCTGTCCCCGACGAAAGGCTCGAAGAGATAGGCCAGGCGCGACTCCTCGATGTAGCGCCCATCATTTCGCACCACCATCGTCATGCCCTCCGCCGAGAGGCCGATGTCGCAGGCGACGGTGCCCCCCGCCTCGACCGCCTGCAGCGCGTTGAGCACGAGGTTGATCAGGACCTGCCGCACCAGCGTCGCGGGTAGCGGGATCTCGTCGGGCAGCTCGCAGTTCCATTCCAGCCGCGCGGACTTCTTCGCGGCCTCGGGCTTGAGCAGGATATGCACGTCCTCGATGTCCTGCGGTGCCAGCGGGTGGCTGGGTGCCTTGGCCTCGACCAGCAGCGCCGACACCGTATCGCGGATTTGCAGCAGTCCGCGTTCGAGCAGCGACATCGTGCGCGCGGCCAGTTCGGGATCGCTCGCGCCGTGCTTGCGGTAGGTGCCGATCGCGTTGAGCATGCCGCCGAGCGGATTGTTGATCTCGTGCGCGATGCCGCCGGTGAGCCGGCCGATCGCCGCGAGCCGCTCGGAGAACAGCATCTCGCGCTCCAGCCCCTCCTTCTCGCGCAGTTCGTCGAACATGCGCTCCACGGCGCGCCCGACCTGTCCCAGCTCGTCCTTGGAGTCCTCGAACTGCAGCGCTCCGGGCGGAGGAATCGTCGCGCCGACCTTGCCAATGCAATCGGCCAGATGCACCAGCGGCTCCGCCATGCGCCGTCCCCAGAACCACGACACCGGCAGGATCAGCAGCAGCACGAAAAGCGTCACCAGCGTCGCACTCAGCCACATGCCGGCAAAGCGCGACTGCATGAAGGTGTTGGTGTGCTCGAGGATCATGTGGCCCAGGCGCACCCCGTCCGCGTCGATCGGCGTGATGACGTACAGCTTGTCGCCGATCTCCACACTGTGCGACTCCGCCCCGGACAAGGTGTCGATCAGGCTCGCAATCTCGCGCGCTGCCTCGCCCCGCTCGTGCAGCGGCGCGAGGATGGGGTAGCGGGCCGGATCCGTCGACACATAGATACGCAGGCGCGGGTCCACAAGGGTGATCGCGCTCGCCTGCTCACCTCCGCCCGGGGAGGTCGCCGCACGAACGATCTCGAAGGCACGCCACAGGTCGTCGTGCAGCATCGGCGTAACGAGCGTCTGGCTCAACACCGCGGACCAGCGCGCCGAACCGTCGAGCATGTCCCTGCGCAGATCGCGGTACTCGCGCAGCAGCAGGGAAGCCGTGAGCACCGTCGCGGTCACGAACACCAGCACCGTTGCGCGCAACGGAATCTTGTAGCGGAAGCTGATGTCGCGAAATTGAAGCAAGCGTCCTCCTAGGCCCCGGGCTGGCCGATGGCGCGCAACATGCGCTCGATGTCGGCATACAACGCAGGGGTGCCGAGGGCGAAGCGATCGAGATTGAGCTGGCGCAGGAAGCCCGCTCCGGCAGCGTCGTCGTGCATCGCAAGAAGGATCTCCTGCATCCGCTTGAACAGCGCAGGCGATGCCGCGGGCCCGGCGACGAAGGGCGGAAAACCGAACGGCGGCGAGCGGTCGGCTACGCGCGTACGGCCGGTCAGCTCCGGGTGCGTCCGCGCGAGCGTGTCCCAGACGTAGCCGTCGACCGCCCCGCCGTGCGCGACCTCGAGCGCCACCGCCTCGACCACCTTCTTGTGCGAGTAGGTGAAGAAGCTGCGGCGGAAGAAGTTGGCCGGCGACGTGTTCGCGCGACTCAGCTGGTAACTGGGATAGAGGTAGCCGGAGTTCGAATCCGGGTCGGAGAACGCGAAAACGCGGTCACGCAGCTCGGTGATCGTCGACGTCGCGGTGTCCTTCGCAGGCACGATCAGATAGGAGCGGTACAGCGGTCGGCCCTGATGCAGAGGCACCGCCAGCAGCCGCATCCAGCGCTGCTCGCGCACGTAGGGGTATCCGCACAGCCACGCGAAGTGCAGTTTGTCCTGGCGCATGAGCTCGACGATCTCGCGGTAACTACCGCGCTGGATGAATTCGACCGGGCGCCCCAAGGCCTGCGCCAGGTAATCGCGCCAGGCGCCCAGAAACCCGACCTGGTCGTCGAGGAACACCGGGGTCATGCCGATGCGCACGGGGTCTGCACCCGCCTCGGCCATCGCCCGCCGCGCGCAGCCGGCAAGTGCAAACCCGCACAACCCGATCAAGGCCTGTCGCCGGTTCATCGCCCGCCCCATCGCCCACGCGGTTCCGAGCTCAGCATCCCTCCCCCCTCCCTTCCGCTTGCCGTTCTCACGCGAAAGAACGGGCACTCATGCAAAGGCAAGATCTGCGCCGAAGAGCGGGGCTGGCGGCCTCCGCGCCTCGCGCCGGCATCCCCGTTACCGGATCGTAACAAAACCCTGATCGTGACTGGAGTTTAGGTTACCGATCCGTAACGCGCGACCCCCGCTGCACGGTCTTCAAAGACATATCCCCTTATTTTTCCGACACTTGAAGTGGATGGCCCGTCTCTTGCGGGACACGCTCGACCGTTCCGGAAGCCGAGTATGAATCACGATCCGCACCGTCCCGCCGCCAACACCGCATCCCTCTCCGGGGAAGACGCTTATCGGCGCCTGCACGCACTCGGGCTGGTCGGGCTGCGTCGCGACATGTGCATCGCCGCAAGCCGGCCAGCGGGCCTGTGCGAGCTCTGCAAGATCGCCTGCCCCCATGCCTGCCTCGAGATCAGCGAGAGCGGCCCGACGCTGGAGCCGACCGCGTGCAGCGCCTGCGGCATGTGCGCAGCCGCGTGTCCGACGGGGGCTCTCGCGGTGGACGGCGTGACGCTGCCGACGCACGTCCCCGCACAGGGGCTGGTATTGGCCTGCGAACGTAGCCGCGCGGCGACCGATGCGCCCGTCCTCCGTCTGGCCTGCCTCGGGGCCCTCGCCGTCAACGACTGGCTGCGCCTGACGATAGCCGCCGGCGATGCGCCGATCCGCGTGGCGGACGACGGCGCCTGCGCGGGCTGCAGTAATGCGCCCTCGCACGAGGCGCCCTGGCGCAGCACTCTGGAAATTGCGCGACGCGCCCTGTCCGAAGCAGGAATGCCGCCGAATCGCCTACCCGTGGCCATGACGCCCGACGCGTTACCGAACAGTAACCGCTCCAACACCGCGATTGCCGAGTTGCCCATCGAAGGTCGCCGTCGCTTTTTTGCCGGGCTCTCGCGTTCGCTCGCCTCGGCGATCAGCCAGGCCGCAACGGGCGAGCGCGTGTCGAGTTCCGCCGCCGGTGCGCAAGCACGCCGCCACGCCAGCGTCGCCGCACATCGCGGCGCCGAGACCCGCGTGCTGCTGCAGCACATCGCAAGCAGCAGTGGCCAGCCCCATCCCCGGTCGGTCCTGCTACCCGCGCTCATGGCGAGCGACGCCTGCCGTGCACATGGCGCCTGTTCGCGCGCATGCCCGACCAGAGCCCTGCACCTCGAAACCGGACATGACGATGGCCAGGCGCGCCTGCAGTTCGACGCATGGCTGTGCGTCGATTGCGGCGCCTGCGCGCGGATCTGCCCGTCCCATGCGCTCGATCACCAACCACGCGCCTGGCGTCCCTTTGCGGATGTGCCGGTCGTGCTCGCGACGATCAGGCAAAGCGAGTGCGAGCGCTGCGGCGCGCTGTTCGACGCGCACGAAGACGAAGCGCTGTGCGAGCGCTGCCGCAAGACGGAGAACCTCGCACGCGCGGGTTTTGCCCTGTTCAGCCGCCAACACCGAGACACGCCGGCAGTTCCCGAGGGCCCTTAGCCCCCGTTATGCCGGACATGAACGCCACACCAAGACGGTCAATGGAGGAGTCAGCAAAAATGGAACTACTCAAGAAGCTCATTTCGCGGCGCCGCTTCCTGCAGGTCAGCGGCGCGGGGACAGCGGCCGGCGCAGCGGTGGTGGGCAGCGGCGGACTTGGCATCGGGCAGTTGTCGACGCTGAAGGAAGCGACCGCAGCCACCGTCGACAGCAACACCGTGGTGAACAAGAGCATCTGCGCACAATGCCCGGCGCGCTGCGGCATCGACGTCTACACCACGAACGGCAAGGTGCACGCGATCTACGGCAACGCCGGCCATCCGATCGCCAATGGCAAGGGCTGTCCGAAGATGCACCTGGGCACCTACATCCTGTATGACCCGGATCGCTTCAAGGGGCCGATGAAGCGCACCAACCCGAAGAAAGGCCGCGACGAGGATCCGAAGTTCGTACCGATCACCTGGGACGAAGCGTGGCAGACCGTCGCCGACCGCATGAACACCTTGCGCGACAAGGGTGAATCGCACCGCTTCGGCCTGTTCTTCGGCCGCGGCTGGGGCGCCACCGACGTCGGCGTGACGCTCGCGCCGATGGCAAAACTATACGGCTCGCCCAACATCGGCATCGGCCACTCGTCGATGTGCTCGGACGGCTCGGTGCTCGCGAAGCAATGCACCGACGGCAACGCGTCCTACAGCTCCTACGACTACCGCAATGCGAACTACCTGCTGATGTTCGGCGCGAACTTCCTGGAGTCCTTCCGCCCGTACAACAACAACCTGCAGGTATGGGGCTACATCCGCGGCGAGAAGGCGCCGAAGACGCGCGTGACCGCCGTCGACGTGCACATGAACCAGACGCTTTCCGCGTCGGACCGCGCGCTCATCATCAAGCCCGGCACCGACGGGGCGCTGGCGCTGGCGATCGCGCACGTGATCCTGACCGAGGGGCTGTGGGACCGCAACTTCGTCGGCAATTTCGCGGACGGCCAGAACCATTTCAAGGCCGGCGAGCCGGTCGATACGGCGTTCAACGAGAAGTGGACGCAGGGCCTCACCGAGTGGTGGAACGTGGAACTGAAGGACCGCACGCCGAAGTGGGCGGAAGGCGTCACGACGATTCCCGCCGACCTCATCGTGAAGACCGCGCGCGAGTTCGCGACCACCAAACCGGCGATCGCACTGTTCGAGCGTGGCGCGCACAACCACAGCAACGGTGTGCTCAACGGCATGGCGATCCACTCGCTGAACGCGCTGGTCGGCTCGCTCTTCGCCGAGGGCGGCCTCGCCTACCAGATGGGTCCGGCCTACGGCCCGGCGCCCGCGAACCCGGACGATCACCTCGACGACTACGCGAAAAACGGCCCGCACAAGGACGTGCCGCGCATCGACCTGAAGGGGCACGAGGATGGCTACCTGTTCGCGAAGAACATGCTGCAGGAAGTGCCGAAGAACCATCTCGCGAGCAAGCCGTACAAGATGGACACGGTGATGTTCTACATGACCAACCCGGTGTTCTCGTCGCCCGATGCGACTGCCTGGGAGAAGATGCTCGCCGAAGTCTTCGTCATCGACACCTCGCCCTTCCCGGGCGAAACCGCGATGATGGCCGACCTGATCCTGCCGGATTCGACCTACCTCGAACGCTGGCAGGATGCACCGACCTATCCCTTCCAGGGCTGGCCGCTGGCGCAGATCCGCACCCCGGCGATCAAGCCTCTGTACGACACGCAGACCTTCGGCAACACGCTGATCGAGATCGGCAAGAGGCTCAAGGGGCCGGCGAGCGAGTACTACGCCAAGCTCGAGAACGTCGAGAACATCCTGCGCCATCTCGCCAAGGGCTTCGAGACGACGCCCGGCGACAACGGCGTGAACAGCTTCGAATCCTGGGTCGAGAAGGGCGTCTGGTACAAGAAGCCCTACCACTGGCGGCAAGTCCGCGGCGAGTTCTTCGAGTGGGACGGCCAGGGCTGGAACAAGCCGATGAGCGCCGAGGACGTGAAGAAGAAGCTGCTCAAGACCGAGTCGGGCCGCTTCGAGTTCAAGTCCTCCTACCTCGACAGCAAACGCGACTGGGTGCTCGAAAAGACCGGCCGCGATCCGGCGAAATTCAACTTCCCGCACTGGGAGGAGCCGAGATACACCGGCAGCGGCGACCTGCACTTCGTCACCTCGAAGAACGCGATGCACGCCGAAGGACGCAGCGCCAACCTGCCCAACGCGATCGCGCTGATGCAGCCCACCGCGGGCGGACGCCGGCAGGTATGCGCGGAGGTGCATCCCTCCGTCGCCAAGGCCAAGGGCTTCAAGGATGGCGACCTCATCCGCATCAAGTCGACGCTGGGCGAAATCACCGCCGTCGCACGCGTCACCGAGCTCACCCGCCCCGACACCATCGTGCTGCCCTTCGAGCACGGCCACTGGGCACACGGGCGCTGGGCCAAGGGGCGCGGCTCGCATGTGGATTCGATCATCGACAACCAGTCCGACCGCATCTCGGGCATGGCCAATTACTACACCGGCAAGGTAACGGTCGAGAAGGCTTGAGGAGATCACCAAAATGGCTAAATGGGGAATGGTCATCGACCTGGAGAAGTGCACCGGCTGCCAGGCCTGCAGCACCGCCTGCCAGATGGAGAACAGCCGCCTGCCCGGCGAGAACTACCAGGACGTCCTGTACTACACGGAAGGCAGGCAGCCGACGCCGCAACTGAAGTGGTTCCCGCGGCCCTGCATGCACTGCGAGGAACCGTCGTGCATGCACGTGTGCCCGACCAAGGCCACCTACAAGACCGAGGACGGCGTCGTGCTCATCGACTGGGACAAGTGCATCGGCTGCAAGTACTGCATGATCGCCTGCCCGTACGGCGTGCGCTTCTACACCGACGAGAAGGCGTTGATCGAGCCGAACATCAAGCAGGTGTTCAAGGGCGATGGCGATCTGTCGTGGAACCCGCCGTACAAGGGGCCGCAGCAGGACCCGAAGCATGGCGTGGGCATCCAGCCCAACGGCGTCGTGTCGAAGTGCAACTTCTGTTACCACAAGATAAGCAAGGCGCCCAAGGGTACGGCAGACCTCGATGAGAGCAACCCGGAACTCGTCGAATACGTGCCCGCCTGCGTGCGCACCTGCGCGCCCAAGGCCCGCTACTTCGGCGACCTCGACAACCCGAACTCGCAGGTCAGCCGGCTGATTTCCGACAAGCAGGGCACCCGCCTGCTCGACCACACCGGCAACAAGCCGCAGGTGTACTACCTGACCGGCGGCGGTGCGGCCGCTGCGGCAGTCCCGGGCACCCGTGCGAACAAGAAGGCTTGAGGAGGAAACAACCATGGCAACACAAACACATGGCAGCGGGGCGGTGACCGCGGTGATGATGGCAGGGCTCGCAGGCCTCGTGATCAGCCTCGCGATCGCCTTCACGAACCTCGTCTCGGGCGGTCACAGTGCCTTCAATACAGGTAGCGACGGCGTGTCGTGGGGCCTGCCGGTAGTCAACTACGTATTCTTCGCGCTGACCTCGACCGGCCTCACGCTGGTCGCTTCGGTCGCAATGACCTTCGGCAACAAGGCCTGGTACCCGATCGCGAAGCGATGCGTGTGGCTGTCGCTGGTCACGCTCGTGGCCGGCTTCGCCTCGCTCGCGATGGAGCTGGGACACCCCTTCCGAATGCTGTGGGCGATCCCGCTCAACGCGCAACTGGTGTCGCAGCTGAACTGGATGGGGATCTTCTACGCGGTCTTCCTCGTGCTCGGCATCCTCAAGTTCATGCGCATCCACGGCGGCGACTGGAACAGCAGCGGCAGCAAGCAGATCGGGCTGGCGGCCCTCGTCACCGAACTGCTCGCCGGCGGCATGCTGGGCATGGCCTTCGGGGCGATGGCGATGCGGCCGATGTGGTACGGCAACCTCGTGCCGCTGTACTTCATCCTCACCGCCGCGTGCACCGGCGGTGCCTTTGCCGTGCTGGTGACCTGCCTCAGCTACGGAGGCCCCGACAACATGCCGGAGCCGGTGCGCAAGCTGATGCAGGGCTCGCTACCGATGGCCTTCGCCGCCTTGCTCGGGCTCACCATCCTCGTGATCGGCTACCGCACCGTGATCGGCCTGTGGAGCAACGCCGACGGCCTGCAGGTGTGGGACGCGGTCGTCGCCTCGCCGTGGTACTGGGTCGAAGCCGCCCTGCTGATCGGCGCCTTCTTCCTGCTGCTGCAGCGCAAGGCGCTGGCGGTCGCAGCGGTGATGGTGATCGGCGGCTTCTTCATCGACCGCTACGACTTCGTCATCGGCGGGCAGCTCCTGCCGCTGTTCAAGGGCAGCTGGGTGCCGGACCTGATCGCCTACACGCCCTCGACGACGGAGTGGATGCTGACCCTGCTGGCGTTCTCCATCGCCTTCTTCGGCTGGGCGCTGGGCGAGAAGATGCTCAAGCTCGACGCCGCGCCACAGGACTGAGCGCTTCCTCCGGCCACCAGCTATTAACCCGGCGACAGTTACATGATGGCAGCCTGAGTCAGCGCAGTCGCTCCCTCCCCTTCAAGGGGAGGGCTGGGGTGGGGATGGGGTTACCAGACTTAGCCGAACCCATCCCCCACCTACACAACTTCCGGAACGCCCCATGATGGACACCCGCCACATCGAATCCCTGGCCGAACGCGGCGAGTTCTACCTGTGCCTCGCACGCGCCTTCCTGACGCCGCTACAGCCGGAACACTTCGCCGCGATGCGCGACGCACTCGCCGACGACCTCGCCGAACTGGATGACCTCCTCGGCTACGGCGGCGCCGACGCGCTCGCCGACTACCGCACTGCGATCGCCGCAATCCCCGACCATGCGGCGCTGCTGCAGCGCTACAGCGCCCTGTTCGTGAGCCCGCCGCGTACGATCCAGATCACCACCGGCACCTACCTCGACGGCGCGATCAACGGCGGCACCGTCGCGGCGATGGAAGGGGCCTACCGCCGCTGCGGCGTCGAACGCGGCCCCGACTTCCACGACCTCTCCGACCACCTCTCCGTGCAACTCGAATTCGTCGCCCTGCTCTACCTGCTCGGAGCCGAAGCGGCCTCGGCCGATGCGTCGCAGCCGCCGGTGAATCCCCCGCACTTCCTCCACGACTACGTAAAGCGCTGGCTCCCCGCCTTCGTGCGCGACCTCGCAGCGGCCGACACCCCGAACCCGTGGCTACCGCTTGCCCGCCTCCTTGCCCTCGCAGTCGCCCACGACGCGGAGGCCGCGCCCCTGTCACCCGCCGAAGCTCGCGCCCACAAGGCGATCACGAAGGCCAGGCACGACCGGGCCATCCGCGGCGTGACACCCGAAGACCTCGACTTCATCGCACAGCGCCTGCGTGAAAAAGGGCTGGCGACGGATCACCTCGCCATTCCGCCGGACCGACGCGACGAGGCTCGCGGCTACTCGCGCGGCACGCCGCCCGGGCCGCGCACGGGGTCGCGTTACGGATGACGCCGGCGGAAGGACCGCCGGCACGGTCATTCGGCCGGCGCGTGACCGGGCACTCGCTGGCCGCGATCACCTTACTCCAACCCCTCACTGGGCGCCGCTCTTCAGCAATTCGAAGAATGCGTTTGCCGCAGGCGACAGGGTGCTGTTCTTGCGACGAAGCAGAGTGATTCTTCTCTTGACGACCGGGCTGACCAATGGAATCCGGCACACGCCCGGCCGGGCCCCCTCCTCGAGCGTCGATGCAGGAAGAATGGCCGTCCCGACACCCGCGGCGACGAGACTGATGGCCGTGGCGTGGTGTTGAACCTCGTAGGCCCCGCTGAGGCTGATTCCGCGCTTCGCCAGTTGGTAGTCCATGAAGACCCGTGTGGCAGTCATGCTGCTGACGACGACCAGCTCGGTTTCGCGCATATCTGACCAGGTAACGGCCTCTCGATGACTGAGGGGATGTTCCTCGCGGCAGAAGAACATCAGCGGGTCTTCCAGGAGCGGCGTTTCAATAAGCTCCGGATGGCGCTCCGTGGGAATTCCGATTCCGAGTTCGGCTTGGCCGTGGAGTACCGCGTCGCGGACTTCGAAGGCGGTCGTGTCGATCAGACGCACCCGGTTGCCGGGATGGGATTCCCGGTAACGCCGGATTGCCGCAGGCAGGACGTGTGAGGCCATCGTCGGCACGCAGGCGAGGGTGAAGCTCCCGCGAGCATTCTTCGACATGTCCTTCAGTCGGCCGACAGCAAGCGTCATCTCCCCCACGATGGCCTTGGCTTGGGGAAGAAACTCGCGTCCGACGGCCGTGAGCTCGACGTAGCGCGTCGTGCGGTCGAGGAGCCGCAATCCGAGGTAGCTCTCGAGTTTCTGCACGCGGCGTGTCAGCGCCGTCTGCGTGACATGGAGGTGCTCCGCGGCCTTGCTGAATCCGCCCAGTTCGGCAATCACCACGAACGCCTGGATGCCGTCGAAATCGATCTTCATCTCATGTCCTCGCACTCAAGGCAGGGCGGAGGGATCCGGCTATGCGCAAATCGCAATAAAACCGACATCCGTTGCATTTCAGTAATCACTACAGCGTGTCTAACATTGCCTCATAAAACAGCAGAACGTGCAACAAGGAGACAGGCAAGTGGATCACATTCCGTGTGTGCTGATGCGAGGCGGATCGTCGAAGGGGTTGTTCTTCCTCGCGGAGAGCCTGCCCGACGACACGACCGCCCGCGATCGCCTTCTGCTCGCAGCGATGGGGTCCCCTGATCTTCGGCAGATCGATGGCATGGGTGGAGGCAACGACCTAAGCAGCAAGGTCGTGATCGTGGCGCCGTCGCGCCGGCCCGATGTCGATGTGGAGTATCTCTTCGCCCAAGTCTCGGTAGCCCGCGATCTGGTCGATGTGCTGCCCAACAGCGGCAACATGCTCGCTGCGGTGGGGCCGTTTGCACTCGAACGCGGCCTGGTCAAGGCGTCCAGCCCGGTCACGCGCGTTCGCATCCTGAATATCAATAGCGGCAAGCAAGTCGAGGCGATCGTGCAGACGCCCGGTGGAAAAGTGACCTACGAGGGGAGCTTTCATCTCGACGGTGTGCCGGGCAGCAGCGCGCCCGTGACCCTCAATTTTCTCGATCCGGCGGGGACGCGGACCGGGCGCCTGCTCCCGACCGGAAATGCCCAGGATGTGATCGATGGGCTTCCCGTTACCTGCATGGATTTCGCGATTCCCATCGTTTTCGTGAAGGCGGTCTCTCTCGGCAAGACAGGGCACGAGTCGAAGGAAGAACTCGACGGCGACGCCGACTTTCTTCAGCGCCTGGAGTCGATTCGCGTTGCCGCCGCGACCCTCATGAGGCTGGAGGTTTCACCGGATCGCGGGGTACCGAAGATCGCGATGATCGCGGCGCCGCGCAACGGTGGAAGCATTGCGTCGCGCTATTTCGTTCCCTCGAGCTGCCATCCGGTGCACGCGGCCACGGGCGCATTGGCACTGGCGGCGGCCTGTCACACGCCGGACACCGTCGCGGAGGAGCTCGCAGAGATCGACGAAAACACCCCGTACCGCATCGTCATCGAGCACCCGAGCGGCCAGATGGCCTGTGACCTGCACATCGCACAGCATGCCATCCACGACGTGCCGGTCATCGACTCGGCCTCGATCGTGACGTCGGCGCGACCACTGCTCAGTGGCGAGGTGTACGTGCGGACGGCGACCTGATTCATCACCGTAATCAAAACAGTTTCACGCTCACACCAAGGAGACCAAACATGAGAACCATCATTGCATTGACCGCTGCAGTCGGTATCGCCTTTTCCGGCGGGGCGTTCGCGCAGAGCCCGATCGTCATCAAGTTCGCGCACGTCGCAGCCGCCGACACGCCCAAGGGGCGCGCAGCCGAGCACTTCAAGAAGGTGGCCGAGGAGCGCACGAAGGGCCGCGTGAAGGTCGAGATCTACGCGAACAGCACCTTGTACAAGGACAAGGAGGAGCTCGAAGCGCTGCAGATGGGGTCTGTGCATATGTTGGCGCCGGTTGCGGGCAAGTTCGGGCCTGCGGGCGTGAAGGAGTTCGAGGTCTTCGATCTCCCGTACATCTTCCCGAATGACGCCGCGCTGCACCGTATCACCCAGGGGCCGATCGGGGCGTCACTGCTGAAGAAGCTCGAACCGCGCGGCTTCGTCGGGCTTTCGTACTGGGATGCCGGGTTCCGCGTCCTGAGCTCGAACAAGCCGATCCGCACGCCTGACCAGGCCAAGGGGCAGAAGATCCGCATCAACTCGTCGAAGGTGAATCAGTCGATCATGAAGTCGATCGGCGCGTTGCCGCAGACGATGGCGTTCTCCGAGGTCTACCAGGCGCTGCAGACGGGAGTGGTCGACGGCGCCGACGGCAACCTCTCCAATCTCTACACGCAGAAGCAGTACGAGGTGCAGAAGCACCTGACCCTGACCAATCATACTTACAGCGGTTACGTGGTCGTCGCCAACAAACCCTTCTGGGACAAGCTGCCTGCCGATATCCGCACGGAACTCGAGGCTGCAGTCAAGGACGCGACGGAGTTCAATCGCAAGGTCGCCGTCGAGGACGATGCGAAGTCTCTGGCCGCGATCAAGGCCTCCGGCAAGACGGAAGTCCATACGCCCTCCCCGCAGGAAAAGGACGCATGGATGAAGGCCATGATGCCCGTTCAGGAAGAGATGGCCCCCCGTGTCGGGCGTGAGTTGATCGACGCGATCCGCAAGGAAACCGCGACGGTCGCACAGAACTAAGTATCCCCCACGGCAGGCCGGACGCGAACGTCCGACTGCCGCTCCCCCTAACTCCGCAAGGAGATCCCCATGAAATTCCTCGATGCTCTGGAGGAATGGCTCGTCACGCTCCTGATTGGCGGCGCGACGGTCATTACCTTCGCCGCAGTGGTCCATCGCTACGGCGCCGGACTCCCGATTCCCGTCGTGCAGGACTGGCTCATCTCGATCAACATGAGCTGGGCACAGGAACTCACGATCATCATGTTCGTGTGGATGGCGAAGTTCGGCGCCGCCTACGGCGTGCGCACCGGCATCCACGTCGGCGTCGATGTGCTGATCAACCGCCTGCCCGATCGCACGCGCGCCAAGTTCGTCATCTTCGGCCTGCTCGCGGGCGCGTTCTTCACCGGCATCATCGCGACGCTAGGCGGCCATTTCGTGTGGGAGAACGGTGCCCACTACGCGATCTTCAGCACGCTCGGCCTCGATACGGGCGAAGCGCTGGAGGGGCCGACGACGGTCGACCTCGAGTGGCCGACCTGGGTCGTCTATTCCGCGATCCCGCTCGGCAGTGCCCTGATGTGTTTCCGCTTCCTGCAGGTATGCCGGTCCTTCATCCGCACCGGCGAGCTGCCGCATCACGACCACGGCCATGTCGAAGGCATGGACGAGGAGGTCGACGTCGGGCTCGACATGCCCGATCCGAGCGACGTGTATCCGCGCGACCTCGGCAAGAAAATCCATGACAAAACCGGGGGTGTGCGATGAGCGCCGCTGTCATCTTCGTGCTGCTGCTGGTCCTGATGATCAGCGGCATGCCGATCTCGATCTCGCTCGGCCTGACGGTCCTGAGCTTCCTGTTCTTCATGACCCAGGTGCCGATCGAGAGTGTCGCCCTCAAGCTCTTCACCGGCATCGAGAAGTTCGAAATCATGGCGGTGCCGTTCTTCATCCTCGCGGGCAACTTCCTGACGCATGGCGGGGTGGCGAAGCGGATGATCGCGTTTGCGACCTCGATGGTCGGGCATCTACCCGGTGGTCTCGGTTTGAGCGCCGTGGTCGCGTGTTCGCTGTTCGCCGCAGTGTCGGGTTCGAGTCCGGCGACGGTCGTGGCAGTCGGTTCGATCCTGCTGCCGGCGATGGTCAAGGCGGGCTACCCGAACAAGTTCGGCGCGGGCGTGGTTGCCTCCGCCGGCGGGCTGGGGATCCTGATTCCGCCGTCGATCGCGATGGTGATGTACGCCGTGTCGACCAACAGCTCGATCGGCGCACTGTTCATGGCGGGGGTCGTTCCGGGCCTGGTGCTTGCCGCGATGCTGATGTTCACGACCTGGTGGATTGCGCGCAAGAACAACTATCCGCGCGCCGCACGAGCCACCTGGGCCCAGCGCGCCAAGGCTTTCCGCGAGTCGATCTGGGGTTTGCTGCTGATCATCGTCGTCATGGGCGGGATCTACACCGGCATCTTCACCGCGACCGAGGCAGCGGCGATGAGTGCGGTCTATGCGTTCGTGATCGCCACCTTCGTCTACAAGGATCTGCGCCTGTCCGATCTCAAGCAGGTGTTGATCTCGTCGGCGAACCTGTCGGCGATGCTCCTCTACATCATCACCAACGCCGTGATGTTCTCCTTCCTGCTCACCAACGAGCAGATCCCGCAGGCGATGTCCGAATGGATCGTCGCAAGCGGACTGGGGGTGATCGGCTTCCTGCTGATGGCGAACATCATCCTGCTGATCGCCGGCAACTTCATGGAACCGGCGTCGATCATCCTGATCTTCGCGCCGATCCTGTTCCCCATCGCGATGAGCCTCGGCATCGATCCGGTGCATTTCGGAATCATGATCACGGTGAACATGGAGATCGGGATGATCACGCCCCCGGTCGGCCTGAACCTCTACGTCGCGAGCGGCATCAGCAAGCTCGGCCTGACGGACATGAGCAAGGCCGTCGGCCCCTGGCTGCTGACGATGCTGGTGTTCCTCGCGATCGTCACCTACTGGCCGCCGCTCACGCTGTGGCTGCCCAAGACCCTCGGAATGATGTGATGCGTGCCCGGCGGCCCCAGCGGGGCCGTCGGGGGAGCGAGTCATCCTCGTCATACCCCACGGAGAACCCAACATGAACCTCAAAGAATGGATCGGCCGCGCGGAGGAAGTCTCCGACATCGCGACGGCGACCCCGTATGCCGCGCTGTCGGCGACCTTCGACCGCGAAGCGGTTCGGCCCCCGGTGGGCACCGCGTTGCCCGCGCTGTGGCACTGGCTGTACTTCCTGCCGCTGCACAAGCAATCGGAAATCGGCCCCGACGGCCACGCCAAGCGCGGCGGCTTCCTGCCGCCCGTGCCGCTGCCGCGTCGCATGTGGGCAGGCAGCCAGTTTGAGTTCCACAAGCCGCTGCGCATCGGTGATGCCATGACGCGCACCTCGACGATCCACGACGTCACCGAGAAGACCGGGCGCACCGGGCCGCTGGTGTTCGTGAAGGTGCGCCACGAGATCCGCCGTGAGGGGGAATCGGACGTTGCCCTCACCGAGTTCCACGACATCGTCTATCGCGAGGCGCCGAAACCCGAGGACGTCGCGCCGCCGCCGAAGGCCGCCCCCGCGAGCTCGACCTGGGAGAAGAAGTGGGTGCCGGACGACGTGCTGCTGTTCCGCTACTCGGCGCTGACCTTCAACGGCCACCGCATCCATTACGACCGCAAGTACGTGACCGAGGTCGAGGGCTATCCGGGCCTGATCGTCCATGGCCCGATGATCGCGACGCTGCTGCTCGACCTGCTACGCCACGAGATGCCCGACGCCGAGGTCGTCCGTTACGAGTTCCGCGCGATCCGCCCCGTGTTCGACATCAACCACTTCTTCGTCTGCGGCGAGCCGCAGGCGGACGGCAAGACGATTCGCCTGTGGGCGAAGGACCACGAAGACTGGCTGACGATGGAAGCCACCGCGGTGATCAAGTGAGGAGCGCGCGATGAGACCCCTGGAAGGCATTACCGTCATCACGCTCGAGCACGCGATCGCCGCGCCGTTCGCGACACGTCAGCTCGCCGATCTCGGCGCGCGGGTCATCAAGGTCGAGCGCCCGGGTGTCGGCGATTTCGCCCGCGGCTACGACGAGCGCGTGCGCGGGCTGGCGTCGCACTTCGTGTGGACCAACCGCTCGAAGGAAAGCCTGACGCTGGACGTCAAGCATCCCGAGGCGCAGGCGATCCTCAAGCGCCTGATCGTCGAGGAGGCCGACATCGTCGTGCAGAACCTCGCGCCCGGTGCCGCCGCCCGCCTGGGCCTGTCGTACCGCGAGCTTTCCGCGTTGAAGCCGGAGATCATCGTGTGCGACATTTCGGGTTACGGCAGCGACGGCCCGTACCGCGACAAGAAGGCCTACGACCTGCTGATCCAGAGCGAGTCCGGTTTCCTGTCGGTGACCGGTACGGAAGCCGAGCCGTCGAAGGCGGGGCCGTCGATTGCCGACATCTCGGCCGGTATGTACGCCTACAGCAACATCCTCGCGGCGCTGCTGCAGCGGCAGAAGACCGGCCGCGGCCAGCACCTCGACATCTCGATGCTGGAGAGCCTCGTCGAGTGGATGAACTATCCGCTCTATTACGCAATCGACGGCGCCTCACCGCCGCGCCGCACCGGCGCCTCGCACGCAACGATCTATCCCTACGGGCCGTTCCCGGCCGGCGATGGCAAGGTCGTCATGCTCGGCCTGCAGAACGAGCGCGAATGGGGCGCGTTCTGCGAGAAGGTGCTGTTGCAGCCCGGGCTCGCACGCGAGGAGCGTTTTTCGAGCAACTCGCGGCGCAGCGCAGCGCGTGATGAGCTGCGCGCGATCATCCTCGACGCGTTTAGCGCGCTGACCTCCGAGCAGGTCATCGCGCGCCTGGAAGAGGCGCAGATCGCCAACGCCCACGTGAATGACATGCACGCCGTGTGGGAGCACCCGCAGCTCAAGGCGCGCGGTCGCTGGCGTGAGGTCGGCACCGCCGCCGGCGTCGTGCCGGCCTTGCTCCCCCCCGGGTCGTGGGAAGAGGGCGAGCCGCGCATGGACCCCGTTCCCGCGCTCGGCGAGCACAGCGCGGCGATCCTTGCGGGACTCGGCTACGAAGCCGAGCGCATCGCGGCCCTGCGCCGTGACGGCGTGATCTGAGCGGCGGGAGTTCCGACCATGCAGATGCCGATCACCTATCTCTTCGTGCCGGGCAACCGGCCCGAGCGTTTCGACAAGGCGCTGGCTGCCGGAGCCGGGGCAATCGTCCTCGACCTGGAGGATGCCGTCGCCGCTGCCGAGAAATCCCTCGCACGGGATGCGATCGCGGACTGGTTCCCCGGCCACGCGGACGATGCCTCACGCATCGTCGTGCGCATCAACGACGCGCAGTCACCCTTCTTTGCGGACGACCTCGCGCTGCTCGAAGCCATCGGGATCCGTCAGGTCATGCTGCCGAAGACCGAATGGCGCGAGCAGGTCCGTCAGGTCGTCGACGCCACTTCGCCGACGGTCGCGGTGTTGCCGCTGATCGAGACGGCGCGCGGCGTGCGCAACGTGGACGACATCGCGGCGAGCGAGGGCGTGCTGCGGCTCGCGTTCGGCACGCTGGACTATGCGGTCGACCTCGATCTGTCGGGCGACGAGGCCGGCCTCGCCTACGCCTCGGCCCGGATCGCGATCGCATCGCGCTGCGCCGAGCTCCCCTCTCCGGTCGCCGGCGTGACGCCCGCCATCGACGACGAGGTCCGCATCCGCGCGGATTTCGCCTCCGCGCGCGCCTTCGGTTTCGGCGCGAAGCTGTGCATTCACCCCAGGCAGGTCGCCGTCATCCACGAAGCCTGCCGCCCGACCGCCGAGGAGCTGGCGTGGGCCGAGCGCGTGCTCGCTGCGGCGCAGGACTCCGAGGGCGCCGTGCAGCTCGACGGCCGCATGATCGATCGTCCGGTGGTGCTCAAGGCGCAGGCGATCGTTGCGCGCAGCCGCTCCAGCCACGGCTAGCCGCACGACCCCAATCCAGCATTCCCACATTTCAAGCATTCAGGAGAACGTGCCATGGGCGCGACCATCATCGATTCAAGCATCTTCGGCAACATCTTCAGCACCGACGCAATGCGTCAGGTCTGGTCCGACCGCAACCGCACCGCCAAATACGTGGAAATCGAGCGCGCACTCGCCGTCGTGCAGGGGCGGCTCGGCATCATTCCGCAGGAAGCCGCCGACGAGATCGTCAAGAACTGCGACATCGACAAGATCGACATGGACAAGCTGCGTGCGGCGACCGAGCGCATCGGCTATCCGGTGCTCGGTGTCGTCTCGCAGCTCAACGCGCTGTGCCGCGACAAACTGGGCGAATACTGCCACTGGGGCGCAACGACGCAGGACATCACCGATACGGCCACCGTGCTGCAGATCCGCGAGGCCCTGGAACTGGTTGACGCCGACCTGCAGGGCATCTCTGCGGCCCTCGTGGAAATCTCGCGCCGCCATCGCGACACGCCGGTGATCGGCCGCAGCAACCTGCAGCAGGCCATTCCCGTCACCTTCGGCTTCAAGACCGCCGCGATCCTCGCCGGCATCGAACGCCACCGCGAGCGCCTCGCGCAACTCCGACCGCGCGTGCTGATGGGCGAGTTCGGCGGCGCCTGCGGCACGCTCGCGTCGATCGAGCGGGGCGCGATGGAGACCCAGGCTGGCCTGATGGAGGAACTCGGTCTCTCCCAGCCGGACATCGCATGGCACACGGTTCGCGACACGATCGCCGAGGTCGGCGCCTTCCTCGGCCTGGTCGGCGGCTCGCTCGGCAAGATCGCGATGGACGTCAAGCTGATGATGCAGCACGAGGTGGCCGAGGTGTTCGAACCCTTCCACCCGGGCCGCGGTTCGAGCAGCACGATGCCGCAGAAGCGCAACCCGATCTCGAGCTGCTACATCCACGCCGCCGTGTCGGTCGTGCGCCAGCACGCCGCGGCGCTGATGGATGCGATGATCGCCGACCACGAGCGCTCGACCGGCCCGTGGGAGATCGAGTGGATCGCCTTGCCCGAGGCCTTCTGCCTCCTCGCCGGCGCGCTCAAGCAGACGCGCTTCGTGCTCGAGGGACTCGAGGTGGACGCGGCGAAGATGCGCGCGAACATCGACATCACCAACGGTCTCGTCATGTCCGAAGCGGTCATGATGGGGCTCGGCCCCTACATCGGCCGCGAGTACGCGCACGACCTGGTCTACGACCTGTGCCGCGAGGCGATCCGCACGAATCGGCCGCTGCTCGACATCCTTGCCGAACATCCCGAGATCAACGTCCACCTCGACCGTGACGCACTCGCGCGCTTGTGCGATCCGGCGAACTACCTCGGGCAGGCCGGTGTAATGGTCGACAAGGTGCTGCAGCGGGCGGCGGGAGCGGTGCGATGAGCGACGCAACGCAGACACGGTCATTGCCGGAAAGCAGGTCACAGCCGTTCCGCGGGAGGGAGTCTCCCGCCCGCGAGTCGGCCCCGGTCGTCAAGCGTACGCCGGACGGACGTGAGGAATCCGACGAACTCGCAGCCGTGGCAGTGCTGAGCACGAATTAGCGCAGCGGTGACTCGCATCGCGGAGAGAGATCGCCAAAGGAGGGCTACAGCATGGAACTCAGACAGCTGCGCTATCTGGTGCGCACGATCGAGCTCGGCAGCATCAGCCAGGCTGCGCTCGATCTCGGGATCGCTCAATCCGCGGTGAGCCTGCAGATCCAGCGCCTTGAAGGCGAGCTCGCGACACGGCTGTTGCAGCGTACCGCGACCGGGGTGATGCCGACCGATGCCGGCATCGCCTTCCTCGCCCATGCGCAGCTTGCCCTGCGCCATGCCAAGGAGGCTGCGACGGCCGCGCAGCAATCGCGCCTGTCGGGCATCGTCAGTATCGGCCTTGCGCCATCGACGTCCGGGGTGCTCGGCTTCCCTCTGATCGAAGCGATGCGCGAGCACTATCCGGACATCCGTATTCACCTCGTCGAGGGCATGTCCGGTCACCTTGGCCAGATGTTGAACGGCCGCGAGCTCGATCTCGCCGTCCTCTTCGACACCGGACCTGCGAGCCGCTGCAGTGTGCAGCCCCTGCTGGAAGAGCGACTGTTCTTCATCTGCGGTGCCAACGCACGCCCCTCGGCCTTGCCGACGCGCCTCGCGGACATCGTCGACGTCCCGCTTGTGCTGCCGACTCCGCGCCACGGTCTGCGGCGGGTCATCGACGCCGCGTTCACGGCGCTCGGCGTGCGTCCCGCAGTCATCGCCGAAGTCGATTCGCTGTATGTGCTGATGGACATGGTGGCGCGCGGCATGGCGGCAACGCTGCAACCCTGGGCAGCGCTCGCGCGCCAGCCCGATGCGGTGTCGCGCCTGAGCTGGAGCGAGATCACGGACGACGGGACTTCCCGCCGGAATCTCCTGTGCAGTCTCTCCGACGACGAGCTGTCGCCGGCCGCGCTGGCGACGCGCGGCATGGTGACCCGCGTCGTGAATCAGCTCATTGACGAGGGGCGCTGGCGCGGCGTCACGACCAGCCATCTCGATTCGAGATGAGGCGATATCGGAGCGGCTTAGGGCAGGCGGTACGCCAGACACGATAGTGGAGCTGTCGACGTGCGGAGTCCGCAGATTGCGGTGAGCGCACGACGAGGAACCAGCCCCGAATGGAGTTCAGGACATGAAACAAGATACCTCGAGCACCCCCGACGTGCTCGTCATCGGCGGTGGCAATGCGGCCTTGTGTGCAGCGCTGACCGCCCGCGAGGCGGGCGCTTCCGTGCTGCTGCTGGAGGCCGCACCGCGCGAATGGCGTGGCGGCAACTCCAGCCACACGCGCAACCTGCGCTGCATGCACGACGCCCCGCAGGACGTCCTCACCGACGCCTATCCCGAGGAAGAGTTCTGGCAGGACCTCAAGAAGGTGACCGGTGGTCGCACCAACGAGCAACTCGCGCGGCTGGCGATCCGCGAGTCCTCGCGCTGCCGTGACTGGATGCGCAAACACGGCGTGCATTTCCAGCCCTCGCTGTCGGGCACGCTGCATCTCTCGCGCACCAATGCCTTTTTCATGGGGGGCGGAAAGGCGCTGGTGAACGCCTATTACCGCAGCGCCGAAGCGCTCGGCGTGCAGATCCGCTACGAGGCGCCGGTGGATCGCCTGGAAGTGGTCGATGGCCAGTTCCGTGCCGCCTGGATCGGGCAGGAGCGCATCGCGGCACGTGCCTGCGTGGTCGCGTCCGGCGGCTTCGAATCCAACCGGGAGTGGCTGCGCGAAGCCTGGGGACAGAACGCCGACGGCGAGTGGCCGGCGGACAATTTCGCGATCCGCGGCACGCGCTTCAATCGTGGCGTGCTGCTGAAAGCGATGATGGAGGCCGGCGCGGACACGATCGGCGATCCCTCGCAATCGCACTGCGTCGCGGTCGACGCGCGTGCGCCGCTCTACGACGGCGGGATCTGCACGCGCATCGACTGCGTCTCCCTCGGCATCGTCGTCAACAAGCATGCGCAGCGCTTCTACGACGAAGGCGAGGATTTCTGGCCCAAGCGCTACGCGATCTGGGGCCGGCTCGTTGCCCAGCAGCCCGGCCAGGTCGGCTTTTCGGTCATCGACTCGAAAGCCGTCGGACGCTTCATGCCCCCTGTGTTCCCCGGTGCGAAGGCGGACACGCTCGAAGGTCTCGCTCGCCAGCTCGGTCTCGACGAGCAGGCTTTCGTGCGCACGGTGCGCGACTACAACGCCGCCTGCCGCGTCGGCACCTTCGACCACACGGTGCTCGACGACTGCCATACGGAAGGCGTGACGCCGGCCAAGACCCACTGGGCCTTGCCGCTCGATACCGCTCCCTTCTACGGCTACGCACTCAAGCCCGGCATCACCTTCACCTACCTCGGCCTCAAGGTCGATGAACGGGCTGCCGCCCACTTCAAGGGTGAGCCCAGCCGCAATCTATTCGTCGCCGGCGAAATGATGGCCGGCAACGTACTCGGGCAGGGCTACACCGCTGGCGTCGGCATGACGATCGGCACGGTATTCGGACGTATCGCGGGCGCCTCGGCCGCCGCGGCGACCAGGAAGGAAGGAGTCGAACATGCAGCAGCTTGAAGCCCTGCTCCGCGAAGCGAGCGATCTCGCCGAGGGCGTCATCGCGCCCAGCGCCGCGGAAGCCGAAGTCGAACGCGTGATGAAGATCTGCAACGCCTGCCGCTACTGCGAAGGCTTTTGTGCGGTTTTCCCGGCGATGACGCGCCGGCTCGAATTCGCTCAGGCCGACATCCATTACCTCGCGAATCTCTGCCACAACTGCGGCGCCTGCCTCCACGCATGCCAGTACGCACCCCCGCACGAGTTTGCGGTGAACATCCCGCAGGCGATGGCCAAGGTACGCGGCCAGACCTACTCGGACTTCGCGTGGCCGAGCAGTCTCGGCACGCTCTACCGCAACAATGGCTTGACCGTCGCGCTGGCGCTTGCGGCCGGCCTCGCGCTCTTCCTGATGATGGCACTGGCGAAGAATGGCACGTTGTTCCATGCCCCGCTCGCCGGCGATTTCTACGCGACCTTCCCGCACAACCTGCTGGTGTCGATGTTCGGGCCGGTGTTCCTGTTCGTCGCGGTCGCGCTGGGCCTGGGGGTCGCGAAATTCTGGCGCGGCATCTCGGCGGGAGACCCCAATGCCGCGGCGATCGCGGAGACGGCGCATGACGTGCTCAAGCTCAAGTACCTCGACGGCGGCCACGGGCAAGGCTGCCCGAACGCGGACGACGCCAGCACCCTCGCCCGCCGCCGCTTCCACCACCTGACCTTCTACGGCTTCATGCTGTGCTTCGCTGCGACCAGTGTGGCGACGATCTACCACTACGTCTTCGGCTGGGCGGCGCCGTACGCGCTGACGAGTCTGCCCGTCGTGCTCGGCACCCTGGGCGGGATCGGCTTGCTCATCGGTCCGGCAGGCCTGCTGTGGCTGAACGTGCGGCGCCATGCGCAGCACGGGGACGCCGCGCAAAAACCGATGGACCGCGGCTTCATCGCGCTGCTCCTGCTCACCAGCGCCACGGGCCTCGCGCTCCTCGCGGGACGCGACACTGCAGCGATGGCACTCCTCCTTGCCGCACATCTCGGCGCGGTGATGGCGCTGTTCCTGACGATGCCCTATGGCAAGTTCGCCCACGGCATCTTTCGCACCGCTGCGCTGCTGAAATGGGCCATCGAGAAGCGCGCGCCCAATCCGGTCGGCGTCGGCAGCGAGTGACGCCGGAGCAACATGATGAGAGTGACGGTACTCGACGACTATCAGGGCCTGGTCCCGCGCCTCGCGGCGACGAAGGAGCTCTCGGGTCTCCCGGTAAGCCTGCAGGCGCTCACGGAACGCCTCGCCGACGAGGACGCGCTGATCGCCGCGCTGCAGGATACCGACTGCCTGGTGCTGATTCGCGAGCGCACGCAGATCACCGCTCGTGTCGTCGAAGCCCTGCCGCGGCTGAAACTGATCGTCCAGACCGGACGGCTTTCCGGCTGCATCGATCTCGAGGCCTGCAAGCGGCGGTGCGTCGAAGTCCGCGACGGCGGCGGCAATCCGATCGCCCCGGCCGAGCTGACTTGGGCGTTGATCCTCGCTGCGTCGCGGCGCTTGCTGCCCTACGCGACCCGGCTGTCGCAGGGGCAGTGGCAGCGGAGCCGCGAGCACATCGAGGATGAACAGCTCGGACGAGCCGTGCACGGTCGAACGCTCGGCGTCTGGTCGCTCGGCAAGATCGGCGCTCGCGTCGCGGCCATCGGACGGGCCTTCGGGATGCGCATCGTCGTGCATGGGCGCGAGCAGTCACGGGAAGCGGCAGCGAGTGCAGGATACGAGTTCATCGCCGACCGCAGCGAGTTCCTGGCGCAACTCGACGTCCTGACCCTGCATCTGCGGCTCGGCCCCGACACGCGCCACATGATCGATGCCGACAATCTTGCGTGCATGCGTCCGGATGCCTTACTGGTTAACACCAGCCGTGCCGAACTTCTCGCGCCGGGCGCCCTGCTCGACGCGCTCGCCCGTGGCCGACCGGGCGCCGCAGCGCTCGACGTTTTCGAGGGCGAGCCGGATGGCGCGGCACCTTATCTGAACCACCCGGCAATCCTGTGCACCCCGCATCTGGGCTTCGTCGATCAGGATACCTACGAGGCCTACTTTCGCGAGGCATTCGCCCATGTACGGCGATTCGTGGCCGGGAAACAGGCGACATCCGGTCAGGGAACCGCGCGGTCCTAATAATGCCGCTCTCGCAAAAGTCGTAGCGATTATTGCATTTCAGGTTTTTCCGTCGTGCGCCCAGAATCGCGCCATCGTTCAGACGGAGGAACACCACCATGATGCTGACCATCCCTTGCACGCTGATGCGTGGAGGCACGTCGAAGGGGCCGTATTTCCACGCCGCGGATCTTCCCGCCGATCCCGCCGAGCGCGATCGGGTACTGCTCGCGGCGATGGGTTCGCCCCATGCACGTCAGATCGACGGCATCGGCGGCGGCGACACGCTCACGAGCAAGGTGGTCATCGTGAGCCCCGCGTCCCGGGCCGACATCGACATCGAGTACCTCTTTGCCCAGGTGTCGGTGGAAACGGCCACGGTCGACACGACACCGAACTGCGGCAACATGCTCGCCGGCGTCGGCCCCTTCGCAATCGAGAACGGATTGGTCTCCGCAACCGACCCCGTCACGACCCTGCGCATCCTCAACGTGAACACCGGCAAGATCGTCGAGGCCGTGATCCAGACTCCTGGCGGCAAGGTGAGCTACGACGGACTCGCACGAATCGACGGCGTCCCCGGCAGTGGCGCGCCGATCCAGTTGAATTTCCGTGATGCCGCCGGTGCCAAGACCGGACGCCTGCTGCCGACCGGGCGTGTGGTCGATGTCGTCGATGGCGTGGGCGTGTCCTGCATCGACTTCTCGACGCCGCTGATCTTCGTCCCGGCCGAAGCGATGGGCAAGACCGGCCACGAGACGAAGGGCGAACTCGATGCCGACCGGAAACTGAAGATTCGACTCGAGTCCATCCGGCTGCAGGTTGCGCTGCTGGCAGGACTCGGCGACGTGCGCGACAAGGTCTTGCCGAAGATCGCGCTGGTTGCGTCGCCGCAGGGCCGAGGCGTGATCGCCTCGCGCTACTTCACCCCGTGGAACTGCCATTCCGCCTATGCCGTGACCGGCGCGCTGTGCCTCGCGGCCGCGAGCATCATTCCCGGCTCCGTGGTGCAAGGTCTCGCCCGGCCGAAGTCTGACGACCCGTACCTCGTGAGCATCGAGCAGCCTGCCGGAACGCTGGACATCCGCCTCGACGTCGCGGCGCAGGGGGCCGACGGCATTCCGCTCATCCAGTCCGCAGGCCTGATCCGGACGGCCCGCCCACTGTTTCGGGGAGCCGTTCACGTTCCTCTGTGCGAACCCGGCCAAGCCGCATAACCGCAACGGTCCCGAAATAACCAAGCGCGCGTCGTCGGAAGCCTGGAGGCCGCCGTCGGCACGCGCCGGCCTCATGATGCTAATTCCGCATTAATCCGTCTAAGTTTTGCATTTCACGCAATTAAGTACGGTCCCCATACTTCGCCTGCACTCGACAGTCTCGGAAGAAATCCACTGCGGCTGCAAGAGCTGATGACGACCCTGGCCGAAGTCCGGGGCGACGGCGAGAAGACGAATCTAACCAAGGAGGAAGGCATGAAGAAGATCAATGCGGGCGTCCTGCCCCTGCTCGTGGCCGGGCTGTTTGCACCGGCAATCTGCGTGGCGGCCGAAGCGGACGGGCACAAGCTGGAACTGAAAGTGCGCGGCGTGCATTTCGACCGCGAGTTCGAGACATCCTCGAGGGATCGCACCCAGACCGGGCTCGGCCTGCAGCTCAACTACGAGTCGCCGTACTTCGGCGACATCGTCGGATTCGGCGTGTCGGGCTACAGTGTCACCAAGCTCGATGCGACCGGCTTTGTCACAACGGACGTGCTCTCCGCCGACAACAACGGAGAGCTGCACGACTCCTTCGGCAAGGTCGCCCAAGCGTTCGTCAAACTGAAGTACCAGGACAAGGCCCAGCTCAAGATCGGCCGGCAACTCTATGACAGCCTGCTCCTGATCAGCTCGACGAGCCGTGCGGTGCCCAACACCTACTCCGGTGCGAGCGGCCAGCTGACGCTCATCCCGGGGCTCACGCTCTACGGCGCGATGTTCGACGAATGGTCACGGCGCGGCGAAGCGCATTTCGAGAAATTCGCGACCGATCGTTCCGACGAGGGCGACATCGACTACGTCGCCGCCGCAGGCGCACGCTATGCGAAGGGACCCTACGAAATCACCCTCGAGTACCTGAACTCGAAGGACTTCCTGACCAAGGTCGGTCTCGTGGGAGCTTATACATTCAGTCTGGCGGACAAGGACAAGCTGAAGCTGAGTGCCGGTCTGCATACCTCGCGAGATGCGGGCAAGCTGTTCGTCACGGCCGCCGAGGGGGCGGAACTGGACGACGAGGATGTCCCCGGCTCGCGTGCCGGCGTGACCCGCAGCGACAACGACGGGCGCGGCGTCTATCTGGATGCGGAGTGGACGGCCGGAAACGTCATGCTCGGGGCTGCGGTAGCGAAGTTCGATGGCGCGTGGATCGAGGACAATTTCACCGGCGACCACGGCATGAACCCCTTTCCCACGGGCGGCGTGCTGGCGGACATGACCAACAACGACGAGACGGTCTGGATGGCCCGCGCGGGCTACGATTGGAAAGACTACGTCAAGGGACTCAAGACAACGGTCAAGTACAAGCAGGGCACGGGAGCCAGGAACAGTCACGTTTCGTCGCTGGGCAAGGCGGACGAAAGTGAACTGGAAGTCGATGTGCGCTACCAGATCCCGCTACTCAAGGGCCTGAACCTACGGTACCGATACCTTGAATACAAGTCCGACAAGACGGGTCGAGTGGATGGCGTCCTGCAGGACAACACCGACCATCGCGTGTACCTCGATTACACGTATCGCTTCTTCTGACGCCAAGAGGGGTACAGCGCATGGTCGCGCGCGGCATCCGGATGCCGCGCGAAATGATGCCCCGAGGCGCCTTGCCCGCGATCAGCCGCCCCCGCGGCGGCCGGCCGCGGCCGGGGACGCCACGCCCGCCTCGTACCACCCCTTGCTCGCATTGACCACGCGCACCACGAGCAGCATCACCGGCACCTCGATCAGCACGCCGACCACGGTCGCCAGCGCCGCGCCCGACTCGAAGCCGAACAGGCTGATCGCCGCCGCCACCGCCAACTCGAAGAAGTTCGACGCCCCGATCAGTGCCGAGGGGCAGGCGACACTGTGCTTCTCGCCTACCATGCGGTTCAGCAGGTAGGCGAGCGTCGAGTTGAAGAACACCTGGATCAGGATGGGCACCGCGAGCAGCGCGATCACCAGCGGCTGCGCGAGGATGGCCTCGCCCTGGAAGGCGAAGAGCAACACCAGCGTCACCAGCAGCGCACTGATCGACCACGGGCCGATGCGCTCCATCGTGGCGTCGAACACCGCCTGCCCGCGCGCGAGCAGTGCCTTGCGTGCAACCTGCGCGAGCGCGACCGGAATCACGATGTAGAGCACCACCGACGTGAACAGCGTGTCCCACGGCACCGTGATCGCCGAAATGCCCAGCAGCACGCCGACGATGGGGGCAAACGCGACCACCATGATCGCGTCGTTGAGCGCGACCTGCGACAGCGTGAAGATCGGGTCGCCGTTGGTCAGCCGGCTCCACACGAACACCATCGCCGTGCACGGGGCCGCCGCGAGCAGGATCAGGCCCGCGACGTAGCTGTCGATCTGCTCCGCCGGCAGCCACGGCGCGAACAGGTGACGGATGAAGAACCATCCCAGCAGCGCCATCGAGAACGGTTTCACGAGCCAGTTCACGATTAGCGTCACGCCGATGCCGCGCACGTGGCCGCGGATCTCGTGCAGCGCACCGAAATCGACCTTCATCAGCATCGGGATGATCATCACCCAGATCAGCACGCCGACCGGCAGGTTCACCTGCGCGACCTCCATGCGACCGATGGCCTGGAACAGCGCAGGCGCCATCTGGCCGAAGGCGATTCCGGCGACGATGCACAGGAACACCCACACCGTGAGATAGCGCTCGAAGACGCTCATCGGGGCAGCCGCCGCATGCTTGGCGGTAATTTCACATTGAACGGACATGTTTCACGTCTTCCTTCAGTTCTTTCCTGCGGCCAGCGCATGCAGCCGCGCTACGCCGACCGGCTCCTCGGCCTGCACCGGCACCAGCGTGACCCGCTTGGCGTGGTGTTCGCGCACGGCCTCGATCTGCGGCCACTCCTGCTCGGCGCGACAACGCAACACCGGCGCGTCGGTGCGTGCGGCGGCGAGGCTGTTGTTGATGATCCACGCCCACGGCTCGATCCCCGCGCGGCGCAAATCCGCCTGCAGGTTCGCGGCCTCGAGCACCGGCGTGGTCTCGGCGAGCGTCACGACGAGCACCTTGGTCTGCGTCGGATCCTGCAGCTGCATCATCGGCGTCGTGAAGTGCGTGACGCGGCTCTTGTCCATGTGGCGCGCGATTTCCTTGTGATACGCGCCGGTCGCGTCGAGCAGCAGCAAGGTGTGTCCGGTCGGCGCCGTGTCCATGACGACGAACTTCTTCCCGGCTTCGCGGATGATGCGCGAGAAGGCCTGGAAAACGGCGATTTCCTCGGTGCAAGGCGAGCGCAGGTCCTCTTCCAGCATCGCGCGTCCGTGCGCATCCAGGTCCTTGCCGCTCGTCTCCAGTACATGCTGGCGATAGCGTTCCGTCTCCACCTGCGGGTCGATGCGGCTCACGGCGAGATTCCCGAGCGAGCCCTCTAGCGTCTCCGCGAGGTGCGCCGCCGGATCGGAGGTGCTCAGATGCACCGGGAAACCCCGGCGCGCGAGCTCCACCGCGATCGCGGCCGCGAGCGTTGTCTTGCCGACCCCGCCCTTCCCCATCAGCATCACGAGCCCGTGGCCGTCCGCAGCGATGCCGTCGACCAGGCCCGCGAGATTCGGCAACGCGAGCGCGGCCGACGCACGCGCATCGCGCGACACGTCGCAGGACGGCAAACCGCCCGTGCCGAGCAAGGCGCGGAGCGCCCGCAAGCCGACGAGATTGAAGGGCATCAGCGGCACGTAGTCCGTGGGCAGCCCGCGCAGCGGCTCGGGGAGCGCGGCGAGCGCGTCCCGTTCGCGACGCAGCACGGCCGCGGCCAGCCCGTCCGCGCGCGCGGCGGCATCATCGGCAAGCACGCCATTGATGACGAGGAACTGGCGACTGAGCCCGATCGCCGCCAGCTCGGCATGCGTACGGGCCACTTCGCGCAGCGTCGAGACCTGGGCACGTGCGACGAGCACGAGCCGCGTGCGCGTGGCATCCGCAAGCGCCGCAACGGCGGACGAATACTGCTCGCGCTGCTTCTGCAGCCCGGCCAGCGGGCCGAGGCAGGACGCCCCTTCGGTGTTGTTCGCGAGAAATCCCGACCATGCCGCCGGCAGCTGCAGCAAGCGGATCGTATGGCCGGTCGGCGCCGTGTCGAATACGACGTGGTCGAAGCCACTCGTGAGCTGCGTATCGGTCAGCAGTCCGGTGAACTCGTCGAACGCCGCGATCTCGGTGGTGCAAGCGCCAGAAAGCTGCTCCTCGATGCCGCGTACGACCTCATCCGGCAGGATCCCGCGCACCGGACCGACGATGCGGTCGCGATAGGATCGGGCCGCCGCCTGCGGGTCGATTTCCAGCGCGGAAAGCCCCGACACCGCCTCGATCGGCGTCACCCGGTTGCCGATCTCCTGCTCGAACACCTGTGCCACGTTCGAGGCCGGATCGGTGCTCACCAGCAACACCTTGCGGCCGAGTCCGGCGAGATGGATTGCAGTGGCGCAGGCCAGCGAAGTCTTGCCGACCCCACCCTTGCCGGTGAAAAAGAGGTAACGCGGCGGCTGATCGAGGAAGCGCATGTCGGAGGCGCTCCGCTCAGCAGCAGCGGCCGCCGCTGCAGCACCCGCCGGCGGCCTTGCCGGCAGGCTCAGCCTGCACCCCGGCCCAGCGGGCGAGTTCGTCGCGCGTCGGATAACGCCCCGCCAACGCGAACTCGCCGTCGATCAGGATCAGCGGCAGCGACTCGGCGCCCGACCGCTCGAGGAAACCCTTCACGACCGCATTCTGCGCGAACGCCAAGGGTTGCTGGGCGAGGTTGAAGCGCTCGAGCGCGATGCCCTGCTGCTTCGCCCACTCGACATCGGCTGCGAAGCTGACGAGCTGCTGGTCGACGTCGACGCCGCACACTCCGGTGCTGCAGCACAGCGCGGGATCGAAGATCTGGATCGATTTCATGTCGGATGCTCCTTGGGAAGACGAATGAGGCGAAAAGGGAATTCAGAGCAGCAGCGTGCCAATGCGGTCGAGTCCGGCCTTGAGGCGGGCACGGTCGGCCTGCAGTTCGTCGAGCGGCAGCGCGAGGAAGGCTTCGATGCGTGCGCGCAAGATGCGGTATGCGGTCATGAAGGCGGCGTCGATCTCGGCGTCGGTGCCGGTCGCGTGCGCGGGATCCTCGACGCCCCAGTGCGTGCGCAGCGCCGGGCCGAGGTAGGCCGGGCAGGTCTCGCCCGCGGCACTTGCGCAGACGGTCACGACGATGTCCGGCGTCACGGGCAGCGCATCCCACGACTTGCTGTGGTAGCCCTCGGTGGCGATCCCCTCGCGTGCCAGCAGGGCGAGCGAGCGCGGATGCACGTAACCGGCGGGCTTGCTGCCGGCGCTCACGGCCGTCCAGCCTTGCGGCGCCAGATGATTGAAGGTCGCCTCGGCGAGGATGGACCGGCACGAGTTGCCGGTACATAGGAACAACACATTCATGCTTTCGATTCCCGCACAGGGTTGGATGAGCCACAAGCGGGAATCCCTCCGGATAGGAGATCCGCGTCCCGGCACCCGCCGGACACCCCGCTGCAGCAGTTTTCGGTGAGAAAGCCGACGACCTCGGTCATCAGCGCGAGATTCGCCCGGTAACGCAGGAATCGCCCCTCCTGCTCCACGCGCAGCAGTCCGGCCTGCGTCATCGTGCGCAGATGGAAGGACAGGCTGCTCGGTGCGACGTCGAGCGCTGCGGCGATATCCCCGGCGACGATGCCGACCGGCTCCGCCTTCACGAGCAGCCGGAATACACCGAGCCGGACACCCGACGAGAGGCATTCGAATACGGCAAGGGCGGCTTTTTCGTCCATCTCTTCGACACTTCCAAAGTTGTTGAAATATCGTATCGATAGACGTGAGTGACGTCAATGCAACCGCCACCGCAGCGCTTCCGACGCAACGCCGCATCTCCGCGAGGACTCCGACCCGATGATTGGCATGGCCTGGGCTAGCCACGCAGCTCGACAAGAATTAGCATTTGATGATTATCCAGATGGACTGCCGGCCGTGGATGCCCCTCCGTGTTCCTCCGCGTGCAGCTGCAAGAGCTCACCAACGCCATGCGACAACGAGGCCGGCGCGGCGCAACCCGGCGACGGCCCGCTACTGCGCTCCACCTTCCACATCCCCGGCATGGACTGCCCATCCGAGGAGCAGATGATCCGCTTGCGGCTCGCACCACTTCCGGTGGGCGCACTGCACTTCGACCTGCCGGCGCGGAGGCTGGCCGTCGACCACGCAGGCGAAGCGGCTGCAATCCTGCTAGCACTCGAACCCCTCGGCTTCGGCGCGACGCTCACCGGCTCGACGCCCCTGACCGAAGCCACGCTTTCCGCGGACCAGGCAGACCCCGCGGCGGAAGCCCGCGTCCTGTGGCTGCTGCTGGCGATCAACGCATTGATGTTCGTCGTCGAGATCGGAGCGGGATGGTTCGCGCGCTCCGCCGGCCTGATCGCCGACGCGATGGACATGTTCGCCGATGCAGCGGTATACGGCGTCGCCCTCTACGCCGTCGGCCGCGCCACCCGCATGAAGCTCACCGCCGCGCGCCTGGCCGGGGTCCTTCAGCTGATCCTCGCGCTCGGCGCCCTGACCGAGACCGCGCGGCACATTCTCACGCGCGCCGAACCGGAGAGCATCGCGATGATCGGCATCGCCGCGCTCGCCCTGCTTGCCAACGCCAGCTGCCTGCTCCTGATCCACCGCCACCGGCATCGCGGCGCCCACATGCGCGCGAGCTACATTTTCTCGGCCAACGACGTCATCGCCAACGCCGGCGTGATCGCGGCGGGCCTGCTCGTGAGTGCCACCGCCAGTCCCTGGCCGGACTGGATCATCGGCGGCATTATCGGCGGAGTCGTCGTGGCCGGCGCGATCCGCATCCTGCGCCTGCGCTGACCGCCGCCAAACCGGCGCAGCCGCTCAGAACGGCACGGCGCTCTCGAAGCTGAGCGGGACGCGCCGCTCCGGGTGGATGAAGGCAATCGCCGCAGCATGCAGGTGCAGGCGCGCATGGCGCTGTGCGCTGTGCGGAGGTGCATACAGCACATCGCCCAGGATCGGATGCCCCAGCGACATCAGGTGCACGCGCAGCTGGTGGGTACGTCCCGTCACCGGCTCCAGCTCGACGCGCGACACCGCGTCATCGCCCTCGCCACGGCGCTCGACGACCCGATACCGGGTCAGCGCCCGCCGCCCGCCCACACGGTCGACCCGCTGGCGCGGATTGTTGTCCGGATCGGCTGCCAGCGGCAGGTCGATTTCCCCCCGGTCGCCCGCGACCAATCCATGCACCGCGGCGACGTAGCGCTTGCCGACCGTACACTGGGCGAACGCATGATTCATCCGTCGCAGCATCTCGGGGCCGCGCGCCAGCAGGATGAGTCCCGATGTCGCCATGTCGAGCCGATGCACCAGCAGCGCGTCCGGGTACTGCGCCTGCACGCGCAGCTCGAGGCAATCCTGCCGGTCCTCGCCACGCGCAGGCTGCGACAGGAGACCGGACGGCTTGTCCGCGACGACGATGGCGTCGTCGGCGTAGACGATGGCAGGAGCGAGGTGGGGCACGATCTCAGGAAGCGCGGAGCAATGGCGGCAAACAGGAAAAGAAAATGCGCGGCTGACCGCAACGGAATCCTGGCCCGAACCCCCTCGTCAACCGTCACCCGACGCCGCGTTTTAGCAGGATTCCCACGCGCCGGCAAACCCGCGCGCACTCAGCTTAGGCATCCGTCGCCTTTGGCGGCAGAATACCGACCTTCTCACCGGATCGAAAACACATGCCCCGACTACCCCGACGCATCGTCTGCCTCAGCACCGAAACCGTGGAAGTCCTCTACGCCCTGGGCGAACAGGACCGCATCGTCGGCATTTCCGGCTACACGGTCATCCCGCCGCAGGCCCGCAAGGAAAAGCCCAAGGTCTTCGCCTTCAGCACCGGCGACCTCGACCGCATCCTCGCCGTCAAACCGGACCTCGTGCTGTGCTTCTGCGACCTGCAGGCCGACATCGCCCGCGATCTCGTCAAGGCCGGCGTCGCCGTGCATGTCTTCAACCAGCGCAGCGTCGAGGACATCCTCGCGATGATCGAAACAGTCGGCCGCCTCGTCGGTGCCGAGCCCCGCGCGCGGGCGCTGGTCGGCGAACTGGAGCAGCTGATCGACGCGACACGTGCCGCCGCCGCACGGCTTCCGCGGCGTCCGCGCGTCTATTTCGAGGAGTGGGACGAACCGGCAATCTCCGGCATCCGCTGGGTGTCCGAGCTGATCGGGATCGCCGGCGGCGAAGACATCTTCGCCGAGCTCGCCAGCCGCCCGTCGGCCAAGGACCGCTGCCTCGCCGACCCGCTGGAAGCCGCGCGCCGCGCCCCGGACATCGTCATCGGCTCCTGGTGCGGCAAACGCTTCCGGCCCGAAAAGGTCGTCGCCCGACCGGGCTGGCAGGACGTGCCCGCCGTGCGCAACGCGCAGATCCACGAAATCAAGTCCGCGATCATCCTCGCGCCGGGCCCGACCGCGATCCGCGAAGGGCTGCCCGCCCTCGCACGCCTGTTCGCCGATTGGGCCAAGGCAAGCGCGTAGGCTCGACGACAAGACGCAGCGCCGTCAGACCGACTGCGCCGCGATACGCCCGATCACGCCGAGAAAGGTATCCAGCACAGGCGTGGGTGGCCGGTCCGCATGCGCGACCGACAGCGAAAGGTAAGCGCCCTCGTCGCCGATCCTGAGATAGCGCACGCGCGGTAGCCGCACGCACTCCAGCGGCGCCGGCAGCACCGCGACGCCGAGCCCGGACGCGACCAGCCCGATCTGCGTCGTCGCCTCGCGCGCTCGCTGTACGATGCGCGCGGCGAAGCCCGCCTTGCGGCACAGCTCGTCGACGATCGCCGGCAAGCCGGTCCCGACGTCTGTCGGATAGGCGATGAAACCCTCGTCGCGAAACTCGGCGAGCGAAACCTCGGCACGGTGCGCCAGGGGATGCGCCGCATTGACGACGAGCCGCAGGGGGTCGCGCCCGATCTCGCGCGTGACGATCCCCGCCGACACGTCGAGGCCGCGGTAGCGCACGAAGCCCACATCGATCTCCCCCCGCTGCAGTGCCTCCACCTGCGCCACCGTAAACATTTCACGCAGCGACAGGCTCACCTGCGGGAAGTCGCGCCGATACGTATGCAGCACGTCCGAGAGCATGGTCGTGAATGGCAGCGACGACGTGAACCCGACCCGCAACTCGCCCAGCTCGCCCTTCCCTGCGCGACGCGCGTCTTCCGTCGCAGCCTGCGAGCGCGCCAGGATCTCGCACGCATGATCGAAAAAGCGCCGCCCCGCTTCGGTCAGCGCGACACGACGCTTGCTGCGCTCGAACAGCGGCGTGCCGATTTCCTCCTCTAGATCGCGGATCTGCATCGACAAGGGCGGCTGGCCGATGTGCAGCCGTTCGGCCGCCCGCGTGAAGTTGAGCTCCTCGGCGACCGCGACGAAGTAGCGAAGATGGCGCAGCTCCATTCATATATTCCATAGATGATCTTTCACCTAAAAATATATTGGACGTATGCATTGATCGCAACCTAGGATTCGCCGGAGCAGTGCAACGCAACCTCATCGCCTCCGCAAAGCGCACCCGACCACCATGCAAGCCCCCGCCGCGCCAACCTCGCGATGTTCCTCGGCGGGTTCGCGACCTTCGCGTTGCTGTATGCGACGCAACCCATCCTCCCGCGCCTCGCCGCCGACTTCGGCGTCGCACCGGCAAGCGCCAGCCTGTCCGTATCGCTCGGCACCGCCGCTTTGGCGCTGATGCTCCTGCCCGCCAGCGTGCTGTCCGACCGCTACGGCCGACAGCGCCTGATGAAGGCATCTCTGGCACTCGCGACCGTAATCGCATTTGCGACCGCCTTCGCGGCGGATTTCACCCAGCTCCTCGTGCTGCGGATGCTGATGGGAGCGGCCCTCGCCGGCCTGCCGGCCTCGGCGATGGCCTGGCTCGGCGAGGAAATCGCGCCCAGCGCCCAGGGCCGCGCAATGGGCCTCTACATCGCCGGCAACGCCCTGGGTGGCATGAGCGGGCGCTTCCTCGTCGCCGGCCTCACGGACATGAGCTCATGGCGCATCGCCGCGGCAGCACTCGGCGTGCTCGGGCTCGTCGCAACCCTGGTCTTCTGGCGCTGCCTGCCGCCGTCCCACCACTTCCGCGCACGGGCCGCCCTCCCTGCACGGGTGCTCGGCGACATCACCGCGCTGATTGCGGACGCCGGGCTGCGGCGCCTCTTCGCGATCGCCTTCCTGATGATGGGCGTCTTCACCAGTGTCTACAACTACCTCGGTTTCCGCCTCCACGCCGCGCCCTTCTCCCTGGGTCAGACCGCCATCGGCGCCGTCTTCCTGCTGTACGTGGTCGGGACGCTGTCGTCGGCATGGACGGGGCGCCTGGTCGACCGCATCGGCCGCCGCGCCCTGCTGTGGATCATGATCGTCTTCTGCGGCACGGGCCTCGCGATCACCCTTTTCGACCACCTCGCGGCCATCATCGCCGGCGTCGCCGTCTTCACCTTCGGGTACTTCGGCGCCCACACCACGGCGAGCGGCTGGGTCGCACGCCGGTCGGGCGAGCGGCGCGCCCTCGCAACGGCGCTCTATCTGTGCAGCTACTACCTCGGCGCCAGCCTCATCGGCACCCTCTCCGGCCTCGCATGGGAATACGCCGCATGGACCGGCGTCACTGCCGCACTCACCCTGTGCGTCGCCCTGGGCCTGCTGTGCGCCTGGCAACTGCGCACGCTACAGCCCATGGCGCAACCGCCCGCCCTCACCCCGGCAGGCTAACCATCCGGCCCGCGAAAGGCCGCCACAGCACCCTAGGCCGACATCTTCCAGCCAAGGTCCGCCCGTTCGCGCGAGGGCGCATTCGCGGCCGGGTCGTCCAGCCGCATGCGCGCCAGCGCGGCGACCAGATCGGATTGCGTCACCATCCCGATCACCGTACCGGCCACGCTCACCACCGGCAGGTGATGCAATCCGGCGTCCGAAAAGAGTCCGACCATCTCGTCGATCGACTGCTCAGGCCGGGCCGTCACCACGCGCGCCGCCATGACGTCGCGCACGCGGCCACGCCGCTCCGGCCCCTCGCCCACGAGCGGCCGCGGCATGCCGTCGGCCTGCACGAAGAAATCATGGAGCGTCACGATGCCGGCGAGGCGGCGGTCGGCCGCAACGACGGGAAGCGCCTTCACGCGATGGCGCGCAAGCAGTCTCCACGCCTCCGAGAGTGGCGCATCCGGGCCGACCGTGACGACGTCCGTAGCCATGATGTCGCCGCAGCGGACCGTCCCCAGGCGACGGCGGTATGCCCTTGCTTCGGCGGCCACGATGATCTCCTCGAGATCGTCACTGCTGATGTCCACCCACTCGCCACGCGCCTCAAGCACCGCATTCAGGTCTTCCGCGGTCACGCCGACTCGGGCGCTCGGCAAGGGGTCGGCCGTCCGGTGGGGGTGGGCGGCGTCCACGTGCCGGTGCGGATAACGGCGCCCCGCCGCGGCATTGAATACCAGGGCGATCAGAAGCAGGCACAGCGAATCGATGCCCACCGGCCATAAGGCGAAACCGTAGCCGAGTTCGCTCACCGCCGGCCCGCCGAGCACACAGGTAAGGGCCACGGCCCCCCCGGGCGGATGCAGGCAGCGCAGCGGAAACATGACGGCAATCGTCAGGGCCACCGCCAAGGCCCCGGCAAGGCCCGGATGCCCGACCAGCTTTGCACAGGTCACGCCGATCAACGCCGCGATGACATTGCCCGCCACGAGGGGCCACGGCTGCGCCAGCGGGCTCGACGGCACCGCGAACAACAGCACCGCGGACGCCCCCATGGGCGCGATGAACCAGGGGCTCGACTGCCCGAGCGCCATGCGCCCGATCCACTCGCTGAGGAACAGCCCCAGCAGCGCCCCCGCCACTCCGGCCACCCGTTCGCGCCGGCTCACCACATGGGCTGCCGGGACGAAGCCGCGCAGCCAGGACGACACCCCGCTCACGCGCTACGCCGCAGCACGTGCAGCCTCTCGCGCTGGGGCTTGTCGACCAGTTCGGCCAATGACACCCCGTCCAGGGTCTGCAGAAAAGCCTCCAGCGCACGGCCCAGCACGCCCTTCAGCCTGCAATCCGGCGTCAGCAGGCACTGGCTGCCGCTCCCGAAGCATTCGACGAGCGCCATGCCGCGCTCCATGCTGCGCACCACCGCCCCGATATTGATGGCCTCGGGCGTACGGGCAAGCCGCAAGCCGCCGCCCTTGCCCCGCAAACCTTCGACGAACCCGTCCCGCACGAGATGGTTCGCGATCTTCATCAAGTGGCTGCGCGAGATGTCGAAGCGCTCGGACACCTCAGCGATCGTGACGAGACGATCCGCGTTCACCGCGAGGTAGATCAACACGCGCAGGGCGTAATCGGTGTGCTGGGTCAGATGCATGAGCGTTCCTGCTGCGGCCATCGGGCCAGGCGATGAAAGTCATTATACGCAACGGGGACAAAAGATTCATATTTGTTGACTCTTTTTAAAGAGTCACTTTATATTCCTCTTAAAGCCGGCACCCGGTCCCGTCCGCCTGCCGCACGCCATTTCTTGCCCCAGGAGGAACAGCGATGCGCCCTGACCGTCTCAACCCCCGCCACACGCTTGCGCTCGGACGCGCAACGATGGTCCTTTCCGTGATCGGCATGATCGCCGCCACCCTCGTCGCCTATCCCTTTGCGGAACGATTCGGCATGGGGATGCAGATCACGGGGCACCTCGTGCTGCCCATCTCCGCGGCCTTCTTCAAGATCGGATACGTCGTGCGCCTCGCATCGCACCACGCGCTCGGCAACATGTCGGCCGGTTGAACCGGCTTGCCGCTTCGGCGCCGCCCCTCACGAACATAGGTCGAAGGGCGCCGCCAAGCGCCCCCCCGGGACAGGCCTCAGCGCCGCTCGACCCAGAACAGCAGCCCGGCGGCTGCCAGCAGGAACATCAGGCTCGGCGTCGACGCCGCGAGGACCGGAGGCCAGCTGTTGATCACGCCGAGGTTGGAGAACAGCCCGTTCAGAAGGTGGAAGCCCACCCCCAGCATCACGCCGAGGAAGACCTTCACGCTCACCCCGCCCATGCGGTCGTGGGTCATCGCGAAAGGCAGCGCCAGCGCCATCATCACCAGCACGGCAAACGGATAGATCAGCTTCTTCCACAGCGCGATCTCGTAGCGGTCCGAGTTCTGCTGGTTCTCGCGCAAGTGATTCACGTACGCCACCAGAGTAGCAACCGACATCCGCTCCGGCAGCACCATCAGCACGCTCAAAACCTCGGGTGTCAGCTCGGATTTCCAGTCCATTTCCGGCAGGTCCACGACCTCGGTGCGATCGCCAAGGAAGCGCGTCTGCCGGATGCCGTTCAGGCGCCAGCTGTTCTCGTCGGCGGAGTATCGCCCCGTGGCCGCGTCGGTCACCGAAACCAGCACGTGACGCTCGTCGAATTCGAAGATCCGCACCTTCTCCATGCTGCGGTCGGGCTGCATGGTCCGCACGTTAACGAAACGCGGGCCATCCTTCACCCACAGGCCGGACTTCAGCTGACTCGAAACCGTCGAATTGGTCGCGGTCAGGCGCCACTGCTGCGCTGCCCGCTCGGCCGGCGGCGCGATGTATTCGCCGAAGACGAAGGTCGCCACGACGAAGATCGAACCGATCGCCGCGAGCACGCGCAACATCTTCAGCGTCGACATCCCCGACGCGCGCATCACGGTGATCTCCGAATGCCGCGCGAGCGTCGTGAGCGAATACAGGGTCCCGATCAGGACTGCGATCGGCAGCAGCTCATACACCCGGCCAGGCAGGATCATCGCCACGTACAGCAGGGCATGATGCAGCTCGTACCCGCCCTTGCCGACCGAATCGAGTTCGTTGAGGAAATCGAAGAACGCGAACAGGCCGAGGAAGGCGAGCAGCACCGTGAAGGTCGCCCCGACGACCTCCCGCGCGAGGTAGCGCGTCAGCACCTTCATCACGCGCGCGCCCTCCAGAACGGCGACACCGCCAGGCGCCGGTAGAACATCAGCGCGAGGACCGCGAGCACGACGACGTGTGGCAGCCACACGGCGAGTTCGAAACGCAGCCGCCCCTGGCCGACCCAGGACTGGAAGATGCTGATCGCGTTGCTATACACGAGATACGTCAGAATCGCGAAAAGCAGGTTGTTCGCCCGCCCGGCGCGCGGATTCACGAAGGACAGCGGTATCGCCATCAGCGCCAGCAGCAGCGCGGCAACGGGCACCCCGATGCGCCCGAGCAGCTCACCCAGGTTACGGTCCGTCGGCGACTGCAGCAGCTCCAGCGTCGGGATCACGCGGGTGCGCGAGGACTGGCTCGCCACCTTGCGTTCCTCGATCAGGACCGAGTAACGCTCGAACTCCATCACGCGATACTGGGGCGTCCCGGGCTCGCCCTCGTAGCGCCGCCCCTTCTCGAGCACGACGAAGCGGTCGCCGTTCGCATCGGTGTGCAGGGACCCCTCGGCCGAGACGATGACGCTCAGGCGCCCGTTCTGCTCCGAGCTGACGAACACGTTGCGCACCTTGCCGTTCTCGCCCGCTCCCATCTCGACGAAAAACACACGCTGGGTGGAAGCCGACTCGCGGAACACCCCGGGCGCAACGCGCGACGCGTCGTCGCGCGAGTCGAGCCGTGCCTGGAACTCCGCGTTCTTCGTATGCGCCCACGGCGACAGGAACAGCGTCGCCGCGGCGATCGCGACGACCATCGGCAGCGCGAAGCGCAGCACCGGTCGGATGAAGCCCGTCAGCGGCACGCCGGAGGCGAACCACACGACCATCTCCGAATCGCGGTAAGAGCGCGACAGCGGCATCAGCACCGAAATGAACACGGTCAGCGACAGCACGATGGGCAATTCGGTCAGGGCGCCGAAACCGATCAGCGCCAGCACTGCGTCCGGGGGTACGCGGCCGCCGGCCGCCTGGCCGAGCAGGCGCACCAGCACGACGGTGATGACGATCGCAAACAGGGCGACGAACACACCGGCTGCCGACTGGGAGAATTCACGCCGGAGGGCGCGGCTGAAAATCATCGCGCGAAAGCCTGGATCTCGTTGGAGTGCGGGGTTTTTGACGCGTTTGCCGCGAACGGGCCATAATCGGCGGCAATCGGAACGACGCGTCTTATAAAGGAACAGGGCATGGAATTTACCATAAAGACCGGAGCCCCGGAAAAGCTCAAGACCGGCTGTCTGGTCGTCGGAGCGTTTGCCGGCGGTACGCTCACCGACGCAGCAGCTGCCCTCGACAAGGCGGCCAAAGGCAAGCTCGCCGCCCTGATCGCGCGCGGCGACCTCGACGAAAAGGCCGGCGCGCTGCTCGTGCTGCATGAACTCCCCGGCTGCGCCGCCGAGCGCGTGCTCGTCGTCAGCCTCGGCAAGCAGGACGAACTCGCCGATCGCGCCTGGCGTGACGCCGTCGGCGCCGTCGCCAAGGCCCTCGCCGCCTCGCCCGCCCACGACGCCGCGGTCTGCCTCGCCGACGTCGCACCTCCCGGACGCGACCTCGAATGGGCGCTGCAGCAACTCGCCCGCATCCTGGCCGATGGCACCTACCGCTACGACGTCACCAAGTCGAAGAAGAAGGACGACAAGCCGCGCGGCGCACGCAAGGTCGTGCTCGCGACGCGCAGCAAGATTTCCGCCGCCCTGGAGGCCGCCGTCAAGCGCGGCCAGGCCATCGCCGAAGGCATGGCGCTGGCGAAGGACCTCGGCAACCTGCCGGGCAACTTCTGCACGCCGACCCACCTCGCCGAAACCGCGGTCGAGCTCGGCAAGCAGTTCAAGCTCAAGGTCGAGGTGCTCGAACGCGAGGACATGGAAAAGCTCGGCATGGGTTCCATGCTGTCCGTCGCACGCGGCTCGCACCAGCCGCCCAAGTTCATCGTCCTGCACTACAAGGGCGGCAAGGCCAAGGACAAGCCCGTCGTGCTCGTCGGCAAGGGCATCACCTTCGACACCGGCGGCATCTCGCTCAAGCCCGGCGCCGAGATGGACGAAATGAAGTTCGACATGTGCGGCGCCGCCAGCGTGCTCGGCACCTTCAAGGCGCTGGCGCGCATGGCGCTGCCGATCAACGTCGTGGGCATCGTCCCGACCACCGAGAACATGCCCGGCGGCGGCGCGACCAAGCCCGGCGACGTCGTCACCTCGATGAGCGGCCAGACCATCGAGATCCTCAACACCGATGCCGAAGGCCGCCTCATCCTGTGTGACGCGCTCACCTATGCCGAGCGCTTCAAGCCGGCCTGCGTCGTCGACATCGCCACCCTGACCGGCGCCTGCGTCGTCGCCTTGGGCAAGATTCCCAGCGGCCTGCTCGCCAACGACGACGACCTTGCGCGCGAACTCACTGCTTGCGGCACCGTGTCCGGCGACCGCGTGTGGCAGCTGCCCCTGTGGGACGAATACCAGGAGCTGCTGAAGAGCAATTTCGCCGACATGGCCAACATCGGCGGGCGCTACGGCGGCACCATCACCGCGGCCTGCTTCCTCGCGCGCTTCACCAAGGCGTACAAATGGGCGCACCTCGACATCGCCGGCACCGCCTGGCTGTCGGGCGACGCCAAGGGTGCAACGGGCCGCCCCGTGCCGCTGCTCGCCGAGTTCCTGATCGCGCGCAGCCTGGGCGCAGCGGCCTGAACCGGGGAACGGTCGCGATGGCACCGCGGGTGCAGTTCTACCACAACGCCGAGAACCCGCTGGCGCTCGCCTGCGAACTCGCCGCGCGGGCCTACGGCAGCGGCCGCAAGGTCGCGTTGCGCACCCGCGATGCGGCGTCCGCCCGCCAGCTCGACCAGCTGCTGTGGAGCTTCGAGCAGCAGTCCTTCGTGCCGCACGTGATGGCCGGCTCGCCGCTCGCGGGCGAAACGCCGGTCGTCATCGGCCATGCGGAAGCGCCGAACGAATGGCCGCACAGCGAGATCCTCTTCAACCTCGCCGACGACATCCCGCCGGGCCATGAACGTTTCCGCATGCTGATCGAGATCATCGGCCAGGGCGAAGCGCAGAAGCTCCCCGCACGGGCACGCTGGATGCACTACAAGCAACAGGACCTGCCCCTGCAGGCCTTCGACGCGATCCGCAGGGAGGCACTGTGAGCACCTGGCCCCTACCACCACGCCTCGAACCGGACGACGACCTCAAGGCCGCCGACCTCCTCCTCGGCAAGGCCGACGCCCTGCTCAAGCGGCACCGCGTCCCGGAACCGCAGCCGCCCGCCCCGGAGGAAGTAGTCTCACTGGACGACGAGGACATTCCCGTCCTGACCGAAGTGGTCGCCCCGGAAGACCTGCCCGCCGAACTGAGTTCGCCCCGTCCGCCGCAGCCGAAACGCTCCGCCAGCGAACTCGCGGAACAGCTCATCAGCCTCGACACCGAGGTGTCGCGCGCCGTCGAAGCCTGGTTCCACGCCGAACTGCCGCAGATCGTCGCACGCGAACTCGACCGCATCGGCACCAGCATCCGCGAACAGGCCCTCGCCCACCTGCGCGCCACCCTGCTGCCGGAGCTGTCCGCGCACATCTCCCGCCACCTCGAGAAGAACACCGACGTTCTCCCCCCGGATCAGTCCTGAGCACCGCAAACGCTTGCGGCAATCGCACGAACGGCTTCGTGTGGGAGCTTCAGCCTCGAAAGGACGGATATTCCGCTGTGGGAGCGGCTTCAGCCGCGAAAGGGCGGTAGTGCACATCACGCGGCCTATTCGCGGCTGAAGCCGCTCCCACAGGGAAACGCCCGCGCGCCGGGGACGGCGGGGATCTTCGTACGGACGGAGAAAAATTCATCGCGCGCGACACAGAGCGAGGGTTCGTGCGATTACCTGACCGCAAACACCCCGGCGGGAAGGCAGGCGGCCTCCATCCGCTATAATCCGCCCTTTGCCTTCAGCCCCAGAGCACACCATGGAACTGGCCAAGAGTTTTGAGCCCGCGGACATCGAAGCCCGCTGGTATCCGGAATGGGAATCGCGCGGTCACTTCGACGCCGGACTGGACAAGTCCAACCCCGACGCCTTCTGCATCCTGCTGCCGCCGCCCAACGTAACCGGCACGCTGCACATGGGTCACGGCTTCAACCAGACCATCATGGATGCGCTCACCCGCTACCACCGCATGCGCGGCTTCAACACGCTGTGGCAGCCGGGCACCGACCACGCCGGCATCGCGACGCAGATCGTCGTCGAACGCCAGCTCGACGCCAAGGGCGTCTCGCGCCACGACCTCGGCCGCGAGAAGTTCCTCGAGAAGGTGTGGGAGTGGAAGGAATATTCCGGCGGCACCATCACCCGCCAGATGCGCCGCATGGGCACCTCGCCCGACTGGAAGCGCGAGCGCTTCACGATGGACGCCGGCCTGTCGAAAATCGTCACCGAGACCTTCGTCCGCCTGTACAACGAAGGCCTGATCTACCGCGGTAAGCGCCTCGTCAACTGGGATCCCAAGCTCGGCACCGCGGTGTCCGACCTCGAAGTGGTGTCGGAGGAAGAAGACGGCTTCCTGTGGCACATCACCTACCCCTTCTCTGACGGCCCGATCGAAGGCCTGCCCGGCCTCACCGTCGCGACCACCCGTCCCGAGACCATGCTCGGCGACGTCGCCGTGATGGTGCACCCCGAGGACGAGCGCTACGCGCACCTCATCGGCAAGACCGTCACGCTGCCGCTGTGCGACCGCGAGATCCCAATCATCGCCGACGAATACGTCGACCGCGAATTCGGCACCGGCTGCGTGAAAGTCACGCCGGCCCACGACTTCAACGACTACGCCGTCGGCCTGCGCCACAAGCTGCCGATGATCAGCATCCTGCGCCTCGACGCCCACGTCAGCGACGACGCCCCCGAGAAGTATCGCGGCCTCGACCGCTTCGTCGCGCGCGAGCAGATCGTGCAGGACCTCGAAGCCCTCGGGCTCCTCGCCGCGGTCAAGCCGCACAAGCTCATGGTCCCGCGCGGCGACCGCACCAGCGCCGTCATCGAGCCGATGCTCACCGACCAGTGGTTCGTCGCGATGTCGAAACCCGGCGCGGACGGCAAGAGCATCACCGAAAAGGCGCTCGAATGCGTCTCCTCGGGCGAGATCCGCTTCTACCCCGAGAACTGGGTCAACACCTACAACCAGTGGCTCAACAACATCCAGGACTGGTGCATCTCGCGCCAGCTGTGGTGGGGCCACCAGATCCCGGCCTGGTACGCCGACGTCGAAGGCGACGCGCGCGTGTGGGTCGCGCACAGCGAAGACGAAGCGAAGGCCCTCGCGGCGAAAGACGGCTACACCGGCAAGCTGCGCCGCGACGAGGACGTGCTCGACACCTGGTATTCGTCCGCGCTGTGGCCCTTCTCGACCCTCGACTGGACGCCCGAATGGCCGGCCAAGTCGAACGACGCGCTCGACCTTTACCTGCCGTCCTCGGTGCTCGTCACCGGCTTCGACATCATCTTCTTCTGGGTCGCCCGCATGGTCATGATGACCAAGCACATCACGGGCAAGATCCCCTTCCGCGACGTCTACGTGCACGGCCTGATCCGCGATGCCGAAGGCCAGAAGATGTCGAAGTCGAAGGGCAACGTCCTCGACCCGATCGACCTGATAGACGGCATCTCCGTCGAGGATCTGGTCAAGAAGCGCACCTTCGGCCTCATGAACCCGAAGCAGGCGCAGAGCATCGAGAAGAAGACGCGCAAGGAATTCCCGGAAGGCATCGCCGCCTTCGGCACCGACGCGCTGCGCTTCACCTTCGCCTCGCTCGCCACGCCGGGCCGCGACATCAAGTTCGACCTGTCGCGCTGCGAAGGCTACCGCAACTTCTGCAACAAGCTGTGGAACGCCACCCGCTTCGTGCTGATGAACTGCGAAGGCCACGACTGCGGCATCGACGCCGTCGCCGGCAGCGCCGCCTGCAACGCGGAAACGCTCGATTTCTCCTTCGCCGACCGCTGGATCGTCTCCCGCCTGCAGCGCACCGAAGCCGACATCGCGCAGCACTTCAAGGACTACCGCTTCGACCTCGTCGCCAAGGCCGTGTACGAGTTCGTATGGGATGAGTACTGCGACTGGTACCTGGAACTCGCAAAAGTGCAGATCCAGAACGGCAGCGAAGCCCAACAGCGCGCCACCCGCCGCACGCTGCTGCGCGTGCTCGAGACCGTGCTGCGCCTCGCCCACCCGCTGATCCCCTTCATCACCGAAGAGCTGTGGCAGACCGTCGCACCGCTCGCCGGCCGCAAGGACGCCGACAGCGTCATGCTCGCGCGCTACCCCGAAGCGGACCTCGGCCGCATCGACGAGGCAGCCGAAGCGAAGATCGCGGAGCTCAAGGCCATCGTCGGCACCTGCCGCAACCTGCGCAGCGAAATGGGCATCTCGCCCGCCCAGCGCATGCCGCTGGTCGCGGCAGGCGACGCCGCCGCACTGAACGTCTACGCCCCCTACCTCGCCGGCCTCGCGCGCCTCTCGGGCGTCGAGATCGTCGCTGACATCGGCGCCGACGAACTCGCCCCGGTGTCGGTGTCCGGTGCCTTCAAGCTGATGCTGCGCGTTGAGATCGACATCGCGGCCGAGCGCGAGCGCGTCGCGAAGGAGATCGCCCGTCTCGAAGGCGAGATCGGCAAGGCCCAAGGCAAGCTCGGCAACGCCAGCTTCGTCGAACGCGCTCCCGCCGCCGTCGTGCAGCAGGAACGCGATCGCCTCGACGCCTTCGTCGCGACGCTGGAAAAACTGCGCCCGCAGCTCGAAAAGCTCGATCGCAGCTAAGCGACATCGCGCCAAAAAGGAAGGGGCCGCCCGGCGTTCGGGCGGCCCCTTTCTCTTGTCCCAAGCCCGAACCGGCCGGAACGATCAGGCTCCTACTTGCGCTTCAGATAGAACTCGAACGCCTTGTCGGCCGTTTCGCCCTGCTGCAGCAGATCGTTCCCGGTCTGCCGCGCAAACGCCTGAAAATCCTTCACCGAACCGGGATCGGTGGCCAGCACCCGCAGCACCTGGCCGGCGCTCATCTCGGCGAGCGCCTTCTTGGCCCGCAGAATCGGCAGCGGGCAGGTCAGCCCGCGCGCATCGACTTCCTTTTGAAACTCCATTACGCGTAACCCTCACTGACAGTTACCGCAATTCTACCCCACAGCCATATCCGCGCCTGCGGACGGTACCGGTGAAATCATTCCGAACGGCCGTTCTTGCGCTCCTCTCGGCGGCGTTCTCGTTCCTGTTCCTTCAGTTCGCGCAGGCGAGCATCGACTGCGGAAAGTTCGTAAAAATTGCCGTCCCCTGCCCGGCGCGCGAGCTCCAGCTGCTCGATCGCAGCCGGAACCGCACCGCGCAGCACATAGACTTCCGCCTGCGCGCGGTGCTGGGCCGCGCGACGCCCCTGCTCGGCCTCCGAACGGGCCAGGAAGGCCCACAAGCGCGGATCCTCCTTGCGACTCTGCACCGCCGTCCGCGCCATTGTGCCGGCATCGCGTGCACGCCCCGCCTGCAGCATCGCATCCATCAGCGCGTACCGCAGCGCCTGGCTCTCGGGGAAGCGTTTCTGCGCCGCTTCGAGGATCTGCACCGCACCGGCGCCATCGCGCTGCGCCAGCCGCAGCTCCGCTGCCAGCATGTCGACGAAGGACGACGGAGGCGCCTCGCGCCTCAGCGCCTCGACCTGCTTGCCGGCCTCGTCGAGACGGCCCGCCGCAAGCAGCGCGCGCGCATAACCGTACCGCTGTGCGACATCGCTGCCGTTCTTCGCGATCTGTGCCTCGAAGTCGCGCACGGCATCGATCGCCGGCATCGCTCCAACGCGCAGCTTCGCGCGCACGAAACCGAAGTCGGGCGAATCGGGAACCTGTCGGTAACGCAACTGCGCCACGCGGTTCCCCATGTCGGAGATCCGCTCCTGGGTAAGCGGGTGCGTGCGCAGGTAGCTCGGCGCATTGTTCTCGTACAAGCGGCTCGAACGCTGCAGCCGCTCGAAGAAGCTGGGCATGCCGCGCACGTCGAAGCCGGCCCCTTCGAGCGATTGCAGGCCCAGCCGATCGGCCTCGCGCTCGAAATCCCGCGTATAGCCGAGCTGCGCCTGCAGCGCCCCTGCCTGCCCTGCGGCGATGGCCGCCTGGCTGAGCTGCCCGTCGCCGCGCGCCGCGAGCACCGCCACCAGCATGGAGGCCAGCATGACCATGCTGGTCTGGCTCTGCTTGCCGAACATCTGTGCGATGTGCCGCTGCGTCACATGCGCGACCTCGTGCCCGAGCACCGAGGCCAGCTCCGACTCGGACTCGGCGGTAACGATCAGCCCGGTGTGCACGCCGATGAAGCCACCCGGCATCGCGAAGGCGTTCAGCGTGCCGTCGCGCACGACGAAGAATTCGAACTCCAGCTCCGGTGCCGAACTCGCCGCAACGAGACGGCGTCCCATGCGGTTGATGTAATCCTCAACCTCGGGATCGTCGAGATAGCTCGCCTCGCGCCAACGGATCTCGCGCATGATCGACTCGCCGAGCTTGCGTTCCGCAAGCGGCGAAAGTTCCGAGGCGCCCACGTCGCCGAGATCCGGCAAACCGGCCGCATTCACCGGCGGCACGAGGGCGGCGCACATCAGCAGGATAAGAATTCGTCTGATCATCGGGTGCTATGATACCGGCCCACCACCAACCGTTCAGCGCGGAATGTATCCCTCTGTACGAGACCGCGCACACCGAGCCATGACCGAGCAGAAAGCTTCCGCCCTCACCCACTTCGACGCCCAAGGCCAGGCCCACATGGTCGATGTCGGCGGCAAGAGCGAAACCCGCCGCGTTGCCGTCGCCCACGGCTCGATCAGCATGAAGCCCGAGACCTTTGCGATGGTCAAGTCCGGCAATGCGAAAAAGGGCGACGTCATCGGCATCGCGCGCATCGCGGCGATCCAGGCATCGAAGCGGACCAGCGACCTGATCCCCCTGTGCCACCCGATCCCGCTCACCCGTGTCGCCGTCGAATTCGAACTCAACGAGGCGCAAAGCCGCATCGACTGCAGCGTCACCGCCGAGACGGTCGGCCGGACCGGCGTGGAGATGGAAGCGCTGACGGCCGTGAACGTGGCCCTGCTCACCATCTACGATATGTGTAAAGCCGTCGACCGCGGCATGCGCATGGATGGCATCCAGCTGATGGAGAAGCTCGGCGGGAAGTCGGGGCACTGGGTCGCGGGGCAATAACCCTACCCAACCTCCAGCACTAGCCGTTTAGCGCCGGTCGCCCCCCCGCAGCCGAAGCGCTCCCTTGGCTGCCGCGCCTTAAGCGTTTCCACACACTTGCACTTAAAAAAAACGGGGCGGCTTACGCCGCCCCGTCCTGAGCCACGTTACAAGATCCGCTTACTGGAACTTGTAGATGTAGCGTGCGCCAATGAAATTGGCGGTCTGCTTGGGCTTGTTCGAGACGACGGTACCGTCGGTCGTCGTGCCGTAGGTGAAGTCCGAGCCATTGGCGAAACTCCAGCTCCAGTCGTCGGTCTTCCAGCGCTCGTGAATGACGTCGAACTGAAGGTCGGCGTTCTTGCGAAGCGCGTACTTCGCAAACATGGACAGACGGGTCAGCCTGCTTTCGATGTCCGCGAGCGGAATTTCGGAAGCCGTTCGTGCCGCGGACGTATCTTCATCATACGAGCTCTGCGTACGGGTCCACTGAACGTCTGCTCCAATCTTCAGCTTCGCAGTCAGCGTACCGCGCAACCCGAAACCGACGGAGTCACCCGTGTCGTTCAGGTCGGCGTCCTTCAGCATATTAGGCACCGACGAGGTGGTATTACGTGCCCACCGACCCGAAAGTTGCTTCGCACGAGTCACGTCGTGCGACGCCCAGCCGGTAATTTGCCAATTGTCGGAGAAGGCGTAGCGTGCATCGACTGACACCAAAGACGCACGGCCATCCTTCAGGCCGAAAGGCCGACCATCCTCTCGCTGATAGTCGTCGCGCGCGTCCTCAATGTTGAAGTTTAGGCTGAAGGCCTCGACCGGCGCCCAGTCTAGCGACAGCCGCCACTTGTTTCGAGTGCGGTCGGCGATGTGGAGCGGGTTGATCCTGTCGTAGATGGACCCTCCGTCGCGCAGGGTATTAGGCTCATGCGGCGCTACCCAGGACGAACCATCACGGACGCTGTGGAGGATTGCGACGGAGCCGTTAAGGGTCTCCGACATCGAGCGGCGCAACTGCAGACGGTACGTGGTCTCGTCGACGCTTTCGACAAACGGGACATAACGCTCATCGACAAACTTCGGCGCGGAACGGTCCTGGTCCTTGATGTCGATGCCCCCGATCAGCTTGAAGCGTTCAGGCAGAAGATAGCTGGCTTCGAACTTTCCGGATTTCGTCTCATACGAGTGCGGCGTGTTATGAACCGTCACTGCACGCGTCGTGTTGTTGCCGACGAAACCGAACAGCGGGGTGTTGTCATCGACGTCGTAATAGCGCAGGTTCGCGTTCAGCGACAGCTTGCTCGTCGGCCGCGAACTCAGGCCGAGTTCCGCCAGAGTGCTCACGATCTCGCCATCGAGCTTGCTCGGCGCCCCGGAAAAGGGCGCATTGACACCACCCAACCGAATGCTCGGAATGGTCTCGTCCTGCGTCGCAACGCTGCGCGAAAGCTTCAACGTTGCCCGCGTCGAAGGAGTAAACGAATACCCCGCATTGACAAAGAACTGGTGCGCCTGATTGTCGAGCGGCAATGACAGGGGAGTCCAGGAAGGGGAGCTCGCGCTGCCAGTCGCGGTAAGGCAGTTAACGGGATTGTTATTGACGTTAACGCCCGCACACACCATGTCGTTCTTGTTCCGATACCAGCTTCCCGCATAACCGCCTGCGAGCTGCAGTTTTTCGCCGGTGTACTCCAATGTCACGTCGAGTTGCTGCGTCGTGCTGTCAATCGGCTCCGCAGTGAACAGCGCCGCGCTCCCGAGGCCCCAGTGCCGGCTGCCGTTCTTCTCCTCGTTCTTGAAGCTGAGCTTGAGATCGAAGTCCTTGAGCAGGTTCTTGTTGAACCCGACATGCACCAGATCTCGGTATGTAGCCAAGTCAACGTCATGGAACGGCAACCTACTGTCAGTAGTACTGGTGCGCGCCCCGCTAATCCGAAGGTTTTCCGATCCTACGCCCTGAATTCCCGAGCTGATCTTGAGCGGATTCACGCGGGGAATGCGCGAATAGCTGATAAACCCGCCCATATTGCCCTGCTGCTGCACTTCGGCGGAAATCTTGCGGCTTTCAAGCCCGAGATTGTCCGTCTCGAACTTGAACCAAGTGCCCGTGGCGTCATCGCGCTTGACGACGTCGGCATCGATCAGGGCATAACCGTGGTCATCCCGCATTCCGTCGAAGATGCCCTGCTGCTGACGATCGTTGGTCCAGTAACCGGCACCCACCGAGATGGAACTATCCGGCTTGGTGAGCGCCTCGAGATCATCGTCCTCCGCGAAAGCCGAACCGTATGCTGCAAGCATGGCCGCAGCAATCGCGGTCAACCTGAACGTCGTATTGAAATTTTTCATGTCAATCTCCCTCGGACCGATCAGCGACGGAAGCGTCCGGCAGTTGCGCTGTTCACGGTGCTGTTGCTTCCGTGAATGTTCGTGTGGCAATTCACGCAACCACGACCGACGGTATAGGCATTACTATTGGCCGCGCGATCGGTCGGCAGGCCAGCGAGACTGCTGGGGTGGCTGTCGTGACTATGGCATTCCTGGCACAGATAGGGCGCGCGCGCCTTCAACAGGTTTGCGACGTTGGTGCCATGCGGGTTGTGGCAGATCGCACAGTCTTCGGCCACCGGCTGGTGGTTATGCACGAACGGGCCACGCTTTTCCATGTGGCAGGAATAGCAGGTGTCGTTCACGCTGGCCTTCTGGAGCTGCGAGGGATTGTCGCCGTGCACGTTGTGGCAGGACGAACAGCTCATCTGGCCTTCCGGCACGGGGTGGTGAGAGGGACGAGCGAACTGGGCGCGCTGCTCCTTGTGGCAATTCGAGCACACTTCGGGCTGCGACTTGGCTTCTCGAACCTTGTCGTGGCCGTCGTGGACCGTGTGACAGGAAGCACAGGTCACGTCACGACGCGCGTGGGTGCTGTTCTGCCAGAAGATGCGGGTGCTGCCCTGGTGACAGCTCAGACAGGCGGCATTCTGGGCCTCAGCCGAAGTCGCGGTGTTCTTCTTCGTGAAGCCGACGTCCACGAGCGGCGTCGGGCCGCTACCACGGCCGGCTTCCTTTACGTGCTTCTCGCTCTCCCCGTGGCAGTTCGTACAGCCCGGCGTGCGCTTGTCGGCAACGGTGCCGTGCTTGGTCTTGCCGATGCGCAGGGCTTCGGGCGAGTCGTTCTCGTCGTGGCAGCTCGTACACTTTGCATCGCCCGTGAGGACGATGTCCTTGGGCGCTTCCTTCTCGGCAGCGGTCGCAGTCAACGCCGGAAACAGGCTCCCGGCGAGGACGGCGAATGCGCACGTGCGCAGCGCTTTTCCTAGCAGCTTCATATTAACCCCCTGATTTGCTGATGAGTGGCGCGCACCGTGGCGGTGCGCGCCGGATCTCTTGCCGCGTGTTACTGGGCGCGGATCCAGTCGATGAGATTCTTGATCTCGGCCTTGTCGGTGGTGTCGATCACCTTGTGCGTTTCCTCGGTGCCGTCCTCGAGCTTCACCTTGTGCTCCTTGGTGACCTGCTCGATCATTTTCTGCTCGGCATCCGCCTTGTCCTTGTACTTCGCCGAGATCTTCTTGTAGGACGGGCCCTTCTTGGTCTTGTCGACCGCATGGCACTTGAAACAGTCGTTGCGCTTGGCGGTGGCCTTGGCCGCGTCGGCGTCCACGGCCATTGCGGCCGGGGTAGCGAGGGCTGCCGTCAGTCCGACCAGGATCATGCTCGCAAGAATTCGTGCCTTCACGCTGATTCTCCTTTCGATATATGCACATCCAAATACCCGTGGGCGTCGGAGCGAGACCCTCCGGATATTTTGCTGGTGGAATATACCCCCAAATTTTGAAAGGGTGTTCGACACGAGCGTACAAAAAGACACAATTGCCTCGTTACAACACAAGACCTTGACACACTGACGGTTTTTTATACAGGATCCGTATTTCACTGCTCCGCTGCATATTACTGATGGCTAATTGAATGTATATGCAACACATCTTAATTAGCACATTGTGATGTTCGCATGAAGCAAGCGGACCGCGGCCTTGCCGATCCGGGAACCGGTCGGTCGTCACTGCGGGAAGTAGTAATGGGGGCAGCCGACACATTGCCTTCCGGCAACGCCGCGGTCGGAAGAGCCTGACGCGCCGGCGATGGTCGGGGCGATGCCCGCCGGCTATTCGAGGACTTGCAGTCCCGAACTCAGGACGAGTGATTGGCCGGACACGCGATCGCGGACGGTTGCGATCACCTTGTACCGGCCGGTACGGTCGTGCGGATCGAAACTGACCTGCATGCTGCCGTTGCCGAGATGGAGACGCCCCGGCATGGATTCTGCAGACCACAGGGACATCGAGCCGGCGGGAATGTAGCCGCCGTCCGGACCCTCGAGCGCAAGCTCGGCGACGACATCGCATCGGCCGGTCGCATCCCTCGCACATCCCTGGAAGACTAGCATGGCCGTGACCGACGATCCGCGCTTGACGGTCGCAGTGGCGGGCAACTGGAGGGGCGTGCTCGCCATCCGCCACGCCTGCAGGAAGCGCATCTCGTCAGGAGTGAGCACGAGCTGGGCGCCGAAGTGCTCGGCTCCGTGCGCGTCGCTGCGCGCTGCATCACGATTGTGCTCGCCGGCAGTCCAGGCGCCATGCGCAAGGAGCGGAAGACATGCGGCAAAGGCCGCGGCGCAACGTCTCATGTTTGCAGCCCGATCAGTTGGAGACGGAGTACGCGATCGGCGAGGGTTGCCGATACCGGGGATTGGGCATCCCGCGGTGAGGGCAGGCCGGAGCGTGCTCGTGGCGCGATTATCACATCGACATCGAGTTGATCGGACTGCTTTTACAACTGCACACAAGAAGGGAGGTGTTGCGGGTGAGATTCCCCACAATTGCCGGACGAACGGGAGTTTTGCCCGATCACGAGACCCGCGAATGAGCGGTCTCGCGCCGGAGCGATGATTATTTACAGCTTCTGGTGGACGCCGTCGCACATCACGCCGTTGCCCGACTGCTTACAGCCGCAGAAGTAAGCGGTCTTGCTTTCCTCGGCCTTGTACTCGACCGGGGTGAAGCTGCTGCCCTGATGGGACCCGTCACAGAAAGGCTGCTTGGCGCTCTTGCCACAGGAACACCACCAGTAGCTCTTGCCAGCCTCGATGTCGACTGCGTAGGGGGATTTCTGGGCGATCTTTGCGGTTTCGTTCGACATGCGTCGACTCCTCATGCGGTGGATAAAAAAGCCACCCCGGATTACGGGGTGGCGAAAGTGATCCCCAGGGGGCGGGATCAATGGAGACGGAAAACCGGATTACTGCTTGACGGCCTCGACGGCGATCTCGAGGGTGACTTCGTCGCCGACGTGGGGGGCGAACTTGCCGGCACCGAAATCGGAGCGCTTGACGACGGCGGAGGCGTTGGCGCCGCAGGCTTCCTTCTTGAGCATGGGGTGCTCCATGCAGTGGAAGGAGGTGACCTCGAGTTTCACCGGCTTGGTGACGCCCTTGATGGTCAGGTTGCCGTCGACCGAGGCGAGCTTGTCGCCGCTGAAGTTCAGCTTGGTCGACTTGAAGGCGATCGTCGGGTACTTCTCGGTGTGGAAGAAGTCCTCGCCCTGGATGTGGCCGTTGAACATTTCAAAGCCGGTATCGACCGACTTGGCATCGATCGTGACGTCGACCACGCCGGACTTGGCGGCGCGATCGAGCTTGATCGTGCCGGAGGTCTTGTTGAAGCGGCTCTCCTGCTTCGAATAGCCGAAGTGGCTGTAGGCGAAACGCGCGAAGGTGTGCGAGCCGTCGATATCGAAGGTTTCCGGGGCGGCCATCGCGGGGGCGGAGACGGTGGCGGCGAGGATGGACGCGAGGGCGAGGCGCTTGAGTTGCTTCATCTTGAATCTCCTGAATTCAGGTTTGGTTCGGATAGGAAGTGGGTCTTGTTGCAGGGAGGTTTATTTCGCAGCGCGGCGTTCGGCTTCGACGTGGAAGCTGACCTTGACCTCGTCGGCGACGATCGAGGTGTCCGACCAGCTGCCGTCGCCAATGGCGAACTCCAGCCGCTTCAAGGTGAAGCCACCGTCGAACGCAGCGGTGTTGCCGTTCTGCGTGACGGTTACCGGCGTCGTCACGTCGCGGGTTTTGCCCTTGATCGTGAGCTTGCCGGTCATTTCGTAGCGGTCGCCGCCGAGGGGTTTCACGGACGACGACACGAAGGTCGCGGTGGGGAAGGACTTGATGTCGAACCAGGGCTTGCCGACGACCTCGCTGTTCGCGTCTGCGGAGCCCGCATCGATGCTGGCGAGGTCGAGGTCGAGACGCACGGTGGAATTCGCCGGGGCGGCCGGATCGAAGACGAGATCCACCTTGGCCTTCTTGAAGTGCCCCTTCACCGGCACGTTCATCTGCTTGAAGACGAAGTCGATGCGATTCTTGGCGGGCTGCACCTGATCGAAGGTACCTGCGGGTTGCGCCGCGTGGGCGCCCATCCCGACCAGGGGCAGCGCTAGCGACAGGATGGTGGCAGCGAGAATTTTCTTGCCTTGCATGGCGTGGATTCCTTTGATTGTCCGGATCAGCGTTTGAGCAGGGGCACCATGCGCACCAGCGTTTCGTCGCGGTCGATGATGTGATGTTTGAGCGCGGCCGCGATGTGCAGGCCGACGAGGATCAACAGGCCGGAAGTGAGGACTTCGTGGGCCGACTTGAGCAGGTCGCCCAGGGCCTCGTCCTTGCCTACGAGATCAGGCAGCGGAATGAGCCCCAGATAGACGACCGGGAAGCCTTTGGCCGAACTCATGAGCCAGCCGGTGAGGGGCACGGCGATGATCAGCACATAAAGCACGACATGGGTCAGCGACGCCACCGCGCGTTGCCAACCGGGCATGGTATCGACCGGCGCAGGCACCGGTCGCGTGAGGCGCAGGAACAGGCGGGGGATGAGCAGCAGAAGCACGGTGAAGCCGATCCACTTGTGCCACGAGATGAGCTGCAGCTTGCGCGGTGACAGGGACAGGTCGGTCATGTAGTAGCCGAGCGGCAGTGCAACGAGCACCAGGATGGCGACCATCCAGTGCACGATCACCGCCGGTTTTGAGTATTTGTTGCTTGCATTCATTGCGTTTCCCCCTGATTCCGTTGTTATCGTTTCGGCGCTCAGACTGCGCGGAAGAACTCAGCTATCAGGCAGTCGATCGACTTGGGCGGATGACCGACCAGTGCGGCGAAATCGTTGGTGGTGCGCGCCATGTTGTTCGCGGCGACCGCGGTGTACATGTTCGCCATGGCGCGGGCGAGCCAGGCGGACATGCCGGCGCCCTCGAGCATGGCGGCGTAGGCGTCCTCGCCGAGCGGTTCGTAACGCAGCGTCTTGCCGGTCGCGGCACCGACCCGCGCAGCGAGGTCGTGATAGTCTTGGGCAGTCTGGCCGGTAAGTTCGTAGATGCGTTTCTCGAGCCGCGGCGCGACTGCGGCGGCGGCGATCGCCCCCGCAAGCTCGCTGCGTGACAGGTAGCTCGCCCTGCCCTCCCCGGCCGGCAATTGCAGCAGGCCGCAACTGAGCGCGCCGGCAAAGGTCATGGGCAGGAAGTCCGCGTACATGCCATTGCGCAGGATGGTGTAAGCGACGCCGGACGCGGCAAGTGCCGCTTCGCTGTCGGCATGCACCTGCGCGAATTCCGACGGCGACGCTGCGTCGGCGCCGAGGAAGCTGGTGTAGAGGATGTGTTCGACCCCGGCGGCGCGTGCGGCTTCGATTGCGTTGCGGTGCTGGGCGATGCGCTGCGCCTTGGGGCCGTCGGTGGAGACGATCACCAGCCGCGTTGCGCCGGCGAAGGTCGCACGCAGGGCTTCGGTTTCGTCGAAGTTGCCACGGCGCACTTCGATGCCTCGTGCTGCAAGCGCCGCGGCGCGCTCAGGATTGCGGACGCTGACGGCGAGCCGGCCGACTCCCGCCTCCGGCAGCCGCACGGCGAGCTGCTGCACGATGTGCAGTCCTAGCTGCCCTGTTGCTCCGGTTACGAGAATCATATTGGCGTCCTTGGGGTGCGTGCTTAGCGTGTAAGCGCACTTTATGGGATTGATTGGTTCTAAAATAGCGGACCCAAGCAAACTCTTTGTTGCACCGAGGAGAACAATGGATCGCTTGCAGGCAATGGAAGTGTTTGTGCGCGTTGCGGAAGCCGGAAGTTTCACCGCGGTCGCGGACCGCCTGAATGTCGCCCGCTCGGCGATCACGCGGCAGATCGCGGCGCTGGAGGCACACCTGGGCACCAAGCTGCTCGCCCGCAGCACGCGGAGACTGAGCCTGACTTCGTCCGGCTCTGCCTACCTGGAAAAGTGCCGCGAAATCCTGGCGATGGTCGAGGCGGCGGAGGGGGACCTGGCGGGCGAGAAGCAGGCGCCGCGCGGGCAGATTCGCGCAAGCGTGCCGATGAGCTTCGGTGTGCGCCACCTGATGCCGCTGGTCGCGGACTTCATCACCACCTATCCGGAAGTCAGCGTCGACGTCGAGTTCAGCGACCGCCGCGTGAATCTGATCGAGGAAGGCATGGATTTCGCCGTGCGCATCTCCGAACAGATCGATCCGTCTCTGGTGATCCGCCGTCTCAGCCGGAGTTCGCTGGCGGTGGTCGCCTCGCCCGATTATCTGGATCGGCACGGTCGGCCCCAGCATCCCGACGAGTTGCTGCAGCACCACTGCCTCACGTACACGCTGGGGTCCAGCCTGGGCTGGAATTTCACTGTAAACGGGGAAACCCATTCGGTGCCGGTAAAGGGGCGTTTCCGAGCCAACAACGGCGATGCCCTGCTGGATGCGGCGATCCGCGGGCTGGGGGTGGTGCGCGAGCCGAGCTTCCTGACCTCGCAGGCGGTGCGGGCCGGCCTGCTGGAGGTGTTGTTGCCGGAATACTCGACGACGGAATTGCACATTTACGCGGTGTTTCCCGGCACACGCTATGTGCCGCACCGCGTGCGCACGCTAGTCGATTATCTGGCCGAGCGCATCGGACCGGTTCCGTACTGGGACTGACCCGCTCAGAAGGTCATCCGCCACGGCAGCTCACCCTGGATGAACAGGCGGGCTTCGTCCGAGGCGGGGCGGGAAAAGAAGCGCTGCACCGAGGCGTGCTCCCGCACCCGTCCGGCGCTCATGAAGACGACGTCGTCGCCCAGGCGGGTAGCCTGGCCGAGATTGTGCGTGGTCATGAGGATGCGCGTTCCGTCGGTGCGGATCTCGCGGACGATGCGCTCGACTTCGGCAGTCGCGGAGGGATCCAGGCTGGCGGTGGGTTCGTCCAGCAGCAGCAGGCGCGGCGCAGTGACCCATGCACGGGCGAGCGCCAGGCGCTGCTGTTCGCCGCCGGACAGCAATCGCGCACTCTCGGACGCACGCGCCAGGAGGCCGACGCGATCGAGCATCCGCGCGGCGCGACGCCTGCGCTCGACGCGCGGGATGCCGTGGGGCTTGAGCGCCAGGGCGACGTTTTCCAGCACCGAGGCGCGCAGCATCATCGGGTGCTGGAACACCATCATCACGCCGAGATGGGGGCGCGCGCCCCCGCCCCAGTCGATCCGCCCGCCCGTGGGTTCGAGCAGGCCGCAGATCGTGCGCAGCAGCACGCTTTTGCCGGCACCGTTGGGGCCGAGCACGAGCGTGATGCCCTCGCCGCCGAGTTCGAGTTCGATGCCATCGAGGACGCTGCGGCCGTTGGGCTGGAATCGGATGTCGCACAGACGCAGGGGAAACATGTTCAGCCGTACCTGCGCATCGCCCAGCCTCGCATCGCGAATGCCGCGGCATTGAGGACGAGAATGACCGCGACGAGCACGATGCCCAACGCAATGGCGAGCGGCAGGTCGCCCTTGCTGGTTTCCAGCGCGATCGCGGTGGTCATGACGCGCGTGGCGTGGTCGATGTTGCCGCCGACGATCATCACCGCACCCACTTCGCTCATGGCCCGCCCGAGTCCGGCAAGGACGGCAACGAGCAGCGAATGGCGGCAGTCGTACAAGAGGGTCGTGACGCTTTGCATCCATGTGAAGCGCATCGCCCTGAATTCTTCGGCATAGCGCTGCCACGAATCGTCGATGATCTGCCGTGCGATGGCGGCCATCAGGGGCACGACCAGCAGGGTTTGCGCGACGACCATCGCCGCAGGCGTGTAGAGCATGCCCAGCCCGCCGAGCGGGCCCGAGCGCGACAGGACCAGATACACGACCACTCCGACCACCACGGATGGAGCCCCCATCAAGCCACTGACGACGACGAGCGCCGCACTGCGGCCGGGGAAGCGACCTACCGCCAGACAGGCGCCGAGGGGAAGGCCGATGACTGTGCCGAGGATCACGGCCGAGCCGCTGACCTGCAGCGACAGGACGGCGATTTCGACCGCGCGGTGATCGAAGGTGGCAAGTAGAGCGAAGGCGTCAGCGAAGGTCGCGGCGAGTCCGTACATGCGTCGGAGCATAGCGCAAGCGCTGCGTTTCGGGAGCCCTGCGCGGCATGCAGAACGGAAACCGCCTCACCCGCCGCCGCGCTGCATCGCGCGGTCGAGCGGAACAAGCATGGCCCTGCGGTCCGACTCGGTGCCGCCGGAAAACTCGTAGCGCACGCCGAGGGTCTGCAACTGGAGGATGCCGAGCCGCCGCACACCGCGCGCGGAAACGTGAATGTCGAGCCGGGTCGGCCCGACGCGCAGGCGGAAGTGCCGGGGGGCGACGGTTTCGACTGCGCACGGCGAGGCCTTGCGCAGATCGCGCTCGAACTCGGCCACAGAGGCAGTCACCTCGCGCTCGAAGCGCTCGGGCACCGGGCCGCTTACGAAAGCCATGGAATCCTCTCCTTTGATCTGGGGGATGCAGTCCCCGACATTCTGGGCATATCACCCGAAAGCGGGGGCACGCGGCCAACCCGTTTCAGAATATTCGATCTGCGAATCAGTCACTTGCCGAATTATTGAGCTGGCCTGCTTGTTGCAGGTGCAGTAAGACTGCCCCGTACGGTCGCATGCGAAACAGTCATGTGGTCGCAAACCTCCAACCCCATCGCACCGCGCCCCGGCAACGCCGCTACCCATGTGGTGCCAGTTCCGCGGTGCTACGAGAGCGACATGGAAATCGCCGCGCTGCTGACCGACGGAGACGCGATGGCCCGCCCGCTGCTGCAGCGGCTGACGGGAGACGGCAACACGCGCTGGGACATTGATGAATGCCGCGTCGTGCAGGCTCGCCGGCACGCCGCACGGCCCGCGTCCGGCGATGGCAGCGCGTGGCTCGACATATGTTACCGGCTCGCCCTGCAGGACCGGGACCGCGGCGCACGGCAGGCACTGTGGCTGTATGCGAAGGCCTACTCGCTTGGGCGCAGCGCCGATGCGTTCCGGGCGGCGCTGCCCGCTGCATGCGTGGTTCCCGGCTTGGGGGAACCGGTGATGCACATGCCGGAACTCGACCTCGTGGTGTGGCCGCTGCCGAATGATCCGGTGATGGAGCAACTCCCTGCCCTGCTCGATCCGGTTGCGGTCAGACCGCACCTGCCTTCCGGTGCGCTGGGGACCAAGGGGTCGGGAGGCATCGGCGAGGTGAGCGTGGTGCGCTACGAGCCCGAGGAGCATTGCCTCGCGCGAATCGCCATTCCCGGCGCAGCAGACGAGAAAGCGATCTACGGGAAGAGCTACGCGGGGGAAAGATGGCGCGACGCGCGCGACTGCATGCATTCCTTGTGGTGCACCGGTTGCGTCGATCCGCAGGCCTTCGTCGTCGGCCGACCGCTCGGCTCGTGCCCGGCGTTGCACGCGGTGTGGCAGGCGGAAGTGCGCGGCGAGCCGCTCGCGTTGCGCCTGGCCGGTCCGCATGCCGAAGCGACGCTGGATGCGGTGGCCGCGGCGCTGGCGGCGCTGCATGCCGGTCCGCTGATTGTGCGCGAGGCGCGTCAGCTGGCCGCAACCGTGACGCAGGCTCGTACGTGGTGCGCCGAACTCGGGGCCGAGGACGGGCGCTTTGCTGCCGATCTGGACGCACTGCTGTTTCACCTCGAGCGCGGCGCGGCACGGCCCCGTCGCGTGGTGACGACGCACGGTGACTTTCACGTGGACCGGATGCAGTGGTGGAACGGACGCATTGCGCTCTTCGACTATGACAGTTTCACCATCGATTCGCCGGCGCGCGACGTCTCCGGCTTCGTCAGCAACCTGCTGTGCCGCGACGATGGCAAGGCCGACTGGGCACAGCTGGCGGCGAATTTCGTCGCGCGTTATCGGGCGCACTGCGGCGGCAGGCTGGCGGAAACCGAACTCGACTGGCATCTGCAGTTCGCGCTGCTGCGAGAGGCGCACCGATGCTTCGCGCGTCACTGCGCCGGGTGGCAGGATAAGGCATTGCGCGCCATGATCCTCGCACGCGCCAGCCTCGCGTCGCTGCCACGCCGGGCAGGAAGTGTTCTCTAGCGGGAGTTCATCCGCCGGCGATCGGCGGCCAGATGGCCAGTTCGTCGCCGTCCGCGAGCGCGCGCGAGGCGCGCTGCGCAGCCGGGACGAAGTGACCGTTGACGAGTACGAGATGCGCGCTGCGCTCGGGGACGTTGAAGCGCGTGATCAGTTCGGCGATGGTCGTTCCCTCCCCGACCTCCAGTTCGATACGGTTGCCCTTGCGATCGGGCGGAAGGTGGTCGGTGAGGGAGGCGAAGAGCTTGAAGCCGATCTTCATGAGCGCATCCACTCCGGCATCAACGCGCAAGCGCCATCGGTTGCTGCGAGCGCGCGACGTAGGCCTCGACGAACTGCAACGGGTTGGCCAGCAGGCGGTCCTTCCATGCGCCCAGCTTCACTTGGCCGTGGATCAGGCCGCGCAGCGCGCCAACGTGCTGGGTGAGGCCGATCGAGGTTGCGCCGATCAGCACGTCGTCCTTGAACTGCAGACTGAGGTAGCGGAAGCGATTCTCGTCGACATGTTCGACCCCCGCCCCGCCGGCTTCGGTCCCTTCGCCCCACCACTGGCCGAAGGACGCCGAGATCAGGCCCAGCGTGTCGAGCACGTTGATGGCGAGCACGCCGTTGAGCTTTGTCGGGCGTCCCGCCATGTTCAATGCCGCGACGCGTGCCTGGTCGGCAGCGTTGGGCTGGATCGCTGCGACGAGGTGGGCACCGGTGAACAGGTCGGGCGCCTCGGCGACGTCGCCCGCAGCGAAGATGCCGGGGACGCTGGTCTCGAGCTTGTCGTCGACCAGCACGCCCTTGGCGACATGGACCGGCGTCGAGTCGAGGAAGGCGATGTTGGGCGCGACGCCCGCAGCGACGATCACGAGGTCGCACGGCAGGACTTCACCCGTCGACAGGGTGACATCGACGCCCCCCTCGCTGCCGCTGCGGTCGATGCGCTGCACGCCGGCGTTGGTAACGACGCGGATGCCCTTGTGTTCGACCCAGCGCTTGATCATGCCGCCGGCCTTGGGCGTCATCATGCGCGGCACCATGCGGTCACCCATCTCGACGACGGTGAGTTGCACGCCGCGCGCGGCGAGCGCCTGCATGATGATGCAGCCGATGAAGCCGGCGCCGAGCTGCAGCACGCGCGAACCGGGCTTGGCGAGCCGGGCGATGGCGCGGGCGTCGTCGAGCGTCCAGCAGGTCTGCACTTCGGGCAGGTCGACGCCGGGAATGGGCGGGCGCACCGGGTGTGAGCCGGTCGCGATCAGGAGTCGGTCGTAGTCCTCGAAGTGGCCGTCGTGGAACAGGATGCGGCGTTTGTCGGTATCGAGCGACACGGCACGTGCGCGCAGCTCGCCGATGTTGAGCCTGCGGAAATGCTCGGGGGCTTTGCGCAGGTAGGTGCCCGACTCGTCGATGTTCTCTTCGAGCAGGTAGGGAATGGCCATGCGCGAGTACGGCGGGACGTCCTCGCTGCCGACCATCAGGATCTCGTCCGCGGGGGCGGCGCGGCGCAGCGTTTCGGCCGCGACGACGCCGGCGGGGCCGTTGCCGAGTATCACGTGTTTCATCGGTTCGTCCTCGTTTGGGCGATGAGACGCCCTTCCCGGCGGCACGGCGCCAGGAAGGGCTCGAACGCTCGCCAGGCGAGCGTCAGGGGATGCTCAGAGCCCGAGTCGCGCCAGGGTCTCGTCGGTTGGAACACCGTCCGGCGTCCAGCCACGCACCTTGTAGTACTCGGGCAGCATCTTGTCGAGCTGGTTCACCATCCCCTTGGCCGGACCGGTCTTCGCCGGTTCGGTGGTGAGGCGCGGCGGCAGGTTGTCGTCCTTGGCGGTGAAGCCGGCCGCGTTGTTGAACTGGCGCTCGAGGTTCCAGATGCGCTCGCCGACCTCGTTGAGCTTTTCCAGCGTCCACTCCTCGCCGCAAGCCGCCGCAACCTGCGGCTGCACGTCGGCCAGGGTCCAGGCGAAGGAGGTGAACACGCAGATGCCGGCCGCGTCGAACGCCGCCGTCGCGTCCTGGAAGGCCTTCACGAGTTCGGCCTTGCCCTCCGTGGCGAGCGGGTCGGTCTTCACCGGGATGCCCAGCACTTCGGAGGCGACGGTGTAGCCGCGCAGGTGGCAGGCGCCGCGGTTGGACGTCGCATAGGCGAGGCCCATGCCCTGGATGCCGCGCGAGTCATAGGCAGGGAATTCCTGCTTCTTGACGCTCATCGACAGCTCGGGATGGCCGTACTTCGCGCACATGCGCGCGGAGCCCTGGCCGATCTCCTTGCCGAAGCCTTCGCCACTGGCAGTCATCTCGGCGAGCTTCGCCAGCGCCTCGGCCGAACCGAAGGGAGTGTCGAGGCCGATCTCTTCCTTCTTCAGCACGCCCATCTCGTAGAGCTCCATCGCCGCACCGACGGTGGCGCCGAAGGAGATCGGATCCATGCCCTGCTCGTTGCACAGCATGTTGGCGTACTGCAGCGCCTCGAGGTCGCCGACGCCGTTGGCGGCACCCAGCGCCCACGCCGCTTCATACTCCAGGCCGCCCGAGGCGCCCCAGTACTGCGGGCTGTTCTTGACGGTGAAGTGGTTCTTGTCGAGTTGCGAGATGCGCCCGCAGGCGATCGTGCAGCCGAAGCACGCGGCATTGGTGACGAGGTGCGACTTGCCGTCGGTGGGGCGCTTCTCGTGCATTGCCTCGGCGGAGATCTTGGAGGCGTCCTCGAACTGCACGTCGCGGTGGTTGCGCGTGGGCAGCGCGCCGATCTCGTTGATGACGTTCATCAGCACCTGGGTGCCGTACTTGGGCAGGCCCTGGCCGGTGACGGCGTTGTCGGCGAGCACCTTCTTGGCGTCCTGGGTGGCCTTGAGGAAGGCCGGGAAGTCCTTGATGCCCGCAACGCCCTTGGTGCCGCGCACGGCGACCGCCTTGAGGTTCTTCGAGCCCATCACGGCGCCGACGCCGGAGCGGCCGGCCGCGCGGTGCAGGTCGTTGATGACAACCGCGAACAGGACCTGGTTCTCGCCCGCCTTGCCGATCGAGGAGACGCGGATCAGCGGATCCTGGTGGTCGGCCTTGATCTGCTCCTCGGTGTGCCAGCAGCTGGTGCCCCACAGGTGCGATGCGTCGCGCAGTTCGGCCTTGTCATTCTCGATGAAAAGATAGACGGGCTTGGGCGATTTGCCCTCGAAGATGATCATGTCCCAGCCGGCGAACTTCAGCTCGGCGCCGAAGAAGCCGCCCGAGTTGGAACAGGCGATCGCGCCGGTGAGCGGCCCCTTGCAGCTCACGGTGTAGCGGCCGCCGGTGGAGGCCATCGTGCCGGTGAGCGGGCCGGTGGCCATGATCAGCTTGTTGTCCGGCGACAGCGGATCGACCTTGGGGTCGATCTCGGAGACCAGATACTTGGCCGAAAGGCCCCGTGATCCGAGGTATTCGTTGGCCCACTCCATGTTGAGGGGCTCTTCCTTGCACGTGCCCTGGGTGAGGTTCACCCGCAGGAGCTTGCGATTCCATCCCATGGTATTCCTCTCCTCTCAGGCCGCCGATGCGGGGGTGTTGGCCTTGGCGGCCCAGGCCTGCATGCGGGAAAGCCCCGTCCAGTTGGCGTCGATGTAGGTGATGGCGCCGGTCGGACAGGCTTTCGCACAGGCGGGATCACCCTCGCACAGGTCGCATTTCTGGACCTTGCCGCTGGCCTGGTTGTAATTGACCGTGCCGAACGGACAGGCGATCGTGCATACCTTGCAGCCGACACAGGTGTCCTTGAACACGATCTTCGCGCCCGTGGTCAGGTCGAGCCGGATGGCGTCGACCGGACAGGAATGCATGCACCACGCCTCGGTGCACTGGGTACAGGTGTAGGGCACCTTGCGCCCTTCGTGTTCGAAATTGAAGACCTTGATCAGCGAGTTGCTGGGATTGATGACCCCGGTGTGCTCATACGAGCAGGCCATTTCGCACTGCAGGCAGCCGGTGCACTTTGCGGGGTCAATGTGAAGGGATTTCCACATCGATGTACTCCTCCGTCGTTTGTTTCGCTTCGGGACAACGTGTCGCAGATCGCAAATATCATGCCACGAACCATGCCGCAAGCATGGTTTTCACACTTCAGTTCAACTTGCCCAGTTTGCGGTAAAGGGTGTTGCGGCTGACGCCCAGTCTACGCGCGGCGGCGGAGACGTTCCCCCCTACCTCGCGCATCACGGTGGTGATCGCTTCGAGTTCGATTTCATCGAGGCTGCGCGGCGTGCTTGCAGCGGCTGCCTGCGGCACGATCGCTGCGGACGCTGCAGGCAACGCGGCAGCGAATGGCGAGGCGGCCGCCTGTGCCGCGAGCGCCACCGGCCGTTGAAGCGGCTCCGCGACCTCGTCGCCGCCGTCGATGCCGAAGAGCTCCTCGGGCAGATGCACCGAGGCGATCTCGTGCTCGTCGTCGTCGAGCAGCGCGACCGCCACCCGGATGACGTTCTGCAGCTGACGGACGTTGCCCGGCCACGGATAGCGCTCGAAGAAGCCCATGACCTCCTCGCTAATGCCGATCGGGCCGCTGCGGCGGTCCGCGGCTTCCATCTCGAGCAGGTTGGTGACGATGTGGCGGATGTCGGTGCGCTCGCGCAGTGGCGGCAGGGTCACGGTGAGGCTGTTGACGCGGTAGTAGAGGTCCTCGCGGAACAGGCCCTGCTTGACGGCGTCGCGCAGCACACGGTGCGTCGCGCACACGAGGGAGATATCGACCGGGATCGACTTCATCGAGCCGATCGGCGTGACGCTGCGCTCCTGCAGCACGCGCAGCAGGCGCGCCTGCATGCCCAGCGGCATGTCGCCGATCTCGTCGAGGAACAGGGTTCCCCCGTGCGCCTGCTGCAGCTTGCCGACCGCCCCCTCGCGCCGTGCACCGGTGAAGGCCCCGCCGACATAGCCGAAGAGTTCGGACTCGATGAGATTTTCCGGAATCGCCGCGCAGTTGAGCGCAACGAAGGGGCCGTCGCTGCGTGCACCGCTGTTGTGGAAGGCGCGCGCGAAGAGCTCCTTTCCGACGCCCGACTCGCCCTGTATAAGCAACGGGATGTCCTTGCCCTGCACGCGGCGCGCACGGTCAAGCGCCAGTTGCAGGCGCACGTCACCGGTCGCGAGGCAATCGAGCGTGATGAGCGACTTCGAGCGGTCGCAGGGTTTGCCCGCCGGTCTTGCCGGGTCCGCCACGGACTGCTGCAGTCGCGGCGCAGACACCTCGGCGCGTGGGCGGCGATGGCCGCGCACCTGCACATACACGGCTTCGCCGCGGCGCATCTCGAGCAACAGCAGGTCGTCGGGGGCATTCACGGCGCGGTCGAGCAGCTGACCGAAGCCCGTACGGAACAGGCTGCCGAAAGTGGGTGCATCAGCGAGCCCGGCCGGCAAGGCCAGCCATTCGCGCGCGACCGGGTTGGCACCCACGATCCGCCCATCGGCATCGACCGCGAGCATCGCTTCCTGAAGGCTGCCGACGTATTCGGGGCGAGGATGGAAGGCGATGCGGACTTCTTTGGCGAACTCCGCCTCGAAGAGGCGTTTTTCCAGCAGCTGCACCGACAGGCGCACGAGGCCGAGCGTATGGCGCTGGTTGTTGCGCGAGTCGCCCGAGATGTCGAGCACGCCGGCAATGTGCCCCTGGGCGTTGAACACCGGCGCCGCACTGCAGGTCAAAAACCCGTTGCGTTCAAGGTAGTGCTCCGCACCATGGATCTCGACCGCGGCACCTTCCTGGATTGCGGTGCCGATCGCGTTGGTGCCGCGAACCGCCTCGTCCCACGACGCACCGGGCTGCAGGGCGACACGTTGCGCGCGGCCGACGAAGTCCGGATCACCGAGGCAGTGCAGGATCATGCCCCGCGTGTCGGCGAGGATGACCATGCTGCCGGAGGCGCGGATCTGCTCGAACACGTGCTCCATGATCCCGCCGGCGTGCTCCAGCAGCCTCGCGCTGCGATCGCGCGCATCGGAGAGCTGGGCGCGGCCTGCAGGATCGATCAGGTAGGCATCGAGGTGGTCGAGCCCGCCAGTGCGACAGCGCTGCCAGGAACGCAGCACAGGAGGGGCGAGCCCGGCCTCTGGCGTCTGGCCAAGCTCGAAGAAAAATCGTCGCGCGTCCGAAATGGTGTTCTCGCGGCGATCCCGCAACTGCGGCAATACGGCCATCTTCTCCTCCTCTCCTGCGCGTCACTTTTGGGACTATTTTTTTGTTTGTCCCTTGTGTCAGAAAGTAGCACCTGCACCAGGTCGAAGCAATCGGTCATCCGACTCGGCAACAACAGAGGAGCAATTTTCCTGCCAGCAGCTTTCAGGCGCCTTACCAAGGAAATAGGCCGTTTTCGTCACGCTCGACCGACGTGGCACAGGGCTTGCGAAGGACTGTGCAGATCCGGCACCCCGGGCGTCGTCAATCAGAGATGAGGAATCAGAAGGTGGACAAGCACAACGACAAGGAGACATTGACCCGCAAACTGCGCGCCGCGGCCCTGGCCGTGGGACTCGCGCTCGGAGCGGGACTGGCCCACGCACACGGCGACGTGACGCCGCAGGCGGTGGATGTATCGACGCTGCCGAAGCTCGGCGAGGACTGGCGCGAGGTGAACCCCTACCGCGACAACACTGAAGCGATCCGCATCGGCGATTCGGCCTACAACCAGAACTGCGCGCGCTGCCACGGTCTTGGCGCGGTATCCGGTGGTATCGCGCCCGACCTGCGCAAGCTCGACATCGCGCCCGAAACGGACGAGTATTTCCTGCAGCGCATCCGCAATGGCGTGAGCCGCAACGGCGCCGTATACATGCCGCCGTTCGAGGGCATGCTGTCGCAGGAGGCAATGTGGGCAATCAAGGCCTGGCTGGAGACCGTACGTGAAAAATGACCGACGCGCATTCCTGATCGCAGCGGGCGCCATGATGGCAGGCGCCCTGCTCCCGGCCCATGCGGCCGCACAGCCCGAAGTGCAGCAGGCGGGCACCCTGCGGGTGGCCGTCTATGCCGACTACGCGCCCTTCTCGGCGCGCGGCAAGGGGATAGACGTGGCCCTCGCGCAGTCGCTGGCCGAGCGCCTGGGACTGCGTGCGGAGATCGTCGAGTTCCCGGCCGACGAGAACATGAACGACGACCTGCGCAACATGGTGTGGAAAGGGCATTACCTCGGCCACCGCCCGGCCGACGTGATGATGCATGTGCCCGTGGATGCCCAGTTCGCGGCCCAGAACGACAAGGTGGCGATCTTCGGCCCCTACCACCTCGAGACGATCGCGATCGCGCGCAATCCCGAGCGCGTGCCGTCGGTCGCCGGTTCGGCCGCGGTCGCATTCGAAGTCTTCACGCGCGAGAAGATCGGCGTCGAACTCGACACCCACGCGAGCGACTTCATGCTCCACGTGATGAACGGCCGCCTGCGCGACAACGTCGTGCATTTCCGCAGTGTCGCCGAAGCTGCTGCGGCGATGGCGAAGGGTGAAGTGAGCGCGGTGATGGCGCCACGCAGCCAGCTTGAGGGCGCATTCAAGGAGCAGCGGCAGTTCGCAATCGACACGCTGACCATGCCCGAATTGCGCGTGAAAGGCTGGCCGCTGGGGATGGCCGTGAAGGCAGACCACAAGGATCTGGCCGCTGCCCTTTCGGAGGCGCTGGCGGACATTCAGCGCTCGGGCGAGCTCGCTCGCATCTTCTCGGCCCACGGCGTCACCCACAGGGTTCCCTGAACGCACTTCGGGGCACTCTGCGCCCCGAAAGATTGCCGGATGCTCGATCAAACCTATGCAAGGTTTTGCCGAACATCCGGCTTCCTTTTTTACCTTGTTGTTCCGTTTTGGAGCACCTGCTCCATGGCGTGACATCAGGGGTCAAGCAGGCTTGCCCCCCGCCCGCCTGAGCATCCCACGTTGCGGATCGTAGCCGCGCACCGCGAGCGTGAAGAACACCGCCACGCAGCCCGCGACGATGGCGAGCGAAGTGGCGGCGAACTGGCCGTAGAGCGCGAAGCGGATCGCCTCGACCGCGTGCGTGAAGGGGTTCCATTGCGCCACCGCATGCACGACGGCCGCACCTGACTCCTCCAGCTTCCACAGCGGATACAGCGCGGGCGAGACGAAGAACATCGGGAAGATCACGAAGTTCATCGTGCCGGCGAAGTTCTCCAGCTGGCGCACCTGCACCGACAGCAGCAGCCCCAGCGCGCCCAGCATCATGCCCGCGAGCACGATCACCGGCAGGGCGGTGAGCCAGCCCGACCACGGCACCTCGACGCCGAAGAGCCATGCGATCACGAGAAAGACGTAGGCTTGCAGCACCGACAGCAGGGTGCCGGCAAGGAGCTTGGCGAAGAGCAGATACCCGCGCGGCAGCGGCGCGGTGAGCAGCAGCCGCATCATCCCCATCTCGCGGTCGTACACCATCGCGAGCGAGGACTGCATGCCGTTGAACAGCAGCACCATGCCCAGCAGGCCCGGCACGATGTAGACCTGGTACGGGATGTAGGTGTCGTAGGGCGGGATGATCGAGACGCCAAAGACGTTCTGGAAGCCCGCCGCGAAGACGACGAGCCACAAGAGCGGGCGCACGAGGGCCGAGGCGAAGCGTCCGCCCTGGCGCACGAACTTGGCGAGCTCGCGCCCGGCGATGGCCTGCAGCGCGAGCCCGGCGTGGGAGAGTCTCATGGGCCATCCTTTCCGTTCAGAACGCGCAGCGGCTGTCGCGCTGGTCGAAGCCGAGGGTGTCGAGGTTGTTGGTCGGGTGCAGGAAGCCCGCGATCGGGGCGCGCTCGATCACGGCGTTGTGGGTGGCGAGCAGCACGGGCTGACGCAGCTGGTTGTCCCACGGGCGGAAGCCCAGGCGGTTGCCCTTGAAGCCGTCGAGCGTGATCTCCTCGCCCTTGAGGTATTTCGCGACCGTGGCGAAGGGAGCGTTCTGCGTGCGCACCACCGCCT
>NZ_WTVK01000140.1 GCF_012910805.1 Aromatoleum evansii
CCCGAACCGCATCCCCGGCTTCGCCTGGCAGCGGTATTGCCTGCACTAACTGCAATTCGAACCACCTCCGCCCAGCAGCCTGCAGCGCCACAGACTCCGGAACCTGCCGACAAGGGGCCGACGCCGGCCCCCGCGCCGCCGCGCCCCGGGCAGGGCACGCGATCCGAAGTGCGAACCGAGGAAACGGGAAGGCGCCCCCCTGCTCGCGCTGCCACTCCCACGTCGGACTCGACGCCCCCGCGCACCGAGCTGGCCTCGATTTCGGCAGCCAGCGACGCGGCAGTCATCGGGGACGCCGACTTCCCGCCTGCGGACGATACCCAGGCATCACCGCCGCCGGCGCGCAATGCCAGCCCATCCCCGGCCGATCGCGCCAAGCTCGGCTCCGCGGCAGCCAAACGCGGATGGGGCATTGCACCTATTCGTTGGGGCGGAGAGCTTTCCGCCGGCTTCCGGCGACGCTCGGGAGACGAATCTGCGGCATCGACGGAGCAGGTCTACGAGGCACGGCTGCGGGTCAATTCCTACATCATGCAGCCGTACATCGCCCTCGTTTCGGGCGATATCGGGCTGACCACGATAAGAGCCCAAACCGGGGGTGACGGCTCGGCCGCGAGCAGCAATCTTACCGGCACCTCGATCAACGGAAGCGGCACACTCAATCTCTTTCCCCAAAGCCGCTTCCCGTTCCAGGCAAGCCTCGGCGTATCGGACAGCCGCAGCGACGGTTCCATCGTCGCGAATGACACGCGGCGCACGCGCCTTTCGCTGCGTCAGGACTACCGGCCGATGCGTGGAAGCTGGACGACCTCGGGCCAGTACGACCGCAGCGAACTCGACGGCAGCTTCGGCTCCGATGTGGTGAATCGCTTTACGGGGACTTTCAACTCGAATTTCGACCGGCACTCGTTCTCGACCAATGCCTCGTTGTCGACCAATGACACAATCGAGCAGTCGACCAAGGACTTCTTCATCCTCGGCACCCACGGCTATCGCATGAGCGACGAGCTGACATTCAACTCCAGCGCGAGCTACACCCACCAGGACTTCGAGCTGGGAGACCAGGCAGCGGGATTGGGCGGGACGACCCAGAGCGCCCAGCTGTTCAGCTATGCGTCATGGACTCCCGAAGACTCGAACTGGCGCGGGACGGCCAACGTGCGGTACTTCCAGAGCCGCAGCGACATTGGCGAAACGAGCTTCGACAGCACGAACCTGGGTGGCTCGGCGAGCCTCAGCTACCAGGCCAGCCGCAACCTGAGCTTCTTTGGCACGCTCGGCGTAAACTCGAGCAGCAACGGGGCCACTTCGACCAACCAGAATCTGGGCGCGAATTACACCGGCGACGCGATCACCCTGGGAACCAGCACGATGTACAACTGGTACGGCTCCGCCTCCGTGTCCAACACGACCTCGACGGATGGCGGCAGCCTGCGCTCGAACAGCGTGACTTTCGGTCATTCCGTCAATCGCAGCTGGCTCACCACTGAGCTATCGACGCTCAGCGGGAACCTGAACCAATCGCTCTCGAGCAGCCGCAGCACCGGCCTGGGAGCGGTCAGCACCAACTCCCTTACCAACGGGGCGAGCCTCAGCCTGCAAGCCAGTGCCGGCGACAGCCTTTCAGGTTTTCTGAGCACCAGCGTGTCGGACACAAGAGTTTACGGGGACAGCCCCAGCTCGTACCAGATGCTCAACGTTCAGCTCAGCGGCAACTGGCGCATCAACGCCTACTCCCAGCTTTACTCCAACCTCACCTGGCAGCTCTCCAGGCAACAGTCGGCGAGCGGAGACCGGGTCGTCCTGACCGACGAATTCGGGCGCCCCGTGATTGTCGAGGACACCTCGAAGTCGCGTAACGGCAGCCTTTCCGGCGGACTGGGGTACGGTCACAGCCGCCTCTTCGGCATCCGCGGCCTGCGCTACAATCTCGATTTCCGTGCGAATACCACCCGTGACGATGCGCGCCGACGCGGCGACCCCGACGCCGAACGCAACCCCGACAGGGCGACGCTGGATCTCGATCAACGGCTTCGCTACAGCATCGGACGCCTCGACACCGAGCTGCAGCTGCGCATCGCCGAAATCGAAGGACGCCGCAGCGAACTCCTGTTCTTCCGGGTCGGACGTCAGTTCGGCTCCTTCTAGGTCGAAGGGCTTAGCGTCCGGCGACTCTTGGGTTAAGCTGCCGCAACCTCCCGGCCGCGAGCCAGCTCGACAATCGGGAACGTCTGGAATGGAAACGGAAGAACGATGTCGATTCTCAGGTCCGTTGCCCTCGCGCGCTCGGCCCGACTACTGATTGCCCTGGCCTGCCTTCTGTCGCTCCCCGCTACGGCACAACAGCCACGCTGGCCCTCGATCGCCGAGGACGGCCTGCGCGACCCGAAGGGCCCGGCGACGAAAATCCTCCAGCAACCCGCTGAGGCATTGTCGAAGCTTGCGCCCGACACCGCAGGCAATCAGGTGCGCTGGGTGGAGGCATTGAAGCAGGGACAGATCAAGCCGCGCAGCAGCCTGAAGACCCTCGTCAAGACCGGGGAGTACAACAAGGATGTCTTCCTCAACCTGAAAGGCGGGATGCCTGCCGTACGCTTTCCGCATAGCGTACATAACGAATGGCTGGATTGCTCCAACTGCCACGACCACCTGTTCAAGAAAAAACGCGGCGCGACAGCGATCAGCATGTTTCTGATACTTCAGGGCGAGCAGTGCGGGGTATGCCACGGCGCCGTCGCGTTCCCGCTCACCGAGTGCAGCCGCTGCCACAGCATGAAACGGGAGGACGCCCTCGCGGAGCTCGCACGACAGGAGGCTGAGGCGCAAGCAGAGGCCACGACTGCCCCCCCCCACCCACCGTCACCT
>NZ_WTVK01000141.1 GCF_012910805.1 Aromatoleum evansii
GGGTGGGGATGGGTTAAGCAGACGCAGCAGAAACCCATCCCCCTCCTAACCTCCCCCTTGAAGGGGGAGGAACAAGGTGCCCGAGCCAAATTCATACGCTTGATTGCCGCCCAAATATTCACGGAGCAGCCATGTCCCACTTCACCGTCACCCTGCCCTCGGGCGTCGCCTGGACGCCCAACTTCATCGCCGCGATCAACCACGACAAGTGCATCGGCTGCGGCCGCTGCTTCAAGACCTGTGCGCGCGAGGTGCTGCAGCTCATGGCCGTCGACGACGATGGCGAGATGTTCGCGATCGAGGACGAGGACGAGGAGTACGAGAAGAAGGTGATGCACATCGCGCACCCGGAGAACTGCGTCGGCTGCGAGTCCTGCAACAACAACTGTGCGCGGCGCTGCATCTCGTATGCGCCGAAGGCGATGTGACATGCGCCCCGCCGCCGCCTACCTCGCGATGATCGATGCGCGCTGGAAGCCCGGCGGCAGCCTGTTCGCCAGCGGCGCACGCCACGACGAGTACGAGGACGTGCGCCGCCTGCTGCTGCAGGGCGCCGCGGGGCGCAGCTCCGACGTGGTCGCGCTGGCCGAATGCGTCGCCCGCGCCTGCATGGGCGAGGACCACTTGTGGCACGACCTCGGCCTGCCTTCGCGCGCCGAGCTGTCGGCGCTGCTGCACGAGCACTTCCCGCGCCTCGCCGGGCGCAACGTGAACGGCATGCGCTGGAAGAAGTTCTTCTACAAGCAACTATGCGAAGAGGTCGGCATCAGTGCCTGCCGCGCGCCGTCCTGCGGCGTATGCGCGCACCACGGCGAATGCTTCGGCAGCGAGGAATTGCCGCTGCTCGCGTTCGCCTGAGGGTGGTTCTCCCGCTCAATCGCGCCGCAGCAGCACGAGGGGCACCCGCGGCAGCGCCCGCGTGACGAGCACGCCGAGCACGAGGCCGCCAAACGCGCCCAGCGCCGCAGCGATGTCGGTGTGCGCGAGCCGGTCCCCGCCGACCGCGCCGGCGACGATCAGCAGCGCCGGCAACAGATAGCCGAAAAGCGCCGCGCGGTTGATCGCGTCCGGGTCGGCCGCGAGCGTCACCGCATCGCCCGGCGCGAGGCCGGCGCATGCGGGCACCGTCACGAGCGACACCTTGCCGCCGCCCGCGAGCTTGCCGACCCCGCAACGGCTACGTTCGCCGCAGCTGGAGCAGCCCTGCACCGGCACCGCGACGAGAGCCCTGCCCCCCTCGACCGACCGGACCACGCCCTCATGCGTCAGTGCACCGGACATCGCACCAGGCCTCCGTTCAGAACGCATACGGCCGGTGCAGCCACTGTCGCACCACCGCCAGATCGCGCTCGGGAAGATAGGAGAACCCCGCCGCCGCGTCGGAGGCCACCGCGGCCGGCACCCAGTGCCCCACCGCCTTGCCGGCGAGCAGGCCGAAGTACCACGCCATCGGATAACCGACGGCGCGGTCGAAGGCGAGCAGCGCCGCATGCAGCGACAACCCGCTCGCGCCCTCGCGCGCGCCGAAGCGCGGGGCCTCGCCGGTCAGCGCGGGGATGGGCGTCGCACGCACGATGGTCTGCCGGAAGCGGTCCAGATGCTCGCGCAGCGCGATCGCCCAGTGGTTGCAGAAGGCGGTCGCCGGCCCCGCGCTGGACGCATCCCAGTCCGCGACGAAGCGGTGGATGGGTTGCGGCTCGAGCGCCTGCGTGCGCATCCGCGCGAGCAGATCGCCGACATGCGTGAGGCGGCGGAAGCGGTAGTGCGCGGCCTCGACGGGCGTGCCGCAGCGCGGCCCATGCTCGCCCGCGCACGCCTCGCCGCCGCAGGGCGCGTCGATCAGCTCGTCCAGCGTCCCCGGCGCGGCCTCGTCGCGGAACAGCGGCGACGCCCAGGTCTCCTGCAGCTCCTCGACCTCCAGCTGGACGAAGTCCGTGCTCGCCCGCCCCGGCGTCGCGGCCGCGAAGTAGTGCGTGCGGCCTCGCAGGTGGGTTGCACGCAGCGTCGAGCCCGCATAGTCGTCGAGCAACGCGCCGAGTTCGCCGTCGCGCGCCTCCAGTTCCGCGACCGCCCATTGCTCGAGATTGTCGGACACGCGCACGCCGTCGGCGTCCATCACGCCCCCCAGCCGGTACCAGCCGCCGCGGCATAGCACCTCGCGGAACGGCCAGTCGGGCAGGTGCTTGCGGATCTCGTGTGCGAGTGCCGCCGGCCCTGCGGCAGCCGGGGTCACGGAGCAGGCTTCCACGACGGGCTCGGCGAGCTGGCGGCAGCGCACCCCCCAGGCAGTGGGCGCATTCATTCGGACCTCGTTCCCGGATGGCCGGGCAACGTGCGCCCGGCCGCGCTTTGCACGCGCATCACAGATAGACGATGCAGTTGTCGCCGGCCGGGCACACCGCCAGGCATTGCGGCGAATCGGCATCGCCGTCGCATTCCGTACAGGTGTCGGCGGCGATGCGGAAGACCCCGCCCTTCTCGGTGATCGACTTGGTCGGACAGGCGGGCTTGCAGTCGCCGCAGGCAGTGCATTCGTCGGCGATGATCTTCATGGCCATGGTGGGCTCCTTGATGACGGTGTGGATGAGATCCGGTTCCCCGCGCCGTCGCGACGACGACGCGGCGAGGCTCATGGGGCTATCGCAAGGACGGTGCCAAGCCCGTGAACCCTTCCCAAGCCACTGAAAACACATGACAACCTGACTACACGCAGCCTTCGCAGGCCGCGTCGCAAATGTCGGGTTTGTGACACGCGACGCGCCACGTCGCACGGAACCCCCGGACATGAAAGCCATCGAACATTCGCCCGCCCCGACAGGACGACACGATGCACACAC
>NZ_WTVK01000142.1 GCF_012910805.1 Aromatoleum evansii
CTGGAGATCGTGCAGGAACGCTACGCACGGGGCGAAATCGACCGCGACGAATACGAGCAAAAGAAACTGGACCTGGAGAAATGAGCACGAACCTGCCGATCTACCTCGACTACAACGCCACCACCCCCGTAGCCCCGGAAGTGGCCGACGCGATGCTGCCATTCCTGCGCGAGCGCTTCGGCAACCCTTCGTCCTCGCATCCCTACGGACGCCTTGCCGCGCGGGCCGTCGGCGAGGCGCGCGACGAGGTTGCCGCCCTGATCGGCGCGCGCAGCGGCGAGATCGTGTTCACCGGCTGTGCCACCGAGGCCAACAACCTGGCGCTGCTCGGGGTCGCACGAGCGCTCGGCCACAGCCGCCGCCATCTCGTCGTCAGCGCCGTCGAACACCCGGCCGTGATGGCGCCGGCACGCTGGCTCGAGGCGAACGGCTGGAGCCTGACAGTGGTGCCGGTGGACGGCCATGGGCGCGTCTCGCCGGACGACGTCGCCCGAGCATTGCGCCCGGACACCGCGCTGGTGTCGGTGATGCACGCCAACAACGAGGTCGGCACGATCCAGCCGGTGGCGGAAATCGCCGCCGTGACGCGCAGCCGCGGCATCCTGCTGCACACCGATGCCGCGCAGTCGGCGGGCAAGGTCGAAGTGAATGTCGACCGCCTCGGCGCGGACCTGCTCACGCTCGCCGGCCACAAGTTCTACGCCACGAAGGGGGTTGGGGCGCTCTACGTGCGCACCGGCACGCCGATCCGCCCGGTCCTCTTCGGCGCCGACCAGGAGCACGGCCTGCGCCCGGGCACCGAGAACGTGCCGGCGATCGTCGGACTCGGCGCGGCGGCGCGGCTCGCGCGCGAGCGCCTTCCCGACGCGGGCGGACGCCTGCGCGGGCTGCGCGACCGCCTGCACGAGGCGCTGGCGCGCTCCGTTCCCGGACTCGTGCTGAACGGCCATCCGGACGAGCGGTTGCCGAACACCCTGCACCTGTCCTTCCCCGGGGTCACCGGGCGCGCGCTGCTCGAAGCGGCTGCGGAAGTGGTGGCCGCCTCGGTAGGCTCTGCCTGCCACGCCGAGCACGACGCGGTGAGCGGCGTGCTGGCCGCGATGTCGGTCGACGTGGCCTGTGCGCGCGGGGCGGTGCGCCTGTCGGTGGGGATGATGACGACCGGGGACGAGGTCGACCGCGCAGCAGCCGGATTGATCGCCGCGTGGCGCGCGCTGACGGCGCGATAAGGCCGATTTCGGGGCAGCGCAGGGGAACGTGGCTGTTCATGCGCAGCTGGGAAATACGCCAAGTCACGGGTCACCTGACGTCGGCCGCGGCCGCGATGAAGGCTCCGCAGGCGGGCGCCAAGCGGCGCAGCGACCCCTCCAGCGCACGAGCCACGACGCCGCCTCCCGGGAGCATGACCGCCGTGCGCAGCGACACCTCGCGCACCGGATATCCGCTGAACAGATTTCGCACGTCGGCCGGCGTGTGCCAGCGAGCGCCGCGGTAAGCACCATGGCCGCCGTGCCGGCCCTTTTCGAGCCACAGCAAGCTGTGGCGGTTGAGCAGTCCGAGGGCGACGCGGCGACGCGCAACGCGCAGCATCTCGGAAAGCGCCGTCTGCGCTTCTTCGACGAAGCACAGCGCGGTGACGCTGACCACAAGGTCGAAGCTCTTGTCCGCGAAGGGCAGGCGCCGCGCATCCGCCAAGGCGTACGCGGCGCCCGGGTCGTGACGGGCGGCGTAGCGGACGGAGGCGCAGTCGATATCGGTGCCGGTCGCGAAGCCGGCGTGCATTGCCTGCGCCAGGCGCCGCGTGAAGTAGCCCGTGCCGCAGCCCACGTCGAGCAGCGTTTCGCCGCCGCGTGGCGCCAGGAGCGCCTCGAGGAGGCGACACTCGATGCCGCCGATCCAGGCGCCGCGCCGCGATGCGTACCAGGCGTCGTAGTGTTCGGGCTGCACGATCTTCCTCCTCCACGACACCGGCGCGCTGCCGGCATCGATACCTATCGGGCCCGCATCAGCGATGCCGCGCTTTACTCTTCTCCCCCAGCATTTTGCGACTGATACCCAGCGCCGCGGAGGTGTTCGCCGACATGAGCGCGGGTGTTCTCATGGTGTTCAACGGTTTGCCGCTATTTCGCAAGTGATCGCCGGCCACTATCCGTCGCCGGAAAGGCGAGCCGGCATGATGCCTGCGGCCGGGGCACTTCAGGAGATGTCCTCCGAAGGCTGAAGCGCAATAACCGCCATGCCGAGCAGCGCAATCGCGGCGCCCGCGAGATCCCAGCGCGTCAGTGGTATGCCGTCGATGAACCTCAGCCACAGGAGGGCAACGGCGATGTACATGCCGCCATAGGCTGCATAGGTTCGCCCCGCCGCAGTCGGATGCAGCGTCAGCAGCCAGGCGAAAAGTGCCAGCGACGCTGCGGCCGGTAGCAACAGCCAGGCGGTCCTGGCCTGCTTGAGCACCAGCCAGGGTAGATAGCACCCGATGATCTCGGCCAGTGCCGTGACGGCGAACAGCG
>NZ_WTVK01000143.1 GCF_012910805.1 Aromatoleum evansii
ACCCCTCCCCGGTCCCCGCCTGACACGACCTCACGACCCGGAAGCTGGAAAGCCACCCCCTGCCACCTACAGAGGTGAAGTCATGAACACGCTGCTGCAAGAACTCTCGAACGACCGGGAACAGATCACCGGCTGGCGCCACCACATGCACCGTTATCCGGAACTGGCCTTCGAGGAGCGCCACACTGCCGAATACATCGCGAGCCTGCTCCGCTCGTGGGGTTACGACGTCGCTACGGGCATCGGCAAGACGGGCATCGTCGCCTCCCTGCGCGCCGGTGACGGCACGAAGGCGATCGGCCTGCGCGCCGACATCGACGCGCTGCCTGTTGCCGAGAAGGCAGCCGGGGGTCACCGCAGCATGGTCGAGGGGCGCTCGCACACTTGCGGTCACGACGGCCACAGCGCGATGCTGCTCGGTGCGGCACAGCACCTGGCACGTACCCGCAAGTTCAACGGCACGGTGCGCCTGATCTTCCAGCCAGCCGAGGAAGTGATGGGCGGCGCGCTGGCGATGATCGCGGACGGCTTGTTCGAGCGCTTCCCGATGGACGCCGTGTTCGGCATGCACAACATGCCCGGGCTCGAGCTGGGCAAGATCCATTTCACGACCGGCCCGGTGATGGCGGCGGTCGATAACTGGGAGATCGAACTCACCGGCAAGGGCAGCCACGGTTCGATGCCCGAACGCAGCATCGATCCGGTCGTCGCCGGCGCGTCGCTCGTAATGGCGCTGCAGACGATCACGTCCCGCAACGTCGCGCCGCTCGATTCCGCGGTCGTATCGGTCGGCGCATTCCTCGCCGGCGACGCCGGCAACGTCATCCCGCAGTCCGCCCTGCTGCGCCTGAGCATCCGCTCGAGCCGCCCCGAGACGCGCGAACTGGTGCTCGGAAAGGTGCGCTCGATCACCGCTGCGCAGGCCGAGTGCTACGGCGTCACCTGGGAACTCCGCGAAGGCACGCCCGGCGCCGTGCTGGTGAATGACGCCGAGCACACGGCGTTCGCCGCCAACGTGGCAAAGGAGCTGCTCGGGGCCGACAAGGTCGTGACCGACGGGCCGCGCTTCATGGGCAGCGAGGACTTCGCCTTCTTCGCGCAGCGCAAGCCGGGCACCTACTGCTTCATCGGCAACGGCGACACGCCGATGGTCCACCACCCCCACTATGACTTCGACGACCGCAACCTGCCGGTCGGGGCCGCATATTGGGTCGCCCTTGCGGAATCGTTCCTGCGCTGAGGCCAGCTATTCACGGCTCGCGCTGTTCCGGCCGGGGCAACTCCGTCATAATGGAGTTGCCCTTTTTTAACGCCAACGGAGCATTCCGGGCGACATCGTGCCGGCAACGCATCATGATGAACGACACCAACGCGCCCTATCTCACCTACAAGCTGGACCTGATCAAGACCATCTCGATCAAGGCGGGCAACACGTACTACAAGAAGGCCTTCGGGCTCGGCGTCCGCGAGCTGCGCGTGCTGCGGCTCGTGCACGATCACCCGGGCATCACGGCGAAAGACCTCGGCAACATGCTGGTCCTCGACAAGACCCTGTTGTCGAAGAACATCGCGTTTCTCGAGGATCGCGGCCTGGTCACGCGCAGCCCCAACGTGAACGACAACCGCCAGCAGCATCTCGCGCTGACCGAGGTCGGCATGCAGGTGTGGCGCGAAGGCGAAGAGATCGGCCGCGGGCTCGAGCGCGAGATGTTCGCGGATCTGAGCTGCGAGGATTGGGAGCACCTGCACATCCTGCTCGACAGGGTGCTGGTTTCGCTGGACAAGTGGCAGGAATCGCATCGCAAGTAGCGCCCGGCCCTGCCACCCCACGCGCGGGTGGCATCACTGCCGTGGCGGGGTCCGCCGGATTTCGTCCACCGCCCACCTTGCGAGGTCGGTTGCCAGGCGCGTGGACGCCACCCCCAGGGCATTCACTACCGCCGGGACATCGCTAGACGCGGCGCGCTCGCCTGAGTTGAAAATCCGGCTTGCGAGGATGCGCCGGCTTTCGCGCTCCACCAGGCGCGCATCCAGCCTCACGACCGCCTCCGGAACGCCTCCGCGGTATTCGCTCTGGAAGGCGCGCAGGTCGCTGACGATCTCATAATCCGCCTGCAGCCGGGCCTCGTCGCTGCTCAGCGCGGCGATCCGGCCATCCGCGCGCAGGGCATCGATCAGGCGGTCGCGCAGCAGCACCGGCGCGGGCTCGCTCCAGCTCGCCCCCTGATACACGCTGACCTGGTTGTTCTGCGGCATGACCACGATGCGCTGTCCGGCAAGATGCACGCCACTGGCGGGTTTGGCCACGCGCAACGAAACGGGGAGCGGTGTGGCGGGCGC
>NZ_WTVK01000144.1 GCF_012910805.1 Aromatoleum evansii
TTTCGCCGTCTTCGCGCTCGGGGCGGTGCTGCTCGGGCTCGGCACCGCGATGGTCTATCCGACCCTGCTGGCCGCGATCGGCGACGTCGCGCATCCCGCCTGGCGCGCCTCGGCGGTGGGCGTGTATCGGCTGTGGCGCGACCTCGGCTACGCGGTCGGGGCGCTGCTCGCGGGCATCACCGCCGACCTGCTGGGCCTCGCCGCGGCAGTCTGGCTGGTGGGGGCATTGACCTTCCTCTCCGGAGTCGTTGTGTGGAAAAGGATGACGGAAACGCTCGCAAGGGGAAGAACATGAGCATGCAAGAACAACCGGCCGACTTCATGGAGCCGCGGCGCCTCCGCGAGCTCGTTCGAAGCGGCGAGCAAGTGGCCATCGTCGACGTTCGATCGGCCGAAGAATTCGCGGCCGGTCATGTCGAGGGCGCCATCAACATTCCGGCCGACCAGATTGCCGCACAGGCGAACGCGCTTCCCAAGGATGCGACGATCGTCACCGTCTGCAATTTAGGGGGTTCGCGATCCTGCGATGCCGCCGAACGACTCCGCCAATTGGGATACCGCGACGCCAGTCCGCTACGCGGCGGCGCCCGCGGCTGGCTCGGGGGCGAACCCGAGGTGGACAATGGCGATCGCCGCACCCCGCATCCATGACACTCCCGTTTCCGGAAAAGACAGGCACGGATCCATGTTTCGCAACAATCGCAACGTCCTGATTCTGGCCGCAAGCCAGGCGCTCATGCTCTCGGCCATCGTGATGTCGATGGCGATCGGCGGCATCATCGGCGGCGTACTGTCACCGGACAAGGGGCTCGCCACCTTGCCGATCGCCGCGATGGTGATCGGCACGGCAGTCGCCTCGCTGCCGGCGGCCATCCTCATGCGCCGTCATGGGCGCCGGGCGGGCTTCCTGGCGGGGGCGGCGCTGGGGGTAACGGGCAGTCTCGTATGTGTGCTCGCCCTGCATCAGACGTCGTTCGCGCTCTTCGTGGTCGGGCACCTGCTGCTCGGCAGCTATCAGGGCTTCGGCAACTACTACCGCTTCGCCGCAGTCGAGGCGACCGACGCGATACATGCGAGCCGAGCGATCTCGTGGGTGGTCGCGGGCGGGTTGGTCGCGGCCTTCGTCGGGCCGCAGCTCGGTCAGGGCGGACGGGACTGGATCGCGGGCGGGCTTTTCATTGGTTCGTACGCCGCGCAGGGGGCGCTCAGCCTCGTCGCGCTGTTCCTACTGTCGCACGTGCGGCTCAAGCCGGTTGCGGTGCAGCAGGGCGGCGAGGTTCGGCCCTTGCGCGAGATCCTTGGGCAACCGGCGCTGCAGGCCTCGATCCTCGGGGCGGCAGCCGGTTACGCCGTGATGATCATGGTCATGGCGGCCACGCCCCTGGCAATGCTCGGCTGCGGCCTGCCGGGCACGAGCGTGACGCCGGTCATCCAGTGGCACGTGGTCGGGATGTTCGCTCCGTCCTTCTTCACCGGTACGCTCATCACGCGCTACGGCGCGCCCCGCATCATGCAGGTCGGTTTCGTGCTCCTGCTCGGCCACGTCGCGGTCAATGCGTCGGGCGTCGAATTCCTTAACTTCCTGTCCGCGCTGATCCTGCTGGGCGTCGGCTGGAACTTCGCCTTCGTCGGCGGCACCGCATTGCTGACGCAGACCTATCGCCCGGCGGAGCAGATGAAGGTGCAGGCGGTCAACGAGTTCGCGATTTTCGGCCTCGTCGCCGCGGCCACGCTTTCGGCCGGCTGGGTCTATGACCGTTTGGGATGGGCGGTCCTGAACATGGCCGTCCTGCCGCTTCTTCTGGCGGCGCTGCTGGTGGTCGTGGGAATCGAAAGACGCATGCGGTCGGCGGTGCCGGCCTGAGACCGTGACGCACGGGAGGCATGACCATGATGGGTTATTGGGGTGATTTCGGCGGGTGGGGCATGGGTTTCGGCTTCCTCTTCATGATCCTGTTCTGGGTTCTGGTCGTCCTCGGGATCGTGGCGCTGGTCCGCTGGCTGCTGCAGCAGTCGCAGGCCGGGGGCGACCGGCGAACGGAAGAGCGGCCGCGCGACAAGACGCCGCTGGAGCTCGTGCAGGAACGCTACGCACGGGGCGAAATCGACCGCGACGAATACGAGCAAAAGAAACTGGACCTGGAGAAATGAGCACGAACCTGCCGATCTACCTCGACTACAACGCCACCACCCC
>NZ_WTVK01000145.1 GCF_012910805.1 Aromatoleum evansii
CCCCGCTTCCGATGGCCGCCCTCGCCCAGACTACCCTCGCAGCCCTGCCGCCCGGCCTCGTATGGCAGGCGGACCGGCTCGCGCAGTCGACCGAGACGGGCATCGCCACCGGCTTCGCGGCGCTCGACGCCCAGCTGCCGGGAGGCGGCTGGCCCCGTAATGCGCTGATCGAACTGCTGTCCGACCGCCCCGGCATCGGCGAGCTCGGGCTGCTGCTGCCCGTCCTGCACGCCCTGCCGGCCGAGCGCTGGATCGTCTGGATAGCCCCGCCCCACCTGCCCTACGCCCCGGCCCTCGCCGCGGCGGGAGTGCCGCTCGAGCGTTTGCTGCTGCTCCAACCCGAGGAGCACGCCGAGATCCTGTGGTCCGTCCGGCAGGCACTGGCCTCGGGCGGCAGCAGCATCGTGCTCGCCTGGCTGGCGCGCGCGGACACGGCCGCCTTGCGGCGCCTGCAACTCGCCGCCGAAAGCTCCGCGACCCCGCTGTTCCTGTTCCGCCCCACCTCCGCCGCACGGCAGCCTTCCCCCGCCGTCCTGCGCCTGCGGCTGGCAGCGCGCGACGGCGAGCTCGCGGTCGACATCCTCAAGCGGCGCGGCCCCGGCCTCGCCGCGCCACTGCGCCTGTCGCTACCGCAACGACCCGGCCTGCGCCGCCTTCCCGCCCTCAACGATGCTCTGGTTCGCCCTGATCCTGTCCGATCTGCCGCTGCAGGTGTTCACGCGCGGCGTGGATGAGCCGGGCGAACTCGCGGTCGTCGAACACAGCCCCGGCGCGCGCGTGGTCGCGGCGACTGCCGCTGCGCGGGCGCGCGGCGTCGAGGCCGGCCAGAACGTGGCCGGCGCGCTCGCGGTCGCCCCGGCGCTGCAGCTGCGCGAACGCGACGCGGCGCTCGAGGCCGCGACGCTGGCTGAGTTCGCCGCGTGGGCCACGCAATTCACGCCCTGCGTCAGCATCGACCCGCCCGATGGGCTGGTGCTGGAAACGAGCGGCAGCCTGCGCCTGTTCGGCGGCGTCACGGGGCTGGTGCGGCGCATCCGCGCCGGCCTCGCCCCACTCGGCCTGGATGCGGCCATCGCCGCCGCCCCGACCCCGCTCGCGGCACGCTGGCTTGCCCGCATGCACCCGGGCCGGCAGCTCCCGAGTGCCGCCGAGTGGTGGCGCAAGCTCGACGACCTGCCCGTCGAACTGCTCGGCGACGGCGCCGAAGTGTCCCGCGCGACGCTCGAGCTGCTGCACGGCATCGGCGCCCGCCGCCTCGGCGACGTCGCCCGCCTGCCGCGCGACGGCCTGGCCCGCCGCCAGGCCTCCGTCGTGCTCGACACGCTCGCACGGGCCCGCGGCGAACGCCCCGATCCGCGCCCCTGGTTCCTGCCGCCGGAGCGCTTCGAAGCGCGCCTGGTCCTGCCCGCGAGCATGCTGCACACCGAGCCGCTGCTGTTCGCCGCGGGGAGGCTGTTTTCCGGGCTGTCCGCGTGGCTCGCCGCCCGCCATGCCGCGCTCGACCGCTGCCGCCTGCACCTGGAGCACGAGGGGCGCCCCGATACCGTGCTCGAGATCGTCACCGGCACGCCGGGGCGCGACGACGGGCGGCTGCTGATGCTCGCCCGCGAACATCTGGCCGCCCTGGAGTTGCCCGCACCGGTCGATGCGCTGCGCCTTCTCGCCGACAACCCGGTGGTCACCCCCGGGCGCACGCAGGATCTGTTCGGCGATCCCCACAGCGCACGCGACGCCGCCGCCCTGCTGCTCGACCGCCTGCGCGCGCGGCTGGGGCGCGAGGCGGTTCGCACCGTGCATCCGGTTTCCGAGCACCGCCCAGAGCGCGCCTGGCGCCTCGCCGATCCCGGACGCCCCGCGCCCCGCAACACCCCGCCGGCCGCCGGCCCGCGCCCGTTGTGGCTGATGAACGAACCGCGCCCGCTCGAATCGATCCGCGCGCTGACACTGCTGAACGGCCCCGAACGCATCGAGTCGGGGTGGTGGGACGGGGCCGACGTGCACCGCGACTACTACGTCGCCCGCGCGCCCGATGCCGCCCTGTGGTGGGTGTTCGAGCAGCTCGATCCGCCCGGCGGCTGGTATGTGCCTGCCTCTTATACACATCTGACGCTGCCGACGAATTAGACGGTGTAGATCTTGGTGGTCGCC
>NZ_WTVK01000146.1 GCF_012910805.1 Aromatoleum evansii
TGGCTTTGAGCGTGGCGCCGTTGTCGCCGTGCAGCACCGGTTTGGTCGCCAGCGCATGCACGCCTTCGGCCAGCGCGGTGCGCTTGGCGAGATGGGCGGCGTGCTCGGCGTCGTCGGTGTCGTGGATCTCCCAACCGACGATCTTGCGGCTGTACAGGTCGAGGATCAGGTACAGAAAGAACCACTGACCCTGCACCTGGGCAGGCAGGTACGTCATATCCCAGCACCACACCTGGCGCGGTGCCGTGGCCACATGCGTGGTTGGCGCCCGCGAGGCCTGAGGCGCGCGCGTGCGGCCACGATGCCGGTTCTGACCGTGCGCCCGCAACACCCGCTGGAAGCTCGATTCGCTGGCGATATAGACCCCCTCGTCGGCCAGCGCCGGCACGATGCGCGCCGGCGGCTGGTCGGCAAAGCGAGGCTCATTGGCAACCGCCAGGATGCACGCACGCTCCTCGTCGGTCAGCGCATGCGAGGACAGCGGGCGTTCGGCCACGGGGCGGCGGTCCCCAACGACCAGGCCGTCCTGTGTCTTCCACCGCTGCAGCGTGCGAACCGTAATGCCAGCCACTTCGCAGGCCGGGCGCAAACGCGCCCCGCCCGCATGGGCAGTCTCGATGTGGCGGACCGTCGTTTGGCGATCTTCCAGGCCGATCATGCGTCCTCGTCCTTGTCCTTGGGAAAGATCGCCTCCATTTTTTTTGGTGCGCCCGGCAGGGCGCACCTACTTGGAGGTGAAAGTCCTCTACTCGCCCGGCAAGGGGAAGAGTTAGCCGAACGGCAAGGGTGTCGCGGGTAACTGCGAATCTGGAGGAAGCCGAAGGCAAAGCGCTGGCCTGACGAACAGGAAGCGGATACGAGGCGGCACAGCGGGGTGAGGCGGCCAATATCGTCAAAGCCCGAAACTTGCACAGAACGCTGTGACGTATATCCGACAGGCATAAGCGCGAAGGTGGGTGCGTCATACCCGGGGAGATCCTCATCGGTGCCGTGGTGCTACCGGCATCGCGAGGTGTCGGGATGCCGGTGAGGAAGTCAGCCGAGGCCATAGTAGGGGCCAGCATGGACCGAAGGGCCGAACATGGAAGAACGCGAGTAGGCGATGAGCTCTCGATGAGGTCAATGAAGGCAGAAGCCCGTCGGCAAGACGGGGCGCAGGCGGCAAGCTCCGGACGGAATCCGGAGAGGGCTGCGTTGTGTGCCGAGGCTGAATCGGCGACTGATCTGCGGACGAAAGCGGAGACGAGCGGGCTGATGGAAGCCGTGTGCGAGCGGGGCAACCTGTGGCTTGCGTATCAGCGGGTGATCGAGAACAAGGGCGCGGCCGGTGTCGATGGCATCGGCGTGACCGAGTTCAAGGCTCATCTGAAGCAACATTGGCCGACGATCAGGGCCAGACTGCTGGCGGGGACGTATCTCCCGCAGGCGGTGCGCCGTGTGGATATCCCCAAGCCGCAAGGCGGGGTGAGGACGCTCGGCATTCCTACGCTGACGGATCGACTGATCCAGCAAGCGTTGCATCAGGTGCTCTCGCCGATCTTCGAGGCGGAGTTCTCCGAGTCGAGCTACGGCTTCCGGCCGGGGAGGAACGCCCATCAGGCGGTCAAGGCAGCGCAGCGGTATGTTGCCGAAGGCCGGCGCGTCGTGGTGGACATGGATCTGGAGAAGTTTTTCGACCGGGTCAATCACGACATCCTGATGGAGAAGGTTGCGAAGAAGGTCGGCGACGGGCGGGTACTGAAACTCATCCGCCGGTATCTGGAAGCGGGGATGATGATAGACGGCGTGATCTCGCCGAGGACGGAAGGGACGCGGAGCAAGTCAAGATAGTTGTCGCCTGATTCATGCAACTAACCGCCCTATGTCTTCAGCATGCAAATGTTCGCTGACGATCGCATCGCGCTCGGGGTTGAGCGTGACGGCGCTGATCGGCGACCAG
>NZ_WTVK01000147.1 GCF_012910805.1 Aromatoleum evansii
TGGCCACCGGAGTTCGACAGCTAATCGCGTAACTATCTGATTTATCAGAAGTCGACGTTCAAAAATGCCACTACAAGAGCGTCAGCTGCTCCGGCGTAGTCGGTTTCTTGATGCGAAGTGCATCGAGGACTTCGCTTTGCGCGGTGCTAATCGTCGACACGCCCGCGACCGGTGCTCCGCCGTTCAGACGCACCCGGTGATGCTGAATGCGATGCAGCTGTTCGAGCGCGCGCTCTGGGCTCAGCTCGGTTCCGGCCGCACGCAGGCGCGCGCGCATGATGCGATGCAGGATCAGCGCCATGAAGCAGATCGAGGCGTGGGCGCGGATGCGCTCGGGCAGGCGGTGATAGACCGGCCCGATCTCGATTTCGGATTTCAACACCTTGAAGCCGCGCTCGATGTCGGCGAGCGACTTGTAGCGAGCGACGACATCCGCCGGTGTGAGGGCGTCGGCGTTGGTCACGAGCAGCAGCTTGCCGTCCATCATCTCGGCGAGCGCCCGAGCGGTCTTGTCGATGTCGTAACTGAAGAGCTCGGCCGGCAGGTCGACCTTGATGATCTTCGATAGATGCGCCTCGCACACCGCGTGGTAGAAGCGCGCTTTGGCGCCGCTGTCGGAGAGCTTGCGCCCGCGGTGTTTGACGCCACCGTCCTGATCGACGAGTTTGCCGGCCCATTGCTCGCCTTGCGCGATCAGGGCTTCGATCTGCTCATTGCGCCGCTGCGTCTGGACGGCTGCGGTCGCCGGATCATGGGCAACGACCAGACGCTGCCCGTTCCAGGCGAGTTCGCCGGTTACTTCGTCCTCGGCCTTCGCGCAGTGATCCCGATGGAAGTCGCCGAGCAACTCGGCGAACTCGTGGTAGCGCCGTCCCGGCACGGCGATGATGAATTCGAGCGGCTGTCCACTCGCGAGCGGGATCGCCCGCAGCGCTTCGAGATTATCCAGGCTCAGCAGCCCGCGATCGGCCACGAGGATGAGCCGACGCACCTGCGGGAAGCGTTCGAGCACCGTCGCGAGGGTGGGCTGCAGCGTCTTCGTCTCGGCCGCGTTGCCGGCGAATACCTCGTGGTAGATCGGCAAACCGTCGGCGGTCTGCACCACGCCGAGCATGAACTGGCGGGCAATCACCCCTTCCTTGGCCATGCCGAATTCGCGCACATCATCGGTGAGCGTGGTCAGTCCTTCGGTGCGGATCGTCGTGAGGTCGTAGAACACCACCGACAGGTCCTGGTCGATCAAGGGGCGCAGCAGGCCCGCTACCACGGCATCGACCGCCGCCTGGTGATCCATCAGCGCGTCCATGCTGCGCAGCAACTGCTGATGCGTGATCGTGGTGACGTCGACCTCCGGCAGCGCCACCGTCTCCAGCCAGCGCAGCACGCCGAGCTTGGAGTCCGGATCGCACAGCCGGTTGAGCACCATCACGCGGATCAGTGCTTCGACGTCGGTGGTGTGGCGGGTGCGGCGGAATACGCGCCGCAACTCGCCGAAGCCCAATTCCTTCCACAATTCCGTGAGCGCCCACACGTCGCCCAATGCGCGCGCCGACTCGAACGCCACCGAGGGCGGCGCCGGCTTCGCACCGATGGGATCACGCCCCGACACCTTCAACAAGCCGTTGATCACCGAATCGAGTTCACCGCCGACCTGGTCGAGGCGCCCGAGGGTCGCCACCGTACGCTTCTTCACCCGCCCCGCATCGTCCCGATAGGACTCGACGAGTTGGACGTAGCGACGGCTGCCAGAGGTGGTGATCTTGACGTGCATGCCGCCACTTTATCAGCAGTGCAGGCATCGTCAATACTGACGTTGCTTGTTACAAACGTGCCACCACACGAGTTTTAGAAAAATCGGCCTGAAACCCGCATGAATACTGAGGCGACTTCGCCAAAATCGTCATTTTTCGGGCTGAACTGTCGAACTCCGGTGGCCA
>NZ_WTVK01000148.1 GCF_012910805.1 Aromatoleum evansii
GTGAAGGTGAACAGCATCGCCAAAGGGATCACCAGCGCGGTGATGATCGCCGCGCGGATGTTGCCGAGGAACAGGAACAGGATTGCGATGACCAGCAGCGCGCCTTCGGTCAGGTTTTTCTTGACCGTCGCGATGGCCTTGTCGACGAGCAGCGTGCGGTCGTACACGGTCTTGGCCACGACGCCCGCGGGCAGCGTCTTGTTCACCGCCTGCAGGCGCAGATCCACCGCACGCGACACGTCCCGACTGTTTTCGCCGATAAGCATGAACACCGTGCCCAGCACCACTTCCCGGCCGTTTTCCGTTGCGGCGCCGGTGCGCAGTTCCTTGCCCAGGCCGACCTCGGCCACGTCGCGGATGCGGATCGGCACGCCGCGCGCGTGACCGACGATGACGTTGGCGATGTCGTCGATATTCGACACCTGTCCGGGAGCGCGAATCAGGTACTGCTCGCCGCTGCGCTCGATGTAGCCGGCGCCGACATTGGCATTGTTGCGCTCCAGCGCCGTCACAACATCGCTGATGGCGAGGCCGAAGGACACCAGGCGGTCAGGCAGCGGCGCGACCTGAAACTCCTTGGCGTAGCCGCCGATGGTGTTGATCTCGGTCACGCCCGGCACGGTGCGCAACTGCGGCTTGATGATCCAGTCCTGAATCTCGCGCAGGTCCATCGGCGTGTAGGCCGTGCCATCCGGTTTTCTGGCGCCGTCCTCCGCTTCCACCGTCCACATGTAGATTTCACCCAGGCCGGTCGCGATCGGCCCTAGCCCTGGCGCGAGCCCCGGCGGCAGCTTGCTGCGCGCCTCCTGAATGCGTTCGTTGACGAGTTGGCGCGCGAAATAGATATCGGTGCCGTCCTTGAACACGACGGTGACCTGCGACAAGCCGTAGCGCGACAGCGAGCGCGTCTCCTCCAGCAGCGGGAGCCCCGCCATCGCGGTCTCGATCGGGAAGGTGACGCGCTGCTCGGCCTCCAGCGGCGAATAGCCGGGGGCTTCGGTGTTGATTTGCACCTGGACGTTGGTGATGTCCGGCACGGCATCGATGGGAAGGCGCTGGTAATTGTAGATACCCAACCCGACCATGCCGAGTACGGCAAGCAGGACGAGCCATCGCTGATCGATGGCGAAACGGATGATGCGTTCGAACATGGGCTATCCCTCAAAGTGCCGCGGCGTCGCGTTCGCCGGTGCGAATACGCACCGCGGCGGCAAGCTCCGCGACGCCTACGATGCCGTCGCCCGGTTGGCCGGTATGGGCCGCCTTGGTCACGGCTTCGACGATGGCCGGCGCATCGTCATCGGTGCACAGGACCAGGAGCACCAACGCATCGTGCGCGTCCGGGTTCCATTCGTCGGCAACGAAATGGTGATCCTGACCGTGTCCGCGTGGGTGCCCCGTGGCCTTGAGAATCGTGAAGCCCGGCAGGTGCGGCAGCGCATGAAGCGCTGCTTCCACGGCTTCGAGCCGCTGCTGACGGATGACTGCAGTGATCTGTTTCATCGTTGTGCCTCCGGCTCAGTGATCGTGGCTGGCGCCGGCTTTGCCGAGCTCCGCCTTGATGACGAAACTGTTCTTCGCGGCATAGCGTTCGCCCGCCCGGAGCCCGCTCAGGACCTCGACGTGGCGGCCGTCGCTGCGGCCCAGTTCGAGCGGCCGGGCTTCGAGCGAATCGTCGTAACGGCCGAATACCACCTTCCAGTCGCGCAGGTCCTGGATCGCCTCGGCCGCGACGGCGACCGGCACCTGTGTTTCTTCCGCCACGACTTCGACGGTGACCGGCAGGCCGGGCCGCCAAAGTCCCTTG
>NZ_WTVK01000149.1 GCF_012910805.1 Aromatoleum evansii
CGGTCAAGAAAAACCTGACCGAAGGCGCGCTGCTGGTCATCGCAATCCTGTTCCTGTTCCTCGGCAACATCCGCGCGGCGATCATCACCGCGCTGGTGATCCCTTTGGCGATGCTGTTCACCTTCACCGGCATGGTGACGAACAAGGTCAGTGCCAACCTGATGAGCCTCGGCGCGCTCGACTTCGGCATTATCATCGACGGCGCGGTAGTGATCGTCGAGAACTGCGTGCGGCGTCTCGCGCACGCACAGGCCGCCGCGGGACGCCCACTGACCCGCAACGAACGCTTCCATGAGGTGTTTGCGGCGTCGAAGGAGTCGCGCCGGGCGCTGCTCTTCGGCCAGCTCATCATCATGGTGGTGTATCTGCCGATCTTTGCCCTGACCGGGGTCGAGGGCAAGATGTTCCACCCGATGGCGTTCACCGTCGTGACTGCGCTCGTGGGCGCAATGATCCTGTCGGTGACCTTCGTGCCGGCCGCCGTGGCGCTGTTCCTCTCGGGCAAGATCAGCGAGAAGGAAAACCGCCTCATGGCCTGGGCGAAGCGGGGCTATGCCCCGAGCTTCGACTGGGTGATGGCGAGAAAGCCGCTCGTGCTCACGATCGCGTGCGTCTGCGTGGCGCTGTCGGCCCTGCTCGCGACGCGCATGGGCAGCGAATTCATTCCAAGTCTCGATGAAGGCGACGTTGCCTTGCATGCGCTGCGGATTCCCGGCACCAGCCTGACCCAGTCGATCGATATGCAGGTGCAGCTTGAGCAGACGGTCAAGGCGTTCCCGGAGGTCGACACCGTGTTTGCCAAGATCGGCACGCCCGAAATCGCCACCGATCCGATGCCGCCGAACGTGGCTGACAACTTCGTGATGCTCAAGCCGCGCGATCAGTGGCCGGATCCGAACCGGCCCAAGGACGAGCTCGTGGCCGCGTTGCAGGCGGCGGTGCGCCAGGTGCCGGGCAACAACTACGAGTTCACGCAACCGATCCAGATGCGCTTCAACGAACTGATCTCGGGGGTACGCAGTGACGTCGCGGTGAAAGTGTTCGGCGACGACATGGACCTGATGGCCGAGACCGGAGAGCGCATCGCCAAAGTGCTCGAAGGCATTCCGGGGGCTGCCGACGTGAAAGTGGAGCAGACCACCGGCCTGCCGATGCTCACGGTGCTCATTGACCGCGACCGGACCGCCCGGCTCGGCCTGAACGTTGCCGACGTGCAGGACAGCGTGTCCGCGGCGCTGGGCGGGCAAGAGGCGGGCGCGGTATTCGAAGGCGACCGGCGTTTCGACATTCTGGTGCGGCTGCCTGAAGCCTTGCGCAGCGACCTCGACGCGCTGCAGCGCCTGCCGATCCGCCTGCCGGCCGGGGACAACGGCGCCGCCCGCGGCTTCGTGCGCCTGGGGGACGTCGCGAGCATTCAGTCCTCACCCGGCCCCAACCAGATCAGTCGCGAAAACGGCAAGCGTCGTGTGGTCGTCACAGCGAACGTGCGCGGTCGCGACATCGGCTCCTTCGTCGCGGAAGCCGAAGCCAGGATCACCGAGGCGGTACAAGTGCCGACCGGCTATTGGACGACCTGGGGCGGCACCTTCGAACAACTGCAGAGCGCCGCCAAGCGCCTGCAGATCGTTGTGCCGGTCGCGTTGCTGCTGGTGTTCACGCTGCTCTTCACCATGTTCGGCAACGTCAAGGACGGACTCATCGTGTTCACCGGCGTGCCGTTTGCGCTCACGGGCGGGATCCTGGCGCTTTGGCTGCGCGGCATCCCGCTGTCGA
>NZ_WTVK01000014.1 GCF_012910805.1 Aromatoleum evansii
GAGACAGCCGTGATCGTCCGCCCCCGCCCGCACTGGGTCCATCTGCTGTTCGTACGCCGCGGCTCGCTCGTCCCGCGCATCCTGTCCCAGCAACTGTTCATCTTCGCGCTGTCCTGCGCCGTCGTGCTGCTGCACGGTCAGCTCTTCCACTGGAAGGTCACGCTCACCGCGACACCGTTCTCGCTCATGGGCGTCGCCTTCGCGATCTTCCTCGGCTTCCGCATCAACGCGAGCTACGATCGCTACTGGGAGGCGCGCAAGCTGTGGGGCGCCGTGCTCGTCGAAGCGCGCAACCTCGCACGCCAGGCCCTCAACCTCGCGACGCCGCGCGACGCGCAGCGCGCGTTCGTGCTCGGCCTGGTCGGTTTCGCCACGGCGATGCGCAACCAGCTGCGCGGGCGTCCGCGCGACACCGATCTCGCCGGACTGCTACCCATGGACCTCGTCGAGCGCGTGGGCAGCGCGCGCTTCGGCCCCGCGCTGATCCTGCTGTGGCTGGGCGAATGGCTGCGCGAGCGGCGCGCGGCCGGCGAGCTCGACGCCATCGCCGCGCAGCAGATGGAGCAGTCGCTCAACGACCTCTCCGGCGCGCTGGGAGGCTGCGAGCGCATCGCCAACACGCCGCTGCCCTTCACCTATTCGGTGATCCTGCACCGCAGCGCCTACTTCTACTGCATGCTGCTGCCCTTCGGCCTGGTGGATTCGATCGGGATCATGACGCCGCTGATCGTGTGCTTCGTCTCCTACACCTTCTTCGCGCTCGAAGCGCTCAGCGACGAGATCGACGACCCCTTCGGCACCATGCCCAACGATCTGGCGCTCGACGCGCTGGTGGCGGGCATAGACGCCAGCCTGCGCGAGATGCTCGGCGAGGCGCCCCCGCCCGCGCCGCAGCCCGACGCGAACTGCCTGCTGACCTGAACCGAATTACCAGCCGAACCCCTTGCGCAGCACGAGCAGCACGCACATGCCGCCAATGAAGGGCAGCCACGGATTACGCGAACGCACCGCGGCGAGCGCGACGACGACCCCGGCGGCGAGCTTGGGGTTCGCCGGATCGAACGCACCCGCATCGAGCAGCAGATCCGGCATGATCAGCGCCGACAGCGCCGCGGCCGGTGCATAGCGCAGCGCTCGCTGCAGCGCAGGCGGCAGGCGCGCGCCTTCGCCGCTGATCACGAAACTGCCGCGCGTGAGGATGGTCGTCGAGCCGATCGCCAGCAGCGTCAGCCACAGCCAGACGCCCTCTACCATGTCCGTCTCCGCCGCTCCGCCCAGTGTTCTGCAGCAAAGCCGGCCGCGATGCCCACGGCGATCCCGGCGATGACGCCGAGCCTGAGCGGCAGGCCGCGCAGCAGCACAGCCCCGAGGCCACCGACGAGCGCGGCGACCAGCATCGCGCGCTGTTTCACCATCGGCACGAGCATCACCATCAGCGCGATCGTCGTCATGAACTCCAGCGACCAATCCTTGGGGAAGATCTCCGCCCCGAGCACCCCGGCAAGCCCGCCGAGCTGCCACATGCTCCAGCACAGCATCGCCGGCGCGACATAAAAGCCCCAGCGCCAGTGCGGATCGTCGTTGCGCAGCAGGCGGTCCGCGCACAGCACGAACAGGCCGTCGACGAGCAGATAGCCCGACAGCAGGCGCCTGGACCACGACGCACCATGGAAGGCCGGCGCCAGCGCCGCGCTGAAGATCACGAAGCGCAGGTTGAGCACCAGCGCGGTCACGAAGATCAGCCACAGCGGCGCGCCGGCGGCGATCAGGGGCAGCGTGCCGAGCTGGGCCGTGCCGGCGTAGACGATCAGGTTCATGCCGATCGACTCGGCCGCGGACAGGCCGGTCGAGCGCATCGCCACACCGGTGACGATCGCCCACGGCAGCAGGCCGACCGACATCGGCAACATCAGCCGGAACCCCTCGCGGGCGCCGCGCTTGAAAGATTCGTTCATTGGGGGAAGCTCACCCGAAACGGGAAAGCGCTTAAGGATACCAGTCCTGCCACCGCGTCGGCAGGCAAGCTTCGCGCGATGCTCCGAAATCAGCGCCGCTGCTGAGCCATCTGCGCGCGCGCGGCCCACACCTCGGCCGGCCAGGTGCTCTGAATGTACGCCAGCGTCGCGCGGATCTCGTCGTCGGACAGCACGCGGGCGAACGCCGGCATGTCGCTCGCGTAGCCTTCGGGCGCCCACGGCGGCACCATGCCGTCGCGCGTGATGTTCACCAGCAGCTCGTTCGGATGATGCCAGGTGTGCCCGGACGCATCGTGCGGCGGCGCCGGCAACCGGCCGTCGGCCCTGCGCTGGCGCCAGTCGGGCTGCCCCTCGAGCTGCGCACCATGACACGAAGCGCAGTGGCGGTGGTACAGCGGCTCTCCCCGCGCAACCTGCGCCGCGTCCTTCGGGTCGATCCCATCCTCACCGCCGCACCCCGCAAGCAGCACCGCGAGCGCCGCGGCACACGCCCCCTTGCGCGGCTTACGGATCACGCCGGTCGCCGCAGGGGTGGCGATCGGCCCCGCAGTGCTGGAAGTCGCCGAGCGGGCGGTTGAAGGTGTACTCGAACGGCTTGCCGACGAGTTCATGCGCGGCATCGCCGGCCGAGCCCGTCGGCAGCGTGAAGGGCAGCGCGACGACGAACACCGCGGCGCCGATCACCGTCCCCACGAGTCCGAGCGGGCGCACGATGAGCAGGTCCGCCGTCATGTCGCCGGCACGGTCGCCGGTGACGGTCCCCGCCTGCTGCGCGGACACCCCCGCACTCGTCGTCAGCAACACGACCGCCCCCAGGGCGGCGGCAAGCTTCCTGCGCATGTTCCATTCTCCCGCACCCCGGGGCGTCCGGGGCTGACGAAGTCTCAATGGCTGGCGAAGACCCGCGTCCTGCCGTCGGCGGTGACGCTCACGACGTCGTAGCGGTCCGCCGGGTACGGACCTTCCATCCCCGGCGAGCCCTGCGGCATGCCGGGCGCCGAGATGCCGGCGACCTTGGGCTTCTCCGCCAGCAGACGCTTCACGTCGGCGGCGGGCACGTGCCCCTCGACGAAGTATCCGCCGACCTTCGCAGTATGGCAGGAGCCCAGCGCCTGCGGCACGCCCGCCTCGCGCTTGACCGCGCCCATGTCGGCGCTCTTGATCTCCTTCACGGAGAAACCCGCCGCGCGCATGTGCTCGGCCCACTTGCCGCAGCAGCCGCAGTTGGGATCCTTGTACATCACCACCTCCTCTCCGGTGGCGAGCACCGGCGCGGCGAAGGCCGCGGCCAGCGCCAGCGTGGCGACCAGGGCGAGGGGACGGCGGGCGGGACGGGACGGCTTGTGCGACTTCATGTTTTCCTCTGCATCAGACGGTTGCCGATGTTTGGCCCGACGCGGGCGACGAAGGTTCCGCCCCGCGGGCCCCGGCTGCCGCGATACGCGCATCGGCAGACGCGAGCGGCAGGTAGAGCGTGAAGGTGGTGAGGCCGCCGGCGGATTCCACCCCTATGCGGCCGCCATGCGCCTCGACGATGGAGCGCGTGATCGCGAGCCCCAGCCCCGCACCGTCGCCCTGGCGCGTGCGCGCCGCGTCGACGCGGTGGAAGCGGTCGAAGATGCGCGCGAGATGCTCGGGCGGGATCGTCTCGCCGGGGTTGCTCACCGCGAGCCGCGCCTCGTCGCCGGCCGTATCGATCGCGATGCGCACGACACCGCCCGGCGCCGCATGGCGCAGCGCGTTCGACAGCAGGTTCGACACCGCGCGCCGCAGCATCAGGCGGTCGCCCTGCACGCGCGCATCGCCGCCGACTTCCAGGCGAAGGCCCTTCTCCTCGACCAGCGCCTCGTAGAACTCCGCCAGCGCGCCCGCCTCCCCGGCGAGCGACAGCGTCTCGGCCGGCCGCGGCAGCAGGCCGTTGTCCGCCTGCGCGAGGAACAGCATGTCGGCGATCATGCGCGCGAGCCGCTCGTATTCCTCGAGGTTCGACAGCAGGATCTCGCGATACTCGTCGGCGTTGCGAGCACGCCCGAGCGCGACCTCGGTCTGCGTCATCAGGTTGCTCACCGGCGTGCGCAGCTCGTGCGCGATGTCCGACGAAAACTCGCTCAGGCGGCGGAAGCCCTCCTCCAGGCGCGCCATCATCGCGTTGAGCTCTCCCGCGAGCGCCTCCAGTTCCACCGGCAGCCGGCGCGTGTCGATGCGTGCCGTCAGATGCTGCGCCGACACGCCGCGCGCCACCTCGGCCATCTTGCGCAGCGGCGCAAGCCCGCCTCGCGCCGCGACCGCGCCGAGCAGGCCCGTCGCGACGATCGCCAGCGCCACCGCAAACCACAGGGAACGCTCGAAGTCGCGCATGAAGATGCGGTGGTGCTCGATGTCCATCGCCACCACGACACGGGCGGCGGGCGCCCCGGCGATGCCCGTGCGCGCGTTCGCGACGACCCCGCGATAGATATGGCCGCCCTGCTCCCAGGTATGCGCCGGCGGATAGGCGACCGGGTCGGGACCGGGATCGATGCGCGCCGCCGGCTCGGGGAAATCCGCCCCCGACGACGCGAACAGGATCTCGCCGCGGCCTGCGTCGCGAAGCACCGCGATCGACAGGCTATGGTGCCCTACCAGCGCGCTGTCGAGCTGTTGCGCGACGTTCGCGAAGTCCGCCTCGTCGCCCACCTGGGCGAGCACCGAGCGCGCGAGCTCGAGCTTGCCGTGCAGCTCGACGAGGTCGCCCTCCTCGAAATGGCGCTCGACCGTCGCCGAGATGTAGATGCCCAGACCCAGCAGCACCGCGGCGAAAAGCCCGCCGAAGAGCAATGTCAGGCGCAGCGTCAACGACAGCTTCGGCATCAGGGCGTCTCGAGCACGTAGCCCATGCCGCGCACGGTGCGGATCAGCTTGGGCTCGAAGGGGTCGTCGACCTTGGCGCGCAGCCGGCGCACCGCCACCTCGATCACGTTGGTGTCGCTGTCGAAGTTCATGTCCCACACCTGCGAGGCGATCAGCGAGCGCGGCAGCACCTCGCCCTGCCGGCGCAGCAGCAGCTCCAGCAGGCCGAACTCCTTCGCGGTGAGGTCGATCCGCTGCCCCGCGCGCGTCACGCGCCGGCGCAGCAGGTCCAGCTCGAGGTCGGCCGCACGCAGCGTCTCCGGTTCCTTCGACTTTCCCCGCCGCAACAGCGTGCGCACCCGCGCGAGCAGCTCGGAGAACGCGAAAGGCTTCACGAGGTAATCGTCCGCCCCCAGCTCCAGCCCGCGCACGCGGTCCTCGACCTGGTCGCGCGCGGTCAGGAACAGCACCGGCATCTCGCGCCCCGCGCGGCGCACCGTCTGCAGCACGCTCCAGCCGTCGAGGCCCGGCAGCATGACGTCGAGCACCATCAGTTCGTACTCGCCGGTCAGCGCGAGGTGCAGGCCATCCATGCCGTCACGCGCGAGATCGACGACGAAGCCCGCCTCGGACAGTCCCTGCCTGAGATAATCACCGGTCTTGGCCTCGTCTTCGACGATCAGGATCTTCACCGCTGGCTCCTTGCCACCAACACACCACGGAACGCATTGTGCCCGCGCGCGCCGGGCAAGACGCAAGATTACAAAGATGTAACCCCGGGGTCAGCTTTCTGTTTCCACGCCCTTTTCATACTGCCTCCAATTCCTGCATTGCATGGAGCCCTCCACATGAAAACCACCCTTCTGCTCGCAACCCTCGGCCTCTTCGCCGCCTCCGCCGCCCCGGCGCTCGCACAAAGCGGCCATGACGCCGGCCACAGCCACCACATGGCGCAGGCCGCCACGCCGGCGAGCGTGTCAGCCGCCCGGATGAGCGAAGGCACGGTCAAGAAGATCGACAAGGCGGCGGCGAAGATCACCATCGCCCACGGCCCGCTCGACAACCTCGGCATGCCGGCGATGACGATGGCCTTCCGCGCCACCGACGCCGCGATGCTCGACAAGGTCAAGACCGGCGACAAGGTCCGCTTCACCGCCGAACGCGTCGATGGCGTGTTCAGCGTCACGCAGCTGGAAGTCACCAAGTAGGATACGCCGGACGTTCCGGCGACTCGCAGGACGCCCCCCCGCTCCGGGGCGGACGACCGCGCGACGAACGACTCGGCGGCCGCCCCGCCGCCGCAAATAACAACACCTTCGCGGAGTCCCGACGATGCACTCGTCCAACGCGGGAACGCAGCGGCGGGCCCTGGCCGCCGCGCTGCTGATCCCTGGCCTGCTGGCCGTCGCAGCGACGGTCCAAGCCCAGGGCGCCGGCACGCCACCGGCCCCGCCCGCCGCCCGCAGCTTCCCGGTCGCACCGGCCGCCGCCACTGCGGCAGATCCGGCCACCCCGCTCGGCGCGGACATCGCCGGTCTCCTGCAGCACGCCCGCGGCACGAACCCCGCCTTCGCCGCCCAGCGCGCCGAGACCGCGGCCGCGCGCGAGCGCGTCGACTCCGCCGGCGCCCTGCCCGACCCGAACTTCCAGGTCGAGCTGATGGATTTCACCAACGAGATGCGCGGCGGCGGCACGACGCTGGTGCCCGGCCAGGTCGGCGAGACCCGCTACCGCTTCATCCAGCCCCTGCCCGGCTGGGGCAAGCGCGAGCTGCAGACGCGGACGGCGGCGGCGAAGGCCGACGAGGCCACGGCCCGCCTCGACGCCGAGTGGCTGGACCTCGCACTGACGATCAAGCAGGCGTGGCTGCGCTACTACGCCGCCGACCGGGAGGCCGCGCTCGCGCGCGAATCGCTCGCGCTCCTCGGCGGCCTCGAGGAAGCGACCCTCGCGCGCTACCGCCAGGGCCTCGCGCCGCAGCAGGCCGTGCTGCGCGCCCAGCGCGAGATCACCAGCCAGCGCCTCGCGCAGGTCGGCATCGAACAGCGCCGCCGCGCCGCCGCCGCGGCGCTCAACGGTCTCCTCGCGCGCGCCCCGCACGAGCCCCTTGCCGCCCCCGCGGAACCGTCCGCCCTGCCGGCCGTGCTGCCGCTTCCCGCCCTCGTCGAACGGGCGCGCGCCAACAACCCCGCCCTCTCCGCCGACGCGCACGCGATCGAAGCCGCGCGCCTCGAACGCGAGCGCACCTGGGCCGACCGCTACCCCGACTACTCGATCGGCCTCACCAACAACCGCCCGCGCGGCGAGGACCAGTCCTGGGACCTGATGTTCGAGGTCATGATCCCGTTGCAACAATCCGCCCGCCGCGCCCGCGAGCGCGAGGCCGCACACATGGTCGCCGCAGCCGATGCGAAGCGCGAAGCAACCGCCAGCCGCCTCGGCGGCGAGATCGGCTCCGCCTGGGCGGCCTTCACCAGCGCGCAGGAAACGCAACGCCTGCTGCGCGGCACGCTGCTGCCGCAGGCGCAGGCCACGCGCGACGCCACCCGGAGCGCCTTCGAGACCGGCCGCGTCGATTTCGACGCCGTGCTCGAGGCCGAGCGCCAGCTCGTCGACACCCGCATGAGCCTGCTCCAGGCCGAGGTCGAAGCGCACATGGCCCTGTTTGAAATCGAAAAACTGGTCGGAGAATCGCTGTGAAACCCGCCGCGCAACTCACCCTCGGCGCCATCGCGGTCGCCATCGCGCTCGCCGCCGGCTACTTCGCCGGCACCCGCAATGCGGAGCATTCCGCCCCAGCCTCCGCCGACGCGACACCAACCGCGGACGGCTCGGGCGGGAAGAAGATCCTCTACTACCGCAACCCGATGGGCCTGCCCGACACCTCGCCGGTGCCGAAGAAGGACTCCATGGGGATGGACTACATCCCCGTCTATGAAGGCGAGGACGCCGGCCCCGACGACACCGGCGCGGTCACCGTGAGCCCGGCCCGCCTGCAGACGCTGGGCGTGCGCACCGCGCTCGCGGAACCGCGCACGCTCGACGAGCCGGTGCGCGCCGTCGGCCGCGTCGCGATCAACGAGCGCCGCGTCGTCGACGTCGCACCGCGCTTCGAGGGCTGGATCGAACGCCTGCACGTCAGCGCCAGCGGCGACCCGGTGCGCCGCGGCCAGGCGCTGTTCTCCGTGTATGCCCCCGAACTCGTCTCGGCCGGCTCCGAGTTGCAGATCGCCGAACGCCTTCAGCGCGACGCGAGCAGCGACCCGGCCGCCGCCGCGTCCGCGCAACGCCTCGCGGAGGCGACCCGCGCGCGCGTCTCCAATTGGCAGATGAAGCTCCCGGAAGGAACGAAGGCCGGAAACGGGCGGCTCACCTTCACCTCGCCCGCCAACGGCGTCGTCATGGAGAAGAAGGCAGTCGAAGGGATGCGCTTCATGCCCGGCGAAGCCCTCTTCCGCATCGCCGATCTCTCCACGGTGTGGGTGCTCGCCGACGTCTACGAGCGCGACCTCGCGCGCGTCAAACCCGGCCAGCACGCCACCGTGACCCTCGACGCCTTCCCGGGGCGCCGTTTCGACGCCACGGTCGCCTACCTCTATCCGACGCTGGACGCCGCGACGCGCACGACGCCGATGCGCCTCGAACTGGCGAACCCCGACGGCCTGCTGCGCCCCGGCCTCTTCGCTCACGCCGACATCGCCACCGGCAAGGCCGCCCCCGTGCTGACCGTGCCCGCCTCGGCGCTGATCGACAGCGGCGAACGCCAGGTCGTGCTCGTCGCCCAGGACGAAGGCCGCTTCCTGCCCAAGGCCGTCAAGGTCGGCCGCCGGGGCAGCGATCACATCGAGATTCTCGACGGCATCGCCGCCGGCGAGCGCGTCGTCGTCTCGGCCAACTTCCTCATCGACGCCGAGAGCAACCTGCGCGCAGCGCTCGCGAGCTTCACCGCGGGCCAGGACAACGGTGCGGCCACCGCACCGACCTATTCCGCGGAAGGCACGCTCGACGCCATCGACCTCTCCGCCGACACCGTCAGCATCACGCATGGCGAGATTCCCGCGCTGAAGTGGCCGCCAATGACGATGGACTTCAACCTGGCCTCGCCCGAAGTCGCCAAAGGCATCGCCCCGGGCAGCCCGATCCGCTTCGAGTTCGAGCAGCGCGCGCCGGGCGAATTCGCGATCACGCGCATCGAAGCGGCGACACCCGCATCCACCGGTCACAAGGGGCACTGAAATGGCCGAGCCGACCAAAGGATGCCTGCGTAGGGCGGGAGTAGCGCAGCGTATCCCGCCATTCCGGCGTGCATCTCCCCCCGACGTCCGCTCGGCGGGATCCGCGTTGCTACTCCCGCCCTACGTCAATCCGCACATCGCGAGCCCGGAGGCCTGACATGCTCGACCGCCTCATCGACTGGTCCGCACGCAATGTCTTCCTCGTCCTGCTGGCGACGCTCTTCGTCAGCGCCGGCGGCGTGTATGCGCTGAAGAAGACCCCCGTCGACGCCCTGCCCGACCTCTCCGACGTGCAGGTCATCGTCTATGCCGACTACCCCGGCCAGGCGCCGCAGGTGGTCGAGGACCAGGTCACCTACCCGCTCACCACCGCGCTGCTGGCCGTGCCCAAGGCCAAGGTCGTGCGCGGCTTCTCGATGTTCGGCGCGTCCTATGTCTACGTGATCTTCGAGGACGGCACCGACATCTACTGGGCGCGCTCGCGCGTGCTCGAGTACCTGTCGTCCGCCGCCGGCCGCATGCCCGCCGGCGTCGCGCCGCAGATCGGCCCGGACGCCACCGGCGTCGGCTGGGTGTACCAATACGCCCTCACCGGCAAGGACCGTTCGCTCGCCGAGCTGCGCAGCCTGCAGGACTGGTACGTGCGCTACCAGCTCACCAAGGCGCAGGGCGTGGCCGAAGTCGCGAGCCTCGGCGGCTTCGTGCGCGAATACCAGGTCACCGTCGACCCGCACCGGCTCGCGAGCTACGCCATCCCCCTCGACCGCGTCGCACAGGTCATCCGCGCCTCCAACCGCGACGTCGGCGGACGCGTCGTCGAGCTGGCCGAGACCGAATACATGGTGCGCGGGCGCGGCTACCTCAGGAACGCCGAAGACATCGGCAACCTCGTCCTAAAGAGCGAGGGCGGCACCCCCGTGCTGGTACGCGACGTCGCCCGCGTCGAGATGGTGCCGGCCGAACGGCGCGGCATCGCCGAACTCAACGGCGAGGGCGAAGTCGCCTCCGGCATCGTCATGGCGCGCTTCGGCCAGAACGCGCTGGACGTGATCGCCAACGTCAAGGCGAAGATCACCGAGATCTCGGCGGGGCTGCCCGAAGGCACCTCCATCGTCCCGGTCTACGACCGCTCGGCGCTGATCGAGCGCGCGATCGCCAACCTCAAATGGACGCTGTTCGAGGAAAGCCTGATCGTCGCCGCGGTGTGCATCGTGTTCCTCATGCACGTGCGCAGCGCGCTCGTCGCGATCATCACGCTGCCCATCGGCATCCTCATCGCCTTCATCGCCATGCGCTCGCTCGGTCTCGGCTCCAACATCATGAGCCTGGGCGGCATCGCGATCGCAATCGGCGCGATGGTCGACGCCGCGATCGTGATGATCGAGAACGCCCACAAGCGCCTCGAGCACCTGCCCGACAACGCCACCGTCGCCGAGCGCGGCGAAGCGATGATCCGCGCCTGCAAGGAAGTCGGGCCGGCGCTGTTCTTCTCGCTACTGATCATCACCGTCTCCTTCCTGCCCGTATTCACCCTCGAAGGCCAGGAAGGCCGCATGTTCTCGCCGCTCGCCTTCACCAAGACCTTCGCGATGGCCGGCGCCGCGCTCCTGTCGGTGACGCTCGTGCCGGTGCTGATGATGCTCTTCATCCGCGGCCGCATCCTGCCCGAGGCGAAGAACCCCGTGAACCGCGCGCTGATCTGGCTCTACCGCCCGATCATCACTTGGGTCATGCGCCACCGCTGGCTGACGCTGATCGCCGCCGCAATCTCGATGGCGATCACGATTTTCCCCGCCCAGCGTATCGGCGCCGAGTTCATGCCCACGCTCAACGAGGGCACGCTCTTCTACATGCCCGCGTCGCTGCCCGGCATGTCGGTCACCAAGGCCGGCGAACTGCTGCAGACCACCGATCGCATCATCAAGACCTTCCCCGAGGTGGAATCCGTGTACGGCAAGGCCGGGCGCGCCAACAGCGCCACCGACCCCGCGCCGCTGGAAATGTTCGAGACCGTCATCAACCTCAAGCCCGAATCCGAATGGCGCCCGGGGATGACGACCGACAAGCTCATCGCCGAGATGGACGCCGCGCTCAAGTTCCCCGGCGTCGCCAACTCCTGGACCATGCCCATCAAGGCACGGCTCGACATGCTCTCCACCGGCATCCGCACGCCGATCGGCGTCAAGGTCTTCGGCAAGGACCTCGCCGTCATCGAGCGCCTCGCGCGCGAAGTCGAATCCGCCGTGCGCGAGGTGCCCGGCACCACCAGCGCCTACGCCGAGCGCGTCACCGGCGGCTACTACCTCGACATCACCCCCGACCGCAGCCAGCTCGCGCGCTACGGCATCACCATGGACGACTTCCAGATGGTCGTCGCCACCGCGCTGGGCGGCGACCCGGTCACCACCACCGTCGAAGGCCTCGAACGCTACACGGTGGCCGTGCGCTACCCGCGCGACCTGCGCGACGACCCGCGCCGCATCGCCGCCGAGGTCTTCGTGCCGCTGCCCGCCGGGGGAAACCTGCCGCTCGGCCAGCTCGCCAAGGTCTCGCTGACGAAAGGCGCCCCGGCGATCCGCACCGAGAACGCGCTCCTCGCCGCCTACGTGTTCGTCGACATCCGCGACCGCGACATCGGCTCCTACGTCGCCGACGCCCGCAAGGCCGTTTCCGAAAGGGTCGACTTCCCGCCCGGCTACTACGCCACCTGGAGCGGGCAGTTCGAGTACATGGAGCGCGCCAAGGAAAAACTCGTCGTGGTCGTGCCGCTCACGCTGGCGATCATCTTCGTGCTGCTCTACCTCAACTTCCGCCGCCTCACGGAGACGCTGATCGTCATGCTCTCGGTCCCCTTCGCCCTGGTCGGCGGTATCTGGCTGATGTGGTGGCTCGGCTACAACATGAGCGTCGCCGTCGCGGTCGGCTTCATCGCGCTCGCCGGCGTCGCCGCCGAAACCGGCGTCGTGATGCTGATCTACCTCGACCACGCCTGGGAAGCCATCCGCGCCAGGCGCCTTGCCGAAGGCCGCCAGGCCGATGCCAACGACCTCTACCACGCCATCATGGAAGGCGCGGTCGAGCGCGTGCGCCCGAAGATGATGACCGTGGTCGCCATCATTGCCGGCCTGCTGCCCATCATGTGGGGCACCGGCACCGGCAGCGAGGTCATGAGCCGCATCGCCGCGCCGATGGTCGGCGGCATGCTGTCCTCGACGGTCCTGACGCTGGGGGTGATTCCCGCGATCTATGCGCTGGTGAAGGAATGGGAGCTGCGGCGGAAACAGGGGTCGGGAGATCGAGTCGGCGAACATCGGCAGCACGCGGTATGATGGACTTGGCCTGCCGTCTGCCGCACTATTAAGGCGGCAATCGAATACCTCCGTTCGCCCTGAGCCCGTCGAAGGGCATTGGCAGGGCTTCGACAGGCATGTCCTGAGCGAAGTCGAAGGGCTCAGCCCGAACGGTATCGGTTGCCATGTTGATAAGCTGAGTCTCCCGCCTCCAGGCCCCGCTGATGCGCCTCGCCCCCGAACAAATTGCCATCGTTCTGAGCATTGCCCGTGAAGTGATGGGGGAGGACGTCACCGTCAGCGTCTTCGGCTCGCGCCTGGACGACCGCCGCCGCGGTGGTGACCTCGACGTGCTCGTCGAAACCGCCGAGCGACGCTCCCTGCTGCAGCGAGCGGAACTCAAGCTCCGCCTGGAAACCGCCCTGCACATCCCGGTCGATATCGTCGCCCGCGCACGCAACGCCGAAGCGACCCCATTCCAGGCGCTGGCGATGGCGCGCGCTACCCGGCTGGAGATGCCCCGATGAGCCGCGATCTGCTCGAAGCCGAACGCAAGCACCTGTCAAACCTGCTCGAAGCGATCCAGCGTTGTGTCTTCTTCCTGCACGAATCGGAATCGAAACACCTTTGGCCGATCGACGGCGCGCAACTCGCTGGCCGCAAGAAGGACGTCGCCCTGTTCGAATCACTGGCCGCGATCAACGAGCGCTTCGCCAAGTTGCAGGACACCCTCGCTGCCGCAATGCGGCATAGCGCCTTGCTGATGGGGGAGCCCACCGACAGCTTCCTGAGGGTACTGGCGCTCTTCGAGAAACTGGGCGTGATCGACTCCACCTCCGACTGGCAACGCAGCCGTGCCGCACGCAATCTCGCCGCGCACGACTACGAAACGGACTACGACGACATTGCCGAGCATTTCAATGCTCTGCACGAGTTAACCGCCATGCTTTACGCCGCTGCGCGCCGGCTCACCGACACATGCTCGCAAACGCTTCAGATTCAACCCGTCAGCGCGGACTTCTCGACCGAATTCGCTCGCATCACCGCACAGTGGGGGACTCGGATCGGCTGATGGGAGGTCGAATTCGTGGTCTGACCCCAAATTCCTGCCGGGGGTGATTCCGGCGATCTATGCGCTTATGCAGGAGTGGCGGCTGCGGCGAGGTATGGAGTCTGGCCCGGCCGTTTCGGCCCAGGAACCAGTCAGAGCCTGATGGCGAACTGCTGCTGCCGCCCCGTTCTGCCCCTGTTACACTGCGAACACACTCCGAAACGCTCAGGAGCGAGGTTGCGCGTGCATCGACTCATCGAAACCCATCGCGAAGAATTGCGGGCACTCGCACAACGCTATGGAATCCGTTCCATCAAGGTTTTCGGCTCCATGGCGCGGGACGACGCGGATGACGACAGCGACGTGGATCTGCTTGTCGAAACCGGCCCCGAAACTTCGGGTTTTGCACTGGGCGCACTCCTGATGGATGCGCAGGATTTGCTCCACCGGCGCGTCGATATCGTCACGGAAAGTGCGCTACACCCCGCGATGCGAACGCGCGTGCTACGGGAGGCGCGCCCGGTATGAAGGGCCGGAAATGAAACCGGGTGCCGAGGCCGACAGGGTCTACCTGTCCCACATGTTGGAATGCATTTCACGCATTACCGAGTATGTCGGCGGCGACGAGGCGCTTTTCCGCTCGTCGCGACTCGTTCAGGATGCCGTAGTAAGAAATCTCCAGACGCTTGCAGAGTCGAGCCAACGGCTCAGCGATCAGGTCAAGGACAATGAACCCGCAACGCCTTGGCGAGAAGGTCGACCTGATGGCCGCGCGCCTTGAACGCTCGCGCGGCTGGATCATGAAGCAGGCCCTGGCTGCGTGGATCGATCAGGAAGAGGAGCGCAACCGCCTGACCCGCGAGGCCTTGGCGGACGTTGATGGCGCGTGTGTCATCGACCATCAGGCCGTGCAGGCATGGGCCGACAGCTTGGGCACCGACACCCCGCTACCGCTACCGCGCTGATGTGGACGTCGGCGCCGGCTCTTCCCCACAGTCACGCCCATCCGCGACGACCAGCCTCTGCAACGAACCTGTCGGCCACGCCAATGAGCGCCGGAACAAATGCATGTCCGGCCTGCAGCGCCCCACACAAGATCGTCGGGTCTTCCACGTACTCATGAACCATCTGGTTTCTGAGCTTTCGCATCACCATCCAATCCTCCGCCGAATCGAGCAGCCCCAGCCGCTCGGCGCGATCCAGGTTGTCGATGGCAGCCCCCGCCGTCTCGCCCAGCGCAATCAGGAGTACAGGTAACAGCTTGTCGCCCACCGTGTCCTGCAGCCGGCTGAAGCGGCCGACAAAGGCATCGACACGTTCGGCAAGATCCGGCTCCGATTCGAGCCGAACGGCATGTTCGAGTGTAAAACCGCCCGCGAACAGACGTCGATCCGTCGCAGCGAGATGCCGTGCTTCCTTGCTCACCACGCGAACGAGAAACTGCAAACGGCTGGCAAGGCCAGGGTCGAGCGTCATAGCAACTGCCCCTCCTCGATCGCAATGTCGTGGATCGCAAGGTGTTTCAGATTGGGGGCCGCAAGCACCACGTCCACCCGGCGGCCCTGCAACAGGCGCGAAACACGGGCCGCCACGCGAGCACTCAGGAGCGCCGGGTTTTCAACGGGATGCGGCAGCTCAAGAAACAGGTCGAGATCGCCCCCGCGCGCCGAATCGTCGAGCCGCGACCCGAACAACCGGACGCGCGCCAGCGGCCCGCCGAGCTGGCAGGCAATGTCATGAATGGCATCCGCCTGCTGTGCGCTCAGGCGCATGGCACGGGCCTCCGGCTCGCCCGCTCCGCGTAGATCTTCGCGTTGTGGTGAATCGACTCGGGCAAGCGGATGCTCAAGGTCGTCATGCTGCGCCTCCTTCAATAATCCGGATGAACTGGCCCGGCGTCACGATCCCGGAGGTCGCTTCAAGACACCTCGGCCTGGAGGCTGAACCGATTCGCGGTGGCGCGTACCTCCTTCATCCGGCCGTGGCCGGGAAGGATCTTCTCGGTCACGGTCACCAGCCCGGCACGCTCCAGTTCGTCGACATCCCGCTTCACCGCACTGCGATCCCGATGCAGCCGCGCCGAAATTTCCGTGATCGAGCCCGGAATTTCCTTCACGACGCGGAAGACCGCCAGCCGGGCTGCAGTGATCAGTTTCATCACATCGGCAGGGTCTTCAAAGCTGATGATGCGCTCATCAGGCAACTGTTCGCCGCGGTCCGCAGCGCGGGCCAGCACGCGACCACGCCTGAAGAAATCTTCTTCCGTTCCGGTCTTGATGGTGAGTTTGGTCATTTGTAGTCCTTCAGGGCCAGCCAGTCATGTTCAAAACGCTCTTCAATGTCTTCGAAGCTGATGAATTCGACAGGTTCCACGACGCCGAAATAATGGCGATGATGCCAGTCATGAGCATTGTCGTAGCCGACGACACGCCCATTGTCGCCGGAGTGCAGGTTGTGGTTGATGTAGGCCAGGTTGTAACGCGTGATCTTCCGGGTGGCGTCGTCGACCCACACCTCTCGCCGCAGCTTCCCGTTTCCGCGCCTGTCGGAAATTTTGTGGGACTCATCGATGATCTTTATTTCAGCCATGATTGATCATATCATGGCTGCAAGCTTAAGCTGTCAACCTCTGACAATCCCGCTCGTCATCGAGTCGGACGTTGACATGGTTTGTGACAATTGTCACGGTAAGGCAGACAGCCTCTCGCAGCGCGCGACCCGCCAAAAGTCGCGCCAAACAGTTGTATTTGCTTGGATTTCTTGCGACGGGCGGGCGAACGCCGGAAAGCTGGCACAGCGGTTGCGTTAGGGATACCAAGCGGGTTTTCCGTGGTTTCCATCAAGGAGAGCATCATGAAAAAGGTTCAACAAGGCTTCACCCTGATCGAACTGATGATCGTTGTGGCGATTATCGGTATCTTGGCCGCAGTGGCGCTGCCGGCGTATCAGGATTACACGGTGCGGGCGCGTGTTACAGAAGGTCTGTCCCTGGCCTCGGATGCCAAGACGATCGTCGGACAGAGCGTGACGACTGCGGCAGAACTGACGGCCGCCGCCGGGGCCTTCAACGCCCAGGCAGGCGGCGCAGGCGCAGCCGGCAAATACGTCAGCTCGGTTCAGATCGACGGTACTACCGGCATGATCACGATCACCTACAACCCTGCCAACGTCGGCGGCGGCGTGTCGGCGTCCAGCAACACGCTCACCCTGACCCCGTTCATGGCAACTGGAGCAGGAACCTTCGTTGCGATCGACACGGCACTCACCAACGGCGACACCGGCTCGATCGACTGGGCGTGCGCGGCCGAAACGAGTGCTGTCGCGTCCGCTCGCGGCATGACGGTGGCCGCCGTCACGAACCCGGTTCTGTCGCGCTTCGTCCCGAACGAGTGTAAGTAATCTAGTATAGGGCGGAAAAGCGAAGCGCCTTCCGCCGCATGAAAGAAGGGACCGCCTCGGCGGTCCCTTCTGCTTTTAGGAGAACAAAGGGACACCCACTTTGTTTGCCTCTCCGTGATATGCTTAAAACAGGAACAAAGGGACACCCACTTTGTTTGCCCCAAAGGAGAACAAAGCGGAACAAAGGGACACCCACTTTGTTTGCCTCTCCGTGATATGCTTAAAACATATCTCGAGGAGCAAGACTCTTGACTCGCCCGCGCACCGCTCTCGTCTGCCTCGCCGATACGCCCTGGTATCACGTCGTCTCACGCTGCGTGCGGCGCGCGTTCCTGTGCGGCAAGGACCATTACACCGGTCGATGCTTCGAGCACCGCCGCGGCTGGATCGTTGATCGAATCAGGCAGCTGTCCGCAGTCTTCGCCATTGATGTCGCCGCGTATGCGGTCATGAGCAATCATTTCCATCTCGTCGTCCGCGTCGACGCTGAACGCGCCACCAACTGGTCCCGCGACGAGGTGCTGCGGCGCTGGACGCAGCTCTTCGACGGTCCGCCTGCCGTGCGAGACTTTCTGGCAGCCCGCAGCGACACACCGACCGCGACCACCTTGCATGTCATTGACCAACTCGCCGAAAAATATCGGTCGAGGCTGACGGATCTGTCGTGGTTCATGCGGGTGCTCAATGAATCCATCGCCCGACAGGCCAACGCCGAAGACGACGTCACGGGGCGGTTCTGGGAAGGACGCTTCAAGAGCCAAGCGCTGCTGGACGAACAAGCCATCTTGTCGGCGATGACCTATGTCGACCTGAATCCCATTCGCGCACAAATGGCGGACACCCCGGAACGTTCAGAGTTCACGTCCGTCGCGGAACGCATCGCTGAACTTACGCGCGCCCCTTCCGCCGGCTCCCCGACAACCGTCCGGCCTTCTGCCTCCCCCTCCTCGGCCGAGTCCGCCGCCGACGCTTCCGATTCAGCGGATATGCCACACGGCGAGACAAGACCGGCCTCGCTCCCGAAACAGCCCTTGATGCCATTCGATGCCACGGCCCGGCTGTCCGCGGCGATCCCATTCGCGTTTTGCGATTACCTGGAAGTTATCGAGACCGCGGGCCGCTGCGTTCGTCCGGACAAGCGCGGCGCGATCCCGAGACAGACGCCCAGGCTGCTGGAGCGACTCGGCATCGAGCCGCATCAGTTCATCACCGGCGCGACAAGCCTGATGCGGCAGTTCGGCAGTGCAGTGGGCGCACCGCGAAACCTCACGCAGTTATGCGCGGCGCGCCAAGTCAAGTACCTCAGGGGAATGGCTGCAGCCAGAGGGATGTTTCAACGCAAGGCAGCGTGACGAAAACCCCGGCGTCACGTCTCGCCTCTTGCCCGGACGATCGTCAGATCCGCGCCACTCCCACAACTCGCACTCGTTTAACCGTCCGTCGAGGTTTCCGACGCTGCGAGAGGGGGGAGACTGTGCCCCGCATATTCGCGAATCACGCGGAAAGACCGGCTCAGCTCACCTGTGAGGTCTCTCGCCTTGACGAGCGCCGCAGCCAACTCTGCGACATCTTCGACGTACTCATGCACGAGCTTGTTGCGCAGCAGGCGCATCGCCAGCCAGGCGTCCGGGTCGGTCACGAATTGCAGCTTGTGGGCGAGATTGAGGTTGTCCAATGCCGTGGCGCTTCGCTCGCCAATAGCCACGAGGAAGGTCGGCAAGAGCTTGTCCATCATCGTGTCCTGCATGCGCGAAAACTTGCCGACGAACAGACGCGAGGACACGCCCAGAAGCTGCTCTTCCTCGCGCCCGACCAGCGCAAGCAGGTACCACAGCCGCTCTATCGCGCCCGTCACAGCTTGACCCCATGACGCAGCGCAGCGCGGTCGATCGGCCGGGAGGGCGTTCCTTTGCGATGCACAACGATGTCGATCCGCCGTTCCCCGAGCTCACGCTGCAGGGTCGCATAAAACCGCAACTGACGCTCCAGGACCTCAGCCGCGTCGCCATCCAGTTCGACGTACAGGTCGATGTCGCCACCTCGGGCGTCATCATCGACGCGGGAACCGAACAGCCAGACCTCCGCCTGCTCCCCGAGCGAGCGGTTCGCTGCCTTCCTGATCTGCAATCGCTGTTGTTCGGTAAGACGCATGGGACAAAGTCTAGCATCGAATCGCGATCATCCAGGACGGGGGAAACAGGGGATTAGGTACTGTCCTGAGTTGCAAGTTCGTTGCTGAATTAGCGCGCAATCACCGCCATGCTGCGTTGCGGATCCGCGCCGGGAGTCCAACCCGACTGTGTTTCGTGCCTCCGACCACAGGCGGGCGCCCCGGACACCTGCCCGGACGGATCGGGGATGACTTCATGAAGCCGCGTTTCGATGCCGAACTCGATGCGAGGGAGAGCAGATGACAGTTCTTCTCGACACGCACGCCCCCACGTTTTCACAAACCAGGCCAGCGCATCCGCACCTTGTCGCGAAAACCAGTCCAGATCTGCAGCGCCCGTTGCGCGGAGTCGATAGCAAGTTGCAGCCGCGCAAACCGCTCGTCATCGGTTTCGGGATAGTCATGTGCGAACTCGTTCCGCACGCGCCGAAGATCGGACCACTCCTCGGCCGACGGAAGCCACCCCAACTGCTCCAGTCTGGCGAAACGATCGAGCGCCGCCATCGACGCAACCTCCTCCCCCAGCGCACGTAACACCGCCGGCATGAGCCGCGCACCTAGATCATCCTGAAGTCGCAGATAGCGATAGGCAAACTGATCGAGGAGACGGCGATCTTCCTTTCCGAGCGAGGCAAGATCGCCGCGGCACAACGCACGCAACGCCAGGTCTCCAAGCGCATCACGCAAACCCTCCTCATGCAATCGACAAGTTTCGAGAGCCTGCTGAAGCGCCAGCAACTCGGGGGAGCGGGTCATAACCGAACTCCGGTTTGATGGGCGATACGGACGATCGGACGTGTATCGCCCGGCCCCTCGATAACGACGTCAACCTTGCGCTCGCCAAGGCGGCGCTCCAGGCGTGAAAGAAAGCGGACCTTGCGCAGCAACTGTTCCCGCGCGTCGAGCGACACGGGCGACAGCAGCAAATCGACATCGCCGCCTCTCTTGCTGTCGTCGACACGCGACCCGAACAACCACACGCCCACATCGTCGCCGAAAACCTCGGCAGCCGTTTGTCGGATAGCGGCCACTTGCTCGGGACTCAGTCTCATATGTTTGATCCTTGAAAACCGCTCCGGTCGATTCTACATCCGGCGCCACGACGCAGGGATTCAGGGTCGAAACTGTGGAAATAGGGAACGGAACGCGATTTCCCGTCCTCGAAACAGCGAGACGCCCACTCTGCTTGCACTAAGGCAAGACCAAGAAGACACAGAGGCACGGGCAGCCTCGATCTGCCTCCCGTTCCCCTACTCCATCCCCCACTTCTGCAGCCGATAGCGCAACTGCCTGAGCGTCATCCCAAGACGCCGCGCGGCCTCCGAGCGGTTCCAGCGCGTTTCGTCGAGCATCCGCAGGATCCGCACGCGCTCGTCCTCGCCGTCCTCGTCGTTGTCGACATCCGCTTCGGCCACAAACGCTTCGGCGGCGCCGAATGGGCGCAAGGGCTGGGCGATGCCTTCGGTCGGGTGCAGGTCGATGTCACCCGCGCCGATCTCGTCGCCGTCGCACAGCGCGCACGCGCGTTCGAGCAGGTTTTCCAGTTCGCGTACATTGCCCGGGAAGGGGTGCTGCCTGAGGGCTGCGGCGGCGTCGGGCGCTAGGCGGTGCGGCGGGACGCCATCGCGCTCGGCGAGCCGCGCGAGGATGTGCGCGGCCAGCTCGGGGATGTCCTCCGGACGTTCGCGCAGCGGCGGCACCCGCAGCGTGATGACGTTGATGCGGAAGTAGAGGTCCTGGCGGAACTTGCCGTCGGCGACGAGCTGGGCAAGGTCGCGGTGCGAGGCGGACAGGATGCGCACGTCGACGGATTCTTCGGCATGGGCGCCGACGGGACGCACGGCGCGCTCCTGGATCGCGCGCAACAGCTTGACCTGCATCGCCAGCGGCAGGTCGGCGACCTCGTCGAGGAACAGGGTGCCGCCACGCGCGGCCTGGAAGAGGCCGTCCTTGTCGAACACGGCGCCCGTGAAGGCGCCCTTGCGGTGGCCGAAGAACTCGCTTTCCATGAGTTCGGGCGGGATCGCGCCGCAGTTCACCGGCACGAAGGGCGCCGACGCGCGCGGACCGAGCTCGTGGATGAGGCGGGCGATCACTTCCTTGCCGGTGCCGGACTCACCCTGGATGAAGACGGGGGCCTGGTTGCGCGCCAGCTTGGCGATCTGCGCGCGCAGGTGCTCGAGCGCCGGCGACGTGCCGATGAGGGTGCGCGTCGCATTGCCAGCGCCGGGCGCGGGGGCCGATGCCGCGGTCTGTAGTTTCAGCGCGTGGCTGACGAGCTCGCGCAGGGCCTTTAACTCGACCGGCTTGGTGACGAAGTCGAAGGCGCCGCACTTCAGGGCGCGGATGGCGGTCTCGATGCTGCCGAAGGCGGTGATGACGGCGACCGGCAGGCCCGGCGCGTGCGACTGGATGTGCGCGACCAGATCGAGCCCGTCGCCGTCCGGCAGGCGCATGTCGGTGAGGCACAGGCGGTAGCTCTTTTCGGCCAGCAGGCGGCGCGCATCCTCGACCGTTCCGGCGCTATCGCACGCGAGGCCCATGCGCAGCAGCGAGAGTTCCAGAACTTCGCGGATGTCCTCCTCGTCGTCGACGACGAGGACATCGATTCCGGCAGGGCGGTTGCGTCGTTCGGATGTGTTCATGGCTGACTCCGTCCGGTGAGCACGAAATGGGCGCCCGGCGCATTGTCGCGCAATTCGAGCGTGGCGCCATTGGCTTCGGCCAGTTCGCGGGAGATGTAGAGACCCAGCCCGGTGCCCTTGGGGTGCGTCGTGAAGAAGGGTTCGAACATGCGCGGGCGGTCGGACTCGGCGATGCCGGGGCCGTCGTCGACGATGTGCACGGCCACCCGCCCACCCGCTTCGACACGGGCGAAGACACGCACGGAGCCGGGCGCGCCGGAGCAGTAGCGCCGCGCGTTGCCGACCAGGTTGTCGAGGATCTGGTGCATGTGGGCGCGGTCGATCGCGAAAGTTGCATCGTCGGGGATGTCGAGCGCAAAGACCTCGCGCTCGGCGCCGCCGCGCAGCGCGAACTCGTCCAGCAGCCCGCACGCGAAGGACGCCAGCGGCAATGCCTCGGGCAGCATTTCATCGCGCCGCCCCAGCGCCAGCACGTCGCGGATCATGCGCTCGATGCGGCGGGCATTGTCGTTGATGATGCGCACGAGGCGGACCTGGACGTCGCCGCGCTTTTCCTCCGTCAGCAGCTCGGCAGCCTGGGTGACGGCAGACAGCGGGTTGCGGATCTCGTGCGCCATGCTGGCCGTGAGGCGCCCCAGGGCGGCCAGCTTGAGCTGCTGGATATGGGTCTGGATCTCCTCGAAATCGGTGAGATAGATCACCGTCTCGCCGCCCTCAGCGCTGCGCCCGTCGGCGTCTTCCTGCGCGCCGACCGCACGGCAGCGCAGCAGCTTGCCGGCCGGCCCGAGGCGCCGCAGGCTGCCTTCGGGAACGCTGCAGCAGGCGGGCACGTCGGCGAAATTCTCATCGACATCGGTCAGGCGCAGGCCGTCGACGCTGCTGAGGCCGAGCAGCTCCGCCGCGCGCGGGTTGGCCTGACGGACGACGCCGTCGGCCGCGACCACCAGCACGCCGTCCTGCATGTCATGGATGATGCGCTCGTTGACCGCCTGCTGCTTGGCGAGCGCCTCGCCGCGCTGCACCGCGAGCGATTCGTTGGCCTTGGCGCGCAACGCGAGAAAGCGCGCGGTGATCGCGATGCCGAAGAAGGCGGTGCATACGAAGGCGACCTGCAGGAAGTCCGCCGCGCGCTCGCCGGCGAAGAAACGCCAGACGTTTTCGGCCAGCACGGCGACGGTCGCGAGCGCAGCATAGAACAGCACCATGCGCCCTTCGGCGACGAGGCCCGCCCCGGCGAGGACGACCATCATCAGCACGGGCATGCCGCTGCGGTAGCCGCCGCTGGCCCACATCATCACCGCGAGGACGGCGATGTCGATCACGGCCTGTGCGGTGATGATGCGGTCTACGCCGAAGCGGCGTGCCGCATCGGGGAATCCCAGCGCCAGCACGGCGGCGAGGTAGGCAAACGCCGCGGCATTGAAGATTCTCGGCGCATCCGAGCCCAGATTGAGCTCGAGGCCGGCGACGAGGAAGAGCCCGGCGAGGATCAGGCGGAAGAGGTTCAGGTAGCGCAGCGGCCCCCGGCGTGCGAGGTCGCGGCGTTCGTCCGCGGCGGCACGCATGTTCAGGGTTCCTGGCGCCCGGAGCCGATCCGGCGATGCTCCTCGCAACAGAAGAAGCGATCGCCGTCGCGCACGCCTTCGCTCTCGGGGACGTGGACGCCGCAATGATCGCAGCTGACCATGCGCTCGGGCACGCCCTTGCGCTCGCCGGTCTGCTTGCCTGCCGACGAGTCAGTGCCGCCCGGCCGGTTCAGGGCGCGACGCACCCACCAGATGCCGACGAGGACGAGGACGAGGAGGAGCAGGTTTCGCACGATGCGGATTTACCAAGGCGGCTGGCAGATACCACCGTTCGCCCCGAGCTTGTCGAAGGGCACAGGCAGGGCTTCGACAGGCTCAGCCCGAACGGTAGCGGATGCCGGACCAGTTACGGGAATACCAAGCGGGAGAGTCTAGCACGCACTCCGCATCACACCTTCTGCAGGCGCTCGCACGCCGCCGCCAGCGTCGCCTCGTTCTTCGCGAAGCAGAAGCGGATCACGTGCTCGTCGCGTCCGTCGGCGAAGAAGGCCGACACGGGGATCGCCGCAACCCCCGTCACGCGCGTGAGCCGCTGCGCGAAGGCGGTATCGGGCTCGTCCGAGATCGCGCCGTAGCGCGCGAGCTGGAAATAGGTGCCGGACGAGGGCAGCAGCTCGAAGCGCGAACCGGCGAGCGCTTCACGGAAGAAGTCGCGCTTGCCCTGGTAGAAGGCTGCCAGCCCCTCGTGCCGCGACGCGTCCGCCATGTAGTCGGCCAGCGCGAGTTGCACCGGCGTATTCACCGTGAACACGTTGAATTGGTGCACCTTGCGGAATTCCGCCATCAGCTCGCGCGGGCCGACGACGTAGCCGACCTTCCAGCCGGTGATGTGGTAGGTCTTGCCGAAGCTCGACACGATCAGGCTGCGCGCGGCCAGTTCCGGATGGCGGGCACAGCTCTCGTGGCGCAGGCCGTCGAAGACGATGTGCTCGTACACCTCGTCGGAGACGATGACGATGCCGGTGCCGTGCGTGAGCGCCGCCAGCCGTGCCATGTCGCCGGCCGTCCATACCGTGGCGGTCGGGTTGTGCGGGCTGTTGATCATGATCATGCGCGTGCGCGGCGTGATCGCCTCGGCGACCGCGCCCCAGTCCGGCCGATAGTCCGGCGCCGCCAGCTGCATGCGCACGACGCGCCCGCCCTGCAGCTCGATCGCCGGCGCGTACGAGTCGTACACCGGCTCGAACACGATGACCTCGTCGCCGGGGCGCACGAGCGCCGCAACCGCGGTGAATAGCGCCTGCGTCGCACCGGCCGTCACCGTGACCTCGGCCTCGGGGTCGTACGCGGTGCCGTAGAGCGTGGAGACCTTGCGCGCGATCGCCTCGCGCAGCGGCGCGACGCCAGCCATCGGCGCGTACTGGTTGTGTCCCGTGCGCATCCAGTGCGCGACGCGCTCGAACAGCACGTCCTCGGCATTGAAGTCCGGGAACCCCTGCGACAGGTTGATCGCGCCGCATTCCTGCGCGAGGCGCGACATCACGGTGAAGATCGTCGTGCCGACGTTCGGCAGGCGGGATTCGACGGGGGCAGGGAAATGCGGCATGGTGTGCGGGTCTTGTTCAGTGGATCGGAGCATTCTGGCAGAGCACAAACGGATCACCAATCAGGGCGAAGGCCGCAGGAACAGCAGGACCGTAGGGCGGGAGGAGCGCAGCGCATCCCGCCATCCCACGGCCCGATGGCATCCCGACCGTTGCATGGCGGGATACGCCTTCGGCTCCTCCCGCCCTACGGGAGCGACGCCCGGCGCAAACGCCACACGCTAGAATACCCCCATGTTCACCCAGCCCATTCCCACGATCCGCCGCGACGGCGACGCCGTCGTCATCCTCGACCAGACCCTGCTGCCGCACGCATGCGAGCTGCGCCGCCTCGCCACGCTCGACGAGGTCGCGACCGCGATCCACGCGATGCAGGTGCGCGGCGCCCCGCTCATCGGTGCGACCGCCGCCTACGGTGTCGCCATCGCCCTCGCCACCGATGCCAGCGACGCCCGCCTCGAGCATGCACTGACCACCCTCGCCGCGACCCGCCCGACTGCCGTGAACCTGCACTGGGCGCTCGGCCGGATGCGCGAGCGCCTGCACCCCCTCGTCCCGACCGAACGCCCCGCGGCTGCCTGGCGCGAGGCCGAGGCGATCCACCGCGACGACGCCGAGATGTGTGCCGCTATCGGCGGACACGGTCTCGCGATCCTCGAACGCCTGGCCGCCGGTCTCGACCGTCCGCTGCGCGTGATGACCCACTGCAACGCCGGCTGGCTCGCCACCTGCGGCGCCGGTACCGCGCTCGCCCCCGTGTATGCGGCGAAGGCGCTTGGCCTTGCCGTAGAGGTGTGGGTCAGCGAGACGCGCCCGCGCAACCAGGGGCTGCTCACCGCGTGGGAACTGCGTGAAGCGGGCGTGCCGCTGCGCCTCATCGCCGACAACGCGGCCGGCATCCTGCTCGCGCGCGGCGAGGTCGACGTCGTCATCACCGGCGCCGACCGCGTCGCAGCCAACGGCGACGCGGCGAACAAGGTCGGCACCTACCTGAAGGCGCTCGCCGCGCGCGAGCACGGCGTGCCCTTCTACATCGCCGCACCCTTCTCGACCGTGGATTTCGGTTGCGCCGACGGCGGCGCGATCCCGATCGAGGACCGCGGCCCGGGCGAAGTGTGCACGGTGCTCGGACTGGACTGCGACGGCGCGGTGAAGACGCTGCGCCTCGCGCCCGAAACCACCGCCGCGGCCAACCCCGCCTTCGACGTGACGCCCGCCCGCTGCATCACCGGCATCATCACCGAGCGCGGTGTGTGCGCCCCCGGGGGGCTGCGCGACCTGTATCCGGAAGCGACGCGATGAGCCTTTCCGTCGAACTGGCGGTACGCGAAAGACTCCTCGCGACCGCGCACGCGATGAGCGCGGCCGGACTCAACACCGGCACGGCCGGCAACGTCAGCGTGCGCATCGACGGCGGCATGCTGATCACGCCCAGCGGCATGCCGCCCGTTGCCTGCACGCCGGAGGACATGGTGATCGTCACCGCGGACGGCAGCGCCAGCGGGCGCGTCGCGCCGTCGAGCGAATGGCGCTTCCATCACGACCTCTATACGCGACGCCCGGAGGTGGGGGCGATCCTGCACGCGCACGCGCCCTTCGCGACCTCGCTCGCATGCCAGCGCATCGAGATCCCGCCCTTCCACTACATGATCGCGCGCTTCGGCGGCAACACCGTGCGCTGCGCGCGCTACGCGACCTTCGGCACGCAGGCCCTGTCGGACAACATCCTCGCGGCGATGGACGGCCGCTCGGCCTGCCTGATGGCCAACCACGGCATGCTCGTGTCCGGGCGCGACCTCGACAATGCGCTCGATCTGGCGATCGAGTTCGAGACGCTGTGCGAGCAGTACTGGCGCACCCGCCAGATCGGCGAGCCGGTGCTCCTGTCGGACGCGGAGATGGCGGAGGTCGTGGAGCGCTTCCGCTGGTACGGCAAGCCGCGGGCGGGCTGACGGAGCCAATCGTAGGGCGGGAGAAGCGCAGCGCATCCCGCCGATCCAACGGTCGCCGATTTCCCGACCGCCGCTGACACCCGCTCGACGGCTGCATGTCGGGATCCGCCTTCGGCTCCTCCCGACCTACGGTGACCGGGACGAAGGCGATCCGTGCTGGAGGTGCGAATCGTAGGGCGGGAGGAGCGAAGCGCATCCCGCCGATCCACCCGCCCGAAATTTGCCGACCTCGGCACGAGCCCCGACACATCGCGGACTGGCGAAGGACATCAGCACCTGCGGCGCAGGGCAGAAAAGCGAAGCGCCTTCCGCCGCAGGTGAATCGTCACGCATCGCCGCGCCCGGATGCGCGCTCCAGCACGCGGATCAGGCTGGACGTGTCGCTATGCGCCCCGCCCTGCGCCATCAGCGCGTTGAGCTGCTGCCCCACCTGCGCCGCGATCGGCAGCGGAGCGCCGAGGCGCGCCGCCTCGTCCATCAGGATGCCGAAGTCCTTGTGATGCAGGCGCGCCTCGATGCCGGCGGCGAAATCCCGCCGGATCATGCGGTCACCCATCACGTCGAGCATGCGCGACGCCGCGGAGCCGCCCATCAGTGCCTCGCGCACCTTCGCCGGATCGACGCCGTGAGCCTTGGCGAGCAGCATGGCCTCGGCGCAGGCCTGGATCGCCGCGACCATCACCATCTGGTTGCACGCCTTGGCGACCTCGCCGGCACCGTTGCCGCCGACATGCACGATCGCGCGGGAGAAGGTTGCGAGCAGCGGGCGTACGCGCTCGAGCACCGCCGCGTCGCCACCGACCATCATCGCCACCGTCCCCGCCTCCGCGGCGACCGATCCGCCCGACACCGGCGCATCGAGCATCGCCGCGCCGCGCGCAGCCAGCGCGGCGGCGATGCGGCGCGTCGTGCCCGGCGCGATCGTGCTCATGTCCACATGCACCCAGCCCGGCCGCGCGCCCTCGACGAAACCGCCCTCGCCCAGCGCGACGCGCTCGACGTCCTCGCTGGTGGTGATGATCGTGAACGCGACATCCGTCGCCGCGGCGAGCTCGGCCGGCGTCGCATGCACGACCGCGCCGGTCCCGGCGAAGGGCGCGACGCTTTCCGGACGCCGCGCCCACAGGTGCAGGCGATGGCCGGCGCGCTGCAGGTGCTGCGCCATCGGGCGCCCCATCGCGCCCAGGCCGACGAAACCGACCTCCATCAGTCCTGCCCCTCCCCGCCGCTCATGCGCTCGAGGAGCTTCAGCATCGCGATCGAGTCGTTCTCGCCCAGGCCGCTGCCGACCATCGCGTTGAGCATCTGCGCGGTCGCGGCGGAGGTCGGCAGCGCGAGGCCGAGGCGATGCGCCTCTTCCATCACGATGCGCAGGTCCTTCTGGTGCATCCACGCCTTGAAGCCGGGCTTGAAGTTGCGGTCGAGCATGCGCTGGCCGTGGTTCTCCAGCACGCGCGAATAGGCGAAGCCGCCGAGCAGCGCCTCGCGCACCTTCGCCGCATCCACGCCGCTCTTCTGCGCGAAGTTCATCGCCTCGGCCACGGCCGCGACGCCGACGCCGGTGAGGATCTGGTTGCACGCCTTGGCGACCTGGCCGGCGCCGCTCGCGCCGATCAGCGACACGGTCTTGCCCATCGCCTCGAACACGGGCTTCACGCGCTCGAACGCGGCCGCGTCGCCCCCGACCATGATCGTGAGGGTCGCGTTGATCGCGCCGATCTCGCCGCCCGACACCGGCGCGTCCAGCATCTCGATGCCGCGCGCCTTGAGCTTCGCGGCGATGGCCTGGGCCGCGGCCGGGGCGATGGTGCTCATGTCGACGAAGATCAGGCCGGGACGGGCGCCGTCCGCGACACCTTGCGGGCCGAGCGCGACCTGCTCGACGTCGGGCGCATCCGCGACCATGCTGATGACGACCTCGGCGCGCGAGGCGAGTTCCGCCGCGCTCGCGCAATCGCCCGCGCCCGCGTCGAGCAAGGGCTGCATCGACTCGCGCCGGCGGCTCCACACATGCACCTTGTGCCCGGCCTTCATCAGGTTCAGCGCCATCGGGCGCCCCATCAGGCCGAGGCCGATGAATCCGACTTCCATTTCGATTCTCCTGTGGCTGGAACGCGCATGGCGACGCATAATCTTCGCCATGACCTACGCCCCCATCATCAAGGAAATCGGCCGTGGCGCCAAGGGCGCGCGCGACCTCGACCCCGCGCAAGCGGAGCAGCTGTTCGGCGACATGCTGGACGGCAAGGTGCCGGAGCTGGAGCTCGGCGCGATCGTCGTGTCGCTGCGCATCAAGAGCGAGTCGCGCGACGAGCTGCTGGGCTTCAAGCGCGCGATGGATGCCCGCTGCGCTCAAGTCGCGGTGCCGCCGGGCCCGCGCTGCGTGATCCTGCCGACCTACAACGGCGCGCGCCGCCAGGCCAACCTGATGCCGCTCGTCGCGCTGCTGCTCGCGCGCGAAGGGGTGCCGGTGCTGATCCAGGGGCGGCACGATTTCGAGTCGCGCGTGAGTCCGTTCGAACTGCTTGCGGCGCTCGGCATCCATCCCGCGCTCGGTGTCGGCGACGCGCACCGCGAGCTCGCCGAGAAGCGCATCGCCTGCCTGCGCCTCGACGAGCTGCTACCGGGGCTCGATGCCCTGTTGAGCCTGCGCCTGCGCCTGGGCGTGCGCGGCAGCGGCCACACGATGGCGAAGCTCGTGGACCCGTGCATCGGTCGCAGCGTGCGGGTGGTCGCGGTGACGCATCCGGAGTATCTCGAACGCATGCACGAGTTCCTCGTCGTGGATGGCGGGCGGGCGATGCTGATGCGCGGCACGGAAGGCGAGGCCTACGCGAACCCGCGCCGGCGACCGGCGATGCAGGCGTTCCGCGATGGCGTCGCGGAGCTCGCCTGGCCCGCGGAGGAAGGCGGCGCGCCGCCGCTGGATGGGCTGCCGGACGCGCCCGGCGTGGAGGAGAACGCGGCGCTGATCCGCGCGATGCTTGCGGGCAAGGTGCCGATTCCACAACCGGTGCTCGACCAGGCCGCGCTGCTGGTGCGGCTTGCAACCGAGGCCTGAACGCTGCGCTCTCGTGACGCGAGGGGCCGGTATCCTGTGGGAGCGGCTTCAGCCGCGAATGGCCGCGTTACATACAAGACCACCGATTCGCGGCTGAAGCCGCTCCCACCTGAAGCGGAGCGTGGCCAAGAGTCCTACGCCCGGCAGGAGAGACTTCAACCGCGGCGAAAGCTCAGGGAGGGGAAACTCCCGCCGTAGCTAAAGCCTCTCCTGCCGGGCGCAGGACAGGCGGCGCGGCTCGGGGTCAGCCGGAGATCGGCGCGAAACGCCCGTCGCGGTAATCAGCCAGCGCCTGGTGGATCTCGGCCTGCGTGTTCATCACGAAGGGACCGTACTGCGCAATCGGCTCGCCGAGAGGTTGCCCGGCGATCAGCAGCACGCGCGTCGGCGCCGCGCCCGCCTCGATCACGACCCCATCCGCGGCGGCATCGTTGGCGAGGATCGCCATGCGCTGCACCGCGACCTGCGTGCCGGCGACCGTGACCTCGCCGCGATACACGTAGATGAAGGCGTTGTGCCCGGCCGGCAGGGGCTGCGCGAAGCGGGCGCCGGCCGGCAGGTGGATGTCGAGGTAGAGCGGCGCGGTCGCGTCACGCGTCACCGCCCCCGCGACGCCATGGCTCTCGCCGGCGATCACGGTCACCGCGGCACCGGTCTCGGTCGTGAAGGTCGGCAGTTCGCCCGCGGCGAAGTCCCGGTACCACGGCGCGCACATCTTGTCGCGGCCGGGCAGGTTCAGCCACAGCTGGAAGCCTTCCATGACGCCCTCTTCCTGCTCGGGCAGCTCGGAGTGGATCACGCCGCTGCCGGCGGTCATCCACTGCACGCCGCCGTTCTCGAGCAGGCCTTCGTGGCCCGCGCTGTCGCGATGGCGCATGCGGCCGGCGATCATGTAGGTGACGGTCTCGAAGCCGCGGTGCGGGTGGTCCGGAAAACCGGCGATGTAATCGCCCGGATCGTTGCTGCCGAATGCATCGAGCATCAGGAAGGGGTCGAGGCGGCGCTGCAGCGGCTGGGTCAGCACGCGAGTGAGCTTCACGCCCGCGCCATCGGAGGTGGCCTGCCCGGCCACGAGGCGCTCGACGCCGCGCGAGCGGCTGACTTCTTCACTCTTGCGTTGCTGTTTCGTGTCGGACATGGTCTGGTTCTCCTGTCGGGGTCAGGGGGGGCTCTCTGTATTTGTTTCTTGCCCGGCACCGGATCTATGCGTCCGGCGTCCGGGAGTGCGAGGCAGCGAGACACTTACGCGAAAGCCGCCTCGATGTCGCGTTGGGCGTCGGCGAAGGCCTGTTGTTCCGCTTCCGGCCCCATCGCCAGGCCTTCGGCGAAGACGAAGCTGATGTCGGTCATGCCGAGGAAGCCGAGCACGGTCTTCAGGTACGGCACCTGGGAGTCGCCCTCGGTGCCGCGATACTTGCCGCCGCGCGCAAACGCGATGTACACCTTCTTGCCCTTCAGCAGGCCTTCCGGGCCGTTCGCGGTGTACCGGAAGGTCACATTGGCGCGGGCGATCGCATCGATCCAGTTCTTGAGCTGTGCCGGCACGCCGAAGTTGTACATCGGCACGCCCAGCACGACGGCGTCGGCAGCCTGGATCTCGGCGATCAGCGCGTCATCGAGCGCGACGCGGGCGGCCTGTTCGGACGTGCGCTGCTCGGCGGGCGTGAAGAGTGCACCCAGCGCGGCTTCATCGAGGATGGGATGGGGGGTGCTGGAGAGATCGCAGACGACGAGGCTGGCACCGGGGTTCGCGGCGCGCAGGCGCTCGACGATGCTGTTGGCAACGCGGGTGGAAGCGGAAGCAGCGGCACGGGCGCTGGAATTGACTTGCAGGATGTTCATTCGTTGCTCCATCGAAGTGGTTTGTCGATGGGGCAACTTTAGGGGAAGCATTGTTGCGGAAAAACCAGAACATTTGCACTTCACTGTTGCCAGATCCGCACTCACCCGCGCCACCGGGGATTGCGCGCCCGCCCCTTGCGGTCGCAATCGCGACTGAACTTTTCACCGGCGCCGGGGACGAATGCGCCGGACTGACCTACAATCGCGCCTCATTCACCCGTCTTCGCCCATGATGAATTCATCCGCACCGTCCTCCCGCGTCCTCTTCCTTGGACTGTTCGCCGCCTGCGTGGCCCTGCTCGGCTTCGGCCTGTACCTGCAGCACGTCGTCGGCCTCGAGCCGTGCCCGATGTGCATCATGCAGCGCTATGCCTTCATCGCCATCGCGCTTTTCGCGCTCGTGGCAGGTCTGCACAATCCGGGCCGCAGCGGCACGCGCGCCTATTCGGGGCTGATCCTCGTCGCCGCGCTTGCGGGAGCGGGCGTGGCGGCGCGCCAGACCTGGATGCAGATCTATCCGCCGGAAGTGGCCGAATGCGGGCCTGACCTGGAATTCATGCTCGGCAGCTTCCCGCTCGCGGACGCGCTGCCGATGATCTTCCAGGGCGCGGGCGATTGCTCCAAGGTGGACTGGAGCTTCCTGGGACTTTCGATCGCAAACTGGTCGCTGGCGATGCTGACGCTGGTCGCGATCGGGGCGATCACGCTGATCGTGCGCGGGAAGGGGCGCGGCTGATAACCTGAAGACTGCGGCGCGTCAGCCGACGACGCGCACGGTCGTGCCGCCGATCTCGTACATGCCCTGCCCCAGCGCGTGGCAGCGCTTGACCTCCAGCCGCGTGACGAGCGGCGGACGGGCGACGGAGCCGTTTCCGGGCACCGAGACCATCACCTCCAGCACCTCGGCCTGCCCGGGCACGTAGGGCGCGCGCAGCGTCATCCCGCCGACGCCGATTTCGACGCATTCGCCATGGATGGTCTCGCCCGTCTTCAGGCGGATCGCCGCCGGACAGCCGAGCGGGATGCGGCGGTCGAGCCGCCGTTCAACGTGGGATGCGCGATCGTTCATGGGCCGGACTGGCTTCCGCTTCGATGACAGCCCGATTGTAGCCTTCCACCGTCATCCGCGCCGCATCCTTTCACGGCCCATCCCGGATATGCCGAAGATCAGCGGCAGCTGCCGCCGTCCGGCACCCCCGCCTTGCGCAGGAAGATCTCCAGCGGGCAGAAGCGCGTGAAGCCGCTCTGGAACAGGTTCGCGCCGACGAAGGCGGTGAACCACAGAAAGTTCTTGCTCACGAACAGCGGCGAGCCCTCGACGCCCAGCGCGAGCGAGATCAGCACGAAGGCGCCGGCGAAGATGCGGACGAACTGGTTGACGGTCAGGGTCATTGCGTTTCTCCTTGCAGTTGCGCGACGCGCTTGCGCATCGCGGCGTAATACAGCACCGGGATCACCACCAGCGTGAGCAGCGTGGACACCAGGATGCCGAAGATCAGGCTGATAGCCAGCCCGTTGAAGATGGGGTCGTCGAGGATGAAGAGCGCGCCGATCATCGCCGCCAGCGCGGTCAGGCCGATCGGCTTGGCGCGCACCGCGGCGGCGCGGATCACCGCCTCACCGAGGTCCATGCCGGCGCGCACCTGCTGGTTGACGAAGTCCACGAGCAGGATGGAGTTGCGCACGATGATGCCTGCGAGCGCAATCATGCCGATCATCGAGGTGGCGGTGAATTGCGCACCGAGGAGCGCGTGGCCCGGCATGACGCCGATGATGGTGAGCGGGATCGGCGCCATGATGATGAGCGGCGCAAGGTAGCTCCTGAACTGCGCGACCACCAGCAGGTAGATCAGGATCAGGCCCACCGCGTAGGCGGCACCCATGTCGCGGAAGGTCTCGTAGGTGACCTGCCATTCGCCGTCCCACTTCACGCTGTAGCCCGCATAGGCGTCGTCCGGTGCGCGGATGAACCATTCGCCGAGCGTGCCAGCAAGGCCGGGAGCCCCGGCCAAGGCCATGCCGTTGATCTGCGAGCGGATGTCGAACATGCCGTAGAGCGGCGAATCGAGCCGTCCGCCCATGTCGCCGGTGACGTACACCACCGGCAGCAGGTCCTTGCGATGGATCACCTGCTCGCGCGCCGTGTCCTGCACGGTGACGAGCTCCGACACCGACACCAGGGTGCCGTCGCGTGCGCGCACCTTGAGCGCGAGCAGCGCGTCGACGCTCGACTGGCGCTCGGACGGCAACTGGATGCGCACCGGGATCTCGTACTTGTTGTCGCCGCCGTGGATCGGCGTGACGTCCTCGCCCGCCAGCCCCAGACGTACGACCTCGACGATGTCGGCCTGCGCGACGCCCATGCGCGCGGCCTTGGCCTGGTCGACGCGCAGCACGAGCTTGGGCGCGGCCTCGTCGACGGTGTCGTCGACGCCGACGATGTCCGCCGTGCCCTCGAAGGCGGCGCGCACCTTGCCGGCGACGGCGGTCTGCCCGCCGTAGTCGGGCCCGTACACTTCCGCGACGATGGGCGACAGCACCGGCGGCCCCGGCGGCACCTCGACGACCTTGGCGTTGCCGCCGGCCTCGCGCGCGATGCGCGTGACCTCGTCGCGCACGGCGACCGCGATCTCGTGGCTCTTGCGGCTGCGGTGCTTCTTGTCGACGAGGTTCACCTGGATGTCGCCCATCTCGGGTGCGCTGCGCAGGTAGTACTGGCGCACGAGGCCGTTGAAGTTGATCGGGCTCGCGGTGCCGGCGTAGGCCTGCCAGTCGGACACCTCCTCGACCGTGCCGAGATGCTCGCCGATCTCGCGCAGCACGCGCGCGGTCTCCTCGACCGGGGTGCCGACCGGCATGTCGAGCACGACCTGGAATTCGCTCTTGTTGTCGAAGGGCAGCATCTTCAGCACGACCAGCTGCACCGCCGGCAGCGCCACCGACACGGCGATCAGCGCGAACACCGCGAGCCACAGCTTGAGCCGCGCACGGCCGCCCTTGAGCGGATCGAGCATCGGCGTCATGGTGCGGCGGAACAGGCGGTCGAGCCAGGCGGTGAGCCTGTCCTCGCCCTCGTGGTGATGCGCGTCCACCGACTTCAACAGCTTCTGCGCGAGCCAGGGCGTGACGACGAAGGCGACCGCCAGCGAGATGAACATGCCCATCGACGCGTTGATCGGGATGGGGCTCATGTAGGGCCCCATCAGCCCGGTGACGAAGGCCATCGGCAGCAGCGCCGCGATCACCGTGAAGGTCGCGAGGATCGTCGGCCCGCCGACCTCGTCGACGGCGCGCGGGATGAGCTGCCACAGCGGCGTATCGGGCTCCAGGGTGTGCCAGCGGTGGATGTTCTCCACGACCACGATCGCGTCATCGACGAGGATGCCGATCGAGAAGATCAGCGCGAAGAGGCTCACGCGGTTGAGCGTGAAGCCCCACGCCCAGGACGCGAACAGCGTCGCCGCGAGCGTGAGGCCGACCGCGACACCGACGATCAGCGCCTCGCGCCGCCCGAGCGCGAAGAACACCAGCAGCACGACCGCGCCGGTCGCGAACACCAGCTTGCCGATCAGCGTGTTGGCCTTGTCGTTGGCGGTCTGGCCGTAGTTGCGCGTGACGGTGAATTCGACGCCCTCGGGGATCAGCTGGCCGCGCAAGCCGTCGGCGCGCGCGAGCACCGCATCGGCGACGTCGGCAGCGTTCGCGCCGGGCTTCTTCGACACCGCCAGCGTCACCGCCGGGAAGGCGCCCTGCTCGGCGATGCCCTTCTGCGCCGCCGCGGCGCCGGTGCCGAACCACACGTACTGCGTCGCCTGCTCCGGGCCGTCCTCGATGCGCGCGACGTCGCGCAGGTAAACTGGTTTGCGCTCCTGCACGCCGACGACGAGGCTGCGCACGTCCTCCGCGGATTCCAGGTAGGTGCCGGTCTGCACCAGCACCTCGCGGTTGCCCGCGACCAGGCTGCCGGCCGGCTGCGAGGCGTTCGCGAGCTGCAGCGCGGCGCGCACGTCCTGCGCGGTGACGCCGTGCGCGTTCATGCGCTGCGTGTCGAGCAGCACGCGCACGACATGGCCGGGGCCGCCGAGGGTCGTCACGTCGCGCGTGCCGTCGATGCGCTTCAGTTCCAGCTCCACCGCACGCGACACCTGCTGCAATTCGAAGCCGCTGCGCGCGGGATCGGCCGTCCAGAAGCTGAGGCTCACGATGGGCACGTCGTCGATGCCCTTGGGCTTGACGATGGGCTCGCCCACGCCCAGCTGCGGGCTCAGCCAGTCCTTGTTCGAATGCACGGTGTCGTAGAGGCGCACCAGCGCGTCCTGGTTCGGCACGCCGACCTCGAACTGCACGGTGATTACCGCCATGCCGGGGCGCGACACCGAATACACGTGCTCGACGCCCGCCATGCGCGACAGCACCTGCTCGCCGGGGCGCGCCACCAGCGCCTCGACGTCGCGTGCCGAAGCGCCCGGGAAGGGCACCAGCACGTTGGCCATGGTCACGTCGATCTGCGGCTCTTCCTCCTTGGGCGTGATCAGCGTCGCGAACACGCCCATCAGCAGGAGGATCAGCGCCAGCAGCGGCGTCAGCGCATTGCGCTGGAAGGCGCCGGCGATGCGGCCGGAGATGCCGAGCGGAGCGCTCATGGTCGCCCTCCGTCAGCGCGCCGCGCCGGCACGCGCCGCGCGCGCGGCAATGCCGGCCTGCACCGGATCGAGCGCGACCTCTTCGCCGCCGACGAGGCCGGCAAGCACCTCGACATTGCCGTCCGCGAGCGGCTCCCCCGCACGGATCTGGCGCAGCGCGAAGCCGCCCTTGCCGTCGGCGACATAGACGCCGGTCAGCTCGCCGCGGCGCAGGATCGCGCCGGCGGGAACGGCGATGCGCGTGCCCTCGCCCGTCACGAAATGCACGCGCGCGAAGGTCCCCGGCACCAGCCCTTCGGCGTTCGCGGGCAGGTCCACGCGCACGCGCACGGTGTGCGTGCGCGGGTCGGCGGCAGGCAGCACCGTGACGCTCGCGGCATCGAGCCAGCGGCCGGTATCGGGCAGCTCCACGCGCGCCTTGATCTGTCCAGTTGCGAGGCCGGCGAGGCGCTGCTGTGGTACGTCGACGACGGCGCGCATCGCCGCGGGGTCATATACGGTCACGAGCTGCCGCCCCGGCTGGGCCATCTCGCCCTGCTCGACATGGCGCGCCGCGACCAGCCCCGCGACCGGCGCGACGATCGTCGTGTAGCCCTGCACCGTCGCGGCCTGGCCACGGCCTGCGCGCGCCGCGCGCAATTGGGCTTCGGCCGCGTCGTAGGACGCCTTTGCCTGATCGAGTGCGGACTGACTGACGAACTTGCGCTCGACGAGGCTCTTCGTGCGCTCGTACGCGGCCTTCGCGTTGATCTGGCCAGCCTGCGCCTGCGCGATGCCGGCCTCGGCCCCGGCGACCGCCTGGCTCGCCTCGGCGGCGTCGATGCGCAGCAGCACCTGTCCCTTCGCGACGCGGTCGCCGGCGTCGACCTTGAGCTCGACGATGCGGCCGGGCACCTGCGCGGCGAGTGTGGCCTGATGCACCGCTTCGAGCGTGGCCTCGGCGGGATGGGTCAGGCCGACCGCCCGCGCCTCGATGCGCTGCGTGGGCACCTGCGCCTGCGCCAGGTTTGCGAGGGCCAGCGCAAGCGCGGGCAAAGCGATCCGGATGATGGAATATCTCGTCATGAATATAAGTTTATTCTTATATTAAGCCGAGTCAAGCCTCCGGAACATTTCCCGCCGCTACCGTCGGGTCCGTTCTTGTGGGAGCGGCTTCAGCCGCGAACGCGTGCCGTTGATCCGTATCCGTTTCGCGGCTGAAGCCGCTCCCACGGAAGCCACTCCATCTCAGTCCCGCGATGCCACGCTGCAACCCAGCGCGTAGTCCGCCATCGCGGCGATCACGCCGTCCGCCTCCCCGACCGCCAACGCGAGCGTGATCTCGCAACCGGGGTGAAGCGCACGCGCGCTGGCGACGAGCCTGGGCACGTCGCTCTTCAGATGCCCGCCCTGGGCGATGAACATCGGCACGACGGTGATGCGCCGGATGCCGTCATGAGCCAGCGCGGCGATCGCCTCGTCCAGCGTCGGCGCCATGAACTCGAGGAAGGCCAGTTCGACGCGCAGCCCGGGCGCCTGTGCGCGCAGGTGATCGCGCGTGCGCCGCATCGGCCGAGCCCACTCGGGATCGCGGGCGCCGTGCCCGAACAGCACCACCGCATGTGTTTCGCTCATGATTCGCTCTCGACAGTTTCCGGACTGGCGTCGACCGGCGGCGCCAGCAGACGTTCGATCGCGCGCGCGGCGGCGAACATGCCGACCGATGCCGTCACCGCGACGCTGGAGCCGTAGCCGGCGCACGCGAGCCCCTGCGGTCCGTGCGGCAGGTCGCACGCGAGGTCGTCGAGCCGCAACGGCTCGCACGAATACACCGCCTCGATGCCGAAGGGGCGCTTGGGATTGCGCGGGAAACCGTGCTCGCTGCGCAGGCGCTTGCGCACCTTGGCGAGCAGCGGATCCTGCTCGGTACGCGACAGGTCGTCGACGCGGATACGGCCCGGATCGGTCTTGCCCCCGGCGCCGCCGGCAACGATCAGCGGGATACGCCGGCGGCGGCACACCAGCACGATCGCGACCTTGGCGCGCACGTTGTCGATCGCATCGACGACGACGTCGAAGCCTTGCAGCAGGTCCGTCGCGTTGTCCGGCGTGACGAAATCCTCGACCACCTCGACGCGCGCATGCGGATTGATCGCACGGATGCGCTCGGCCATCGCCAGCACCTTGGCCTGCCCCAGCGTCGGATCCAGCGCGTGGATCTGGCGGTTGATGTTGGACTCGGCGACATGATCGAGGTCGATCAGCGTGATGCGCCCCACCCCGCTGCGCGCCAGCGCTTCGGCGATCCACGAGCCGACCCCGCCCACGCCGATCACGCACGCATGCGCGGCGTCGAGGCGTGTGGGCGCATCGGCGCCGTACAGGCGGGCGATGCCGCCGAAACGGCGCTCGCGATCGACTTCGACAGGGGATTCGAAACTCGGGCCGGACATGGCAATTACCGTTCACGCAGAAGCGCGGATGTTACCGCAGCGCGGCCGCGATGAACTCGCCCGCGCGCCTTCGCTCCAATGGGCCAATGGAGGACCCACGATGCGCCATCTGGCATGCCGTACGCTACTGGCCGCCGGCCTGCTCGGCGCCGCACCCGCCCACGCCGACAGCACACCGCCCGCGTCGCTCGCGCAAAGCGCGGTCAGCGCCTACGAGGCGGGCCGGCTGGACGAGGCGGCGCGGCTGTTCGAGCGCGCTGCGCGGGCCGGCAACCGCCTGGCGCAGTTCAACCTCGCGATGATGATGTTCCGCAAGGAAACCGCCGCACCGGAACCCGACGCCGGGTGGCGCTGGCTCAGGCGCGCGGCCGGCGCCGGTCTCGCCCAGGCGCAGTACAACTTCGCGCTGCTGTACGACCGCGGCAGCGGCGTCGCGAAATCCCTGCCCACCGCGGCGGAGTGGTACCGCCGCGCCGCCGAGCAGGGACACACGGAAGCCCAGGTCAGCCTGGCGACCATGTACTACGTGGGGCACGGCATGGGGCGCGATTTCGCCGCGGCCGCGCGCTGGTACCTCGCCGCCGCCCGCGCAGGACACGCGGGCGCGCAGTACATCGTCGCGTCTATGTACGAAGCGGGAGACGGCTTGCCCGCCGATCTCCGTCAGGCCGAGCACTGGTACGCGCAGGCGGCGCTGCAGGGCGACGCCGCCGCGCGGGCGAAGTACGAAGCGCTGCAGGACCGGCCGCGCGAGGAAGAGCGGTAAACCGCGGCCCCGCGGCCGGTGGATCAGGCGGTGCTCAGTTCGCGCAGCGCGCAATCGTCGAGCCAGACCCCCAGCCCTTGGGCATTGAGCTCGAGATCGGTGCGCAAGAGGGCGAACATCTCGTCCTCCGGAAGCGGCCAGCCATGGCGCTCGGCCTCCTCGCGCACGATCTGCTCCAGCCCCGCGAGGATCTCGACGTGACGTGCGACCCCCTCGCCGCGCGCCGCCCTTGCCACCGCGATCTGCGTGTCGATCAGCCGGTGCAGGTCGGCCGCAAGCCGATCCACGCCGGTCACGCGGCTGTAGTGGGTCAGATACATCGCGTCCGGCCGATAGCTCACCAGCCGGTCGATCGACTCGTGCAGCGCATCCGGATCGAACTGCGTCGGCGTCGTCGTCGGGTACACCGAAGGCCGGCCGTCGACGTCGAACTCGCGATACGACAGGCCGAAGGTGTCACCGGTGAAGAAGGCGCGCGCGGTCTCGTCCCAGATACAGATGTGGTGCTTCGCGTGCCCGGGCGTGTGCAGGATGCGCAGCCTGCGCGTGCCCAGCTCGAGCACCATGTCCTCCTCGGTCGCGACGATCCGCTCGGCCGCGACCGGCGCCAGGCGGCCGTACAGCGCGAAGGCGCGCTCGGCGCCATACACGGCGGAGGTGCCTTCCCACAGCTTCGCCGGATCGGCCATGTGGCGCACGCCGCGCGGATGGACGACGAGCTTCGCGTTCGGGAACGCGCACATCAGGCTGCCGGCGCCGCCGGCGTGATCGAGGTGGATGTGCGTCAGGATCACCCACTGCACGCGCTCGGGCACGATCCCCGCAGCGGCCAGCGCCGCCAGCACGCGCGGCGCCGAGGCATTGGTGCCGGTGTCCACGACGGCGGCACGCCCCTCGTGGATGATCAGGTGAATGGCCGCAAGGCCGGGGTGGCAGTAGCCGGAGTCCACCGCGAGAATGCCATCGGGGTGGGCCGTGAGGTGTTGCACGATTGTCTTCCTCCAACGCCAGCGGATCGTTTTGTGTAATTGTATCCCTCGCCCGCGGACAATTCCCGCCGGGAATTCCCCAACCTGCCCATCCGGCCACCAAGGAGCCGCAACCATGAGCCCCGCGTCATTCGATTTCGACCACGTCCCCGACCGCAGCGCCGTCCCCGGCGAGAAATGGGGCCGTTACGCCGGACGCGACGTGCTGCCGCTGTGGGTCGCGGACATGGACTTCCCCGCACCGCCGCCGGTTATCGACGCGATCCGCGCACGCATCAACCACCGCGTGTTCGGCTACACGGACCCCTGGCCCGGTCTGTCGGACGCCGTCATCGACGGCATCGCCCGCGACCACGACTGGCACATCGAGGCGGACTGGATCGTGTGGCTGCCGGGCGTCGTCACCGGCTTCAACCTCGCGTGCCGCGCGACCGGCGAAGCCGGCGACGAGGTGTTCACCGCGACGCCCGTGTATCCGCCCTTCCTCACCGCGCCGGCAAACAGCGACCGGCGCCTGGTCACGCGCCCGCTCAGGCTGGAGAACGGCCGCTGGGGATGGGACCGCGAGGACGTGGAAAATGCCATCACCGCGCGCACCCGCCTGCTGATGCTGTGCAACCCGCACAACCCGGTCGGCCGCGTGTTCGACCGCGACGAGCTCGAATGGCTCGCGGGCCTCGCCGAGCGGCACGACCTGGTGATCTGCTCCGACGAGATCCACTGCGGCCTCGTCCTCGACCCGGCCACGCCGCACATCCCGATCGCCGCGCTCGACGAAGCGACCGCCCGGCGCACGATCACGCTGATGGCGCCGTCCAAGACCTGGAACATCCCCGCGCTCTACTGCGCACTGGCGATCATCCCCGACCCTGCGCTGCGTCGGCGCTTCCGCCACGAGATGCGTGGCGTCGTCCCGCACAACAACCTGCTCGGCCTCGTCGCCGCCGAGGCCGCCTACCGTGACGGTGGCCCGTGGCGCGCGGCCCTGCTCGACTACCTGCGCGGCAACCTCGACCTCGTGATGGAGGCCGTCGCCGCGATGCCCGGCCTCGCCACGACGCGGCCCGAAGCGACCTACCTTGCATGGATCGACTGCCGTGGCGCCGGGCTCGATAACCCCATGCGCTTCTTCGAGGATGCCGGCGTGGGGCTATCCGACGGCGCCCCCTTCGGCATGCCCGGCTTCGTGCGCCTTAACTTCGGCTGCCCGCGCGCGCTGCTCGAGGAAGCGCTGCAGCGCATGCTGCGCGCGCTGCACGCCCGCCACGCGGCCCGGGCCTAGCCGCGCCGCTCAACCCGCGCGCACCCGCCCGATGTCGCGCTCCAGCCCGTACAGCTTCACCTTCTGGTACAGCGTGCTCTTCGCGATGGCGAGCTCGCGTGCAGCACGCGTGAGGTTGCCGTGGGTAGCGGCGATCGCGCGGCGGATGAGCTCCGCCTCGCCTTCCGCGATGCTGCCGACCGGCGCGTTCGTCGCGAGTGCGCCAAGCGCGGTCGCGACCGGCGCGCTGACCGGGGAGTCGGCCATGCCGAGGAGTTCCGGCGGCAAGGCGTCGATGCCGACGCACTCGCTGTCGCTCATCAGCAGCACGCTCTCGACGACGTTCCTCAGTTCGCGCACGTTGCCCGGCCAGCTGTAGCTCTCGAGCCGGGCGAGCAGCTCCTCGTCGAGACGGCGTAGTCCGAGCTCGTGCTGCTTCGAGAAGCGTTCGACGAAGTGCCGGGCGAGCTCGCGCACGTCGCCGACGCGGTCGCGCAGCGGCGGGATGCGCACCGAGGTCACCGCGACGCGGTAGAAGAAATCCATGCGGAAGCGGCCATCGGCGACTTCCTTGCGCAGGTCGCGGTGGGTCGCGGCGATGAGGCGGAAGCTGACCTTGCGCGGCACGTTTTCGCCCAGGCGGTAGATCTCGCTCTGCTCGAGCACGCGTAACAGGTGCGGCTGCAGGTCGAGCGGCATCTCGCCGATCTCGTCGAGGAACAGCGTGCCGCCGTTGGCGGCCTCGATCTTGCCGACCATTCCGCCGCGCCGCGCGCCGGTGAAGGCGCCGTCGACATAGCCGAAGAGTTCGCTGGCGAGGAGTTCGCGCGACAGGCCGCCGCAGTTCAGCGCGACGTAAGGACCGTCGCGGAAGGGGCTGGCCTTGTGCAGTCCCTGGGCGAACTCTTCCTTGCCGACGCCCGTCTCGCCCAGCAGCAGCACCGGCACCTTGGAGCGCGCGAGTTGGTCGGCCTTGCGCACGGCCTCGCGCAGCGCCGGGTCGCGGGTGATGATGGAGGTGAAGCCGGAGGGCATGTCGTTCGCCGCCACCGCCGGCTCGCTGACGAGGCGACGTGCGCCTTCCCCGGAGATCGCGCGCCCGATGCGGGGCAGGGGCAACACGAGCAGGGTGCCCAGGCGCTGCCCTTGTGCGCCGTATACCGGCTCGAGCCATTCGGGCCGCAGCCAGGCGGGCAGCGCCGGCGTGCGCACGAGTTCGCCGTTGTCGCCGATCGCCAGTGCGGTGACACGGCGCGGCGCGGACAGGTCGAGGTCGGCGCCCAGCGAGGTCATCGCCGCCTGGGCGATCTCGTTGGCGCGCACCGGGTACCCCCGGCGGTCAAACAGCACGAGGCCGTCGGTGCCGTTGGACCAGCGCTGCAGCGAGGCTTCGAGCAGGTGGTAGCGCCGCTCCATCTCGCGCATCGCGATCTTGTTCTCGATGCGGCTTGCGGTCGTCACGACCAGCGCGAGGCTCTGGCGGCTGTAGCTCTCGGACAGGCCCGAGACGTCGACGACGCCGATGATCTCGCCGTCGTGCGGGTGGCGGATCACGGTGGCCGAACAGGTCCAGCGCTTGATGCCGGCGCAATAATGTTCCGCCGAGTGGATCTGCACCGGCTCGCCCACAGCGAGCGCCGTGCCGATCGCGTTCGTGCCGCAGATGCGTTCGCTCCAGGAGACGCCCGGCAACAGATGGATGCTCTCTGCGGTCCCGATGGTCGGGTTGTCGCCCTCCATCGTCAGGATCGTGCAGCTCGTGTCGGCGAGCGCCATCACGGTGCCGGTTTCCGCGAGAAAATCGCGCGCACAGGCCATGATCGGGGCGCTGGCCTGCAGCAGTTCGCCGTGATGCTCCTTCATCGACTCCAGCATCGACTCGTCGACCGGAGGCGGCGCGCTGCGTTTGTCGGGATCGACGTTTTGCTCCTGGCAGCGCTGCCACGAACGGTCGACGAGCGCGCGCAATGAGTCGGACGGACGGCTTTCGCCGTCGAGAAAGCGTTCCCACGCCGCCATCACGGCGGCGTCGCTACCCGGGTCGGAAAACATCTGCCCTTCGGGCACCCGTGTCATCAAGTCTCTCCTCCTGTTGCGCCGATCGCTGCGAGCCGCGTCATGCGCGGCCGTTTGGACAAGTCCTGTAGGTTCTGCAGGCGACAGCGCGTTGTGTGTGTTTTGTGGTACGTGGAATCTCCGGCAAATACGCGTGCAAGGTGGTGCTCGCGTTTAACAAGAATAGCAAAGGAGGTGCCAGAAACAGGATTTGCTTAAATTGTTTTTTCACCTGCCGCGCGGAATGCAGGTGCGGGCGAAATGCCCCGATCCCGGCCGGGGGCGACTGCCCCGCCCGGCCGCAGTCGTCTTGCTCCGACCGTACGATTTCCGGACGCTTGCGTCCGGACGGCGTTCGAATATCGTACGGTCGGCCGGACGGTTCAGCCGGCTACCGGTTCGCCCGACTCGATCGGCGCGCCGGTGCAGGCCAGCACCTCCTCGACGTCCCCCCCCGGGGCGGTCTCGACGAGGCGTAGGCCCTTCGGCGTGACGTCGAGCACGCACAGATCGGTGATGATGCGGTTGACGACGCCGACGCCGGTGAGCGGCAGCTCGCAGCGGCGCAGGATCTTGGGCGCGCCGTCCTTGCTGCAGTGCTCCATCATCACGATCACGCGGCGCACGCCGGCGACGAGGTCCATCGCGCCGCCCATGCCCTTCACGAGCTTGCCGGGGATCATCCAGTTCGCGAGGTCGCCGTGCTCGCTGACCTGCATCGCGCCGAGGATCGCGAGGTCGATGTGACCGCCGCGGATCATCGCGAAGGAGTCCGCGCTGCTGAAGATGCTGCTGCCGGCGAGCGTGGTGATGGTCTGCTTGCCGGCGTTGATGAGGTCGGCGTCGACCTCGGCTTCGGTCGGGAACGGGCCGATGCCGAGCAGGCCGTTCTCCGACTGCAGCCACACATCCATGCCCGGCGGAATGTGGTTGGCGACCAGGGTCGGCATGCCGATGCCGAGGTTCACGTAGAAGCCGCTGCGCAGTTCCTGCGCGGCGCGGCGCGCCATGTCGTTGCGGGTCCAGGCCATGATCACTCCTGCCGTGTCGTGCGTTGTTCGATGTGCTTCGCGGGGCGCGGATTGACGACGATGCGCTGGACGAAGACGCCGGGGGTATGGATGTGGTCGGGGTCGAGCGTGCCGGTGTCGACCAGCTCCTCGACCTCGGCCACGGTGATGCGGCCCGCCGTGGCGACGACCGGGTTGAAGTTGCGCGCGGTCTTGCGATACACGAGGTTGCCCGCGCGATCGGCCTTCCACGCCTTGACCAGCGCGATGTCGGCCGTGAGCGAACGCTCGAGCAGGTAGCGCTTGCCGTCGATGTCGCGCTCCTCCTTGCCCTCGGCGACGAGCGTGCCGACGCCGGTGCGGGTGTAGAAGGCCGGGATGCCGGCCCCGCCGGCGCGCAGCTTCTCGGCGAGGGTGCCCTGCGGCGTGAGCTCGACTTCGAGCTCGCCGGAGAGCAGCTGGCGCTCGAACTCGGCGTTCTCGCCGACGTAGGACGCGACCATCTTGCGGATCTGCCGCGATTCGAGCAGCAGGCCGAGGCCGATGCCGTCGACACCGGCGTTGTTGCTGATCACCGTAAGGCCCTTGGCCTTCGAGTCGCGCAGTCCGTGGATCAGCATCTCGGGGATGCCGCACAGTCCGAAACCGCCGACCGCGACGGTCTGTCCGTCGCGCACGACGTCGGCCAAGGCGGTGGCCGCGTCCGTAAATACCTTGCTCATGATGTCCTCCTCTTGATGGTCATGTCTCATGCCTGCACTGCCGCGGAGGCCTCGCGCAGGGCGCGTCCGAGTGCCCCCACCGCGTCGATCGCCCCGGGGTTCTCGATCGACGACAGGTCGCCGAGTCCCGTGCCGAGATAGGCGCCGCGCATCACGCGCCGCACCGTCTTGCCGTTGCGCGTCTTGGGAATCGCGACGACGCGGTGCACCCGCGCCGGGCGCAGCGGCTTGCCGAGCTGGCGTCCGACATGCTCGACGAGTTCGGCCTCGAGGTCCGGCCAGGGGCGCGCGGCCTCCGCGGCGCCGTCCGCGACCGTGACGAAGCACACCACCGCCTCGCCCTTGATCTCGTCGGGCACGCCGACCGCGACGGCCTCGACGACGAGCGGATGCGACACCAGCGCCGATTCGAAGTCGGCGGGGCCGACGCGCTTGCCGGCGACCTTGATGGTGTCGTCGCTGCGCCCGTGCACGAACCAGTGGCCGTCCTCATCCACGCGCGCCCAGTCGCCATGCACCCACACGTCCGGCCACACCGACCAGTACGCCTCGCGATAGCGCGCGGGGTCGCGCCAGAAGCCGTTGGTCATGCCCGGCCACGGTGCGCGGATGGCGAGTTCGCCGACGCTGCCGCGCAAGGGACGACCGTCCGCATCCATCACGTCGGCCGCCACGCCCGGGATCGGTCCGTTGAACGAACCCGGTTTTTGCGGCAGGCCGGGGAAGCAGGCGAGGATGCCGCCCCCGATCTCGGTGCCGCCCGAGTAATTGATGATGGGCCGGCGCGAGCGGCCGACCTGCTCGTACAGCCACAGCCACGGCGCCTCGTTCCACGCCTCGCCGGTCGAGCCGAACACCCGCAGGCGCTCGATCGCGGCCGGCTCCGGTACGCTGCCCTCGTTCGCCATCAGCAGGCGCACGAGTGTCGGCGACAGGCCGAAGTGCGTGACGCCATGGCGTTCGACCACCTGCCACAGGCGGCCCGCGTCGGGGTAGTCGGGCGTGCCTTCGTAAAAGACGAGGGTCGCGCCGAGCATCAGGCCGCCATAGACCATCCACGGCCCCATCAGCCAGCCCATGTCGGTGACCCACATCAGCGTGTCGTCGGCCCGCAGGTCGAAAGCCATCATCAGGTCCTGCGCGGCCTTCACCGGGAATCCGGCGTGCGTGTGCACGACGCCCTTGGGCTTGCCCGTCGTGCCGGAGGTGTAGATCAGCATCAGCGTCTGGTCGGCGGGGAAGGCCGTCAGCGGGCAGGTCGACACCGACACGGGCAGGCGGCGGTAGTCGAACTCGATACAGTCGTCCGTCCCCTCCCCCTCCTGCGCGCGGAGCCCCGTACCGAGGCGGTCGACGATCACGAGGTGGCGCAGCGACGGGCACTCGCGCACCGCCGCGCGGGCGTCGGCGAGCATGTCGACGCGCTTGCCGCGGCGGTAGTAGCCGTTGGCGCACACGAGCAGGCGCGCGTCGCAGTCCTGCACGCGCTGTGCGACCGAGTCGGCGCCATAGCCGGAAAAGAACGGGATGAAGATCGCGCCGATGCGGGTCGCCGCGAGCATCATCACGGCCGCTTCGGGAATCATCGGCAGGTAAAGCGCGATGCGGTCGCCCTCGCCCACTCCGAGCGCACGCAGGCCCGCCGCGACGCGCTCGACCTCGGCCGCGAGCTCGGCATAGCTGATCGTGCGCAGTTCGCCACGGTCGCCCTCCCAGCGGATCGCGATCTTGGTCGGCGTCGCGCGCGCATGCTTGCCGACGAGGTTGTCGACGAGGTCCAACCGCCCGCCGACGAACCACTTGGGCCACATGACGCCGCCTGAAAGGTCGAGCGTCTGCCGGTAAGGCCTCACCCAGCGCAGATCGATCGCGTCGAGCACCTGGTCCCAGAAGCGTCGAGGGTCCCGGGCGGCGCGCTCGCGCAACGCGTCGAGGTCGCGGTCGCCGTGGCGCGCGATGAACTGCGCCAGCTGCGTCGTGCGCCATTCGCAGCCTGTGGCCTGGTATGTCTGCATGTCGAAGTGCTCCCTTGTCCTGATCGCCACCACCCGCTTCGCCGGCGCTGCCCCCGCGAGAAAAATGTCCGCCCCGAAATTGGGCTGGGGCGGACCAAGGGGGAGACTGCGGTACCGGCGCGGGCGGCGGAAGGCGACCTCAGCGGCTGCCAGCCCCGGTCGCGACCTCCTCCAGCACGTTCAGCGACACGTCGGTGTCCTTCACGCCTTTCGGGTTGGATTTCATGTTGGACGACCAGTTGGTCGCGTGACCGCGCTTGACGTCGATGATGTGGCCGACGACCGGCATCACCGCCTTGTAGCCGTCGTCGCCCACGTCCGGCCGGTTCTGGAAGATGAACATCTTCCAGAACTCACCCTTGCGATCGAGCGCGTAGCCCAGGTAGGGCCGCGGGAAGTCCACCTCGATGTACGCGACCTTCTTGCTGTACGGATGCTCGGCGGGCGGCGTGCCTTCGACGACGTACACCTCGCGCGGCTCCCATTCGACGTCCTTCGCCGGATTGGCGAACGGCGGCTCGGCCATGTTGATGCGCGGGAAGCGCTTCTGCGGCTCGCTCCACGGTTGCGCGGTGTCGACGCTAACCTCCGGGCTGTGCGCGATCGCGAGCACCCAGCGCTTCTCCACGAGCTTGTTCTGGGTGTACTTGGTCGGCCACGCGTCCCAGATGTCCCAGTCGTCGTAGAGCTGGTCGGTGCCGCCGATCGGGTCCATCCATGCGCCGCCGGAGAGGCGCCGCGTGCGCCGCACCGACTTCAGGTAGGCATAGGAGTCGTCCGGCTTGGCCGAGTCGGGTTGGTTGTAGCGCACCGAGAAGGTGCCCAGGCCGCGGATGTCCTGCGGGTAATGCGCGACGAAGTAGGTCTTCTGCGAGATGTCGCCGTCGCCGACCGAGACCGGCCCGCCGTCGAGCCGCCCTTCCATGTAGTAGCGCCGCGACTGGAAGGCCTGCACGCGCTCGTAACCCTTCTTCGCGTCGAGGAACACCCAGGCGATGTCACGCAGGTCCATCGTCGCGCCGTAGGTCGCGGCGCGCAGGTTCCAGATCACCTTGTCGCCCGCGTTCGGGTCGTCCATCTTGATTGTTTCCGGCGGGAAGGGCATGCCGGCCTTCCAGCCGGTGATCGTGCGGTCGGCCGGATTGAACTTGACCTCCTTCGACCACTTCTTCGTCGCCTCGACGTACTTCGGGTCCATCTCGATCTTCTTCGAGTGCGCGATCTTGATGGTGAGCCCGTAGTTCGTGATCATCCACTCGAGCTTCTCCGGGATCATGCTGGCTATGGTCTTGCCCTCGAAGGTGTCCTCCTTGACGCTCGCGAGGTTGTCCTTCGTGATGATGAAGCCGGGCTCGAGCACCTTGGCGTGCGCGCCCGCTGCGGCGAACAGCGCCGTGAGGGCGAGGCCGGTGCCTGCCGCGAGTTGCCGCACCGAGGGACGGACGGCACAGGTGAAATTTTTCTGCATGGTGGGTCTCCTCTCTTTTTTCAGAACTGCCGGGTCAAGCGGAAAACGAGCTGGCTGGCGTTGTCGAAGTAGCCGAAGAGCTGCGAACGCTCGCCACTGAACTGGACCTTGTTGGAACGGTTGCCGGTCCAGAAGATGTCCGCCTCGATGCGCGCGAGCCATTCGTCGTTGAGCGTCAGCGACACGCTGGGGATCGCGAAACCGCCGCCGTGGCTGAGGTCGAAGCCGATCGCGAAGCCCGGGTTGATCGTGTCGTTGCGGTAGTTCAGCGTCGTGAACGCGGTCAGGATGGTGTTGTGCTCGGTGAGCGGCGTGCCGTACGCGAACAGGCGCACGAGGTCGTCCGACTCCTTGAAGTTCAGCACCTGCGTGTCGAACAGCTGGATCGACGAGAACGAGGGCCGCGAGGTGCCGAAAACGCCCTGCAGATCGAGGTCCTTGTCGATGCGCAGCATCGTCGTCAGCGTGTCCTTCAACTTCACGCCGCCCAGGCCGATACCGACATTTCCGGGCACCGTCGGGTTGAGGAAGGCGCCCGTGCCGATGTTGTAGGGCTGATCCTTGGTGTAGGCCATCTCCGCGCTGAGCACGGCATCCAGCGTGGCGCTGTAGCCGCTCACGGTCATCCCGTAGACGTCGATCTGCGGGTGGATCCGGTCGAACACCGCCCCTTCCGGCGCCTTCTTGTACGGCCTGAAGGCGGAGTTCGCGACCGGGTCGGCCGAGAAGGTCGTGAGCCAGGCGAAGGAGTAGCTGAGGCCGAGGGCCTCGCCCGACCAGCGCACGCCGCCGGTGACGTCGCGGTAGTCGCCTGCCGGGTGGTCACAGTCCTTGTCGGTGACCGCGGTGAGGTCGAAGCCGCGGTAGGGCTGGAAGAACCAGCGTCCGCCCTGGATATCGTAGGTGTTGCCGATGTCCTGGCAGCGGTCGACGCCGGGGCGGATGTAGGCGGCCAGCATGCCGTCGGCCTCGGGCACGCGGATCTTGGTCGAGATCAGCGTCAGCGGCTTCCTCCATTCCTCGTTCTCGCCCTCGAAGAACAGACGCCACGACAGGTCGTAGCCATGCACGAGGTCCATCGCATGGAAAAAGTCCGACTCGCCCCACACCAGCTGCTGCTTGCCGGCCTTCACGGTGACGCGCTCGCCGAGCGGGATCTCGGCCCAGAACTCGCGCACCTCGCCGCGGTTGTAGTTGTCGAGGATGCTGCTCGCGTGGCCGCCGCGGTTGGTGCCGTTGGTTTCGCGCAAGCGCTCCAGGTCGTCGAGATAGTCGGTCTTGTACTCGCGGTCGACGCGGCCGATCGCCTTCCACTTGATCGGCCCGGTCTTGGCGTCCGCGTCGAGCAGCAGCGAACCGCGCACCATCGACAGCTTGCCCTTGCTCTTCTCGCCGATCGCCTTCAGCTCCGGCTGGTCCTCCAGGTTCACCGACACCCAGCCGCGCGCGTAGCCGGACAGGTTGAAACTGAAGTCGTCGGCAGCCCAGGACTTCATCGTGCCCTCGCCACCGGGCAGCGCCGCAAGCTCGTAATTCGTGCTCGCATCGGCGCCCCGGGCGGGGCCGCCCGCCAGCCCGGCGAGGGCCGCGGCCACCGCCAGCGCCGACGCCCTGATCTTTGTTACTCCCTTGCTCCTCATCTCCTCGCTCCTTGTCGTTTTGTCACTGCTCTGAAGGGGTCATGGACGGACGCGGCGGGGATCCCGTCGCGTCCGCGGGGGTGGATCAGCCGACCAGCACGGGTTCGGCCTGCTCGATGGGACGGCGCTTGCTGCCGACGATGAATTCCGGACGGAACACATAGACGAGGGCCGGCATGATGAAGAGCGCACTGAAGGCCGAGATGAACAGCCACAACGCGATCAGCACGCCCATGTCGGCCTGCAGGCGCAGCGACGAGAAGTGCCACAGCACGACACTGGTGATGAGCGTCATCGCCGTGATCAGCACGCCCTTGCCGGGGCCCATCAGCGCATTGACGATCGCGCGCTCGACGTTGTGCGCGCGGTGCAGGTTCTCGCGGATGCCATCGACGATGTAGAAGGTGTAATCGACGCCCAGCCCGATGCCGAGCGCGACCACCGGCAGCGTGTTGATGTTCATGCCGATGCCCTGCCACGCCATATAGCTGAAGGTGATCGTGTTCGACAGCAGCACGGGGATCATGAAGAACACCCCTGCGACCGTGGAGCGGTAGGTGATCGTGCAGCACACCACCAGCACCAGCAGCGCCAGCGCGATGGCCTCGATCTGCCCGGCGAGAATCACCTCGTTCACCGCCGCCAGCACGCCGACCAGCCCGCCCGCCAGCAGATACTCCGCGCCCTTCACCGGATGCTCGGCGACGTAGTCGCGCACCCGCGCCACCGCGGTGCGGATCGTCTCGCCCTGGTGGTCGCGGAAGAACAGCGTCACCGCCCCGTTCTTCGCGTCGGCATCGGCGTAGCGGTCCATGTCGCCCGGGTCCGAGCCGGACACGAACATGTACATCAGCTCGGCGTTTTCCTCTGTGCTCTTGCCGAGCTCCTGGTACATCGGATTGCCCTCGCGCAGCACGCGGTTCACCTGCGGCAGGATGTCCGCAAGCGAGATGCTGCCGCCGACCTCCGGCTGGGCCTCCATGTACTTCTGGAAGCGCGTCATGCTCGACAGCACCTCGGGTTCGCGCAGCGCCCCCGGCTCCTTGCCGGCGACGACGACGAACATGCGGTCGGAGCCCTGGAACTGGCGGTTGATCTCGGCCGCGTCGCGGTTGTAGTCCGATTCGGGCCACAGGATCGGCGAGCCGGGGTTGGCGTCGCCCACCTTCAGGTTGAAGGCGTACAGCCCCGACACGACGAACACCGCAGCGGCCATGCCCAGCACCGCGTAGCGCCAGCGCGTCGTCACGATCGCCGAGCAGATCCCGAGGATGCGCATCAGCAGCGGGTTGATGTTCACCGGGTGGATGAAGCGCTGGCGCGAGCCGAACCACGACAGCATCACCGGCGTGAGGACCAGCGCGCTTACGGCGATGGTGAGCACCCACACCGTGCCGATGAAGGAGATCTTCTGCAGCAGCGGGATCGGCGTCAGCGCAACGACCAGCACGCAGCCGGCATCGGCCACGATCGCGAGCATGCTGGGCTTGAACAGGTTGCGTGCGCTGGCCCGTGCGGCGGCCGCGGCGCTCGGCGTGCCCTGCCGTGTCTCGTCGTCGAAACGCGCGATGAGCTGCACCGAGTTCGAGATCGCCTGCGCGGTGATGAGGAAGGCCACGACGACGACCAGCGGGTCGAGGTGGAAGCCCATCAGGCGCGCGGCACCCAGCGCCCAGATCGCACTGACGAGGCCGGCGAGCAGCGGCAGCACCGTGCCGTGCCAGGTGCGCGTGATCAGGCACAGCAGCACGACCAGCGCGGCGACGGCGGCGAAGAAGATCGTCAGCGTCTCCTGCAGGTAGTGGTTCACCCAGCCGTAGAGCACCGGCTCGCCGACGATGCGCACCTTCACGCCGTCGCCCTCGGCTTCGCCGACGAGCTTCATCAGCTGGTTGAAGGCGCGCGTGTAGTCCATGTTGCCGTCGCTGAAGTCCAGCGTCACGAGCGTCGCCTTCAGGTCTGTCGACACGTAAGGGCCGTACACCAGCGGGTTGTTGAGCACCGCCGCCTTCAGCGCCGCGAGCTCTCCCGCGCCCTGCGGCAGGTCGGGCCACATCAGGGGCCGCGACTCGACCCCTTCGGTCGATGCGCGCACCTCCTTGATCTTCTTCGAGGCCAGCGAAATGATCTGGTAGGTATCGACGCCCTCGACCTGCTGCAGGTCGACCGTGAGCTTCTGCACCTTGCCGAGCACCACCGGATCGAAGATGTCGCCCTGCTCCACCTCGAGCATGATGCTGACCATGTTCGAACCGCCGAACGTCTTGCTGAAGCGCTGGTTCACCTCCACGTACGGATGGTTGCGCGGGAGCAGATCGCTGAAGATCGTCTTCACCTCGATCTGGCTCGCCTGCCAGCCCATCGCCAAGGTAACCACGGCGACCGCGGCGACGACCAGCGCGCGGAAGCGGATGAGGAAGGCGAAGGCCGCGTCGACCTTGCCGAAAGTCGTGTTCTTCATCCCCGTGCCCTCACATGCGCTTGTGGCCGGCGACGCTCAGCGCGCCATCGTCGAGCACGGCGAGATTGCTGCCGGCGAGGAAATAGCGAGAGCCGGCGCGCGCGACCTGGGTGCGCCACGACACGTCGCCTTCGGCCACGCGCCCGAGCTGCCACTGCGCCGCACCGGCGTCGGCGCTGGCCATCACGCCCTTGTCACCGACCGCCAGCCAGCGGCCGTCGTCCCACACCACGCTGTAGAGATGCTCCCGGGTCAGCGCGGGCACTTGCTGCCAGCTCGCGCCGCCATCGGAAGTGACGAGGAGCGTGCCGGCGAGCCCCACCGCCACGCCGTTGTCCGCGTCGCGGAAGGCCACGCTCATCAGGCTGACCTTGTTCGCCATCTCGACCGCCTGCCATGTCGCACCGCCGTCGGCGCTCTTCATCAGCGCTCCGAACTCGCCGACCACCCAGCCCGCGTCGCCGACGAAGGCCACGTCGTTCCAGGCGCGGTCCTCCTCGGGCAGCACGCGCTTCCAGGTCGCACCGCGGTCGTCGGAGCGCAGCAAGGCGCCGTATTCGCCGACTGCCCACGCCGCGCCGTTGGCAAGGCGCACGCGGAAGAACTTGTTGGGATTGCCGCTCGACGGAACCTCGGCACGGGTCCAGCTCGCGCCGGCGTCATGGGTGACGAGCACGATGCCGTCATTGCCGACCGCGACGGCGTCCTGCGCGTCCCACGCGGCGATGCCCTGGAGGTTCGCATCGATCCCCGACGGCTGGCGTGTCCAGGAGTGGCCGCCGTCCTCGCTGCGCACGATCTTGCCGCCCGCTCCGACCGCCCAGACCGTGCGCTCGTCCGGCGCCGCCACGCCGTAGAAGCTGTCGCGCCGTTCGATCGCCGGCGGCTCGACCTTCTGCACGACCGCCTCGGCCTTCACGAACAGCCCGGCGTACAGCAGGCCGCCGACGATCACCAGCGGCGCGGACGACGTCATCAACGTGACGACGCCACGGGCGCCGCCTCCATATTTCCTCAATCGACGCAGCATCACTCTCTCCTCCACGCCGTGGCCCGGCGCGTGACTTTCGTTTTTTTGCGTAGCCGAGTCCCTGCAGGGCTCGCGCTCCGCATGGGTGTCGGGGAATTCGGGAAGATGTCGGGGCCAGCCTGGCCCCGGGGTGCCCCGGCCGGCGCCTCCGTCATGGAGGCACCGGCCCGCAGGCGCCGGGCCTACCGCCCGGCAGTGACGGCTCAGGCCGCTTTTTCAGGGACGGGCAGACCCACCCATTCCTTGTAGAACGCCTCGATGTCCGGCTCGAAGTCGTGGATCACCGGGTACCACGGGGTCGGCGCCTCGACGTCGTGCATCGTGCCGCAGGTCGGGCAGTAGTACTCCCGATACACCTGCCACTGCGTATCCGGCGCCATCAGCTTGGGATACACCTCGGTCATCGCCTCCTCGGTGTCGCGCACGTAGATCGCCGCGTTCAGCTTCCAGTTCTCGCGGTAATCGCCGAAGTCGTGGCCGCAGTCGCACATCGTGACCCACTGCTTGGTCTTCGCGTCCTGCACGATGTAGAGGTGGGGCCCCAGCGGCAGCACGATCTTGTGGGGGAACGAGACCTTGGCCTGCAGCGCCTTCAGGTACTGCTCGAAGCGGCTGTTGTCCTTGGGCATCGACAGCATGCGGAAAGTGGTTTCCCAGTCGAGCGAGCCCTCAACGAGGTGTGCGACCTGTTCATTGGTATAGGTAGACATTTTCCAACTCCTCGATTCGGTGATTACTCTTCGACCTGGACGACGGTCGTGACGTCGGGCAGCAGGGACAGGTCCATGCGGTGCTTGGAACCGTAGGTCGGCACGTTGAGCTCGGTCTCCGTCAGCTGCCAGTCGGCCGGCAGGTTCCAGAAAGCCTTGAACTCGTTCGTGAATTTCTCGGACAGCGCGAAGCTCGTCGCGAACATGTGCTGCACCTGCACCGCCGCATGCTTATTGACGATGCGTTCGCGCTCTTCCTTCATCCATTCGCGGGTCGGCAGCGCGCGCGCCAGACGCTCCTTGCGGATTTCGGCACGCCGGGCCTGCGTTTTCGCCGGATCCACCGTGAACACGCCCTTCGCGTCCTGCGTGAAGACCGCGCCATAGACCTTCTGCGCGTACTCCGGCAGCAGGAACTTCTGGTTCAGGTCGTTCTCGATCGCCTTCGGCTCGCGATCGATCGGATCCCCGAAGCCGGGCCCGCCGCGCAGGTAGTTCAGGTACAGGTCGTGGTTGTCGTAGCAGTCCTCGGTGGTCATGCACTGCTTGTCACGCTTGACCACCGCGGTTGCGTCGATGTGGCGCTCATAGTCCGGACGCGTCGGGTCGAGGTCGCCGCCCAGCGGCAGCGAGTCGCCGATCGCGATGCGCTGCTCCAGCCCCGTCTTGTGCGCCTCGAAGCGGTAGCCGGTCGCCGACGGGTAGCCGCCCATCATCCCCCAGTCGCTGTTCATGAAGCCGTTGCCCATGAAGAACATCGTCCAGTCCTGGGCGTTCCACACCATGCGCAGCGTCTCGAAGCCGCAACCGCCGCGGTACTTCCCGTAGCCGCCGGAGTTGGCCTTCACGTTGCGGCCCAGATACAGGAGCGGCTCGGCCATCTCCCAGATCTCGATGTCGCCCATGTCGCCTTCCGGGTTCCAGATCGCCGCGGCGTGATTCAGGCCGTCCTTCACCGCGCAGGCGCCAGTGCCGCAGCTCGAGGCCTCGAAGCTATTCACCGCGTGGATCTCGCCGTCCTGGTTGATGCCGCCGCCCTGCAGCCAGTTCGAGGTGTTGGCGTTGCCCGCATTGACCTCTTCCAGATAGCCGCGGCTGAAGTAGGACTGCGAGAGGCCGCGCCACAGTGCCGCCCAGCCAGAGACCAGGAAGTGCCACGCGTAGGCATGTCCCGTGCGACGATCGTCCGGGTTGCACCACGTGCCCTTGGGCAGGCGGAACTCGGTCGCGTAGTAGGCGCCGTCATTGATGCGCTGCGTCGGCACCAGGGTCTGGCACATCATCACCCAGATGCCCGAGGTGAAGGCCACCTGGTGCGCGTTGAAGGTATGCCAGCCCCAGCGGCTCGCGCCCTCGAAGTCCAGCCTCCACTTGCCGTCCGGCTTGATCGTCATCTCGCACGGCGAGTGCATGATCGAGTCGAGCTTGGCGAAGGCGTTCGACACCTGCACGTCCTCGTGCTTGTACGGCACATCGACGAAGGACACCTTGCGGTACTTGCCCGGGAGCGTCATCGCCTTGATGCGGCTCATCAGGCCGCGGCGGCCCTCCTCGATGACCTCGAAGGCGAACTTCTCGTAGGCCTCGATGCCGTCGGCGCGGATCACCTCCTCGACCAGCTCGCGGATCATGTGGCAGCCGGCGATGCGGGTCTTCTCGTCGAGGATCCAGTACTTCGGCGTGCGCACCGAGCGCTGCGACTCGTGCAGCCAGTCGCGCAGCGGCTCGTCGTTGATGCCCGTCTTGCGGCAGGTGATCATGTAGCCGTCGCCGAAGCGCTGCGTCTGGCCGGTGGACATCGAGCCCGGCGTCACCGCGCCGGTGTCGATCACGTGCGTCACGCCGCCGACCCAGCCGATCAGCCGCCCTTCCCAGAAGATCGGCACGATCGTCGCGATGTCGCACGGGTGCACGTTGCCGATCGCGCAGTCGTTGGTCGTGAACATGTCACCGGGATTGATGCCGGGATTGCCTTCCCAATTGTTCTCGATCATGTACTTGATCGCCGCGCCCATCGTGCCGACGTGGATGATGATGCCGGTCGAAGTCAGCACGCAGTCGCCCGCGGCGTTGTACAGCGTGAAGCACAGCTCGCCTTCCTGCTCCACGATCGGGCTCGCCGCGATCTTCTTCGCCGTCTCACGGGCATGCACGAGGCCGCCGCGCAGCTTGGAAAACAGCTTCTCGTAGCCGATCGGGTCGCTGTCGCGGAATTCGAGCTTCTCCTGGCCGTTGTAGTAGCCGGTGGCCTTGGTGCGCTCGATGATCCCGTCGCGGAACTGCTTCAGCGTCTGGCCGTTCTTCAGCAGGTCGGCGAAGCCGAGTTCCTTGTTTGTCATCATGTTCATGGCGGTCTCCTCGATTACTTCACTTCTTTGAGATGGAACAGGCGGTGCTTGTCGACCGTCGTCTCGAAGCCGTCGGGCACCACGAAGGTCGTCGCGTCCGATTCGATGATCGCGGGCCCGACGATGTGGTTGCCGGCCTTGAGCGCTTCCATCTTCCACAGCGCGGCCTCGACCCAGCGCTTGTGGCGGTAGAACGGACGGGTGCCCAGATAGGCTTCCTTCGGCGGGTTCGGCCCGCAGTCCGGGTCTTCCGGCAGCACCGGCTTCTGCGTCACCACCATGCCGCGCAGGATCGCGCCGGTGATCGAGAAGCCCAGCTCCGGCGAGCGCGCCGAATTGGCATAGACGCGACCGTAGGTGTTCTCGAAGGTCTCGATGATCTGGTTCCAGTCCGCCGCCGTCGCCGCGGAGGACACCGGCGAGACGATCTCGAGGTCGTTCAGCTGGCCCATGTACTGCATCTTGTAGCCGGGGATCAGCAGCACGTCTTCCGGCTTGTAGCCATTGATCACGAACTCGTCGATGACCTTGACCGCCAGTTCTTCCCACGCATCCTGCAGGCTCGCGCAGGCCGCCGCCTTGTCCGCATCGCTCGCAAACTGGGCCACGCCGAGGTCGACCGACTTGTCGTAGCGATACTCGAAGTCCGCGCACGCGCAACCGAAGGCCGAGAATCCCGCTGCCCAGGCCGGCACGACGACGTCCTTGAAGCCCACCCCTTCGGTGTAGCCGTAGGTGTGCACCGGGCCCGCACCGCCGTACGAGAAGCACGTGAACTCGGCCGGGTTGTAGCCCTTCGCGCTGATGTTCGCGCGCAGGTACTCGGACAGCGTCAGGTCCAGGAGCTCGATCACGCCTGCGGCCGCATCCTCGACCGAGAGCCCCAGCGGATCGGCGATCTGCGCCTTGATGTGGTCGCGCGCGCGCTGCACATCCAGCTTGATCGCGCCGCCGAGGAAGTTCTCGGGGTTCAGGTAACCCAGTACGACGTGGCAGTCGGACACCGACACCGTGTCCAGCCCGCTCTCCGGCCAGCAGGTGCCGACGCGGTAGCCGGCGCTGTCGGGCCCCAGCTTGATCGACTTGCTGTACGGGTCGAGACGCACGAAGCTGCCCGCCCCCGCGCCCACCGAGTCCATCGCCACCAGCGGCAGCGACAGCACCAGGCGCGCCATGTCCGGGTCCGACTTGATCGCGAAGCTGCCCTTGGTGATCAGCGCGACGTCGAACGAGGTGCCGCCGATGTCGGAGCACGCGATGTTCTCGTCACCCAGGCACTCGCCCAGGAGCTTCGAGCCGATCACGCCGCCGATGGGGCCCGACACGATGGTGCGCGCCAACTCTTTCGCCTTCCACGAGATCGTGCCGCCGTGCGTCGCCATCACACGCAGGTCGAACTTCGCACCATGCTTCTTGAAGCGGTCGCTGACCTTCTTCAGCGTCTGGCGCGACGGTTCAGCGCCGTAGGCCTCGAGGATGGTGGTGTTCATGCGGTGGCTTTCCTTGCGGGACGGGTAGTAATCCACCGACGCGAATACCGGAATGTCGACCTTCAGCTTCTTCAGTTCATCGCGGACCAGATCGCGTGCGCGCTGCTCGCTCACCTCGTTCTTGTGCGACTGCAGCAGGCAGATCACGATCGCCTGCGAGCCAGCCTCGACCAGCTCGCGCGTCGCCTGGCGCACCTCTTCCTCGCGCAGCGGGATCACGACCTTGCCCTGCACATCGGTACGCTCGGTCACGCCGCGGGTGCGTGAAACGGGCACCAGCGGCTCGTCGTAACGGTGGGTGTTGAGATGGATGCGGTCCTCGAGCGCGTAGCCGAGGTAGCTTTGCAGCGCACGGCCCATCGAGTGGATCTGCTCGAAACCCTTGTTGCAGATCAGGCCAACGTCGAGCCCCTTGCGCATGAGGATGCGGTTGAGCATCGCGGTGCCCGAATAAACGCAGGTCACGAGCTCCGGATAGACGTCGTCGACCTCGCGCCCCCAGTGGGCCAGCGCGTCCTGCGACGAATTGAAGATCGCCAGCGATTCGTCCCCGGGGTTGCTCTGAGCCTTGCCGACGACGAAACGACCGTCGGCGCGCACGAAGAAGGTATCGGTCATCGTGCCGCCGGCATCGATGCCCATCACCTGTACCTGTGATGCTGCCTGTTGGACTTCCATGTTTGTCTCCATCATCTCCTGGATTGTCGAGTCGCCGATGCTGCCGGCCCCCGCAGTACCCATTGCAGCGGCCGTGCCAATTCCCGCCCGCTGCAACGCAGCAGCGCGACGTGCCCGAAAATGGAGGAGAAACGCCACACGCCTCCTGCACCGCAACAACAAGCGAGACGCGAGACGTACGACCAGAAAATGGATGACCGTACGGAAGTCGGACGGACGCACCGGTCACCGCTCGGTGCGTCCGGACGATGCGTCGCGGGGAAGGGAGGAAAAACGGAACGCGACCGCGCGAGCGGCGCGACTCATTTGCGCCGGCCGAATGCGCACACAGCAGCGCCGTGCGTGCGCACGGCACAAAAGAAAACGCGAGGCCACAGGGACCTCGCGTCGGGTGTTGCAGGCGTCGGCGAGCGACGCGTCGGGGGGGCGATCAGAAAGGAATGTCGTCGTCGAAATCGCCGAAGCCGCCACCGCTCGACTGGCTCGGCGCCTTCTGCGCCGGCGCCTGCTGCGGAGCCTGGCGCGCTGGCGCAGCGGCCGGTGCATCGTAGCCGCCCATCGGCGCATCGCCACCGCCGCCACCCTGACGCGAACCCAGCATCTTCATCTCGTCGCCGCGGATCTCGGTCGTGTAGCGGTCCTGCCCGTCCTTGTCCTGCCACTTGCGCGTCTGCAGGCGCCCCTCGACGTAGATCTGGCTGCCCTTGCGCAAGTACTGCGCGGCGATCTCGGCCAGCCGCCCGAAGAACACCACGCGGTGCCACTCGGTCGCCTCCTTGCGCTCGCCGCTCTGCTTGTCCTTCCACGTCTCGGTCGTCGCCACGGTGATGTTGCAGATCGCGTCGCCGCTCGGCGCATAGCGGGTTTCCGGATCGCGGCCCAGGTTGCCGATCAGGATGACTTTGTTCAGGGAAGCCATGAGGTTCTCCTCCGATGTTTCAGGTTAGTGTGCCGCCGACGCCGGCGTCACACGGCGGGCGGGCGGATTCATTGAGGCTGCCAGCAGCAGCCAGATCACGGCGAGCACGCCGCACACGAGGTTCACGGCGCCGCTGCCGAACTGCTCGGCCAGCCACCCCCCCAGCATCCCGCCGAGGAACAGCCCGATCGACTGCAGCGTGTTGTACAGGCCCAGCGCCGTGCCTTTCGCGTGCGCCGGCGCCACCTTGGAGATCCACGACGGCAGGATCGCCTCGAGCACGTTGAAGGCGACGAAGAACAGCGTCAGCCACAGGCCGAGCGTCACGGCGCTGCCGCCAAAGGCGAAAAGCCCCGCCTGCACGACCACCAGCAGCGCCACCGCGGTGCCGAACACCTGCTTCATGCGGTTGCGCCGCTCCGCCACGATCACCGCCGGCACCATCGCCGCGAACGACAGCACCACGGCCGGCAGATAGACCTTCCAGTGCTCCGGCAGCGGCAGATTCGCACCGCTCACCAGCGCAGCCGGAACCATCACCCACATCGCCGTCTGGATCAGGTGCAGCACGAAAACCCCCATGTTCAGGCGCATCAGCTGGCCGTCGCGGAACACCTCGCCGAACAGCCCGGTCGGCGCACGCGGCACCGGCGGAGCAGCCGGCACCACGTACAGCACCACACCGATCGCCGCAGCCGCCAGCAAGGCCGTCAGCCAGAAGATCCCACCCATGCCAATGACATTATACAGAATGGGCGCCGCCACCATCGACAGCGCGAACACCAGCCCGATGCTGGAGCCGATCATCGCCATCACCTTGGTGCGGTGCTGGTCGCGCGTCAGGTCCGCCGCGAGCGCAGTGACCGCCGCCGAAATCGCGCCCGCACCCTGCAGCACCCGTCCCGCGATCACCGTCCCGATGTCGCTGGCGACCGCCGCGACGGCGCTGCCGATCACGAACAGCACGAGTCCGAACACGATCACCGGCTTGCGCCCGAAGCGGTCCGAGGCCGCACCGTAGGCCATCTGCAGGAAGGCCTGCGTCAGGCCATACGCGCCGATCGCCAGGCCCACGAGGGTCAGGTTGTCGCCGCCAGGAATCTGATGCGCGTGCACCGAGAACACCGGCAGGATCAGGAACAGCCCGAGCATGCGCAGCGCGAAAATCGCGGCCAGGCTCGCGCCCGCCCGGCGTTCTGCGGGGGTCATCGGATCGTGCTCGGGTCGGGCCATCGGTCTCGGGGCTGGGGCAAAAGCGCGATTCTAGCACTCGCCGCCCGCCGGTTTGGCTTGCGCCGGTGTTCTCTCGTATAGTGGCACGTTACCCTTCGTCAGCCCGGCCCATGGACGAAATCCGCATTCGCGGCGCCCGCACCCACAATCTCAAGAACATCAGCCTTGAGCTGCCGCGCAACCGGCTCACCGTGATCACCGGCCTGTCCGGCTCCGGCAAGTCCTCGCTCGCCTTCGACACGCTCTACGCCGAGGGCCAGCGCCGCTACGTCGAATCCCTGTCGGCCTACGCGCGCCAGTTCCTGCAGCTGATGGAGAAGCCGGACGTCGACCTGATCGAGGGCCTGTCGCCGGCGATCTCGATCGAGCAGAAAGCCACCAGCCACAACCCGCGCTCCACGGTCGGCACGATCACCGAGATCCACGACTACCTGCGCCTGCTCTACGCGCGCGCCGGCACCCCGCATTGCCCCGACCACCCGGAACACCCGCTGGAGGCGCAGACCGTCTCGCAGATGGTGGACCACGTCCTCGCCCTGCCCGAAGACACGCGCCTGATGATCCTCGCGCCCGTCGTCGCGCACCGCAAGGGCGAGCAGAGCGACCTCTTCGCCGACTTGCGCGCGCAGGGCTTCGTGCGTGTACGCGTCGATGGCCGCATTGCCGAACTCGACGCCATGCCCGCGCTCGAGAAAGGCCGCCGCCATACCGTCGAAGTCGTCATCGACCGCCTCAAGGTCCGCGCCGACCAGCGCGGCCGCATCGCCGAATCCTTCGAGACCGCCCTCACGCACGCCGACGGCCGCGCCATCGCCGTCGAGATGGACAGCGGCACCGAGCACCTCTTCTCCGCCCGCTTCGCCTGCCCGGTGTGCAGCTACGCGCTCGCCGAACTCGAACCGCGCCTCTTCTCGTTCAACAACCCCGCCGGCGCCTGCCCCAAGTGCGACGGCCTCGGCCAGGTCGAGTTCTTCGACCCCGCGCGCGTCGTCGCCCACCCCGAGCTCTCGCTCGCCGCCGGCGCGATCCGCGGCTGGGACCGGCGCAACCAGTTCTACTTCCAGATGCTCGCAAGCCTCGCCGACCACTACGGCTTCGACATCGACACCCCCTTCGGCGACCTGCCCGACGAGGTCCGCCAGGTTGTGCTGCACGGCTCGGGCCGCCACAAGATCGCCTTCCGCTACCTCTCCGACAACGGTCGCATGGTCGCGAAGGAACACCCCTTCGAAGGCATCGTCCCCAACCTCGATCGCCGCTACCGGGAGACCGACTCCACCGCCGTACGCGAGGAACTCGCCAAGCTCCGCGCCACGCAGGCCTGCCCGAGCTGCCACGGCACACGCCTGCGCACCGAAGCGCGCCACGTCCTCATCGGCGACCGCTCGCTGCACGAAGTCAGCCGCATGCCGCTGGGCGAATGCAAGGCCTTCTTCGACGGTCTCGCCCTCACCGGCCACCGCGGCCTCGTCGCTGCCAAGATCGTCAAGGAGATCTCCGACCGCCTCAGCTTCCTGATCAACGTCGGCCTCGATTACCTCTCGCTCGACCGCTCCGCCGACACGCTCTCGGGCGGCGAAGCGCAGCGCATCCGCCTCGCCAGCCAGATCGGCTCCGGCCTCACCGGCGTCATGTACGTCCTCGACGAACCCTCGATCGGCCTGCACCAGCGTGACAACGACCGCCTGCTCGGCACGCTGCGCCAGCTGCGCGACCTCGGCAACACCGTCATCGTCGTCGAGCACGACGAGGACGCCATCCGCTGCGCCGACTACGTCGTCGACATGGGTCCCGGCGCCGGCGTGCACGGCGGCGAAATCGTCGCGCGCGGCACCCCGGCCGAGATCGTCGCGAGCGACGCCTCGCTCACCGGCGCCTACCTCGCCGGCCGCTACACCATTCCCCTCCCGGCACGCCGAGCCCCCCCGGATGCCGAGCTCCAGCTGCGGCTCGAGGGCTGCACCGGCAACAACCTCAAGAACGTCGAACTCACCATTCCGGTCGGCCTGTTCACCTGCATCACCGGCGTTTCCGGCTCCGGAAAATCGACCCTCATCAACGACACCCTGTACGCCCTCGCGGCCAGACACCTCTATGGCTCGACGACCGAACCGGCGCCGTTCGCGGCCGTGCACGGCCTCGACCACTTCGACAAGGTCATCAACGTCGACCAGAGCCCCATTGGCCGCACCCCGCGCTCCAACCCCGCGACCTACACCGGCCTGCTGACGCCCGTGCGCGAGCTCTTCGCCGGCGTGCCCGACGCGCGCGCGCGCGGCTACGGCCCCGGCCGCTTCTCCTTCAACGTCAAGGGCGGCCGCTGCGAAGCCTGCCAGGGCGACGGCATGATCAAGGTGGAGATGCACTTCCTGCCCGACATGTACGTCCCCTGCGACGTGTGCCACGGCAAGCGCTACAACCGCGAAACGCTGGAGATCCGCTACAAGGGCAGGACCATCTACGAAGTGCTCGACATGACGGTGGAGAACGCGCTCGAATTCTTCCGCGCCGTTCCGACGGTCGCGCGCAAGCTCGAAACCCTGATGGACGTCGGCCTCGGCTACATCCGCCTCGGACAGAGCGCCACCACGCTGTCCGGCGGCGAAGCCCAGCGCGTCAAACTTGCGCTGGAGCTCTCCAAGCGCGACACCGGCCGCACCCTCTACATCCTCGACGAACCCACGACGGGCCTGCACTTCCGCGACATCGAACTCCTGCTCGGCGTGCTCCACCGCCTGCGCGACCACGGCAACACCATCGTCGTCATCGAACACAACCTCGACGTCATCAAGACCGCCGACTGGCTCATCGACCTCGGCCCCGAGGGCGGCGACCGTGGCGGCCGCATCCTGTGCAGCGGCCCGCCCGAAGCGCTCGCCGCGCACCCCGACAGTCACACCGGCCGCTACCTCAAGCGGATGCTCGCCCCGCCTTCATGCACCTGAACGCGAACGCGCCGATGATCGCGCTTACAATTTGAAGCAAGCCCGCCAAGAGTATTCCGGACAATACGGCGGTCGCCGCGAGGCCCCGCCCGCAAAATCAAGGAGAAGCTCATGCCCGCAGTCCCGAACGACGTCCAGGCCGTCTTCCTCGACCGCATCGACCGTCGTGTAAAGATCCTCAAGACCCTTCTGGACGCCGGCCTGGGCGTCTATCAAGCGGCGGAGGAACAGCAGCGCAAACGCGCGATCGACCAGGTCGTGCGCCTCACCGCGCGCCCGAGCGAACTCCCGCAACTGACGCCCGAGACGCTGGCGAAGGCCTGCGAGATCGTCGCAGCCCACCTCGAGCCCATGCAGAAAGTCCTTCCGCACGACGTCCAGTACCGCAATCGCTTGCGCAAATCCTGGTAGGCAGGCGCCCTCCCGGCGGGCGCCGACGTCCTGATTGCCCCTCAGCCAGGATACCCTCCGGGATTCTGCGACTGCCACCGCCAGGCGTCGCGGCACATCGCATCGAGATCGTATCGTGGCCGCCACCCGAACACCTTCTCCGCCTGGCTGGCATCGGCCCAGCACGCCGCGACGTCGCCCGGCCGACGCGCCACGATGCGGAAGGGCACCGTCCGACCCGACGCGCGCTCGAATGCCCGCGCAACCTCCAGGACGCTGTACCCGCGCCCGGTCCCGAGATTCACACAACTCACCCCGGGCAGCCCTTCCATGCGCTCGACCGCCGCGACGTGCCCGGCGGCGAGATCGACGACATGGATATAGTCGCGCACCCCGGTCCCGTCAGGCGTCGGGTAATCCCCGCCGAACACCTGCAACTCCTTCAGTTTCCCGACTGCGACCTGGCTCACATAAGGCATGAGGTTGTTCGGGATCCCGTTCGGATCCTCGCCGATCAACCCGCTGTGATGCGCACCGACCGGATTGAAATACCGCAGTAGCGCGACATGCCAGCGCGCATCCGCCGCGACGAGATCCCTCAACACGTCCTCGCACATGAGCTTCGTGCGCCCATACGGGTTCGTCGCACCGACCGGAAAGTCCTCCCGGATCGGCACCGACGCCGGATCCCCATAAACGGTCGCCGAGGAACTGAACACCAGTCGCCGCACCCCCGCAGCATCCATCGCTTCGAGGAGCACGAGCAGCCCGCCGATGTTGTTCTCGTAATACGCGAGCGGCTTCGCCACGGACTCACCCACGGCCTTCAGTGCGGCGAAATGGATCACGGCATCCACGCTTTGCTCGGCGAACACCCGTGCCAATGCGCCCGCATCACGCACGTCAGAGCAATAAAACCCGCGCAAGGCCCTGCCTGCAATCCGCTCCACGCGATCCAGCGCCGCGCGCTTGCTGTTGCACAGATTGTCGACGACCACGACGTCGTGCCCCGCCTCCAGCAAGGCCACACACGTATGCGAGCCGATATACCCGGCCCCGCCAGTCACCAGCACCGTACTCAAGGCAATCCTCCCAAACGCACATCACATACCGACCCACAAAAAAAATGGGCCGTCAGACGGCCCATTTTCGATGACACGATGGTCGCGTTGCGAATACTTACGCAGCTGCGGCTTCCTGCACATCAGCAGCCACATCGCCCTCGGCGGGACGATCCAGCAGTTCGACCAGCGCCATCGGCGCGTTGTCGCCGTCGCGGAAGCCGAACTTCAGGATGCGCAGATAGCCGCCGTTACGGGCAGCAAAGCGCGGGCCCAGCTCGTCGAACAGCTTCACGACCATGTCGCGATCGCGCAGACGGCTGAACGCCAGGCGACGGTTCGACAGGCTGGGCTTCTTGCCCAGGGTGATCAGCGGCTCGACCACGCGGCGCAGTTCCTTGGCCTTGGGCAGGGTCGTCTTGATGACTTCGTGACGCAGCAGCGAATTTGCCATGTTGCGGAACATGGCCTGACGATGCGCGCTGGTACGGTTAAGCTTGCGAAGACCGTTGCGGTGACGCATTTTTATTCCTCACTCAACTGTGCCGACTCAACCGAGCTTCTCGAGCCCGGCCGGCGGCCAGTTTTCCAGTTTCATGCCGAGCGTAAGCCCACGCGAGGCCAACACTTCCTTGATTTCGTTCAGCGACTTCCGGCCGAGGTTCGGGGTCTTCAGCAGCTCGGTTTCCGTACGCTGGATCAGATCGCCGATGTAGTAGATGTTCTCGGCCTTCAGGCAGTTGGCGGACCGCACGGTCAGCTCGAGGTCATCGACAGGACGCAGCAGCACGGGGCCGATCACCTGCGCAGCGGTCACTTCCGCCACCGGCGCCGTACCCTCGAGATCCGCGAACACCGACAGCTGATCCATCAGCACGCGCGCGGCGTAACGGATCGCCTCTTCGGGGTCCACTGCTCCGTTGGTCTCGATGTCGATAACCAGGCGATCGAGGTCGGTACGCTGCTCGACGCGGGCGCTTTCGACGAGATAGCTCACACGGCGAACCGGGCTGAACGAAGCGTCGAGCACGATGTGCCCGATGCTCTTGCTCTCGCCGGCAACCGGACGAACGTTGCCCGGCACATATCCACGCCCTTCCTCGACCTTGATGTGCATCTCGAGCTTGCCGCCCGGTGCAAGATGCGCGATCACGTGATCGGGGTTGATGATCTCGACGTCGTGGCTCGCTTCGATGTCGCGCGCGGTGACCACACCGTCACCCGACTTCGAAAGACGCAGGGTTGCCTCGCCACGGTTGTGCAGCTTCAGCACCACGCCCTTCAGGTTCAGCAACAGGTCGACGATGTCCTCGCGCACCCCGTCCAGGGTCGAGTACTCGTGCAGCACGCCCTCAATCGAGACTTCCGTCGGCGCATAGCCCGGCAGCGAGGAAAGGAGGATGCGCCGCAGCGCATTCCCCAAGGTATGACCGAAACCACGCTCGAACGGCTCCATCGTCACGCGCGCCTGAACGGGCGACACGGACTGGACGTCGATGATGCGGGGTTTCAGCAGTGAATTGCTTTGCATCAGCAGTTCCTCGGATCTTTGAGTCTTCAGGCGAGCCCGTTAGCGGGAGTACAGTTCGACGACGAGACCTTCGTTGATCGTCGGCGGCAGCTCCGAACGCTGCGGGTAAGCCTTGAACACGCCCTTGCCGGCCTTCGCATCGACTTCCAGCCACTCGGGGAAACCACGTGCGGCGGCGGCCTCGAGGGCGGCCTTGACGCGGAGCTGGCCGCGCGCGCTCTCGGTGAGCTCGACCGTCTCGCCCGGACGCACGACGTACGACGGGATATTGACGCGCTTGCCATTCACGAGAATGCTGTTGTGACGGACCAGCTGACGAGCTTCGGCGCGCGAGCCGCCGAAACCCATGCGGTAGACGACGGAATCAAGGCGACCTTCGAGCAGCTGCAGCAGGTTCTCGCCGGTCTGGCCGCGACGGCGGTCCGCCTCGGCGTAGACCTTGCGGAACTGCGCTTCCAGAACACCGTACAGGCGACGGATCTTCTGCTTTTCACGCAGCTGAACGCCATAGCCGGACAGACGCTGTCCGGAACGCTGGCCATGCTGGCCAGGAGCATACGAGCGGCGCTCGATCGCGCACTTGTCGGTGAAGCACTTCTCGGCCTTCAGGAACAGCTTCTCGCCTTCGCGACGGCACTGACGGCACTTGGGATCCAGATTACGAGCCACGTTTCAACTCCTTGTCAGATACGACGCTTTTTCGGCGGACGGCAGCCGTTATGCGGAATCGGCGTGATGTCGGTAATGCTGGAGATCTTCATACCCAGCGCGTTCAGGGCGCGAACAGCGGATTCGCGGCCCGGACCGGGCCCCTTGATGCGCACTTCCAGGTTCTTGACGCCGCATTCCTGCGCGGCCTTGCCGGCGGCTTCGGCGGCAACCTGGGCGGCAAACGGCGTGCTCTTGCGCGAGCCCTTGAAGCCCGCGCCGCCCGACGTTGCCCACGACAGGGCGTTGCCCTGACGATCGGTAATCGTAATGATGGTGTTATTGAAGCTCGCGTGAACGTGCGCGATACCCTCGGCAACGTTCTTTTTGACCTTCTTGCGAACTTTCGCAGCAGTTTTAGCCATTATCAGTCCTTATCACTTCTTGCCGGCGATCGCCTTGCGCGGTCCCTTGCGGGTGCGGGCGTTAGTCCGGGTCCTCTGACCGCGCAGCGGAAGGCCGCGACGGTGACGGACACCACGATAGCAACCCAAGTCCATCAGGCGCTTGATATTCATCGTCACTTCACGGCGAAGATCGCCCTCGACGACAAACTTGCCAACCTCGTCACGCAGACGCTCCATGTCCGACTCGGTGAGATCCTTTACCTTGACGGAACGCGCGACGTTGGCGGAATCACAGATTTTCTGAGCACGCGAACGGCCAATTCCATAGATGGCGGTCAGCGCAATCTCGGCATGCTTGTGATTGGGAATGTTTACCCCAGCAATACGGGCCATTCGATTACCCCAAAAAGCTAAACATTAAATGTTAATCCCAGGTTGTCCGAAGATCAACCCTGGCGCTGCTTGTGACGCGGATCCGCGCAGATGACGCGGACCACACCCTTGCGGCGAACGATCTTGCAGTTGCGGCAGAGCCGCTTAACCGAAGCCTGAACTCTCATTTCCTTGCTCCTGTTTCTTGATTACTTGGTCCGGAACACGATCCGGGCCTTGGTCAGGTCATACGGCGTCAGCTGCACGGTGACCTTGTCACCCGGAAGGATGCGGATGTAATGCATCCGCATCTTGCCGGAGATGTAGCCGAGGACCATGTGTCCGTTTTCGAGCCGAACGCGGAACGTTGCATTGGGGAGGTTCTCGGTAACCTCACCCTGCATCTCGATGACGTCTTCCTTCGCCATAACTTACCGGATCGGAAGGCCCGCCCCCTTGAAGTTCGCCTTTTTCAGCAGACTCTCGTACTGGTGCGACATCACGTACGCCTGAACCTGCGCCATGAAGTCCATCGTCACCACGACGATGATCAGCAGCGAAGTACCACCGAAGTAGAACGGCACATTCCACTTGAGGATCAGGAATTCCGGCAGCAGGCAGACGAGGGTGATGTATACCGCCCCCACCAGCGTCAGGCGCGTCAGGATCTTGTCGATGTAACGCGCGGTTTGATCACCCGGCCGGATACCCGGAACGAACGCCCCGCTCTTCTTAAGGTTGTCCGCGGTCTCGCGTGCATTGAACACGAGCGCGGTATAGAAGAAGCAGAAGAAGACGATCGCCACCGCGTACAACATCACGTAGACCGGCTGCCCCGGCGCCAGCTTGGCCGACAGGTCACGCAGCCAGATCATGCTTTCCGACGAGCCGAACCATTGGCCCAACGTCGCCGGGAAGAGGATGATGCTCGAAGCGAAGATCGGCGGAATCACCCCTGCCATGTTCAGCTTCAGCGGCAGATGCGAGCTTTGCCCACCGTAGATCTTGTTGCCGACCTGACGCTTGGCGTAGTTCACCAGGATCTTGCGCTGCCCACGCTCGACGAAGACCACGAACGCCGTCACCAGAACCACCAGCACGCAGATCAGCAGCGCGGTGAAGGGATGCATGGCCCCGGTACGCACCAGCTCGAACAAACCGGCGATCGAACTCGGCAGCCCCGCGGCGATGCCGGCGAAGATGATGAGCGAGATACCGTTGCCGAGCCCGCGTTCCGTGATCTGCTCACCCAGCCACATCAGGAACATCGTACCCGTCACGAGCGTCGCCACCGTCACGAAGCGGAAGGTGAAGCCCGGATCCAGCACCAGCCCGGCCTGCCCTTCGAGCGCGATCGCGATCCCCAGCGACTGTGCCAGCGCAAGCACCAGGGTACCGGCGCGCGTGTACTGCGTGATCTTGCGCCGACCTGCCTCGCCCTCCTTCTTCAGGGCTTCGAGCGTGGGCACCGCGACGGTCATCAGCTGCATGATGATCGACGCCGAGATGTACGGCATGATCCCCAGCGCGAAGATCGTGAAGCGCGACAGCGCGCCGCCCGAGAACAGGTTGAAGACGCCCAGGATTCCGCCCGACTGCGACTGGAACAGCTCAGCCAGCCGACTCGGATCGATTCCAGGCACCGGGATATGCGCGCCGATCCGATAGACGATCAGCGCACCGACCAGAAAAAGCAGTCGGCGCTTAAGATCGCCAAAACGACCGGGCGTTCCCAGGGTGGCAGCGGGATTGGCCACAGCGGATTGCCTTCTTACTCGGTAACGACCGAACCGCCGGCCGCCTGGATGGCCGCAAGGGCACCCTTCGTGGCAGCGACGCCGCGCAGCGTGACCTTGCGAGCGATGCTACCCGACAGCACGACTTTTGCGGACAGCGCATCGGCAGCCACGACGCCGGCCTGCTTCAGCACCAGCAGGTCGATATCCTCGACCGGCAGCTTGTCCAGTTCGGACAGACGCACCTCGGCGTTGCGCGACCCCGTCAGCGAGACGAAACCACGCTTCGGCAGGCGACGCTGCAGCGGCATCTGACCACCCTCGAAGCCGACCTTGTGAAAGCCGCCGGCACGGGACTTCTGGCCCTTGTGACCGCGACCGCAGGTCTTGCCGAGGCCGCTGCCGATGCCGCGTCCGACGCGCTTGCCTGCGAACTTCGAACCAGTCGCGGGTTTAATCGTATTCAGACGCATCTCAACCCTCACACTTCACCAGGTACGACACCTTGTTCACCATGCCGCGCACTTCAGGCGTGTCCTGAAGCTCGACGGTGTGGTTCAGGCGACGCAAACCGAGTCCGCGCACCGTCGCACGGTGCGACTGCTTGGTACCGATCACGCTCTTGACCAGCGTAACCTTGATCGTTTTCTCGGCCATGGCTTACCCCAGAATTTCTTCGACGCTCTTGCCACGCTTGGCGGCGATCTCGGCCGGCGTGTTGATCGCCAGGAGACCGTTCAGCGTTGCACGGACGACGTTGTACGGATTCGACGAACCGATGCACTTGCAGGTCACGTCCGTCACGCCCATGACTTCGAACACCGCGCGCATCGGGCCACCGGCGATGATGCCGGTACCGCTCGGCGCCGGCTGCATGAGGACCGACGAGGCACCATGCTTGCCGATCACCGAATGCTGCAGCGTGCCGTTCTTGAGCGAGACCTTGACCATCTTGCGGCGAGCCTCGTCCATGGCCTTCTGCACGGCCACGGGCACTTCACGCGACTTGCCCTTGCCCATGCCGATACCGCCATCACCGTCGCCAACCACCGTCAGCGCCGCGAAACCGAGGATACGACCGCCCTTCACGACCTTGGTCACGCGGTTGATGGCGACCATCTTCTCGCGCAGGCCGTCGTCACGCTCCTCGGAAGCCTGCGGACGCTTGCTTTGTTGCTTAGCCATACGATTCCTCGCTTAGAACTTGAGACCGCCTTCGCGGGCGGCCTCGGCCAGCGCCTGGACGCGACCGTGATACTGGAAGCCGGCGCGATCGAACGCGACGGACTCGATACCCGCGGCCTTCGCACGCTCGGCAATCAGCTTGCCGACGATCACGGCAGCAGCCTTGTTACCGCCATGCGACAGTTGCGAACGCACGTCCGCCTCGACCGTGGAGGCAGCAGCGAGCACGCGCGCGCCGGAACCGTCGATGATCTGGGCATAGATGTGGGAATTGGAACGGAACACAGTCAGACGAACCGCCTTCAGTTCCGCGATTTTGGCTCGGGTTTTACGAGCGCGACGCAGACGAACCACTTTCTTGTTCATATCGAACCGCCCTTACTTCTTCTTGGTTTCCTTGAGCACGACCACCTCGTCCGAGTAGCGGACGCCCTTGCCCTTGTAGGGCTCGGGAGCGCGGTATGCACGCACTTCGGCAGCGACCTGACCGACTTGCTGCTTGTCGATGCCCTTGATGACGATTTCCGTCTGCGTCGGCGTTTCAACCTTCACGCCTGCCGGCATCTGATGCACGACAGGATGGGAAAAGCCGAGCGTCAGATTGAGCTTGTCGCCCTGCGCCTGAGCACGGTAACCGACGCCGACGAGGTTGAGCTTGCGCTCGAAACCCTTCGTCACACCGGTAACCATGTTATTGACGAGCGCACGCACGGTACCCGACATCGCACGACCGTTGGCAGCACCACCAACGGCTGCAAACACGAGCGCATCGCCTTCACGCTGAACCGACACGGAATTGCCGATGTACTGCTTCACGGTACCGAGCGGCCCCTTCACGGAAACCTCACCGCCCGCGACGGTCACGTCCACGCCCTGGGGGATCGCCACCGGATTCTTAGCTACACGAGACATGAGACCCCCTTAAGCGACGTAACAGATGACTTCGCCGCCCACGCGCCCGGCACGTGCCGCACGGTCGGTCATGACGCCCCGCGGCGTCGACACGATTGCAACACCGAGACCGTTCAAAACGCGCGGCAGATCGTCACTGCCCTTGTAAACACGCAGACCGGGGCGGCTGACACGCTCGATGCGCTCGATGACGGGACGCCCGGCGTAGTACTTCAGCACCACATCCAGCTGCGCCTTGCCTTCGGCATCGCGGACGGCATAGCCGTCGATGTAGCCTTCGTCCTGCAGGACCTTGGCGATCGCCACCTTCAGCTTGGAGCTGGGCATCGACACGCTCTGCTTCTGAGCCTGCTGACCATTGCGGATGCGGGTCAGCATATCGGCGATCGGATCGGACATACTCATTCGATAATCTCCTTACCAGCTCGCCTTGGTCATGCCAGGCACTTCGCCACGGAACGCGAGGTCACGCAGCTTGTTGCGGCACAGACCGAACTTACGGAACACGCCGCGCGGACGACCCGTCAGCGCGCAACGATTGCGCTCGCGAACGGGGCTTGCGTTGCGCGGAAGCTGCTGCAGCTTCAGACGAGCAGCCATGCGCTCTTCTTCAGGCAACTTGAAATCGTTGATCTGAGCGATCAGCGCGGCACGCTTGGCGGCGAATTTCTCGACCGTCTTGCGGCGCTTCTCTTCTCTATTGATCAGAGCCAGTTTTGCCATAACACCCTCAATTCTTGAACGGGAACTTGAACGCCGCGAGCAGAGCGCGAGCTTCCTGATCGGACTTGGCCGTCGTCGTGATGCTGATGTTCATACCCCGCAGAGCATCGATCTTGTCGTACTCGATCTCGGGGAAAATGATCTGCTCTTTGACGCCCAGGTTGTAGTTGCCGCGACCATCGAAACCCTTGCCCGCGATACCGCGGAAGTCGCGGATACGGGGCATGGCGATCGTCACCAGACGATCCAGGAATTCAAACATCTTCTCGCCACGCAAGGTCACCATGCAGCCGATCGGGTAACCGTCACGGATCTTGAAACCCGCGATCGACTTGCGAGCCTTGGTCACCACCGGCTTCTGACCGGCGATCTTCTGCATGTCGCCAACGGCATGCTCGAGAATCTTCTTGTCGCCAACCGCCTCGCCGACACCCATGTTCAGGGTGATCTTCGTGATGCGGGGCACTTCCATCGCCGACTTGTACCCGAACTGCTTCAGCAGCTCGGGAGCAATCGTTTCCTTGTAGTACTGCTGCAAGCGCGCCATCGCCACTCCTTACGCGTTCACCAGTTCGCCATTCGACTTGAAGAAGCGCACCTTGCGACCATCTTCAAGCACTCGAATACCCACGCGATCACCCTTCTGGGTCGCGGGATTGAACAGCGCAACGTTCGAAACGTGCAGCGGCATCTCCTTCTCGATGATGCCACCCACTTCACCCTTGAGCGGATTCGGACGCACGTGCTTCTTCGCGCGATTCACACCTTCAACGACCAGATGTTCGTCGCCATCCCGACGCAGCACGACACCGCGACGACCGCGATCCTTGCCCGTCAGGACAACAACCTCATCACCTTTGCGGATCTTGTTCATCTCGACAACTCCTTAGAGCACTTCAGGCGCCAGCGAGACGATCTTCATGAACCGCTCGGTACGCAACTCGCGCGTCACGGGCCCGAAGATGCGCGTGCCGATCGGCTCGAGCTTGTTATTCAGCAGGACGGCCGCATTGCCATCGAACTTCACCAGAGAGCCGTCGGGACGACGCACACCCTTCGCGGTGCGCACAACAACGGCACTGTAGATGTCGCCCTTCTTGACGCGACCCCTCGGCGCTGCATCCTTGACGGTAACCTTGATGATGTCGCCAATGCTGGCATAGCGACGCTTGGAACCACCAAGGACCTTGATGCACATCACCGAACGCGCGCCAGTATTGTCGGCGACGTCCAGAATGGACTGCATTTGAATCATGAATTTATCTCCAACTTGCCCCGCTACAGCGGTCAGTCTTGGAACCCGTACGGGTAGGGAGCCCCGAAGAGCGAAAAGCAAAGAAAGAAAATTATAACAGCTTGGCAGTTGCCTGCCAAGCTGTCCACAGCAGTAGCCCGTACTCTGCTTAGATTACGCGCGCTTTTTCAAGCACCTTCGCAACGCGCCAGGACTTGGTCTTGGAAATCGGACGGCATTCCTCGATTTCAACCAGGTCGCCGGCGGCGGCAAGGCCGCCCTCGACGTGCGCGTGGTACTTGGCCGAACGCGTAATCACCTTCCCATACAGCTCGTGCTTGACGCGACGCTCGACCAACACGGTGACCGTGTTCTGCATCTTGTCGCTGACGACACGGCCGACGAGGGCGCGACGCACCTTTTCGATTTGTTCGCTCATTTCTGCCCTGCCTTTTCACGCAGAACGGTGCGCGCACGCGCGATGTCGCGGCGCACCTTCCCGAGTTGGCTCGTGTTGCCGAGTTGCTGAGTTGCAAGCTGCATACGCAGCGAGAACTGCGCCTTCAGCAGCTCAAGCACTTCCTGATTCAGTTCACCGACGCTCTTTGCGCGGAGTTCGCTCGCTTTCATGATCACCCCAGTTGACGGTGAACAAACACGGTCTCGAGCGGCAGCTTCGCAGCTGCAAGGCGGAACGCTTCGCGCGCCAACGCCTCATCGACACCATCCATCTCGTACAGCACCTTGCCGGGCTGAATCTCGGCGACCCAGTATTCCGGATTGCCCTTGCCGTTACCCATGCGGACTTCGGCAGGCTTCTTCGAGATCGGCTTGTCCGGGAAGATCCGGATCCAGATGCGACCACCCCGCTTGATGTGGCGCGTCATCGCACGTCGTGCCGATTCGATCTGTCGGGCAGTCAGCCGACCGCGGCCGATTGCCTTGAGACCGAATTCGCCGAAGCTGACCTTCGCACCGCGCGTTGCCACGCCGGTGTTGCGGCCCTTCTGCTCCTTACGGTATTTCCTTCTCGTCGGCTGAAGCATCATTCACCCCTGCTTTCTTGCGGCTGCTTGGCCTGGCCCTCAGCGCCACCGCGACGAGCGGGACGGCGACCGGGACGGCCCTCGCCACCTTCGGCACCGCGCGGCGCACCGCGACGGCCACGGCGAGCCTCGTTTTCATTCTCGACGACCGCCGGACGCTCGTTGCGGCCCAGCATCTCGCCCTTGTAAACCCAGACCTTGATGCCGATGATGCCGTACGTGGTGCTCGCTTCGGAAACACCGTAATCGATGTCGGCACGCAGCGTATGCAGCGGCACACGGCCCTCGCGATACCACTCGGTACGGGCAATTTCGGCCCCGTTCAGACGGCCCGCGCTCATGATCTTGATGCCCTGGGCACCGAGGCGCATGGCGTTCTGCATCGCGCGCTTCATCGCACGACGGAACATGATGCGCTTCTCGAGCTGCTGGGCGATCGAATCGGCGATGAGCTTCGCGTCGACTTCGGGCTTGCGAACTTCCTCGATATTGACGTGCACCGGCACGCCCATGATCTTCTGCAGTTCGCGCTTCAGCAGCTCGATGTCTTCGCCCTTCTTGCCGATGACGACACCGGGACGCGCGCTGAACAAGGTGATTCGCGCGTTCTTGGCCGGGCGCTCGATCACGATGCGACCAACCGACGCGTGCGCGAGCTTCTTCTTCAGAAAGTCGCGGACCTTGATGTCCTCGTGCAGCATCTTGGAGTAGTCGCGGCTCGAAGCGAACCAGCGCGAGCTCCAGTCACGGGTGACCGCCAGACGGAATCCGGTCGGATGAATTTTCTGACCCATATTTACCCCTTACTCCCCGACGGTCACGTAGACATGGCAGGTCGGCTTCAGGATGCGATTGCCACGCCCCTTTGCCCGCGCCGTAAACCGCTTCAGCGACGTACCTTCCTCGACGTAGATCGTCTTCACCTTGAGGGTGTCGATGTCTGCGCCATCGTTGTGTTCGGCGTTCGCGATCGCCGACTCGACGACCTTGCGGATGATCTGCGCACCCTTCTTCGGCGAGAAGGCGAGAATGTTCAGGGCCTGATCAACCGGCTTGCCCCGCACTTGGTCCGCAACCAGCCGGCCCTTCTGGGCCGACAGGCGAACACCGCGGAGGATTGCTTTGGTTTCCATGGTGACTCCTTACCTCTTCGCCTTCTTGCTCGCGGCATGACCCTTGAACGTACGGGTCAGCGCGAACTCGCCCAGCTTGTGGCCGACCATGTTCTCGGAGACAAACACCGGAACGTGCTGGCGGCCGTTATGCACCGCGATCGTGAGACCGACGAAGTCAGGCAGCACCGTGGAACGGCGCGACCACGTCTTGATCGGACGCTTGTCGTTGCTCGCCCGAACGGCGTCGACCTTCTTCAGGAGGTGCGCGTCGACAAACGGGCCTTTTTTGATTGAACGTGCCATCTGTTACCCCTTAACGCTTGTGACGACGCTGCACGATCATGGTATCGGTGCGCTTGTTGCTGCGCGTGCGATAACCCTTCGCAGGCTGACCCCACGGGCTGCGCGGAACGCCGCCCTCGCCGGTACGGCCTTCGCCGCCGCCGTGCGGGTGATCAACCGGGTTCATCGCCACGCCGCGAACGGTCGGGCGGATACCACGCCAGCGGTTTGCACCGGCCTTGCCGATCTTGCGCAGACCATGCTCTTCGTTGCCCACCACGCCGATCGCGGCACGGCACTCGACATGCACGCGGCGAACCTCGCCGGAGCGCAGACGAATCTGGGCATAGGCGCCTTCACGCGCCAGGAGCTGCACCGAAGTGCCGGCAGCGCGCGCGATCTGCGCACCCTTGCCCGGCATCATCTCGACGCAGTGAATCGTCGAACCGACAGGAATATTGCGGATCGGCAGGACATTGCCCGGCTTGATCGGAGCCTCGGCACCGCTCATCACCTGAGCACCGACTTCCAGACCCTTGGGGGCGATGATGTATGCACGCTCGCCGTCGGCGTAGCAGACCAGGGCGATGTTCGCCGAACGGTTCGGATCGTATTCGATGCGCTCGACGCGCGCCGCGATGCCATCCTTGTTGCGACGAAAATCGACGAGGCGGTAGTGCTGCTTGTGACCGCCTCCCTTGTGCCGAACGGTGATGTGGCCGTTGTTGTTACGACCGGCGTTCTTCGACTGCTTCTCGACCAGCGATGCAAGCGGACGACCCTTGTAGAGATCCGCATTCACCACCTTGACCATCGCGCGACGGCCGGCAGACGTAGGCTTGAGTTTTACCAGTGCCATGACTATTACTCCCCGGCCGCGAAGTTGATTTCCTGGCCAGGCTTGAGGCAAACGAATGCCTTCTTCCAGCCCTTGCGGCGACCCATCGTCTTGCCGAAGCGCTTGACCTTGCCCTTGACGTTCGCGATCTGGACCGACTTGACCTCGACCTTGAAGAGCAGCTCGACCGCAGCCTTGACCTCGGGCTTGGTCGCGCACGAGGCGACCTTGAAGACAACCTGCTCGTTCTTGTCGGCGATAAACGTCGCCTTTTCGGAGATCTGGGGCGCGAGCAGCACCTGCATCAGACGCTCTTGGCTAAATCCGCTCATTGCCAGGCCTCCTCCATCTTGGCCAGCGCACCCTTGGTCACGATCACGCGATCGTAGTGAACCAGGGCCACCGGATCCGTCTCGCTGACCTCGAGCACCAGCACCTTGTGCAGGTTGCGCGACGACAGGAACAGGTTCTCGTCGAACTGATCCGTGATCACCAGCACGGAATCCAGCCCCATGCCCTTCAGCTTCTGCGACAGAAGCTTGGTCTTCGGCGCCTCGACGCTGAAATTCTCGACCACTGCCAGACGGTCTTCGCGCGCCAGCTGGGACAGGATCGAAGCTACGCCGGCGCGATACATCTTGCGGTTCAGCTTCTGCGTGAAATTCTCTTCCGGGGAATTCGGGAAGATACGACCACCGCCGCGCCACAACGGGCTCGACGCCATACCGGCACGAGCACGGCCCGTACCCTTCTGACGCCACGGCTTGCGGGTCGACTTCTGAACCTCGGAGCGCCCCTTCTGCGCACGATTACCCGAGCGTGCGTTGGCCATATAGGCAACGACGACCTGGTGGATCAGCGCCTCGTTATAGTCGCGCCCGAAGAGCGCGTCAGAAGCCTGCAGCGTCGCCGCCTGCACACCCTGATCGTTCAATACTTTAAGTTCCATCACGTCCTCGCTCAGCCACGGGCCTTGACGGCCGGACGGACGATCACGTCGCCGCCCTTCGAACCCGGCACAGCCCCCTTGACCAGGAGCAACTGACGCTCGACATCGACGCGGACCACTTCGAGACTCTGCGTCGTGCGGGTCACATTGCCGTACTGACCGGCCATGCGCTTGCCCGGGAAAACGCGACCCGGATCCTGCGCCATACCGATCGAACCCGGCGTGTTGTGCGACACCGAGTTACCGTGCGAGGCACGGTTCGACGAGAAGTTGTGACGTTTGATGACACCCGAGAAGCCCTTACCGATCGAGGTACCGGTCACATCGACCTTCTGACCGACCGCAAAGAGCTCCACGCTGATCACGTCGCCTGCCTTCAGGCTCGCCAGCTGCGCCGGCTCGACAGTGAATTCGCGAAGGGTGTGACCGGCTTCGACGCCAGCCTTGGCGAGATGCCCGGCGAGCGCCTTATTGACGCGGCTCGCACGGCGCTTGCCGAAAGCCACCTGAACCGCGGCATAGCCGTCGCTTTCAGGCGTCTTGACTTGGGTAACGCGATTATTGGCAACGTCAAGCACCGTCACCGGGACGCTACGACCGTCCTCGGCAAAAATGCGAGTCATGCCAACCTTGCGTCCTACAAGGCCTAGACTCATTTTTTTCTCCTGATCCCCGGTTACGATTGACCGGGCCCTATCACATGAATTGCACCAAAAGGCGCAAAGGCCGGATTATACCGGCCTTTTTTGACACTCCGCAAGCGCGGAAGACTTACTGCAGCTTGATCTCGACGTCGACACCGGCCGGCAGGTCCAGCTTCATCAACGCATCGACGGTCTTGTCGGTCGGATCGATGATGTCCATCAGGCGCTGGTGCGTGCGGATTTCGAACTGGTCGCGCGAAGTCTTGTTGACGTGCGGCGAACGCAGAAGGTCGAAGCGCTCGATCCGGGTCGGCAGCGGCACAGGACCGCGAACGACGGCACCGGTACGCTTCGCGGTGTCGACGATCTCGAGCGCCGACTGATCGATCAGACGGTAGTCGAAAGCCTTGAGGCGGATACGAATCTTCTGGTTTTGCATGTTGCAGTCCTTAAAAGAGCAAAAACCCCGGGCACTCGCCCCGGGGATGTTGAGCGGGAAAATTACTCGATGATCTTGGCGACGACACCGGCGCCAACGGTACGACCACCTTCGCGTATCGCGAAGCGCAGACCTTCTTCCATGGCGATCGGGGCCAGCAGCTTGACCGTGATCGACACGTTGTCACCCGGCATGACCATCTCGGTGCCTTCCGGCAGCGCGATCGACCCGGTCACGTCGGTCGTACGGAAGTAGAACTGCGGACGGTAGTTGTTGAAGAACGGGGTGTGACGGCCACCCTCTTCCTTCGACAGCACGTACACTTCGCCCGTGAAGTGGGTATGCGGCTTGATCGAGCCCGGCTTGCACAGGACCTGACCACGCTCGACGTCTTCACGCTTGGTGCCGCGCAGCAGCACGCCGACGTTGTCACCCGCCTGGCCCTGGTCGAGCAGCTTGCGGAACATTTCGACGCCGGTGCAGATGGTCTTGACCGTGGGCTTGATGCCGACGATTTCGACTTCTTCACCAACCTTGACGATGCCGCGCTCGACACGACCCGTGACGACGGTGCCACGACCCGAGATCGAGAACACGTCTTCGATCGGCAGCAGGAAGGGCTTGTCGATCGCGCGCTCGGGCGTCGGGATGTAGCTGTCGAGTGCCTCGGCCAGCTTCATGATCGCGCCTTCGCCCAGATCGCCCTTGTCGCCCTCGATCGCCTTGAGCGCGGAGCCCTTGACGATGGGGATGTCGTCGCCCGGGAAGTCGTACTTCGACAGCAGCTCGCGCACTTCCATCTCGACGAGCTCGAGCAGCTCGGCGTCGTCGACCATGTCGCACTTGTTCATGAACACGATGATGTACGGCACACCAACCTGACGGGCAAGCAGGATGTGCTCGCGGGTCTGCGGCATCGGGCCGTCAGCGGCCGACACGACCAGGATCGCGCCGTCCATCTGCGCGGCGCCGGTGATCATGTTCTTCACGTAGTCGGCGTGGCCCGGGCAGTCAACGTGGGCGTAGTGACGCGTAGCAGTCTCGTACTCGACGTGCGCGGTGTTGATCGTGATGCCGCGCGCCTTCTCTTCCGGCGCCGCGTCGATCTGGTCGTAGGCCTTCGCCTCGCCGCCGAACTTCGACGACAGGATCGTCGTGATCGCTGCGGTCAGGGTCGTCTTGCCATGGTCAACGTGGCCGATCGTCCCAACGTTTACGTGCGGTTTCGTCCGCTCAAACTTGCCTTTAGCCATTGTGAGAATCCTCGCTTGAGTTCTGTTACTTGCTACGATTGCTGATCACTGCCTCCGCAACGCTCTTGGGCGCCTCGGAGTAGTGCTTGAATTCCATCGAGTAGGTCGCGCGCCCCTGCGACAGCGAACGCAGCTGGGTGGCATAACCGAACATCTCGGCCAGCGGCACCTCTGCCTTCACTTCCTTCATGCCACCAGGCAGGTCATCCATACCCTGCACGATGCCACGACGGCCGGACAGGTCGCCCATGACGTTACCCATGTAGTCCTCGGGGGTCTCGACCACAACCGCCATCATCGGCTCCAGCAGAACCGGGCTGGCCTTGCGCATCGCGTCCTTGAACGCCATCGACGCCGCCATCTTGAACGCGTTTTCGTTCGAATCGACGTCGTGGTACGAGCCATCGAACAGCGTGACCTTCACGTCGACGACCGGGAAGCCGGCCAGCACGCCGTTCGGGAGGGTTTCCTGCAAACCCTTGTCGACCGCCGGGATGTATTCGCGCGGAACCACACCACCCTTGATCGCATCCACAAATTCGTAGCCCTTGCCGGCTTCGTTCGGCTCGAGCTTGATCCAGACGTGACCGAACTGGCCACGACCACCGGACTGCTTGACGAACTTGCCTTCCTGCTCGACCGCCTTGCGGATCGCCTCGCGATATGCCACCTGCGGCGCGCCGACGTTCGCCTCGACGTTGAATTCGCGCTTCATGCGATCGACGATGATCTCGAGGTGCAGCTCGCCCATGCCGGAGATGATGGTCTGGCCCGACTCCTCGTCGGTACGGACACGGAAGGACGGGTCTTCTGCAGCCAGACGGCCCAGCGCGATACCCATCTTTTCCTGGTCACCCTTGGTCTTCGGCTCGACCGCGACGTGAATCACGGGATCCGGGAAGACCATGCGTTCGAGGATGATCGGCGCGCTCGGGTCGCACAGGGTTTCACCCGTGGTCACTTCCTTCAGGCCCACGCACGCAGCGATGTCGCCGGCGAGCACTTCCTTGATCTCGTGGCGCTCGTTGGCGTGCATCTGCAGGATGCGACCGATGCGCTCCTTCTTGCCCTTGACCGAGTTCAGCACGGTCTCGCCCGACTGCAGAACACCGGAGTACACGCGCACGAAGGTCAGCTGGCCGACGAACGGGTCGGTCATCAGCTTGAACGCCAGCGCCGAGAACTTCTCGGAGTCATCCGCCTTGCGCACGACCGGCTTTTCGTCGTCATCAGTGCCTGCAACCGGCGGAATGTCGACCGGCGACGGCAGCAGCTCGATAACCGCGTCGAGCATGCGCTGCACGCCCTTGTTCTTGAACGCGGTGCCGCACAGCATCGGCTGAATCTCGCACGCGATGGTGCGCTGACGCAGACCGGCATTGATCTTCTCGACCGACAGATCGCCATTCTCGAGGTACTCGTTCATGAGCTCCTCGCTGGCCTCGGCAGCCGCTTCGACCATCTTCTCACGCCACTCTTCGGCATCAGCCTGCAGCTCAGCCGGAATGTCGCGGTACTCGAACTTCATGCCCTGGCTGGCCTCATCCCAGTAGATCGCCTTCATCCGAGCGAGGTCGACGACACCCGCGAACGACTCTTCGGCGCCAATCGGAATCACGATGGGCACCGGGTTCGCCTTCAGGCGGGTACGCATCTGCTCGTACACCTTGAAGAAGTTCGCACCCTGGCGATCCATCTTGTTCACGAACGCGAGACGCGGCACCTTGTACTTGGTCGCCTGGCGCCACACGGTCTCGGACTGCGGCTGAACACCACCGACCGCGCAGTAGACCATGCACGCACCATCGAGGACGCGCATCGAGCGCTCGACCTCGATCGTGAAATCCACGTGTCCCGGGGTGTCGATGATGTTGAAGCGGTGCTCGGGGAACGACAGGTCCATGCCCTTCCAGAAGCAGGTCGTCGCGGCCGAGGTGATGGTGATACCCCGCTCCTGCTCCTGCTCCATCCAGTCCATGGTCGCAGCGCCATCATGAACTTCACCGATCTTGTGGTTCACACCGGTGTAATAAAGAATGCGCTCGGTCGTCGTTGTCTTGCCGGCGTCGATGTGAGCGGAGATACCGATGTTGCGGTAGCGCTCAATGGGAGTCTTGCGAGCCACGGTTTATCCTGCCTTCCAGAATTCGCGCCAGGCGCGAAAGTCCAAGTGTCTTGTTACAAAACAATCGAGCCCTTGCCAGGGCCCGATTAACCGCCATCCGAATCTGCTTAGAAGCGGTAGTGCGAGAAGGCCTTGTTTGCCTCGGCCATGCGATGCACTTCCTCGCGCTTCTTCATCGCGGCGCCACGACCTTCGGCGGCCTCGAGAAGCTCGCCGGCGAGACGCTGGGCCATCGACTTCTCGGCACGCTTGCGCGCAGCTTCGCGCAGCCAGCGCATCGACAGCGCCATACGGCGGGACGGACGCACTTCGACCGGAACCTGGTAGTTTGCACCACCAACGCGACGGCTCTTGACCTCGACCACCGGCTTGACGTTCGCAACCGCCGACGAGAAGACCTCCAGCGGGTCCTTCCCGGCCTTGCCCGAGATGTGCTCGAAAGCACCATAGACGATGCGCTCGGCAACCGATTTCTTGCCGGACTGCATGATCACGTTGATGAACTTGGAAACGTCCTGCGAGCCGAACTTCGGATCCGGCAGAATTTCACGCTTGGGTACTTCGCGACGACGGGGCATGACAACCTCTAGCTATTTCTGAATGCCGACAATTAGGATTTCTTCGGACGCTTGGCGCCATACTTCGAGCGCGACTGCTTGCGATCCTTGACGCCCTGCAGGTCCAGCGAACCGCGCACGATGTGATAGCGCACACCCGGCAAGTCCTTCACACGACCACCACGAATCAGGACCACCGAGTGCTCCTGGAGGTTGTGGCCCTCACCACCGATGTACGAGATGACCTCGAAGCCGTTGGTCAGGCGAACCTTCGCGACCTTACGCAGCGCGGAGTTCGGCTTCTTCGGCGTGGTGGTATAGACGCGAGTGCAGACGCCGCGCTTCTGCGGACATGCATCGAGCGCCGGCACTTTGCTCTTGACGACTGCAAGTTGCCGGGGCTTGCGGACGAGCTGATTAATTGTTGGCATAGCTTGAGAATTTTCCATTATACCGGGACGGCCCCAAAGGCCGCCCCGGGCGGTTGATTCCGGCTGAGGCTGACTACGATTGGTCAGTCCACAAAAAGAGGCCGGATGTTATCCCGACAAGCCGGCAAAAGTCAACCGGCTTGCACATCTTGCGAGACGCCGTCGGGCACTTCCGACGGTTGTTCCTGCATCGCCGCCCATGCATGCTCGGCTGCGAGATCCTCGCCCGCCGACTGCGCCCGGCGGTTGCGGTGGTACGCCATACCGGTACCGGCGGGAATGAGCCGGCCGACGATGACGTTTTCCTTGAGCCCGCGCAGTTCGTCACGCTTGCCCATGATGGCCGCTTCGGTCAGCACGCGCGTCGTCTCCTGGAACGACGCGGCGGAGATGAACGAATCGGTCGACAGCGAAGCCTTCGTGATACCCAGCAGGACGTTCTGGTACTGCGCCGGGAGTTTGCTTTCGCCTTCCACGCGGTCGTTTTCGTCGAGCACTTCCGACCGTTCCACCTGCTCCTCGCGGATGAACTTGGTATCGCCCGCGTCGGTAATGACCACGCGACGCAGCATCTGACGAACGATGACCTCGATGTGCTTGTCGTTGATCTTCACGCCCTGCAGACGATACACGTCCTGGACTTCGTCGATGATGTAGCGCGCCAGCGCCTCAATCCCCTGCAGGCGCAGGATGTCGTGCGGGTCCGCCGGACCATCGACGATCAGTTCGCCCTTATTGACGACCTGGCCATCGTGCACCATCACGTGCTTGTCCTTCGGGATCAGGAACTCGTGCGCCGTGCCATCGGCTTCGGTGATCACGAGACGCTGCTTGCCCTTGGTGTCCTTGCCGAACGACACGGTACCCGTGTATTCGGCGAGCACGCCGGCATCCTTCGGCGGACGGGCTTCGAAGAGTTCTGCCACACGCGGCAGACCGCCGGTAATGTCGCGGGTCTTTGCCGATTCCTGGGGAATACGGGCGAGAATGTCGCCGACGCCGATGATCTGGCCGTCCTTGACGGTGATCAGCGAGCCGACCTGGAAGGTGATCGCCACGGAATGGTCGGTGCCGGCGATCTTCACTTCCTCGCCGTTTTCGTCGAGGAGCTTGACCTGCGGGCGCACGCCCTTGGACGAGGAACCCGCCTTGCGCTTCCCGTCGATCACGACCAGGGTCGACAAGCCCGTCACTTCGTCGATCTGCTTCGCGACGGTGACGCCTTCCTCGACGTTCTCGAACTTCACGGTACCGGAGTATTCCGTGACGATCGGACGGGTGTGCGGATCCCAGGTCGCGAGCATGACGCCGGCCTTGATCGTGCCGCCATCGTCGACGAGCAGGGTCGCGCCGTACGGCAGCTTGTGCCGCTCGCGCTCGCGCCCCATGTCGTCGGCAACGACGATCTCCGCGGAGCGGGCGATGATGACTTTCTCGCCCTTAGCATTCGAAACGTAGCGCATGTTGCCGGCGAAACGGACGGTACCGGCCGACTTCGACTCGACGCCGCTGGCTGCTGCGGCCCGCGACGCCGCACCACCCACGTGGAAGGTACGCATCGTGAGCTGGGTGCCCGGCTCGCCGATCGACTGAGCGGCGATGACCCCCACCGCCTCGCCGACGTTCACGAGGTTTCCGCGCCCCAGATCGCGACCGTAGCACTTGCCGCACAGGCCGTAGCGCGTTTCGCAGGTCAGCGCGGTGCGAACCTTCACCTCGTCGATGCCGAGGCTCTCGATGAGATCGACGGCATTCTCGTCGAGCAGCGTGCCCGCTTCGATCACCGTCTCCTGCGAGTCGGGATTTACGACATCTTCGGCACAAACGCGGCCGAGGATACGCTCGCGCAGCGGCTCGATCACTTCGCCGCCCTCGATGAGGGCCTTCATCACGAAGCCGTCGCGCGTGCCGCAATCGTCTTCGGTGACGACCAGATCCTGGGTGACGTCGACCAGACGACGCGTCAGGTAACCGGAGTTTGCGGTCTTCAGCGCGGTGTCGGCCAGACCCTTACGGGCACCGTGCGTCGAGATGAAGTACTGCAGAACGTTCAGGCCTTCGCGGAAGTTGGTCGTGATCGGCGTCTCGATAATCGAGCCGTCCGGCTTCGCCATCAGGCCGCGCATGCCGGCGAGCTGACGGATCTGCGCAGCGGAACCGCGCGCTCCCGAGTCCGCCATCATGTAGATGGAGTTGAACGACTCCTGCTTGACCGTATCGCCCTTGCGATTGACGACATCTTCCTGGCCGAGCTGGTCCATCATCGCCTTGGCGACCTGGTCACCCGCGCGACCCCAGATATCGACGACCTTGTTGTAGCGCTCGCCGTCCGTCACGAGACCCGAGGTGTACTGGCGGGCAATCTCCTTGACCTCCTGCTCGGCCGCGTGGATCAGCGAGTCCTTCAGGGTCGGCACCAGCATGTCCTTGACCGCGATCGAGATGCCGGCACGGGTCGCAAGACGGAAGCCGAACTGCATCAGCTTGTCCGCGAACACGACCGTCTCCTTCAGGCCGCAGCGACGGAACGACGCGTTGATGAGCTTCGAGATCTCCTTCTTCTTCAGCGGCTTGTCGATCACGCTGAACGGCAGTCCGGGCGGCAGGATTTCCGACAGCATCGCGCGGCCCGCAGTGGTGTTGTAGCGGGTGATCTTCTCGCGGCGTTCGCCGTCGGCGCCGACTTCGATTTCCTTCAGGCGCACCGACACGCGGGCATGCAGGGAGAGTTGCTTGGACTCGTAGGCGCGCTTGAGCTCGCCGACATCCGACAGCGCCATGCCCTCGCCCAGCGCGTTCACGCCTTCGCGGGTGGCGTAGTAGAGACCGAGAACGATGTCCTGCGACGGCACGATGATCGGTTCGCCGTTGGCGGGCGAGAGCACGTTGTTCGACGCCAGCATCAGCGTGCGCGCTTCCATCTGCGCCTCGAGCGACAGCGGTACGTGGACGGCCATCTGGTCACCGTCGAAGTCGGCGTTGAACGCGACGCAGACGAGCGGGTGCAGCTGGATCGCCTTGCCCTCGATCAGCACCGGTTCGAAGGCCTGGATACCGAGGCGGTGCAGGGTCGGCGCGCGGTTCAGCATGACCGGATGCTCGCGGATCACCTCTTCGAGAATGTCCCACACCACCGGTTCCTGGCTTTCGACCATCTTCTTCGCCTGCTTGATGGTCGTCGCCAGACCCATCAGCTCCAGCTTGTTGAAGATGAAGGGCTTGAACAGCTCGAGCGCCATCAGCTTGGGCAGGCCGCACTGATGCAGCTTGAGCTGCGGGCCGACCACGATGACCGAACGGCCCGAGTAGTCGACGCGCTTGCCCAGCAGGTTCTGACGGAAGCGGCCGCCCTTGCCCTTGATCATGTCGGCGAGGGACTTCAGCGGACGCTTGTTCGCACCGGTCATCGCCTTGCCGCGGCGGCCGTTGTCGAGCAGCGAGTCGACGGCTTCCTGCAGCATGCGCTTTTCGTTGCGCACGATGATCTCGGGCGCCTTGAGCTCGAGCAGGCGCTTGAGGCGGTTGTTGCGGTTGATGACGCGGCGATACAGGTCGTTGAGGTCGGAGGTCGCGAAGCGGCCACCGTCCAGCGGCACGAGCGGACGCAGGTCCGGCGGCAGCACCGGCAGAACCTCGAGAATCATCCACTCGGGTTTGATGCCCGACTGCTGGAAGGCCTCGAGCACCTTCAAGCGCTTGGAGAACTTCTTGATCTTGGCTTCCGAGTTGGTCGTCTCGAGGTCGCCGCGCAGCTTCTCGATCTCGAGCTGGACATCGAGCGTACGCAGCAGGCCGCGGATACCCTCGGCACCCATCAGCGCGTCGAACTCGTCACCGTACTCCTCGACCTTGGCGAGGTAGTCGTCCTCGGTGAGCAGTTGGGCGCGGTTGAGCGGGGTCATGCCGGGCTCGACGACGACGAAGGCTTCGAAGTACAGCACGCGCTCGATGTCGCGCAGGGTCATGTCGAGCACCATGCCGAGGCGGCTGGGAAGGCTCTTCAGGAACCAGATGTGCGCGGTCGGGCTCGCGAGTTCGATGTGCGCCATGCGCTCGCGGCGCACCTTCGACAGCGTCACCTCGACGCCGCACTTCTCGCAGATCACGCCGCGATGCTTGAGACGCTTGTACTTGCCGCACAGGCATTCGTAATCCTTCACCGGCCCGAAGATCTTGGCGCAGAACAGGCCGTCGCGCTCGGGCTTGAAGGTGCGGTAGTTGATGGTCTCGGGCTTCTTGACCTCGCCGTAGGACCACGAGCGGATCTTGTCCGGCGATGCGAGGCCGATGGTGATCGCGTCGAACTGGTCTTCGTTCGGCAGGGTTTGCTTGAACAGGTCAGCGAGCAGGCTTTTCATAAATCACTCCGTCCGGGTGGCTTCGTGGGCATTCACCCGGTTCAGTACGTGTCCAGATCGATGTCGATCGCGAGCGAGCGGATTTCCTTCACCAGCACGTTGAAGGACTCGGGCATGCCGGCGTCGATCTTGTGCTCGCCCTTGACGATGCTTTCGTACACCTTGGTACGGCCGGTGACGTCGTCGGACTTCACGGTGAGCATTTCCTGCAGCGTGTAGGCCGCACCGTAGGCCTCGAGCGCCCACACTTCCATTTCACCGAAGCGCTGGCCACCGAACTGCGCCTTGCCGCCCAGCGGCTGCTGGGTAACGAGGGAGTACGGGCCGGTCGAGCGTGCGTGCATCTTGTCATCGACGAGGTGGTGCAGCTTCAGCACGTGCTTGTAGCCGACCGTCACCTTGCGGTCGAAGGCTTCGCCGGTACGGCCGTCGAACAGCGTGACCTGCCCGCCGGACTCGATGCCCGCGAGGGCGAACATGGCCTCGATCTCCTCTTCCTTCGCGCCATCGAACACCGGGGTCGCGAACGGCACGCCCTTGCTCAGGTTCGAGGCGAGTTCGACGACTTCCTTGTCGTCGAGGCTGGCGAGGTCCTCGGGATGGCCCTTGGTGTTGTAGACCTGCTCGAGCAGATCGCGAATCTCCGCGGCCGCGGTGTTCGCACGCACCATCTGCCCGATCCGGTTGCCGAGTGCCTTTGCGGCCCAGCCGAGATGGGTCTCGAGGATCTGGCCGATGTTCATACGCGACGGAACGCCCAGCGGGTTCAGCACGATATCGACCGGCGTGCCGTCGGCCATGTGCGGCATGTCCTCGACCGGGACGATGCGCGACACCACACCCTTGTTACCGTGACGACCCGCCATCTTGTCACCAGGCTGCAGGCGACGCTTCACGGCGAGGTAGACCTTGACCATCTTCTGCACGCCCGGGGGCAGTTCGTCGCCCTGGGTGAGCTTCTTCTTCTTGATCTCGAATGCCTGCTCGAAGTCCTTGCGGGTCTTTTCCAGGCCCTCGCGGACCGCTTCGAGCTGGGTCGCCAGCTCTTCGTCCGCCATGCGGATGTCGAACCAGTGGTAGAACTCGAGCGAATCGAGGTACTCGGCGGTGATCTCGGCACCCTTGGCGAGCTTCTTCGGTCCGCCATTGGCCTTCTGGCCGGTGATCAGGCGGCGGATACGCGCGAACGCATCGCGCTCGACGATGCGCATCTGGTCGGCAAGGTCGGTCTTGAAGCTGCGCAGCATGTCGTCGATGATCGACTGCGCGCGCTTGTCACGCTCGATGCCCTCGCGGGTGAACACCTGCACGTCGATGACGGTGCCGTTCATGCCGGACGGCACGCGCAGCGAGGTGTCCTTAACGTCGGAAGCCTTCTCGCCGAAGATCGCACGCAGCAGCTTCTCTTCGGGGGTCAGCTGGGTCTCGCCCTTGGGCGTGACCTTGCCCACCAGGACGTCGCCGGCATCCACTTCGGCACCGATGTACACGATGCCCGACTCGTCCAGACGCGACAGCTGTGCTTCACCGAGCGACGCGATGTCGCGCGTGATCTCTTCGGGCCCGAGCTTGGTGTCGCGCGCAACGACGGTCAGCTCCTCGATGTGGATCGAGGTGAAGCGGTCCTCGGCGACGACGCGCTCGGAGATGAGGATCGAGTCCTCGAAGTTGTAGCCGTTCCACGGCATGAAGGCGACCAGCATGTTCTGGCCGAGCGCGAGCTCGCCGAGGTCGGTCGAGGCGCCGTCGGCGATGACGTCGCCCTTGCCGATGAGGTCGCCGACCTTGACGATCGGACGCTGGTTGATGTTGGTGTTCTGGTTCGAACGCGTGTACTTGATCATGTTGTAGATGTCGACGCCGACTTCGCCCGCGAGCGTTTCGTCGTCATTGACACGCACCACGATCCGGTTGGCGTCGACGTAGTCGACCACGCCGCCACGCTTCGCCTGCACGGCCGTACCCGAGTCGACCGCCACGGTGCGCTCGATGCCGGTGCCGACCAGCGGCTTCTCCGGGCGCAGGCAGGGCACGGCCTGACGCTGCATGTTCGCGCCCATCAGCGCACGGTTCGCGTCGTCGTGCTCGAGGAACGGGATCAGCGAGGCCGCAACGGACACGATCTGCCCCGGCGCGACGTCCATGTACTGGACCTGGTCGGAAGTCGCCAGCGTGAATTCACCCTTGTGACGACACGAAACCAGGTCGCCCTGCAGGGTGCCGTCGTCGCCGATATCGGCGTTCGCCTGGGCGATCACGTACTGGCCTTCCTCGATCGCCGAGAGGAAGTCGATCTGGTCGGTCACCTTGCCGTCCGAAACCTTGCGATACGGCGTCTCGAGGAAGCCGTGACGGTTGGTCTGCGCGTAGACCGCCAGGGAGTTGATCAGGCCGATGTTCGGACCTTCCGGCGTCTCGATCGGGCACACGCGGCCGTAGTGCGTCGGGTGCACGTCGCGCACCTCGAAGCCGGCACGCTCGCGCGTCAGACCGCCCGGGCCGAGCGCCGAGACGCGGCGCTTGTGCGTGATCTCGGACAGCGGGTTGGTCTGGTCCATGAACTGCGACAACTGGCTGGAGCCGAAGAACTCCTTGATCGCGGCCGAGATCGGCTTGGCATTGATCAGGTCGTGCGGCATCAGGTTGTCGGATTCGGCCTGCGACAGGCGCTCCTTGACGGCGCGCTCGACGCGCACGAGACCGGCGCGGAACTGGTTCTCGGCGAGTTCGCCGACCGAACGCACGCGCCGGTTGCCGAGGTGATCGATGTCGTCGATTTCACCACGCCCGTTGCGCAGCTCGACCAGCACGCTCATCACCGCGAGGATGTCCTCGTTGGACAGCGTTGCGGGACCTTCTTCACCGCGGGCACCAACGGTCTCGTAGAAGCGCTTGAGCCAGCCCGGCGCCTTGTCCTCGATCTTCTCGGGGTAGGCGCGGCGATTGAACTTCATGCGGCCGACCGACGACAGGTCGTAGCGCTCTTCCGAGTAGAACAGCCCCTGGAACAGCGCCTCGACGGCTTCCTCGGTGGGCGGCTCGCCCGGACGCATCATGCGGTAGATCGCGACGCGCGCCGCCCACTGGTCGGCGGTCTCGTCGATGCGCAGCGTCTGCGAGATGTAGGGACCACGATCGAGGTCGTTGACGTACAGCGTCTGCAGATCCTTGACGCCGGCGTCGCGCAGCTTGCCGAGGAGGTCTTCGGTGATCTCGTCGTTGGCGCGTGCGAGCAGTTCGCCGGTCTCGGGATCGACGACGTTGCGCGCGACGATACGGCCCAGCATGAAGTCCTCAGGCACGACCATGGTCTTGATGCCGGCCTGTTCGAGCTCGCGGATGTGCTTGGCGGTGATGCGCTTGTCGCGTGCGACGATGATCCCGCCGCTGGTATCGGTGATGTCGAACTTCGCGACATCGCCGCGCAGGCGATCGGGCACGAGTTCGAACGCGATCTCCTCACCCTTGAAATGGAACGTGTCGAAATCGTGGAAGGTCTCGAGGATCTGCTCCGGCGTCATGCCGATGGCGCGCAGCAGGATGGTCGCGGGCATCTTGCGGCGACGGTCAACGCGGAAGAACAGGCAGTCCTTCGGGTCGAACTCGAAGTCGAGCCAGGAGCCACGGTAGGGGATGATGCGCGCCGAGAACAGCAGCTTGCCCGAAGAGTGCGTCTTGCCGCGGTCGTGCTCGAAGAACACGCCGGGGGAACGGTGGAGCTGCGACACAATGACGCGCTCGGTGCCGTTGATGACGAACGACCCGGTGGAGGTCATGAGCGGAATCTCGCCCATGTACACTTCCTGTTCCTTGACTTCCTTCACCGTCTCCTTGGGCGCGTCGCGATCGAGAATCACCAGACGCACGCGCGCGCGCAGCGGCGACGCGAAGGTCAGGCCGCGCTGCTGGCACTCGGTCACATCGAACGCCGGCTCGCCGAGCATGTACTGCACGAACTCCAGCCGCGCGTTCCCGCTGTGGCTGACGATCGGGAAGATCGACGTGAAAGCGGCCTGCAGACCCTGGTTCAGGCGCGTCATCGGCGGCGTTTCAGCCTGCAGGAACGAGGCGAACGACTCGATTTGGGTGGCGAGAAGGAAAGGTACGTTCAGCACTGCCGCGCGCTTGGCGAAGCTCTTGCGGATACGTTTCTTTTCGGTGTAGGAATACGCCATGGATGCTCCGGGTAGAGGTCGGACGTCAAAGAGACAGAACACAGCGCCCCGAGGAGGTCGGGCCAGGCGATAGGCTAGTGGACACCATATCTCGCGCTGGGTTCTGGCTTCTTGGATTTACAAAGCACGAAAGGGCTGGCGCCCGGATGAGCGCCAGCCCCGAGAGACAACTCGGTATTACTTGATCTCGACCTTCGCGCCAGCGTCTTCGAGCTGCTTCTTGATCGCCTCGGCGTCGGCCTTCGGGGCACCTTCCTTGACGGTCTTCGGGGCGCCATCGACGAGGTCCTTGGCTTCCTTCAGGCCCAGGCCGGTGGCGGCGCGGACGACCTTGATCACTTCGACCTTCTTGTCGCCGGCGGCAAGCAGGACGACGTCGAATTCGGTCTTCTCTTCAACGACGGCAGCGGCAGCGCCGCCGGCCGGGGCAGCAACCGCCATCGCGGCAGCCGACACGCCGAACTTCTCTTCGAACGCCTTCACGAGGTCGTTCAGTTCCATAACGGTCATCGAGCCAACGGCTTCGAGGATGTCTTCTTTGCTGATAGCCATGTCAAATCACTCCTAAATCGAAACTTTTTCGGAAAACGGTCAGGCAGCTGCCTCTTCCTCGCGCTTCTTGGCGAGGGCGGCCATCGCGCAAGCGAAGCCGGAAACCGGCGCCTGCATGACGCCCAGCAGCGTGGCGAGCAACTCTTCGCGGCTCGGGATCGACGCGAGCGCCTGCACGCCGGCCTTGTCGAGCGTCTTGCCCGCGTAGGAACCGGCCTTGAGCACCAGCTTGTCGTTGCCCTTGGCGAAGTCGTTCAGCACCTTGGCTGCGGAAACCGGATCTTCCGAAATGCCATAGATCAGCGGACCGGTCAGCTGATCCGACAACCCGGCGAACGGGGTTTCGGCGATCGCACGGCGCACCAGGGTGTTCTTCAGCACACGCAGGTAAACGCCAGCTTCGCGGGCCTTCGCGCGCAGCACAGTGAGATCACCCACTTCAATGCCGCGATACTCGGCCACCGCGATGGTCTGAGCGTTGGCCACCTGTGCCGACACCTCTGCCACTACGGCTTTCTTGTCATCGAGATTGAGACCCACAGGTCTTTCCTCCTTTCAAGTCCACACACGAACCGCAATTCGCGGTTCGCACCCACGGCGACCTGGATCAGGAGCGCGGCCGACGAATCGGCCAGAATCCTGTTCTGGGCACACCGTCTGCGCAGGCCATCCGGGGATGCTTAAGCGGTCGCCGAAGCGACCACACCTGCGGTCTTTGACGATCCGCCCCGCACTTGCGCGCGGGGCGTCCCAAAGTTCTTTGTGCAGCCCGATCAGGCTGCAGTGATGCTCGACGGCTCGACGCGCACGCCGGCACCCATGGTGCTCGACACGGCGACGCGGCGCAGGTAAACGCCCTTCGATGCGGCAGGCTTGGCCTTCTGCAGAGCCTCGACGAGTGCGCCGAGGTTCTGCTGCAGCGCCTCGATCGAGAACGATGCGCGGCCGATGGTGGCATGCACGATGCCGGCCTTGTCGGTGCGGTACTGCACCTGACCCGCCTTGGCGTTCTTGACCGCGGTGGTGACGTCCATGGTCACGGTACCGACCTTCGGGTTCGGCATCAGGCCGCGCGGACCGAGGATCTGGCCCAGCTGGCCGACGACGCGCATGGCGTCGGGCGTGGCGATGCAGAGGTCGAAGTCGATCGTGCCGCCCTTGACCTGCTCGGCGAGGTCGTCGAAACCGACGACATCGGCGCCAGCAGCACGGGCGGCTTCAGCCTTGTCGCCTTGGGCGAACACGGCCACGCGCACGGTCTTGCCGGTACCAGCGGGCAGCACGACGGAGCCGCGCACGACCTGGTCCGACTTGCGCGCATCGACGCCGAGGTTGACCGAGATATCGACCGATTCGTCGAACTTGGCGGTCGCACATTCCTTCACCAGCGAGAGGGCCTCGGCGACGGGGTAGACGCGGTTGCGGTCGACCTTGGCGCGCAGCGCCTGAACTCGTTTCGAAAGCTTAGCCATGATCAGAGACCCTCCACCGTGATGCCCATGCTGCGTGCGGAACCGGCGATCGTACGCACGGCGGCGTCCATGTTCGCAGCGGTGAGGTCAGGCATCTTGGCCTTGGCGATCTCTTCGACCTGCGCACGCGTGATCGAACCGACCTTGTCGGTGTGCGGCTTGGCCGAACCGGACTTGATGCCGGCAGCCTTCTTGATGAGGACCGTCGCAGGCGGGGTCTTCATGATGAAGGTGAAGCTCTTGTCCGCGTACGCGGTGATCACCACGGGAATCGGCAGACCCGGCTCCATGCCCTGGGTCTTGGCGTTGAACGCCTTGCAGAATTCCATGATGTTCAGACCGCGCTGACCAAGCGCAGGGCCGATCGGGGGACTGGGGTTGGCCTTACCAGCTGGCACTTGCAGCTTGATATAGCCGATGATTTTCTTTGCCATCGCGGCTAGCTCCTAGTATGAGTACAAGCGCGCCGGCCGCAGCCGACGCTCCTCGCTTTCGCCCGCACGAAGCGGGCAACTGCGGGCCTTGCGGCCCACCTGCATCAGGTCTTCTCGACCTGACTGAAATCCAGCTCGACCGGCGTGGCGCGACCGAAGATGGTCACCATCACGCGCAGCTTGCTCTTGTCGTAATTGACGTCCTCCACGGAACCGTGGAAGTCGGTGAACGGGCCTTCCTTGACGCGCACGACTTCGCCCATCTCCCACAGCACCTTCGGACGGGGCTTGTCGACGCCTTCCTGCATCTGCTGCATGATCTTCTCGACTTCCTTTTCGGAAATCGGAGTGGGCTTGTTCGCGGTGCCGCCGACGAAACCGGTAACCTTGGGCGTGGACTTGACCAGATGCCAGCTCTCGTCGTTCATGTCCATCTCGACGAGCACGTAGCCGGGGAAGAACTTCCTTTCGGAGATGCTCTTCTGGCCACTCTTCATCTCGATGACTTTTTCGACGGGAACGAGGATCTGCCCGAAGGAATCCTGCATCCCCGCGCGAGCGATGCGCTCGACGAGCGCGCGTTGGACAGACTTCTCGAAGCCCGAATAGGCATGCACCACGTACCAGCGCTTCGTCATGATCACTTCCAGCCCAGAATCAGGTCGTAGAGCACCCACTCGAGGCTCTTGTCGGTCAACCACAGAAAAACTGCCATCACCACGGCGAAGGCAAACACCATTCCGGTCGTCTGCACGGTTTCCTTGCGCGAAGGCCATACGACCTTCTTCGCCTCGGTGATCGCCTCGCGCGCGAATTCGCCAAAACGGCGCCCCGGCTCGGACTGCCACGCGACAGCCGCACCTGCAGCCACGCCGGCAAGCACCGACAGCACGCGCAACACCATCGCCTGCTCGGAAAGCAGATAAAAGCCGACCACGCCGGCTGCGAGCAGGGCGAGAGCCAGCGCGAACTTGATCTTATCGGCCATCTAGATATTGAAAACCCGGAAATGAGTGGCAGGGGCAGAGGGAATCGAACCCCCAACCTTCGGTTTTGGAGACCGACGCTCTGCCAATTGAGCTATACCCCTGCAGCAGAGACTACAAGGCGCCCCGACTCGCAGGACGCCTTCGATCAGGCAATTGCTTCGGTTTTCAGCCGCAATTACTCGATGATCTTGGCGACGACACCGGCACCAACGGTACGACCACCTTCGCGGATCGCGAAGCGCAGACCTTCTTCCATGGCGATCGGGGCCAGCAGCTTGACCGTGATCGACACGTTGTCACCCGGCATGACCATCTCGGTGCCTTCCGGCAGCGCGATCGAACCGGTCACGTCGGTCGTACGGAAGTAGAACTGCGGACGGTAGTTGTTGAAGAACGGGGTATGACGGCCACCCTCTTCCTTCGACAGCACATACACTTCGCCCGTGAAGTGGGTGTGCGGCTTGATCGAGCCCGGCTTGCACAGGACCTGACCACGCTCCACATCTTCACGCTTGGTGCCGCGCAGCAGCACGCCGACGTTGTCGCCCGCCTGGCCCTGATCGAGCAGCTTGCGGAACATTTCGACGCCGGTGCAGATGGTCTTGACCGTGGGCTTGATGCCGACGATTTCGACTTCTTCACCAACCTTGACGATGCCACGCTCGACACGACCCGTGACGACGGTGCCACGACCCGAGATCGAGAACACGTCTTCGATCGGCAGCAGGAAGGGCTTGTCGATCGCGCGCTCCGGGGTCGGGATATAGCTGTCCAGCGCCTCAGCCAGCTTCATGATGGCGCCTTCGCCCAGATCGCCCTTGTCGCCTTCGATCGCCTTGAGCGCGGAGCCCTTGACGATGGGAATGTCGTCACCCGGGAAGTCGTACTTCGACAGCAGCTCGCGCACTTCCATCTCGACGAGCTCGAGCAGCTCCTCGTCGTCGACCATGTCGCACTTGTTCATGAACACGATGATGTACGGCACGCCGACCTGACGGGCAAGCAGGATGTGCTCGCGGGTCTGCGGCATCGGGCCGTCAGCGGCCGACACGACCAGGATCGCGCCGTCCATCTGCGCGGCGCCGGTAATCATGTTCTTGACGTAGTCGGCGTGACCCGGGCAGTCGACGTGGGCGTAGTGACGCGTGGCAGTCTCGTACTCGACGTGCGCCGTGTTGATCGTGATGCCGCGCGCCTTCTCTTCCGGCGCTGCGTCGATCTGGTCGTAGGCCTTCGCCTCGCCGCCGAACTTCGACGACAGGATCGTCGTGATCGCTGCGGTCAGGGTCGTCTTGCCATGGTCAACGTGGCCGATCGTCCCAACGTTTACGTGCGGTTTCGTCCGCTCAAACTTACCCTTAGCCATGCCAGTACCTCTTTGACAGATTCAGAAAACCGGACCGAACAGATCGACCACAACAACACGAAAAACCGTGGTGCCCATGACGTGGATTGAACACGTGGCCTCTCCCTTACCAAGGGAGTGCTCTACCACTGAGCTACATGGGCTCCGTAAAACCTTAGCGCACCAAGCCTGGAGCGGGTGAAGGGAATCGAACCCTCGTCATAAGCTTGGAAGGCTTCTGCTCTACCATTGAGCTACACCCGCATACAACGCAGACGAAACGCTTTACACCCTAACCGACTCGAATTTCGAGCCGGTCGAAAACTTGGTGGAGGGGGAAGGATTCGAACCTTCGAAGGCAGTGCCGTCAGATTTACAGTCTGATCCCTTTGACCGCTCGGGAACCCCTCCAAACGGAGACGCGCACTATAGGGGATCATTTCTTGCGTGTCAAACATCATTTGAACTTTTTTTCAGAGGGCAAGGTTTGGGCGTGCCGGCACGGGTGGCGATGCGGCGACGCGTCGTGCCGCCTGAGATGGAAATGGGGGAAGATGGCGCACATCCTTTTGATGGAGTCGAAGCAATGACGCATCCCGCCCCCGGTTCGCACACGCCGCTACCCGCCAGTTTCATCGAGGCGCTGCACGCCCGTTTCGGGGAGCGCTTTTCGACTGCGGCGGCCGTGCGTGCGCATCACGGGCACGACGAGTCGCACTTCCCGGACATGCTGCCGGACGCCGTGGTGTGGCCGCACACGACCGAGGAGGTCGTGGAGATCGCGCGCGCGTGCCACGCGCATCGCGTACCGGTCGTGCCCTTCGGGGTCGGAAGCTCGCTCGAGGGGCACGTGCTCGCGCTGCATGGCGGACTCAGTGTCGATTTCTCGCAGATGAACCGGGTCTTGGCCGTGCATGGCGACGACATGGATGCGGTGGTGCAGCCCGGCATCACGCGCAAGCAGCTCAACGCGGCGCTGCATGGCACGGGGCTGTTCTTCCCGGTCGACCCCGGCGCCGATGCGAGCCTCGGGGGAATGGCATCGACGCGCGCCTCGGGGACGAATGCGGTGCGTTACGGGACGATGCGCGACAACGTGCTGGCGCTGGAGGTGGTGCTCGCGGACGGGCGCGTGATCCGCACCGGCGGTCGCGCGCGCAAGTCTTCGGCGGGCTACGACCTGACGGCGCTGATGGTCGGCTCGGAGGGCACGCTGGGACTGATCACGGAGCTCACCGTGCGCCTGCATCCGCTGCCGGAGGCGGTGTCGGCGGCGGTGTGCGCGTTCCCGGACGTCGATGATGCGGTGCGCACGGTGATCCAGACGATCCAGCTCGGGGTGCCGGTGGCGCGTATCGAGCTGCTCGACACGCTGACGGTGCAGGCGATCAACCGCTACAGCAAGACGAGCCTGCGCGAGGCGCCGATGCTGTTCTTCGAGTTCCATGGCTCCGCGGCGGGCGTCGAGGAGCAGGCGCAGACGGTGCAGGAGATCGCACGCGAGAACGGCGGCCAGGATTTCGAGTGGGCGACGCGCCCCGAGGACCGCAGCCGGCTGTGGGCGGCGCGCCACGACGTGTATTTCGCGTCGATCAATCTGCGTCCCGGTTGCCGTGGCGTCACCACCGACGTGTGCGTGCCGATTTCGCGGCTTGCCGAGTGCATCGCCGGCGCACGCGAGGACATCGCCGCGAGCGGCCTGATCGCGCCCATCGTCGGGCATGTCGGGGACGGCAACTTCCATACGGTCATCCTGGTCGATCCGGAGAGTCCGGATGAGATCGCGCGCGCGGAGGCGCTCAACCGCAAGGTCGTCGAGCGCGCACTGGCGATGGACGGAACCTGCACGGGCGAGCATGGCATCGGCTTCGGCAAGCAGGACTTCCTCGTCGCCGAGCATGGCGACGCCGCAGTCGGTGCGATGAGGGCACTGAAGCTGTCGCTGGATCCAGACAACCTGATGAATCCGGGCAAGGTCGTGCCCGCGCGCTGAACACCCCATTGCCATGCCCGGCGCGAGCGACTAGGCTGGACCGGTTCGCGGCGACCTGTCCGCGCGGTGTTCCGGAAACGCAGTTCTTGCGCAAGGAGTCGCCATGGCCGTAGCCGATCCCCGCAGCGACGCAGCGACGGTGAGGAACGTCAGCCTCGAGGACAAGTACACGCAGACCTCGGGGCGCGTGTATCTGACGGGTTATCAGGCGCTGGTGCGCCTGCTGATGATCCAGAAGGAACGCGACCGGGCCGCGGGACTGGAGACCGCGGGCTTCGTGTCCGGCTACCGGGGCTCGCCGCTGGGCGGGCTGGACCAGACGCTGTGGAAGGCGAAGGCGCATCTTTCCAGCCACGACATCGTCTTCCAGCCGGGCGTGAACGAGGATCTCGCGGCCACCGCGGTGTGGGGCACGCAGCAGGTAAACCTGTCGCCGCAGGCGAAGTACGACGGCGTGTTCGCGATGTGGTATGGCAAAGGGCCCGGGGTCGATCGCAGCGGAGACGTGTTCCGCCATGCAAATGCGGCCGGCACCTCGCCGCATGGCGGCGTGCTGGTGGTGGCAGGCGACGACCACGCGGCGAAGTCCTCGACGCTGCCGCACCAGACCGACCATTTCTTCAAGGCGGTGATGATGCCGGTGCTGGCGCCCGCCGGGGTGCAGGAGTACGTCGACTTCGGCGTGCACGGCTATGCGCTGTCGCGCTATTCGGGTTGCTGGGTGGCGTTCAAGGCGCTCGCCGACACGGTGGAGACCTCGGCGTCGGTGGATGTCGATCCGCACCGCGTGGCGGTCGCGATCCCCACCGATTTCGCGCTGCCGCCCGACGGACTCAACATCCGCTGGCCGGATCCGCCGCTGGTGCAGGAGAAGCGCCTGCTGCACTACAAGCTGTACGCGGCGCTGGCGTACTGCCGCGCCAACGGGCTCAACCGCATCGTGATCGACTCGCCGGCGCCGCGGCTGGGCATCATCACCTGCGGCAAGTCGTATCTCGACGTGCGCCAGGCCTTCGACGACCTGGGCATCGACGAGGCACTGGCGGCCGAGATCGGCATCCGCCTGTACAAGGTGGGCATGGTGTGGCCCCTGGAGGCGGAGGGGGTGCGGCGCTTCGCGGAGGGACTGGACGAGATCCTCGTCATCGAGGAGAAGCGCCAGCTGCTGGAGTACCAGCTGAAGGAGGAGCTGTACAACTGGCGCGAAGACGTGCGCCCGCGGGTGGTCGGGAAGTTCGACGAGAAGGGCGAGTGGGCGATGATCCCCCAGGAAGGCGGGGGCGTCGATCACGGCGAATGGCTGCTCCCGGCCGCGGGCGAATTGACGCCGGCGATGATCGCGCGGGTGATTGCGGCGCGCGTGGGACGCTTCTTCACGTCGGCGCGGATCGAGGCGCGACTCGCCTTCCTGCAGGAGAAGGAGAAGGCGTTGTCGGAGCGCTTCTTCGCGATCGACCGGGTGCCGACCTTCTGCCCCGGCTGCCCGCACAACACGTCGACGAACGTGCCGGAGGGCAGCCGCGCAGTGGCCGGCATCGGCTGCCACTACATGGCGACGTGGATGCCGGACCGGCGCACGGGCACCTTCACGCAGATGGGGGGCGAAGGCGTGCCGTGGGTCGGGCAGGCGCCGTTCACGCACGAGCCGCACGTGTTCGCCAACCTCGGCGACGGCACTTACTTCCACTCCGGCCTGCTGGCGATCCGCCAGGCGGTCGCGGCGGGCGTGAATATCACCTACAAGATCCTGTTCAACGACGCGGTGGCGATGACCGGCGGACAGCCGCTGGACGGCGGACTTACGGTGCCGAAGATCGTGCGCCAGCTGCAGGCCGAGGGGGTGAGCAACATCGTCGTGGTGACCGACGGCACCGAACGCCATTACGGACCGTCGGACATCCCCCACGTGCCGCTGCGTCACCGCGACGAATTGGACGCCGTGCAGCGCGAGCTGCGCGCCTCTCCGGGGGTCACGGCGCTGATCTACGACCAGACCTGCGCGGCAGAGAAGCGGCGCCGGCGCAAACGTGGCACCTACCCCGATCCGGCACGTCGCGTGTTCATCAACGAGGCGGTATGCGAGGGCTGCGGCGACTGCGGGGTGCAGTCGAACTGCATGGCAGTGGTGCCCGTCGAGACCCCCTTCGGGCGCAAGCGCCAGATCGACCAGTCGGCATGCAACAAGGACTTCTCGTGCCTCAAGGGCTTCTGCCCGAGCTTCATCACGATCGAGGGCGGGCGTTTGCGCAAGGGCAGTGCGCAGGCGACGGACGACACATGGATCGCCGCGCTGCCGCAACCGGAGCTGCCGGGAACGACTGCGCCCTTCGGCATCCTCGTGACCGGCGTGGGCGGCACGGGGGTGGTGACGATCGGCGCGCTGATCGGCATGGGGGCACACATCGACGGCAAGGGGGTGACGGTGCTGGACATGACCGGGCTCGCGCAGAAGGGCGGCTCGGTGTTCAGCCACATCCGCGTCGCGGACCGACCGGAGGACTTGCACGCGGTGCGCATCGCGGCGGGCGAGGCGCAGGCGGTGATCGGCGGCGATCTCGTCGTGACGGCGAGCGTCGAGGCGCTGGCGAAGATGGCGGCCGGGCGCACGCGCGCGATCATCAACACCGCGGAGACGCCGACCTCGGAGTTCGCACGCAATCCCGACTGGAGTTTCCCGATCGAACGCATGGAGCGCGCGATCCGCGAGGCGGTCGGCGACAGCGCCGCGCAACCGGCGGCCGACTTCATCGATGCGCAGCGGATCGCCACGGCACTGATGGGCGATGCCATCGCGACGAACGCCTTCCTGCTCGGCTATGCATGGCAGAAAGGCATGGTGCCCGTCACGTGCGCCGCGCTGCTGCGGGCGATCGAGCTCAACGGGGTCGCCGTCGCGATGAACACGCAGGCCTTCGCGTGGGGGCGCCGCGCCGCGGCCGAGCCGGAAACGGTTGCGCGGGTGCTGGAGCCGGCGCAGGTCGTTCCGATCCGGACGGAGACGCTCGACGGACTGATCGCCGTGCACGAGGAGACGCTCACGGCGTATCAGGATGCGGCTTACGCGGCGCGCTACCGCGGCCTCGTCGAGCGCGTGCGGACCGCCGAGGCGCGCGCGGCCGGCGAGCGCGCACCCCTGCGCCTGACGGAGGCGGTGGCACGCGGCCTCTTCAAGCTGATGGCATACAAGGACGAGTACGAGGTCGCGCGCCTCTACGCCGATCCGACCTTCTGGGCGCGCGTCGAGGCGACCTTCGAGGGGGACTACGAGGTGCGCTTCCATCTCGCCCCGCCGCTGCTCGCACGGCCGGACCCGAACACGGGCAGGCTGCGCAAGAAGGCCTACGGCCCGGGCATGATGAAGGCCTTCCGCTGGCTGGCGCGGCTGCGGCACCTGCGCGGCACGGCGTGGGACATCTTCGGCTACAGCGCCGAGCGCCGTGCCGAGCGGGCGCTGATCGTGCAATACGAGCGCGACGTGCTCGAACTGCTCGAGACACTGTCCTTCCTGCGCCTGCCCGCTGCGGTGGAGATCGCACGGATCCCCGACGAAATCCGCGGATACGGGCATGTGAAGGCGCGCAACATGGAGCTGGCCGCGGCGAGGCGAACCGAACTGCTGGCCGCCTGGCGCGAGCCCACCGGTGCGCGCCAGGCGGCCATCACCGCGGCGGCCTGAGGGGGCGGCACCACGGGGCGCGGTATGATCGGGCTCCCGCGCCATCCCCCACCCCGCCATGCCGCCCGCGCTCAAAGCCCTGTTCGCCCAGCTTGCCGGCTGGGCCTGCGCCATCCTGCTGGCTCGCGCAGGGTGGCTGCCGCCTGGCATCTGGGCCCTCGCCGGCACGCAGGCGCTATGCGCGATGGTCGCTGCGGTGGCGATGCGCAGCGCGCGCTGGTGGCTGCTCATCCATGCTGCGTTCGCGCCGCTGCTGGTCGTTGCCGGGCGGGCGGACATTGCGCCGGCGTGGTATCTGGCGGCGTTCATGCTGCTGCTCCTGGTGTTCTGGACGAGCTTCCGCACGCAGGTGCCGCTCTATCTCTCGAACCACGCGACGATCGGCGCACTGGCGGCGTTGTTGCCGGCCGGACGGCCGGTGCGCGTGCTGGATCTGGGCAGTGGCACGGGTTCGCTGCTGCGCGGGCTGGCACGCCTGCGCCCCGACGGCCGCTTCGACGGCGTGGAAGCCGCACCCGCACCGTGGCTGCTGAGCCGCCTGCTCGGCCGTGCGGCGGACCGGATCTCGGTCCGGCGCGGGGATTTCTTCGCGGAGTCGTGGGCCTCCTATGACGTCGTCTATGCATTCCTTTCGCCGGTCCCGATGGCGCGCGTGTGGAACAAGGCAGCGCAGGAACTCGCACCCGGCGCGCTCGTCGTAAGCAACAGTTTTCCGATTCCCGGCCGTAGACCGGACGAGGTCGTGGAGGTCGGCGACGGGAGGGCGACGCGGCTGTACGTGTATCGCGTGACGGACAGGCGGGCGTCGAAATAGCGGGCGTATCCGGGCGCTTTTTCGCCCCTTGCACGCAAGCTCCCGAACCGATAATGCAATCGTGCGGCGTGGGGGCCGCGAGTGAGGAACACCGGCATGGCTGAAATCATCTGTGTGATCGGTAACAAGGGCGGTACGGGCAAGACCACCCTTTCGCACATGCTGTCGCAGGGGCTGGGCCTGTTGGGCCACCGCGCGGCGTGCGTGCTGACCGACACGTCGCGCGAACCGCTGAGCCCAGCGGGGCGGCGCTACATTACCGCGGACGCGCGCACGCGCGAGGCGCTCACCAAGGTCGTCGACAAGCTGCGCTCACTCGACGGCTGGCTGGGCGTGATCGACGGCGGCGGCAACCGCACGGAGATGGACCGCAAGCTGTACGCGATGTCGGACATCGTCTTGCTGCCCTTCCGCGAGTCGCATGAGGACATTCGCACCGTCGTACGCGACCTGGAGATGTTCCCGCGCGCCTATGCGGTGCCGACGCAGTGGCCGACCAACGCGTGGCAGCGCGAGGCGGTCGATCGCAGCGTCGCGCAGCTGATGGGGGCGTACCGCCACCGCATCCTCAATCCGGTGCTCGCGCTATCGGGCACCAAGCTGCTGCTGCAGAAGCAGATTCCGGAACACCTGCCAACCGCGGTCGCGAACGCGTGCCGCGCGCTGGCGCGACAGGTGCTCGAACTCATGGACATGGAACATGCGGAAACGGCAGCGGACGACATCGACGAGCCGCAACTGAGCGGCCGGCTGTCGGCAGCCGACATGCCGATGCGCCTACAGGCGAACCGGCGCCCCCATTGAGCGGAAATGCTGCTGGCGCGGGCCGGCAGCGCGTCAGAGCCGCGAGCCGTGGCGGGCGATGACGATCAGCGCCTGGGCGCGGCTGCTGACGTTTAGGGCGCGGAAGATCGCCGACATGTGCACCTTGACGGTGCCCTCGGACAGGCCGAGCAGGTCGGCGATTTCGCGATTGGTCTTTCCTTGGGCAAGGAGCTCGAGCACGCGAGTCTGCCCTGCGGTCAAGCCGAAGCGTTCGCTCACGGGAGCACCCGAGCGCTTGGAGGCGGCGTCCGTGGCGATGTCGGGCGCGTAAACACCGCCATCCAGAACGCAACGCACCGCTGCGCGCAGCGTGTCGCCGGAATCGGCCTTGGAGACGAAGCCGGACGCCCCGCCCTTCATTGCACGCCGGATCGACGCCGGGTCGTCGAGCGCGGACACGACGATCGTGGGAACGTCGGGGAAGCGCTTCGCGAGCACCCCCAGCAGCGAGAAACCGTTGAGGTCCGGCAGCATCAGGTCGATGACGGCCAGATCCCAGTCGGCGCCGGCCTCCAGCTTGGCGAGCGCGTCCTCAGAACCCTTCGCCTCCACACACTCGACGCCGGGCTCAAGGCGTGCAAGGGTCTGCGCCATGGCTTCACGGACAAGGGCATGGTCTTCGACAATGAGAATCCGGGTCACAAGGCGCTCCGCTATGCTGCGATCACAAAGGTGTGAGGATAGCACGCGGTGCGTGCCGCAAATGATAGGAGCATTTTCCCCCCTCGTGCGCAAAAATCGGGGAAAATTACCTTGTTATATGCCGGCAACCCCAATTTAGCGCACGCCAAACGGACATCACTCATGGTCATGGCGGACACACGACAACCAGAACCACCCGATGAGCATACGAATTTGGCATCGAGCCAAACTTTGGCAGGCGCCTGTCGCAACATCCGCGGGCACGGGCGCAACCCGTCGTTTACGCGCACCGGCGAGTGAGGCCACGCTCGCCGGACGAGCCCGCTGAAGCGCCGATGTTGCGGTTCAGCGATCGTCTCCTGCGCGCCATGGTGCTCGCGCTTGCGATCCTTGCGGTCTGTTGCGGTCGCGCATTCGCCGGCTCGCGCGTGGTGGTGGTCACGGCCGAACGCAGCGGCGCCCATGAGGAAACCCTCGTCGCGCTGCGCACTGCGTTGGCCCAGGATCTTCCCGATGGCGACGTGGCGGTTTTCGGCCTGCGCGACCTCGAACGCACGGCCCTGGCCGATGCGCGCATCGTCGTCACCATCGGCACGCAGGCGGCAAAGGCGGTGGGGATCCGCAGCCCTTCGGCGCCGGTGCTGCACACGCTGATCCCGCGCGACGCGTTCGACCTCATCCAGTACGGACCACGCGCGGGTCGGTATTCCGCGATTTTTCTCGACCAACCCGTGCACCGGCAGATCGCGCTGCTGAACATTGCCCTTCCGCACAAACCCGCGGTGGCCATGCTCGCGAGCCCCGCCTCGGACGAACTTGCGCGCCGACTGGCTGCGGTGGCGCGGGAACAGCAACTGCGGGCGACTATAGAGAAGATATCCTCTGTCGACGAGATCTACCCTGCGCTGGAACGCCTGCTCGACGAACCCGCCGTCCTGCTGGCCTTGCCCGACGCCACGCTGTTCAACAGCTACACGATCCAGAACGTGCTCCTGACGAGCTATCGCCACCGCGCACCGCTGGTGGGCTTTTCGCCCGCCTATGTCCGCGCGGGAGCGCTGCTGGCGCTGTATTCGACGCCCGCGCAGATCGCCCGCCAGGCGGCCGACGCGGTGCGTCACGTCCTTGAAGGCGGAGGCTTGCCGCCGCCGCAGGCACCGCGCGAGTTCGAGATCGCGACGAATCCCAATGTCGCACGTTCGCTGGCGATCGAACTGGACTCGCCGGAGCGCATCGCCGCCCGCCTGCGCCAGCGCGAAGGCCGCCCGGAGGTGAAGCCGTGATCGACACATGGGGCGTGCGTGCACGGGTGATGCTGGTGGCGGTGCTGCCGATGCTGGTGCTGGCCATCGTGCTGACCGCCTTCTACACGCGTTCGCGCGTCGCGGACCACGAGGAGGCCTACCATGCCCGCGGGCAGGCATTTGCGCGCCAGCTCGCGGCCGCGAGCGAGTACGCGCTGTTCTCGGGCAACCGCGAAACGCTGCACCGACTGGCGTCGGCGATGCTGGCCGAGGACGACGTGACGGGCGTACTGATCGTGGATCGCGGCGGCGAGGCGCTGGCGCGCAGCGGCTACCTGGACAAGTCGCTACCGGTGCTCTCCCAGCTGGCGCCGGCGCGACGCCTGCTCGACACGCCGCAGACGCTGCGCATCATCGAACCGGTCGTTCCGAGCACGCTCGACCTCGACGACGATCTGTCCAGTCAGGCGCCGGGAGCAGGCCCCGCAGCCGCACCACCACCGATGCTGGGCGCGGTGATCGTCGACATGTCGCGCGCGCGCCTCGACGACCGCCAACGCGAACTTCTGCTGACGGGGAGCGTCGTGATCGTGCTGGTGCTCCTGGGCAGCATGATGCTGGCGAACTACATGAGCCGGGGCGTGACCGGCCCGATCCGCCAGGTGGCGGTGACGGTGGAGCGCATCGGCAGGGGGCAGTTCTCCGCTCGCGTTCCGCTCGTGGGCGGCGGCACGCTGCGCACGCTCACCGATGGGGTGAACCAGATGGCTGCCCAGCTCGCCAGCGCTCATGACGACATGAGTCGCCAGATCACGGAGGCGACGGCCGAGCTGCGCGAGAGCAAGGACCAGGCGGAACGCGCAACGCTGTCGAAGTCGCGCTTCCTCGCCGCGGCGAGCCACGACTTGCGCCAACCGATGCACGCCCTGGGGCTCTTCATCGCGGAACTGGCGCAGCATGAGCATGCCCCCGACGTGCGGCGGCTCGTCGAGCGCATCGCCGCCTCGGCCGCGGCGATGGAGAATCTGCTCGACAGCCTGCTGGACATCTCGCGCCTGGACGCGGATGTGGTGCAGCCGAACGTGCGCGCCTTCCCCCTGCAGCCGCTGCTCGATCGCATCGCCGCCGACGAGCGCCCCGGCGCCGACGCCCGCGACCTGGAGTTGAAGGCGCGGCCCACCAATGCGTGGATCAGCAGTGACCCCGTGCTGTTCGAACGCATCCTCAGCAACCTCGTGAGCAACGCCGTGCGCTACACGCGCAAAGGTCGCGTGCTGGTGGCCTGCCGCCGGCGCGGCGACAGACTGCGCATCGAGGTGCGCGACAACGGCGTCGGCATCCCCGAGGAGTCCCACGAGGCGATCTTCCAGGAGTTCGTGCAGCTGCATAACCCCGAGCGCTCGCGCGACAAGGGGCTGGGACTCGGCCTGCCCATCGTGCGGCGTCTGACCGAGTTGCTCCACCATCGCCTGACGCTGCGCTCCAGCCCCGGCCGAGGCTCCGTGTTCGCGGTGGAAGTCCCGCTCGCCAAGCCCGAAGCGCCCCCCGCCGGGGCCGAGACCGAGCGCATGCCCGGCGACCTGGGCGGACTGCACGTAGCGCTGGTGGATGACGATCCGCTGGCACGCGGCAGCATGCAGAGCCTGCTCACGTCCTGGGGCTGCAAGGTCGTGGCGGCGGGCGACGCGGAATCGCTCGTCGACCAGCTGAACCGCGACGGGACCGTCCCGGAACTGATCATCAGCGACTTCCGCCTCGACGGCCGTTTCAACGGTATCGACGTGATCCGCAGCCTGCGCGCATGGAAGGCCGCCGACATCCCGGCGGTGCTGGTGACGGGCGACACGGGGCCGGACACGCTGCGTCAGGCACAGGAGGAAGGGCTGCCCCTGCTGCACAAGCCGGTGCGTCCGGCACGCTTGCGGGCGCTGCTCAACCGGCTGCCCGGACGCGACGACTAGGTTTGCTGCAGTCCGATCGGCGCTCGTCCCGTCCATACGCGGGAGGAGTAATATGAAGACGTATTCATCTGAGGGGAGAGGGGCATGGCGAATGACAACTCGGCGAAGGATCCGCTCGAATTCGTGCGCGGCATGTGGAACAACATGGGTTTCTCCCTGCCCGGCATGATCACGCCGACGCTGGATGTGGGCGAACTGGACAAGCGCATCGCCGACCTCAAGGCGGTCGAGAACTGGCTCAAGATGAACCTCAGCATGCTGCAGATGACCACGCAGGGCCTCGAAGTGCAGCGCGCGGCGATTGCCGCGGTGCAGGCGATGAGCCAGCAGGCGCGCGAGCCGGGCGCTCAGGGACCGGGTGAGGCGCAGACCAATCCGTTCGCTTCGGCCGCGATGTGGCCGTGGGCGGCGATGGCCGGGACCCAGGCTGGCGGTGCGCCGGCGGGCGCGGCAAAGCCCGCCTCGGCCACCACGGGAGGCGATGCGGGCCAGGGTGCGCGCAAGTCCGGCGAAAAGAAATAAACCGCCCCGGGGGCTGGCGCGCAGGCGCGGCCCCCGGACACTGCGCCGCCCGTCACAGTAGGTGCAGCCACAGGGTCAGCGAGGGAACGGCGAGGAGCGTCGTCGCCGAGATCAACCACGCGACGCCGGCACCGTCGCCCCCCATGCGCATCGCGAGAATGTAGGCGGAGCTCGCGCTCGGCAGTGCCGCGAACAGCACCAGCATGTCGAAGGCGACGCCTTCGACCCCCAGCGCACGACCGATCTGCCAGGCCACCGCGGGCAGGAACAGCAGTTTCACCGCGACGATCCATGCGGAGCCGGTCCAGCGCCCACCCACCATCTCCCAGCGCAATGCGGCACCGACCGCGAGCAGCCCCAGCGCCACCGCGGCATCGCCGAGGCGCTTGAGGAAGGACGTCAGCGGGGCGGGCAGGTCGAAGCCGGCGAGGTTGAACAGCAGGCCAGCGAGGGTCGCGAGGACCAGCGGGTTGCGCGACAGTTCGCGCAGCAGGCTGCCCTGGCCGTGGCGCGCGAGCATGCCGACCGCCATCACGTTGGCGAAAGGCACCATCGCACCGCACAGGCCGCCCATCAGTGCGATGCCCGCGGCGCCGTGCAGCTTGCCGGCGATCGCGATGCCGATGTAGGTGTTGAAGCGATAGGCGCATTGCAGGCGCGACGCGAAGCCCATTGCATCGAGCCCCATCAGGCCGCGCCCGAGCCAGCCGAGGACGAAGCCGGCGAACATCGTGCCGAGCCCCGCGAGGAACAGGGGCAGCGCGCGGCCCGGGTCGATGTCCGCGGTGGCGAGCGCGTTGAACAGCAGCGCGGGGAAGAGCACGAAGTAGACCAGCTTCTCGACGCCGCTCCAGAAGGCGTCGCCGTCGACGAGGTGGCGGCGCAGCACGGCGCCGAGAAGGATCAGCGAAAAGTCGGGGAGCAGCAGGAGCAGGCTTTGCATCGGCGAAGCTTAACCTGCCCCGGACGCCGTCGCGACTGCGGTTTCTACCCCCTTGCCGACAACGCTCAGATGACGCCGGCAGCGCGCAGGCGCGCGATCTCCGCGGCGTCGAGGCCGAGCGACTCGAGCACGGCATCGCTATCCGCGCCGGCCTGCGGCGCCGGCGCAAACGGCCCGGGCTCGAAACCGGACAGGCGCACGGGCGGACCGAACTGGCGCACGCCGTCGACTTCGGTGACCATGCCCCGCGCGCGCAGTTGCGGGTTCTCGAGGCTTTCCTCTAGACGCAGGATGGGCGTCACGCAGCAGTCCACGCCGTCGAAGAGCGCCGTCCATTCGGCCTGGGTGCGGCTGCGGAAGATCGCCGCGACCTCGCCACGGGCGCGGGCGCCCTCTTCGCCCGTCGCAAGGTGCGCGGCCTTGAGGTCCGGCCGGCCAAGGGTGTCGCACACGAGGTGCCAGAACTTCTCCTCCAGCGATCCGACCGCCATGTGGCGTCCGTCCGCGGTTTCATACACGCCGTAGCACGGCACGCCGCCGGTAAGGAGATCCTCGCCGCGCGGCTGCACGGTGCCGTGCGCGAGCACTTCGGCGAGCGGGAAGATCGCGTGCGCCAGCGCTGCGTCGGTCATGGCGACGTCGACATGCCGCCCCTGCCCGCTGGCGCGTGCGTCGAGCACCGCGACGAGCAGGCCGAACAGCGCGGACATCGTGCCGCCGAGGAGGTCGCCGATCTGCAGGTTGGAAAGCGCCGGCGCGCCGCCCGCGGTGCCGATCTGGTCGAGCACGCCGGCGTAGCCGATGTAGTTGATGTCGTGCCCGGCGCGCAGCGCGTAGGGGCCGGTCTGGCCGTAGCCGGAGATGCTGCACACGACGATCTTCGGCTTGCGCTCGGCGAGCGCGTCGTAGCCGAGGCCCAGCTTGTCCATCACGCCCGGGCGGAAGCCCTCGACGACGACGTCCGCGGTATCGAGGAGGCGCAGGAACAGCTCGCGGCCTTCGGCCCGCTTGAGGTCGAGGCGCACGCTCTTCTTGCCGCGGTTGCACACCTGGTAGAAGAAACTGGTGTCGCCGTTCATCGCGCCCATGGTGCGCGCATAGTCGCCGGCGCCTGTATCCTCGACCTTGATGACCTCGGCGCCGTAGTCGGCGAGGTGCTGGGTCGCGAGCGGGCCGGGCAGCAGGCGCGTGAGGTCGAGGACGCGCAGGTTCGCGAGGGGCTTCTGTCTCATGCTGTCGGTAGCGGTTCGGGAAAGCCTGGCATTTTACCGCCGTGCCACGGCGGACGCCGTAGTGACGGGATACGCCTCCGGCTCCTCCCGCCCTGCGGGAGGTGGCCGGGACGCTTACTCGTACTTGCGCACGTCGTCGATGACCTTGCCGTCGTTGGCGAGGCTGCCGGGCGCGCAGAAGCTCACGTCGCCGCGCAGCTTCGTGAGCTCGCGGATGCTCGCGGCGATCGCGTCGGCGAGCGCCTCGCCGGGCTGTATCGCCTCGCAGTGCAGGGTCATGCGGTCGTTGAGGTCCGGGTTATCGACGACGAGGCGCGCGCGCACGATCTCGGGGTGGCGCTTCGCGACCGCCGCGATCTGGCCGGGATGCACGAACATGCCCTTGACCTTGGTGGTCTGGTCGGCGCGCCCCATCCAGCCCCTGATGCGCACGTTGGTGCGCCCGCAGGGCGAGGCGCCGGGCATCACCGCCGAGAGGTCGCCGGTGCCGAAGCGGATCAGCGGGTAGTCCGGATTGAAGGTCGTGACGACGACCTCGCCGACCTCGCCGGGCGCCACCGGGTCGCCGGTGCCGGGGCGCACGATCTCGAGGATGACGTCCTCGTCGAGCACCATGCCCTCGCGGGCGGGCGTCTCGTAGGCAATGAGGCCGATGTCGGCGGTCGCGTAGGCCTGGCAGGCGGCGATGCCGCGCGCCGCAAACGCATCGCGCAAGGCCGGCGGGAAGGCTTCGCCGGAGACGAAGGCCTTGGTGAAGCTGTGCGCGACGCCCAACTCCTCGGCCTTGTCGAGGATGATGCGCAGGAAAGACGGCGTGCCGACATAGGCGTTGGGCTTCAGGTCGGCGACCGCGGCGACCTGCTGCTCGGTCTGGCCCACGCCGGCGGGGAAGACGGTGCAGCCCAGCGCGTGCGCGGCGGTCTCCATCATCGAACCGGCCGGGGTGAAGTGGTAGGAGAAGGTGTTGTGCACGAGATCGCCCGCGCGGAAGCCGGCGGCGTGGAAGGCGCGGGCGAGGCGGTAGTAGTCGGGGCGAGCGCTTTCGGGCTCGTACAGCGGGCCGGGCGACGCGAACACCCGGCGGCAATCGGCGCCCCAGCGCGTCGCGGCAAAGCCGCCGAAGGGGCGCGCGGCCTTCTGGCGTTCGAGCAGCTCCGACTTGCGCGTGACCGGCAGGCGGGCGAGCGCTTCGCGGCTCGTGATCGTGCCCGGATCGACGCCGTCCAGCAGCCCCGCAAAGGCCGGCGCGTTCGCCTTCGCATGGGCGATCTGGGCCGGCAGGCGGGCCATCAGCTCCCGCTCGCGCTCGGCGGGGTCACGGGTTTCTCTGGCGTCGTAGTAGTTCATCTCAAGATTCCTGCACGCGCCGGACGACTATTGCGCCGGCAGCCAAATACCGATGGGTTTGCCGTCAAAGCCCCGCTGAACCCGGCCCTTCGACGGGCTCAGGGCGAACGGACGCATCCGACTCCCGCCTTGCGAATTTCGTCCGCACGAAGCGCCGTCCGCTCCCGAAGCCCGACGACGGGCAAGCGTGGCGCGAGGGTGCGCCCAGTGCTGCTGCACACGAGCGCCCGAGCAACGCGACATCGCGCCGCGATCTCCCGCCGTCACGAGAGCCAGCGCTTGCGGCGGCGGTAATGCTTCACGTCGCGGAAGCTCTTCCTCCCCTCGCCCGCCAGGCCGAGGTAAAACTCCTTGACGTCCTCGTTGGTGGCGAGCTCTTTCGCATCGCCTTCCATGACGATGCGGCCGTTCTCCATGATGTAGCCGAAGTCCGCGTAGCGCAGCGCGACCATGGTGTTCTGCTCGGCCAGCAGGAAGCTCACCTGTTCCTTGGTGTTGAGGTCCTTCACGATCTCGAAGATCTCCTCGACGATCTGTGGCGCAAGGCCCATCGACGGCTCGTCGAGGAGGATCATCTCGGGTTTGGCCATGAGCGCGCGGCCGATCGCGCACATCTGCTGCTCGCCGCCCGAGGTGTAGCCGGCCTGCGAGCTGCGCCGCTGCTTGAGGCGCGGGAAGTAGTGGTAGACCTTCTCGAGGTTGTCCTTCAGCTCGGCGCGCGAGATCGAGCGCGTGTAGGCGCCGGTCAGCAGGTTCTCCTCGATGCTCAGGTGCCCGAAGCAGTGGCGGCCTTCCATCACCTGGATCACGCCGCGCTTGACGAGATCGTTGGGGGTCATCTGGTCGATGCGCGCGCCCTTGAACTCGATGCTGCCTTTCGTGACGTCGCCGCGCTCGGCGCGCAGCAGGTTGGAGATCGACTTGAGCGTCGTCGATTTGCCGGCGCCGTTGGCGCCGAGCAGGGCGACGATCTTGCCCTTGGGCACTTGGAGCGACACGCCCTTGAGCACGAGGATCACGTGGTCGTAGATGACCTCGACGTTGTTGATGCTGAGGTAGGGGGCCGCGGCGCTCGCGGCAGTGTGAGTGGCTGTATTCATCGTGCGTCTTCGCCTTCCTGTCTCCGTCGGGATTCCCCGGCAAGCCTGGCGGGGCCGCGCGGCGCGCGGCCCCGGTCGCGGCTTACATCTCCTTCGAGCAGTCACGCGGGGTGATGCCCTTCTCCTTCGCGTAGGCCGCGGCAGACTCCTCGATCATCGGGCGCACCACCGTCTGGTCGCCGCTGATCCAGTCGCTGACGACGGTCCACTTGGCGCCGTCCCACTGCTGGAACTTCACCTTGCCGGCGCCTTCGTGGTCGGCGCAGGTGATCTTCAGGTCGGGCATGAAGCCGGCGGCGCCCAGCGCGGCGAGGCGCTTGTCGTCGATGTCGAGGTTCTCGAAGCCCCAGCGCACCTGCTCGCCGGTCAGCGCCTTGCCCTTGCCGTACTTCTCCTGCGCCTTGCGGATCGCCTCGACGGTGATGATCCCGTGCACCACGCCGCGGTTGTAGAGCACGGAACCGACGCGGCCCTTGTCTTCCATGTTGCCCTTGCTCTTGCCGTAGACGTGCTTCTGGATGTCCTGGACGACGGGGTAGTTGGCACCTGCGACGTTGAAGCCGGCAGCGGTGTAACCCTTGGCGGCGTCGCCGGCCGGTACGGTGTCCTCCTCGGAGCCGGACCACCACACGCCGATGACCTTCTCGCGCGGATAACCGGTCTTCTGCGCGGTGCGCAGCGCGGTGGCGTTCATGACGCCCCAGCCCCACAGGATCACGTAGTCGGGCTTGGCCTGGCGGATCTGCAGCCACTGCGCCTGCTGTTCGTTGCCCGGGCTGGCGACGGCGATCTTCTCCACCGTGAAGCCGTGCTTGGACGCGAGCTTGTCGAGGATGGCGTGCGATTCCTTGCCGTAGGCCGAATCGTGGTACAGCAGGCCGATCTTCTTGCCCTTCAGCTTATCGACGCCGCCTTCCTTCGAGCCGATGTAGTTGATGATCGCCGAGGCCTGCGTCCAGTAGGTCGAGATCATCGGGAAGACCCACGGGAAGACCCGTCCGTCGGCCGCGTCGGTGCGGCCGTAGCCGATCGTCACCATCGGAATCTTGTCCTGCGCGACCTTCTCCAGCACCGAGTAGGTGATGCCGGTCGACAGCGGCTGGAACACGGTGTTGCCGGTCGCGCCCTTGCCCTTCAGGCGCTCGTAGCATTCCACGCCGCGCGCGTTGTTGTATTCGGTCTCGCACTCTTCCCAGCTCAGCTTTACGCCGTTAATGCCGCCGTCGCGCTCGTTGATCATCGCCATGTAGTCGATCCAGCCGCCGTACAGCGATGCGCCGTTGGAGCCGAAGGGGCCGACGCGGTAGCTCGGCAGGCCGATGAACTGCTCGGAGGCCGCGGCGGCGTAGCCGCTGGTCAGAAGGCCGGCGACGGCGGCGGCGACGAGTGCGGTTTTCTTCAGTTTCATGGTGTCTCCTCTCTTGTATGTGTTGATGCAGCTACCACTTTGACGCGTGCCGGCCTCCCCCGCCGGCAACGGATGTTCCAGGGCTGTCAGTGCGGGAAGGGCCACAGGCGCAGCTTTTCCTTGCCGATCTGCCACAGGCGCGCGAGCCCGTGCGGTTCGACGATGAGGAAGAAGATGATGAGTCCGCCGAAGATGATCAGTTCGAGGTTCGACGCGAGGCCCGCCGGCATCGTCCCGGCGAACAGCGCGTGCATGGCGACGTTCAGGAAGATCGGCAGCAGCACGATGAAGGCCGCGCCGAGGAAGGACCCCATGATCGACGCAACCCCGCCGATGATGATCATGAACAGGATGCGGAACGAGAGGTCCAGGCTGAAGCCTTCCGGCTCGACCGTGCCGAGGTAGGTGTAGGCGTAGAGCGCGCCCGCGACGCCGCAGTAGAAGGACGACACCGCGAAGGCGGAGAGCTTGGCGCGCATCGGCCGGATGCCGATGACCTCGGCAGCGACGTCCATGTCGCGCACCGCCATCCACGAGCGCCCGGTCGTCGTGCGCACGAGGTTCTTCGCGAGCAGCGCGAACACGGCGACGACGGCCAGCGTCAGCAGGTACTTGGACACCGGCGTGTCGAACGCGAAGCCGAGGATCTCGACCTTCTGCGCGCTGATCACGCCGGAGGTCGAGTTGTTCGAGAACCACGGGAACTTCACCAGCGCCCACACGATGAAGAACTGCGCCGCGAGCGTCGCCACCGCGAGATAGAAGCCCTTGATGCGCAGGCTGGGCAGCCCGAACGCGATCCCCACCAGGGCCGCGCACAGGCCGCCGAGGATCAGCGCGGCGATGAAGGGCATGCCGTCGATGCGCAGCATGAAGTTGTACGCGCCGAAGGCCCCGACCGCCATGAAGGCGGCCGAGCCGAGCGAGAGCTGGCCGGCGTAGCCGGTGAGGATGTTGAGTCCGATCGCGGCCAGCGAGAAGATCAGCACAGGGATCAGGATCGCTTGCAGCCAATATTCGCTCGCGATCATGGGCACGACGAGGGAGAAGAAGGCGAGGATGGCGATGAACCCGATCTTGTCCTGGCGGATCGGGAAGATCTGCTGATCCTCGATGTAACTGGCCTTGAACTGGCCGGCTTCCCGGTAAAGCATGCGTTGTCTCCAATCTTGTTGGTCGTCCCCTGCCCGCCTCGGGCGGGAGCGGGGGCGTCAGGCCAATGCGGGGCGGCTCAGACCCGGTCGATGTGGCGTTCGCCGAACAGGCCCTCGGGGCGGACGAGCAGGAAGGCCAGCGCCAGCATGTAGGGGAACCAACCCTCGATGCCGCCGCCGACGAAGGGGCCGATATAGACCTCCGCGAGTTTCTCGGAGGCGCCGATGATCAGGCCGCCGACGATCGCGCCGGGCACCGAAGTGAAGCCGCCCAGGATCAGCACCGGCAGGGCCTTCAGCGCCGTGAAGGTGAGCGCGAACTGCACGCCGCTACGGGCGCCCCAGATCAGGCCCGCGACCAGCGCGACGAAGCCCGCGACCGCCCACACGATGGCCCAGATCTGCTGCAACGGGATGCCGATCGACAGCGCGGCCTGGTGGTCGTCGGCGACCGCACGCAGCGCGCGGCCGACCTTGGTGTATTGGAAGAACAGCGCCAGCGAGGCGACCAGCACGCCGGCCAGGGCTGCCGCGAACAGGTCGAACTTCGACACCAGCATGTTCGCGCTGTCCATGATCCATTCGACCGGCTCGTCGGCGATGCCCAGCGACAGGCCGCGCACGTTGGCGCCCCAGATGCCCTGCGCGATGCCCTCGACGAGGAAGGTCAGGCCGATCGTGGCCATGAAGAGCGTGATGTGCGGCTGGTTCACCAGCGGGCGCAGCACGATCTTCTCGGTCAGGATGCCGAGCACGATCATCGCGCCCAGCGCCAGCACGAAGGCCATCCAGAACACCAGCGCGCCTTCCGGGTCGAGCCCGGTGAGGCCCGGCAGCAGCTCGCGGAAGCCGACGAAGGTCAGCGCGGCGAAGAACACCATCGCCCCCTGCGCGAAGTTGAACACGCCCGAGGCCTTGTAGATCAGCACGAAGCCCAGTGCCACCAGGACGTACAGCACCCCCGACAGCAGGCCACCGATCAGCACTTCGAAAAAGAACTGCATCCTTGTCTCCCGATTCCTTTCTGGTGTGCGCTCAGTGCGACGTGCCGAGGTAGGCGGCGATCACTTCGGGGTTGTTCTTCACCTCGTCGGGTGCCCCGTCGCCGATCTTCTTGCCGTAGTCGAGCACCACGACGCGGTCGGAGATGTCCATCACGACCCCCATGTCATGCTCGATGAGCACGATGGTCGTGCCGAACTGGTCGTTCACGTCGAGAATGAAGCGGCACATGTCCTGCTTTTCCTCGACGTTCATGCCCGCCATCGGCTCGTCAAGGAGCAGCAGGCTGGGTTCGGCGGCGAGCGCGCGCCCGAGTTCGACGCGCTTCTGCAGGCCGTAGGGCAGCCGTCCGACCGGGGTCTTGCGGATGCTCTGGATCTCGAGGAAATCGATCACTTCCTCGACCTTCTTGCGATGCTCGATCTCCTCCTTCTGCGCGGGGCCCCAGAACATCGCGTGCGCGAGCAGGCCGCACTTCATCTTCAGGTTGCGCCCGGTCATGATGTTGTCGAGCACGCTCATGCCCTTGAACAGCGCGATGTTCTGGAAGGTGCGCGCGATGCCCTGCGCCGCCGCGACGTGCGGCTCCATCTTGCGGCGCTCCTCGCCGCGGAACAGGATGCGGCCTTCCTGCGGGTGATAGACACCGTTGATCACGTTCAGCATCGAGCTCTTGCCGGCGCCGTTGGGACCGATGATCGAGCGGATCTCGTGCTCGCGCACGTCGAAGCTGATGTTGGTCAGCGCCTTCACGCCGCCGAAGGACAGCGAGATGTTCTGCAGATCGAGCACCACGTCGCCGATGCGTCGGGTCTGTTCCTGCACCGCTTCCTGCGGCATGTCGTTCATCATCATCGCCTCCCCCCTCATGCCGCCAGCTTCGCCGCCTGCGGCGCGAAGGTCTTCACTTCCTCGATGCGCAGATCGGCGCTGATGCGCCCCTCGCGCCCGTCCTCGTACTTCACGACGGTCTCGATGTGCTGCGTCTGCTTGCCCTCGAAGAGCGCGTCGATCAGCACCGCGTAGCGTTCGGCGATGAAGTTGCGGCGCACCTTGCGCGTGCGCGTGAGCTCGCCGTCGTCGGCATCGAGCTCCTTGTGCAGGATCAGGAAGCGCCGGATCTGCGAGCCGCTCATCTGCGCGTCGTTGGCGAGGTCGGCATTCACCTTCTCCACGCAATCGCGGATGAGCTCATACACGACGCCTTGTGACGCGAGGTCGGTGTAGCCCGAGTAGGCCAGGCCGCGCCGCTCGGCCCAGTTGCCCACGGCCTCCAGGTCGATGTTGATGAAGGCGGTGACGCAGTCGCGACCGCTGCCGAAGGTGACGGCTTCCTTCACGTGCTGGAAGAACTTGAGCTTGTTCTCGATGTAGTTGGGCGCGAACATCGAGCCGTCCGCCAGCTTGCCGACGTCCTTGGCGCGGTCGATGATCTTGAGGTGACCGTCCTCGTCGAAGTAGCCCGCGTCGCCGGTCATGAAGTAGCCCTCGGCGTTGATCGACTCGGCGGTCGCGTCCGGGCGCTTGTAGTAGGCCTTCAGCAGCATCGGCCCCTTCACCAGGATCTCGCCGTTGTCGGCGAGCTTCACGTCGACGAAGGGTGCGGGCTTGCCGACCGAATCGAGCTTGATCTGGCCGTCGGGCTGCAGGCACACGTAGGCGCAGGTCTCGGTCTGGCCATAGAGCTGCTTGAGATTCACCCCGATCGAGCGATAGAAACGGAACAGGTCCGGTCCGATCGCGGCGCCCGCGGTGTAGGCCACGCGGATGCGGCTCATGCCCAGCACGTTCTTCAGCGGGCCGTAGATCAACAGGTTGCCGAGCGCATACTGCAGGCGGTCGCCGGCGGACACCGGCTTGCCGTCGAGGATGTCGGCGCCGCAGCGCCGCGCGACGTCCATGAAGTGCGCGAAGAGCCTGCGCTTGATGACACTCGCATCCTCCATGCGGATCATGACCTGCGTGAGCAGGTTCTCGAACACGCGCGGCGGCGCGAAGTAGTAGGTCGGACCGATCTCGCGCAGGTCCGTCATCACGGTGTCGCCGGATTCCGGGCAGTTGATCGTGAAGCCTGCGACCATCGCCTGCGCGAAGGAGAACAGGTGGTCGCCCACCCAGGCCATCGGCAGGTAGGACAGGATGTCCTCCTGATCGCTCAGCTTATCGAAGCCCATCCCGCCGGTCGCCGCGGCGATGAAGGCCGCATGTGTCTGGCAAACGCCCTTGGGCTTGCCGGTCGTGCCGGACGTGTACAGCATCACCGAGATGTCGTCCGTCGCTCCCTTGTCGATCTCCCCGTCGAGAAAATCGGTGTGGTTGCGGTCATGGATGCTGCCCATCTCCTGCAGCTCGTCCAGACCCTTGAGCATCGGCTGGCTGTAATGGCGCAGACCGCGCGGGTCGTCGTAGATCACGTGCTCGAGGAAGGGCACCTCGGGATGGATCTCGAGCATCTTGTCGACCTGCTCCTGGTCCTCGACCACGGCGAAGCGGATCTCGGCGTCCTGCAGCACATAGGCCATTTCCGGCGCCACGGCGTCCTGGTAGAGCATCACCGGGATGCCGCCCAGACACTGGCACGCGGCCACCGACCAGTACAGGCGCGGACGGTTGTCGCCGATGATCGCCAGCCGGTCCCCGCGCTTGAAGCCCAGTTCCGCCAACCCGCAGGCGATGGCGCGCACGTTGCGCGCGACTTCGGCCCACGTGTAGGTCTGCCAGATGCCGAACTCCTTTTCGCGCATCGCGGGCCGATTGGGTCGCACGGTTGCATGGTTCATCAGCAGCCGCGGAAAGGTGTCCAGGGCGGCCGGGTGCTCGGCCTGCCCGTTTCTGTCGGACATACCACCTCCTCCTTTGGTTTTCATTCTTCGTCTCCACCCGGCCAGGTCTTGTTATCGGGTCCGGGGTCCGGCGCAGTCGTGTGCGCCGCAGCGTCGGGGGCAGCATCGTGGCTGCCGGTCGCGCTTTTGTATGCGTGCAGTCTCGCAAGCCATGTTTGCGCAACTGTTTGTGGAATGTAGTGAATCGTAACAACCGGACGACCACCTGAGAGGGGGCACGATAAATCCCGGGGGAAGGTGAAGCGGTCGGTGCCAACCAGGCAGATCCCGAGCGACCGAGAATTGAC
>NZ_WTVK01000150.1 GCF_012910805.1 Aromatoleum evansii
CGGTCAAGAAAAACCTGACCGAAGGCGCGCTGCTGGTCATCGCAATCCTGTTCCTGTTCCTCGGCAACATCCGCGCGGCGATCATCACCGCGCTGGTGATCCCTTTGGCGATGCTGTTCACCTTCACGGGCATGGTGACAAACAAGGTCAGCGCCAACCTGATGAGCCTCGGCGCGCTGGACTTCGGCATCATCATCGACGGCGCGGTGGTGATCGTCGAGAACTGCGTGCGGCGCCTTGCCCACGCGCAAGCCGCGGCGGGACGCCCATTGACGCGCAACGAACGCTTCCATGAGGTTTTTGCGGCGTCGAAGGAGTCGCGGCGGGCGCTGCTCTTCGGTCAGCTCATCATCATGGTAGTGTATCTGCCGATCTTTGCCCTGACCGGGGTCGAGGGCAAGATGTTCCACCCGATGGCGTTCACCGTCGTGACGGCACTCGTGGGCGCAATGATCCTGTCGGTCACCTTCGTGCCGGCCGCGGTCGCATTGTTCCTCTCGGGCAAGATCAGCGAGAAGGAAAACCGCCTCATGACCTGGGCCAAGCGCGGCTATGCCCCGAGCTTTGACTGGGTGATGGCGAGAAAGCCGCTCGTGCTCACCATCGCGTGTGTTTGCGTGGTGCTGTCGGGCTTGCTCGCCACGCGCATGGGCAGCGAATTCATTCCGAGTCTGGATGAAGGCGACGTTGCCCTGCATGCGCTGCGGATTCCCGGTACGAGCCTGACCCAAGCGATCGACATGCAGGTGCAGCTCGAACAAACGGTGAAGGCGTTCCCGGAGGTGGACACCGTGTTCGCCAAGCTTGGCACGGCCGAGATCGCCACCGATCCGATGCCGCCGAACGTCGCCGACAACTTCGTGATGCTCAAGCCGCGCGATCAGTGGCCGGACCCCAAGCGGCCCAAGGACGAACTCGTGGCCGCGATACAAGCGGCCGTGCAACAGGTGCCGGGCAACAACTACGAGTTTACGCAGCCGATCCAGATGCGCTTCAACGAGCTCATCTCGGGGGTGCGCAGCGATGTTGCAGTGAAAGTGTTCGGCGACGACATGGACACGATGGCGGAGACCGGAGAGCGCATCGCCGAAGTGCTCGAAGGCATTCCCGGGGCTGCCGACGTAAAAGTGGAGCAGACCACCGGCCTGCCGATGCTGACGGTGCGCATTGACCGCGACCGGACCGCCCGGCTGGGCCTGAACATTGCCGACGTGCAGGACAGCGTGTCCGCAGCGCTGGGCGGGCAGGAGGCGGGCGCGGTATTCGAAGGCGACCGGCGTTTCGATATCCTCGTTCGGCTGCCCGAAGCCTTGCGCAGCGACCTCGACGCGCTGCAGCGCCTGCCGATCCGCCTGCCGGCCGGGGAAAACGGTGCCGCCCGCGGATTCGTGCGCCTGGGGGACGTCGCAAGCATTCAATCGGCGCCCGGCCCCAACCAGATCAGTCGCGAAAACGGCAAGCGCCGCGTGGTCGTGACGGCAAACGTGCGCGGTCGCGACATCGGCTCCTTCGTCGCGGACGCCGAAGCCCGCATCACCGAGGCGGTACAGGTTCCGACCGGCTACTGGACGACTTGGGGCGGCACCTTCGAGCAGTTGCAGAGCGCCGCGAAGCGCCTGCAGATCGTCGTGCCGGTCGCGTTGCTACTGGTGTTCACGCTGCTCTTCACCATGTTCGGCAACGTCAAGGACGGACTCATCGTGTTCACCGGCGTGCCGTTTGCGCTCACGGGCGGGATCCTGGCGCTTTGGCTGCGCGGCATCCCGCTGTCGA
>NZ_WTVK01000151.1 GCF_012910805.1 Aromatoleum evansii
CTGGAGCTCGTGCAGGAACGCTACGCACGGGGCGAAATCGACCGCGACGAATACGAGCAAAAGAAACTGGACCTGGAGAAATGAGCACGAACCTGCCGATCTACCTCGACTACAACGCCACCACCCCGGTAGCCCCGGAAGTGGCCGACGCGATGCTGCCCTTCCTGCGCGAGCGCTTCGGCAACCCTTCGTCCTCGCATCCTGCTGGACGACTTGCCGCGCGGGCCGTCGGCGAGGCGCGCGACGAGGTCGCCGCCCTGATCGGCGCGCGCAGCGGGGAGATCGTGTTCACCGGCTGCGCCACCGAGGCCAACAACCTGGCGCTGCTCGGGGTCGCACAGGCGCTCGGCGACACCCGCCGCCATCTCGTCGTCAGCGCCGTCGAACACCCGGCCGTGATGGCACCGGCACGCTGGCTCGAGGCGAACGGCTGGAGCCTGACAGTGTTGCCGGTGGACGGCCATGGGCGCGTCTCCCCGGACAACGTCGCCCGGGCGTTGCGGCCGGACACCGCGCTGGTGTCAGTGATGCACGCCAACAACGAGGTCGGCACGATCCAGCCGGTGGCGGAGATCGCTGCCGTGACGCGCAGCCGCGGCATCCTGCTGCACACCGATGCGGCGCAGTCGGCGGGCAAGGTCGAAGTGAATGTCGACCGCCTCGGCGCGGACCTGCTCACGCTCGCCGGCCACAAGTTCTACGCCACGAAGGGCGTGGGGGCGCTCTACGTGCGCACGGGCACGCCGATCCGCCCGGTGCTCTTCGGCGCCGACCAGGAGCACGGCCTGCGCCCGGGCACCGAGAACGTGCCGGCGATCGTCGGACTCGGCGCGGCGGCGCGGCTCGCGCGCGAGCGCCTTCCCGAAGCGGGCGGACGCCTGCGCGGGCTGCGCGACCGCCTGCACGAGGCGCTGGCGCGCTCTGTTCCCGGACTCGTGCTGAACGGCCATCCGGACGAGCGGTTGCCGAACACCCTGCACCTGTCCTTCCCCGGGGTCACCGGGCGCGCGCTGCTCGAAGCGGCTGCGGAAGTGGTGGCCGCCTCGGTAGGCTCTGCCTGCCACTCCGAGCACGACGCGGTGAGCGGCGTGCTGGCCGCGATGTCGGTCGACGCGGCCCGTGCGCGCGGGGCGGTGCGCCTGTCGGTGGGGATGATGACGACCGGGGACGAGGTCGATCGGGCGGCGGCCGGATTGATCGCCGCGTGGCGCGGGCTGACGGCGCGATAAGGCCGATTTCGGGGCAGCGCAGGGGAACGTGGCTGTTCATGCGCAGCCGGGAAAGACGCCAAGTCACGGGTCACCCGACGTCGGCCGCCGCCGCGATGAAGGCTCCGCAGGCGGGCGCCAAGCGGCGCAGCGACCCCTCCAGCGCACGAGCCACGGCGCCGCCTCCCGGGAGCATGACCGGCGTGTGCCAGCGAGCGCCGCGGTAAGCACCATGGCCGCCGTGCTGGCCCTTTTCGAGCCACAGCAGGCTGTGGCGATTGAGCAGTCCGAGGGCGACGCGGCGACGCGCAACGCGCAGCATCTCGGAAAGCGCCGTCTGCGTTTCTTCGATGAAGCACAGCGCGGTGACGCTGACCACAAGGTCGAAGCTCTTGTCCGCGAAGGGGAGGCGCCGCGCATCCGCCAAGGCGTACGCGGCGCCCGGGTCGTGACGGGCGGCGTAGCGGACGGAGGCGCAGTCGATATCGGTGCCGGTCGCGAAGCCGGCGTGCATTGCCTGCGCCAGGCGCCGCG
>NZ_WTVK01000152.1 GCF_012910805.1 Aromatoleum evansii
GGCGCACCTCAGCGCGGTCTTCCATCCTTTACTGTCTTGTCCTGTACCCTTGCGCGATACGTGTCCTGCGCCTGCTGCTTGAGCTGCCCTTTCAGGATCTTTCCGGTCGCCGCCGCCGGCATCGCCTTCATCACGACGATCTCGGACGGGCACTTGTAGGGCGACAGCTGCCCGGCGAGGTAGCCCTGCAGGTCCTCGATGCTCACTCTGCGCGCGGGGTCCAGCTCGACGAAGGCGACGACCTCCTCGTTGCCGTCCTCGACCTCGCGCCCGACCACCGCCGACTGCGTGACCGCTGGGTGCGAATTGAGCGCCGCCTCGACCTCGACCGGATAGACGTTGAACCCGGAGCGGATGATCAGCTCCTTGGTGCGGCCGACGACGAACAGCGCCCCGTCGGGGTCGCGCCTGACCACGTCGCCGGTGTTGAGCCAACCGCCTTCGCGCATCGTCTCTGCGGTGAGTTCGGGCTCGTGGTAGTAGCCCTTCATCACGTTCGGCCCGCGCACCCACAACTCGCCGGGCTCGCCCTCGCGGACGTCCGCACCGTCCTCATCGACGACGCGGATCTCGATGCCAGGGATGACCTGCCCGACCGAGGTGTCATGGCGCGGCGCGTCGATGCGGGTCTGGGCAATCGTCGGCGAGCTCTCTGTCATGCCGTAGCCGTTGTGCAGCGTCTGGCCGAAGAACTGCTCGACCTCGCCCTTCAGCGTCAGGTCGAGCGGCGAGCCGCCCGCGTAGATGAAGCGCAGCCGCGACTTCTCCGGCGACCACCTGCCGCGCGCAAATTCGAGCAGGCGCGCGTACATCGCCGGCACGCCCTGCAGCACGGTGATGCCTTCGTCATGGAGCGCGTCGATCAGCGCCTGCGGCGCGTAGCGCGGCACGACATGCAGCGCGGCGCCGGCGTAGAGCGTGCCGAGCATCACCGACGCCAGCCCATACACGTGCGAAATCGGCAGTACGCCATACACGCGGTCCTGCGGCTGGAGCCGGCGCAACCGGCTCGACACCGCGGCGATGAAGAGCAGGTTGCGATGCGTCAGCATCACGCCCTTCGGGTGGCCGGTCGTGCCGGTGGTGTAGATCAGCGCCGCCACCTGGCTCGCGCCGTCCTGCTCGACCGGCTCGGGCGTGCAGTGTTCGTTGAGCGCGCCGATGGCGATTTCACCGAAATGCGGCAGCGTGCTGCGCTCCGCTTCGTGGCGCGCCGCATGGGCGGCGGCGTCCGGCGACACGGCGACGGTGTAGATCACCCGGCGCGCACCGCTGTGCCCGCGGATCACGTCGATCTCGCGCGGCGACAGGCGGGCGTTGACGTTGACCACCCACGCGTCGCATTGGGAAGCGGCGAAGATCAGCGCGACCTGCGCGGCGCAGTTCTCGCCAACGATCATCACGCGGTCGCCCGGTCGCACCTCGAGCCGGCGCAGCAGCGCGGCGCCCTCGTCGACCGCCGCGGCGAGCTCGCGCCAGGTCCACGCGACACCGCCTTCGGACACGGCCTCCGCCTCGGGCGTAGCCGCGGCCCAGCGGCGCGGGATCTCGTGCAGGCGCTGCGGCAGTGCGGCCAGCAGCGCGCCCTCTTTTGCGTCCACTCGCGAGCCCATCAGGCCTCCGCCGCCTTGATCATGTTGCGCGCGATCACGAGCTGCTGGATCTGCGTCGTGCCTTCATAGATGCGGAACAGGCGCACGTCGCGGTAGAAGCGCTCGGCCGCGTATTCCGAGATG
>NZ_WTVK01000153.1 GCF_012910805.1 Aromatoleum evansii
ACCTCCACCCCCGCCCGCCCAGCCATCGCGGCAATTCGCAGAAGTGGCTGCGCCGCATCCACGCCTGGTTCGGCCTCGCGCTCGCCGCGATGCTGCTGCTGTTCGCGACCACCGGCTTCCTGCTCAACCACCGCGCGGTCATGAAGATCCCCGCGCTCGACCGCAAGGAAGTCACGCAGCTGCTGCCCATCGAGGCGACGCCCGCCGATCCGGCGGCGCTCGCCGCGGCGCTCGCACCCGCGCTCGGGCTGGACGCCACCGAGCTGAAATCGCGCGTCGAGCCGGCCAAGGCGGTGGGCTGGGGCGGCGGCGACATCCGCCAACCCGAACGCTGGACCCTGCGCGCCGATACACCGTCCGAGACGGTGCAGGTCGACTACTGGGTAGGCAGTCGCCAGGCGGAAGCGAAGCGCACCCAACCCAACCTGTGGCTCTACCTCGCGCGCCTGCACATGGCGATCGGCACGGGGCCCGCGTGGGTCCTGCTGTCGGACGCCGCCGCGCTGGGCCTCGCCTTCCTCGGCCTGTCCGGATTCTGGCTGTGGGGCCGGCTGCACGGCTCCCCGCGCCGGCTCGCGCTGCTCGCGAGCGGCGGCCTCGCGACCGCCACCGCCCTGGCGTGGATGGCCGGGTGACGGCACGGCAGACGCATGAACCTGTTTAGGGGGGCGGAGCGCGGCACACCCCGCCGAATCGCGCGCCTGAATTTGCTCCACCGCCCCACGGCGGGATGCGCCTTCGGCTCCTCCCGCCCTACGAAACTAGCCACCAAACCGCTCCGCGCCCCGGACGGGCCGGAGCTCACCGGCTCCTCTCTCCGCCGCCGCAATACAAGCACATGCTAATATGACGAACTCCATCCTCAGCAGAGTGTCTGACCGACATTCCTGAGAACCTGACGCATCCCGGAGTTCCTCATGTCACGCGACCTTTCCCTTGTCCGCCGCACGCTCCTTGCCGCCGCGGCGGCCATCCTCCTGCCCCTTTCGGCCGTCCATGCCCAGCAGGGCGCAGTGCCTGAAATCAGCCCTGCCGAGGCGCAGGCGAAGGCCAAGGCCGGAAAAATCACCCTGATCGACGTGCGCACGCCCGAAGAATGGCGCGAAACGGGCGTTGCCCCCGGCGCCACCCCGATCAACCTGTACAACCCGGCCGGACCTGAAGCCTTCGTGAAGGAAGTGGTCGCCCGCGTCGGCGCGAAGCGCGACACCCCGATCGCCTTCATCTGCCGCAGCGGCAACCGCAGCGGCCAGGCGCAACGCCTGCTCGCCGCACAGGGCTTCACCAACGTGGTCAGCGTCCGCGAAGGCATGAGCGGCAGCGCGTCCGGCCCGGGCTGGATCAAGAGCGGCCTGCCGATCGAAACCTGCAAGGTCTGCTGAACCCGGCTCTCCGGCGGTGCGGTTGCGCATACGGCAAGCACCGTTCGGGTTGAGCCCTTCGACTTCGCTCAGGACCGGCCTGTCGAAGCGCCGCCATCAAAGCGGCAATCAAATACCACCGTTCGCCCTGAGCTTGTCGAAGGGCTCGGGGCGAACGGTGGCGCGGCTTGCCCTACCACCTTCGCCGCGCCTCGCCATCGACGTTGCACCGCAACAAGTTCCCCGCCGGGGCGGCGTAAAACCTGACAGAATGACGCCTCCGCCGCTCCCGCGCCC
>NZ_WTVK01000154.1 GCF_012910805.1 Aromatoleum evansii
CCTAGCAGGGTGTTGATTTAATACGTTTTCCAGCATCTACGCGGGTTCTACGGCTGATATAATTACGTTCGCATTACGACACCGATTATTCCCATGCGCGGCATCGACCACAAACAAGGCGCCCTGTTCAGCTACGTCAATATCGAAGACCGAATTGACCCGGATCACCCTTTGCGCCGGATCAAGACGCTGGCCGATATGGTTTTGCGCACGATGTCGCCGCACTTCGATGCGCTGTATGCCGAGGGCGGACGTCCGTCGATTGCACCGGAACGATTGCTGCGAGCTTCGTTGTTGCAATGTCTGTTTTCGATTCGCTCGGAGCGTGCGCTGGTCGAGCATATCGACTTCAACATGATGTTCCGCTGGTTCGTCGGCCTGACGCTGGACGAGCCGGTATGGGATCACTCGACGTTCAGCGCCAATCGCGAGCGACTCCTCAAGGAGAGCGTGATGCGCGAGTTCTTCGGTGGCGTGGTGGCGGTGGCCGAATGGGCCGAACTGGTGTCGGACGAGCATTTCAGCGTCGACGGTTCGCTGTTGCGGGCGTGGGCCTCGCACAAGAGCCTGAGGGCTCGCGACAACTCGGACGAGCCGCCGGGACCGGACCAGGGGCGTAACCCCGAGGTGGACTTTCGCGGCAAGAAACGCTCGAACAAGACGCACGTCTCGCGTACCGACCCGCAGGCGCTGCTGGCCAGCAAGGGTGGTGGCGTGGCGTATCTGAGCTACACCACGCATGCGCTGGCCGAGAATCGGCACGGCCTGATCGTCGATGTCCACACCACGACGGCCACCGGAACCGCCGAGCGTGAGGCGGCGTTGGTGATGGCCAAGCGCAGCATCAAACCGGGCAATTCGACGCACAAGCCAACACTGGCGGCCGACCGAGGGTATGACACCGCCGAGTTCATCGCCGCGCTCGAGCCCCTTGGGATTGCCCCGCATGTCGCGGCCAAAACCAAGGGCGGCGCGGTACCAGAGAAAGTGAAGTCGACCCCGGGCTACGCGGTCAGCCTGCGTCGGCGCAAGATGATCGAAGAGGCCTTTGGCTGGGCGAAGGAGATTGGCACCCTGCGCCATGCGATGGCGCGTGGGCTGGATCGAATCGGTGCGCATGCGTTGCTCAATTTCTCGGCCTATAACCTGACGAGATTGGGCAATCTGCTGGCACCGTGATTCGCGAGCGCCATTGCGCTCTGCGGATGGAAGAAGTTGTGGACGAAAAACCATCTCTTTGCGGCGACAGGAGCGCTGCTGATTTGCGGTAGCACGCTCGACGGAAAAGTCCGCTTGAATCGGAATGATCACGGGGCAGGCGCGCGCTTTTCAATGTCGATTTTTTTCCAGCAAGCTGGAAACCGAAGGTGAAGACGAGATTTTCAACGCCCTGCTAG
>NZ_WTVK01000155.1 GCF_012910805.1 Aromatoleum evansii
TGAGCTTGCCCCCATAAAACGGACGCCATGAAGTGCGGTTCTAAGGCTTCATGGAGGAACGTGAGATGAAAACGAGGATACCGAAGCGGGTCTACACCGAGCAGTTTCGAGAGTCCGCGGTGCGGCAGGTGATCGAGGCCGGACGCAGCGCGAGCGAGGTGGCGCGCAGTCTGGATATTTCGCCGAAGACGTTGGGCAACTGGGTGCGCCAGGCGCGCCGCGGCAAGCCGCTGGTCAAGCGCGCGGCAGCGGTACAGGTCGATGAGGCCCAGGCCGAGCTGAGCCGCCTGCGCAGCGAGGTGGCACGACTAAGGGTGGACAACGAAATTTTAAAGCGGGCGGCGGCGTACTTCGCGAGGGAGTCGCGGTGAAGTACGCCTGGATCGCCGGCGAGCGCAGCCGCTTTCCGGTCGTGCGCCTGTGCACGCTGCTCGAGGTCTCGCGCAGCGGCTTCTATGCGTGGCAGCACCGGCCCGTATCGGCGCGGGCGCGCCGCGACGCGCAATTGGTGGCGGCGCTGCACGCGAGCTACGCGCACCACCGCGGCAAGTACGGCCGCCCACGGCTGACGCGCGATCTGCGCGAAGCCGGTTACCGGGTCAATCACAAGCGGGTGCGCCGGCTGATGCTGCGCGAAGGTTTGCAGGCGCGACGGCGGCGCCGCTTCGTACGCACGACCGATTCCCGGCATGCCCTCCCGGTGGCGCCGAACCTGCTCGAACGCGACTTCAACGCGAGCGCGCCGAACCAGAAGTGGGTGGCCGACATCACCTACGTCGACACCGCCGAGGGGTGGTTGTACGTGGCGCTGGTGATGGACCTGTTCAGCCGCCGCCTGGTCGGCTGGGCGATGAGCGATCGCATTGACACCCGCCTCACGGCAGACGCGCTCGCGCTTGCGCTCGGCCTGCGCCATCCGCCCGCCGGACTGCTGCACCACTCCGATCGCGGCAGCCAATACTGCGCGCACAACTATCGCGAGGCGCTGCATGATCGGGGCATCACGGTGTCGATGAGCCGGCGCGCGAACTGCTACGACAACGCCCCAATGGAGTCGGCCAACGGTACGCTCAAGGTCGAACGAGTTTATGACGAACACTACACCACACGCCAACAGGCGATCGACGATCTGACCGAATACATCGGCTACTACAACACCGAGCGGCGTCACAGCGCACTCGACTACGACAGTCCGGTCCAATTCGAACGGAGGTGGGCAATGCAACAGCAGCACACACAACCGGTCGGCACCGCAAGTTATCCACCGCCGCGCGCTCTGCCTGCGTATGAGGCGCCGCAGGCGCGCGCCCGTGGATAACTTGCTGCCGCAGTGCCCTTGATGGCGTCCATCAAACGGGGACAGCTTCA
>NZ_WTVK01000156.1 GCF_012910805.1 Aromatoleum evansii
TGCGCATCGTCGGCGAGGGCATCGCCGGCTTCGCCGATGTCGACCGCATCCTGCGCGAAGCGGCCGGATTCCGCATGGGGCCGTTCGAACTGCTGGACCTCACCGGGCTCGACGTGTCGCACCCGGTGATGGAGTCGATCTACGACCAGTATTACCAAGAACCGCGCTTCCGCCCCTCGCCGATCACGCGTCAGCGGCTCGCCGCGGGCCTGCTCGGACGCAAGAGCGGGCGCGGCTTCTATGTCTACCACGACGGCAAGGCCGAGGTGCCAGCCGAGGACGCACCGCCGGCACGGACCGACATCCCGGTGTGGGTCAGCCGCCGCGACGCCGAGGCCGCGACGCGCGTCACCGCCCAGCTCGAAAGCCTCGGCGCGAGGCTCGACCGCGGCGATACGCCCGGCGCGGGCTCGCTGTGCCTCGTACTACCGCTCGGCGAGGACGCGACCACCGCCGCGCTTGCCGAAGGCCTCGATCCGGCACGCACGCTGGCGCTCGATCCGCTCGCCCTAGACGGCCGCCGCACGCTGATGCGCACGCCGCTGACGCAGCGCGAAATGCGCGACGCGGCCTGGGCGCTGCTCGCCGCCGACGGCACGCCGGTCACGGTGATCAACGACAGCCCCGGCTTTGTCGCGCAGCGCGTACTGGCGATGATCGTGAACATCGGCTGCGACATCGCCCAGCAGCGGATCGCGACGCCCGCCGATATCGATCGCGCCGTCACGCTCGGCCTCGGCTATCCGAAAGGTCCGCTCGCGCTCGGCGATGCGCTCGGCGCGCGTACGGTGCTCGCCATTCTCGACGCGATGCACGACTTCTACCGCGACCCGCGCTACCGCCCCAGCCCCTGGCTGACGCGCCGCGCCCGGCTCGGCGTCTCGCTGCTCACTTCCGAAAACTGAACCGCTCCCCACACAAGGACTCACCATGCTCGACGCCTACATCTACGACGGCCTGCGCTCGCCCTTCGGCCGCCACGCCGGAAAACTCGCCCCCGTGCGCCCGGACGATCTCATCGCGACGGTGATGCGTGAACTCGTTGCCCGCTCGCCCTTCCGCCCCGAGCAGATCGAGGACGTGATCCTCGGCTGCACCTCGCAGGCGGGCGAAGACAGCCGCAACGTCGCGCGCAACGCGCTGCTGGCCGCGGGCCTGCCGCCGACGGTGCCGGGCCAGACCGTCAACCGCCTGTGCGCGAGCGGGCTGGCCGCAGTGCTCGACAGCGCCCGCGCGATCACGTGCGGCGAAGGCGAGCTGTATCTGGCGGGCGGCGTCGAGAGCATGAGCCGCGCCCCCTTCGTCGTCGCCAAGCCCGAGGCCGCCTACAGCCGCGACTTCA
>NZ_WTVK01000157.1 GCF_012910805.1 Aromatoleum evansii
TGCGCATCGTCGGCGAGGGCATCGCCGGCTTCGCCGATGTCGACCGCATCCTGCGCGAAGCGGCCGGATTCCGCATGGGGCCGTTCGAACTGCTGGACCTCACCGGGCTCGACGTGTCGCACCCGGTCATGAAGTCGATCTACGACCAGTATTACCAGGAACCGCGCTTCCGCCCCTCGCCGATCACCCGCCAGCGCCTCGCCGCGGGGCTGCTCGGACGCAAGAGCGGGCGTGGATTCTATGTCTACCGCGACGGCAAGGCCGAGGTGCCGGCCGAGGACGCGCCGCCCCCGCGCACCGACGTCCCGGTGTGGGTCAGCCGCCGCAATGTCGAGGCCGCGACGCGCGTCACCGCCCTGCTCGAAAGCCTCGGCGCGCGGCTCGACCGCGGCGATACGCCCGGCGCGGGCTCGCTATGCCTCGTGCTGCCGCTCGGCGAGGACGCGACCACCGGGGCGCTTGCCGAAGGGCTGGACCCCGCGCGCACGCTGGCGCTCGACCCGCTCGCCCTCGACGGCCGCCGCACGCTGATGCGCACGCCGCTGACGCAGCGCGAGATGCGCGACGCGGCCTGGGCGCTCTTCGCCGCCGACGGCACGCCGGTCACGGTGATCAACGACAGCCCCGGCTTCGTCGTGCAGCGCGTGCTCGCGACGATCGTGAACATCGGCTGCGACATCGCCCAGCAGCGCGTCGCCACCGCCGAGGACATCGACCGCGCCGTCACGCTCGGCCTCGGCTATCCGAAGGGTCCGCTCGCGCTCGGCGATGCGCTCGGCGCGCGTACGGTGCTCGCCATTCTCGACGCGATCCACGACTTCTACCGCGACCCGCGCTACCGCCCCAGCCCCTGGCTCGTCCGCCGCGCCCGGCTCGGCGTGTCGCTGCTCACTCCCGAAAACTGAACCGCTTTCCACACAAGGACTCACCATGCTCGACGCCTATCTCTACGACGGTCTGCGCTCGCCCTTCGGCCGCCATGCCGGAAAACTCGCCGCCGTGCGCCCCGACGACCTCATCGCGACGGTGATGCGTGAACTCGTTGCCCGCTCGCCCTTCCGCCCCGAGCAGATCGAGGACGTGATCCTCGGCTGCACCGCGCAGGCGGGCGAAGACAGCCGCAACGTCGCGCGCAACGCGCTGCTGGCCGCGGGCCTGCCGCCGACGGTGCCGGGCCAGACCGTCAACCGCCTGTGCGCGAGCGGGCTGGCCGCGGTGCTCGACAGCGCCCGCGCGATCACGTGCGGCGAAGGCGAGCTGTATCTGGCGGGCGGCGTCGAGAGCATGAGCCGCGCCCCCTTCGTCGTCGCCAAGCCCGAGGCCGCCTACAGCCGCGACTTCA
>NZ_WTVK01000158.1 GCF_012910805.1 Aromatoleum evansii
AGAGGTGTATAAGAGACAGGATCATCGGCCGTCTCCCCGTGCGTCCGGCGGGTGCGATCCCGACGTGGCGGCGATCTGGCCGCGGCGGCGCGTGCAGGGGGCCGTGTACGGGCACCGCCCTGCCGCTTCGCCGGCAAGCATCGCTGCAACGATCATCTGGCGACCCCCGTCACGTGAAAGTATTGTTGCAATGCCTAGACTATCTCATTCGGGCGCAAGAGCACCGTGATCTAAGTAGCAGGGGGCCGGAAGGCTGAGCGCCCGCAGTGTCGCTCGCGCTTCGTCATGGAGGTGAACATGCAGCTCGCGGTGATGTCCTTCAACATCCGCTGTGCCTCGGCGCCGGACGGCGAGCACGCGTGGTCGCAGCGCAAGGGGCTGGTGGTCGAGCGCATCCGCGCCTTCGACCCCGATCTGCTGGGCCTGCAGGAGTGCCGCGACGATGAGCAGGCCGAATACGTGCGCGCCGCGCTGCCGGACTACGAATTCGTCGGCGTGCAGCGCGGCGGCGACGGCGACCCGGCGGTCGAGATGGCGCCGCTGCTATACCGCCGTGCGGCCTTCGAGGAACTCGCGCGCGGCCACTTCTGGCTCGCGGACGAACCGGACACGCCGGGGCGGCAGTCCTGGGGCGCGGCCTACCCGCGCACCGCGAGCTGGGTGAGGCTCGCGCCGCGCGACGGCAGCGGGCGCCGCCTCACCTTCCTCAATACGCACTTCGACTACGAGGGCACGTCACGCGAGGAGTCGGCGCGCCTGTTGCGGGACCGGGTGCAGGCGCTGCCGCAGGACGAGGGGGTGGTCGTCACCGGCGACTTCAACGCCGAACGCGACTCGGTGACCTTCCGCGAGCTCACCGCCGGCAGTGCGCTGCGCGAGGTGCTGCAGGAAGCGGGTGCGGCGGTCGGCACCTATCACGACTACGGCCGCGCGCCCGTGCGCGAGGCGATCGACTGGATCCTCGCCTCGCCGCAGTTTCGCACCGTGGCGGCCGGCGCGGACACCTGGCACTCGGGCCGGCTTTATCCCTCCGACCATTTCCCGGTCACGGCGCGGCTCGCGTTCAGCCGTCCGGGAGCGGAGCTGGTGTAGTGGTGCGTTCTCAATGAGGCATGGCCATTCCCCGGCACCTCCTCGCGGTTGGAGCTCGCAAGGCGCGATTAGCAGGTTCCTTCCCCTTCAAGGGGAAGGACAGGATGGGGATGGGTTTCTTGCAGACGCTGCGGAGTCCACCCATCCCCACCCCAAC
>NZ_WTVK01000159.1 GCF_012910805.1 Aromatoleum evansii
CGCATCCGCGAGGGCAAGCGCCTGACGCTGCTGGGCCTCCACCCGGTGGACTACTGCGAGAAGACCGACCTCGTCTTCCTGCGCCGCCAGACGCTCCCCTACCACCCCAACGGGATGCGCCTGACGGCCTACGGCGAGGGCGAGGCGGAGCTCGCGAGCAAGGTGTACTACTCGGTGGGCGGCGGCTTCGTCGTCAATGAGGAAGCCGCCGGCGCGGACCGCATCGTCGAGGACGCGACCGAGTTGCCGTACCCCTTCCACAGCGCCGACCAGCTCCTCACCCAGTGCGCGGTGAACGAGCTCTCCATCAGCCAGCTGATGCTCGAGAACGAGAAGGCGTGGAGGAGCGAAGCCGAGACGAGGAACGGCCTGCTGCACATCTGGAAGGTGATGCAGGCCTGCGTGCGCCGCGGCTGCGAGATCGAAGGCACGCTGCCCGGCGGCATGAAGGTCAAGCGCCGCGCGGCCGAGATGTACCGCAAGCTCGCAAACGCCCCCGAAGCGAGCCTGCGCGACCCGCTCACCACGATGGACTGGGTGAATCTCTACGCGCTCGCGGTGAACGAAGAGAACGCCGCGGGCGGGCGCATCGTGACGGCCCCCACCAACGGCGCGGCCGGCATCATCCCCGCGGTGCTGCACTACTACTACCGCTTCATCCCCGGCGCGACCGAGGACGGCGTCGTGCGCTTCCTCGCCACCGCCGCCGCGATCGGCATCCTGTTCAAGGAGAACGCCTCCATCTCGGGCGCCGAAGTGGGCTGCCAGGGCGAGGTCGGCGTCGCGTGCTCGATGGCCGCCGGCGCGCTGACCGAAGTCATGGGCGGCACCCCCGAGCAGGTCGAGAACGCCGCCGAGATCGGCATGGAGCACAACCTCGGCCTCACCTGCGACCCGGTGGGCGGGCTCGTGCAGGTGCCGTGCATCGAGCGCAACGCGATGGGCTCGATCAAGGCGATCAACGCCGCGCGCATGGCGCTCAGGGGCGACGGCAAGCACTTCGTGTCGCTCGACAAGGTGATCAAGACCATGCGCGACACCGGTCGCGACATGAAGGACAAATACAAGGAGACGTCGCGCGGGGGACTCGCCGTGAACGTCATCGAATGCTGAAGACGAGGAGATAGGACATGCAGCATTACTCGGGATTCGGGCTCGTCAAGCACGCGCTCACCTACCACGAGAACTGGCAGCGCGCGTGGCGCAATCCGACGCCGAAGAAGAAGTACGACATCGTGATCGTCGGCGGCGGCGGCCATGGTCTCGCCACCGCCTACTACCTCGCCAAGGAACACGGCATCACCAACGTCGC
>NZ_WTVK01000015.1 GCF_012910805.1 Aromatoleum evansii
ACGAAGCCGTCTAACGTCCGCCCCTTGCTCATCCACCACCTGATCAGTTCGGCACGCCCAACGGTGGTCGCCAGATCAACGGAAGCCTGAAGCTCGGGTAGCGTGAGCGCGAGCGCATGTAATCCACACGTGATCACCAGCGGCTGATCCTGCTCGATCAACGGCGATGCCTCGGCATACATCCCGGGGGCGACCAGATCCACGAAGCCGTCTAACGTCCGCCCCTTGCCCATCCACCACCTGATCAGTTCGGCACGCCCAAAGGTTGTCATCAGATCAACGGAAGCCTGAAGCTCGGGTAGCGTGAGCGCGAGCGCATGTAATCCACGCGTGATCACCAGCGGCTGATCCTGATCGACCAACGGCGATGCGTCGGCATACATCCCGGGGGCGACCAGATCCACGAAACCGTCTAACGTCCGCCCCTTGCTCATCCACCACCTGATCAGTTCGGCACGCCCAACGGTGGTCGCCAGATCAACGGAAGCCTGAAGCTCGGGTAGCGTGAGCGCGAGCGCATGTAATCCACGCGTGATCACCAACGGCTGATCCTGCTCGACCGACGGCGATTCTTCCTGGCACACGTACAACGGCACCAGATCGGCGCCATGAGCCTGCCTACGACCGTTTAGCAGCCACCATCCGGTCAAGGCCATCCCGCCATCATAAGTCGAGAGATCGATGACTGACTTCAGGGATGGAAGCGCCAGCCGGATTACCTCTAGGCCACGCGTCAATGGTATTGGAAGCCCCTCAAAGCCATGATCAGACAGGGATCCGTAGCAAGTCGGTGGCAACATTGGTGGCATGGACGCCTCAACCCGTCCCTGCAGAATCCACCAACACAGCAAATCGGAGCGCCCCTCGGAAGTATCTAAATCAATCTGCCCAACCAATTCGGGGCGAGAAAACGCCAGCGCAAGCAATCCGTTAGAAATAGGTAGCGGTTGATCCTGCTCTAACTGGTTACATTCGAATTGTAGCCATTTCAACTGTGTCTCGGTGAAAGCAGCATCATGAAGCGCCATCAGGGTCGCAACTTCGAGCTCACGGGGAACGCCTCTCGGCAACTGGTCGAACGGGGTGCCAGCCCTGAGCGCCGATACAAGGAGCGTCTCGGAGAAAGGCTCCGTACCGCCGCTCCCCAGTATCCTCTGAATCGCCACACGCGCTGGATAAGCTTGGCACTGCCCGGTGCCCGAGGACTGTCGAGGCACGGGATCCACATGACCCGAAACACCCACAGCTATCACTCAACGAGCTCCTTCAACAATGCTCTCGTGGCCAGTGCCTCGCTCCACCAACTGTGTATGCCAGCTTGGCACGTCTGAAGGAACAGAACCGCCTGCGATTTTTCTGTGCAGCCATGTCATATCCACCAGCGCACAGCCCTGTGCCTTAAGGCGATTGCTTAGCGACATTTCGTTGATGATCGCCTTGGCCTTGGCCTTGAAAAAAGGCAGTGAAGCCACATCGAGAACAAACCTGGAATGCCATTCAACCCCTTGTCCTGTGCCCTCTCCGGTTAGCCAGGAGGTCAGATTGTGGGCATAAGACGGGCTGACATCGCCCCCCGACACGAAGGGAACTGTCGGATCTCCGGAGAAAACTCCCTCCCCACCCTTGACGGTCGTGAGATCGCCAAGCATCACAACTTCGGCCGGAGGAATGAACATATAGGAACTGCGCAACCACGACTGAAAGCGAATGGACCGGAACGCCACCGGTTCGTTGTATACCTCTATATGCCCGAGAGCCACAGCCCGACCGCGATACAGCTCAAGCATCTCCTGCGAGACGAAACGGTGAAAATCCACATAGCCAAAATAGAAAGCCGACGTTACAAAATGAATGTAATCGAACTCCATCAGACGATGCCTGCAATACTCAACGCCTCGCCCCCAGGCGCCGAACTCCCAGTGGTCGTTTGAGGCTCCGAGGATCACCACGCCATCGCCGCGCACTTCCATAACATCCGGCCCCATGGCCGTATCTACAATAACGAACTCCCGATCTACACCAGCAAGGTCTTCTTGCAGTTGGCGACGAATCCTGGCGTCAACATCCCGATACTTCTCCGTTCCGTTTCGCGCAAACAACGTAAGTATTCGCATGCAACAACCTCTCAATTCGACTCAAGCACAAATCATCCGAACCAGTTTCTCGCGCTTCATCCACTGAGTCACATCGGAATTGGCCAGACGCTGCTCGACAGCATCAAGCATCCGTTGCGCGCAGGCTTTCCAGTCGAGCGGTTCTACGCCAACCAGACGCCCCTGCCGCAAGACCCGCGTAACATCGCCTCGAATGACGGAAAACAAAATTTCGCCCAGGGACTCTGCGTCGTCAAATGACATTAAAGTGCCGGGCAAATCAACATGGTCGGCAATCTCTTGCCATAGCGGCAGATCACGCACTATCACAGGTCGCCCATAGGCCAGAGCTTTCACGACCGGCAAGCCGAAGCCTTCATTCCAAGACGGGAACACCACTGCCCTCGCCAAAGCCACCAAGGACTCAATCTGCTCCTCGGGCAAACCGCCACTGGGGAGGAAAGTCACCCCGTCGAGACTCCCGCACTCTGGTCCAATAGCGACGATCGCCAGATCAGGAAAGCGGGCACGAATCCGTTGTACCGTGGGGAAAACATCCTTGTGGTCGTAGTTGTTTCCAAACACCAGCACGTAATTCTCAACTGCCCGGCCGTCAAAGCCATCAACCACATTCTCGGACCGCGCAAAGCTAAGGTAGCTGACCGACTCCATCACACCATCTGCCACCGGGAATCGATGATTGAATTGCATTCGGGAGAACTCGGAAATATAAAAGAGGATATCCAGGTACTCCGCATCAAGACTCCAGATGCGGCCAACATGAGCGGGAGCCCCCAGAACCATGTCCCACATGATGGTGTCGAGTATGTTGCACCCCCCCACGAAACCATGCCGATGCAGATCGGCAAGGATCCCCGAGAAACACAACTGGTTCATGTGAATCACTGCCGCATGGTTTCCGTTGGGCTGCTCCGAAATATTCAGCTTTGGGAAGCGTTCTGACAAACGATGCGCCTTGATGGCGAAATCCTGAGCCCACACATGGATATCCCAGTCAGTCTCCATAGACTGGAATCCCTCAAGAAACCCCAACTGCGCAACAGTCGTTCCACAAAAATGGGCCAGCATCCCCCGACAATCGATCACGATACTGCGCTGCCGACCTACAGGCGGATACGCCGCCACAAGCGATCTCTCCAGGCGATGAACGGGCAATTCGGCATACCATTCAGCCACCGAATCCTTTGACGGAAAGGATTTCGAAAAATAATCCGCGCCATCTCCCCCTGCTTGAGGAAACGTGAACCGGGAAAACACCGTCTCCACAAATGCTGCGTGATCGACCTGGGACAATTCGGGGAAAAGCAAATCACCCTCCGCATCCACTGATACGACAACCCGATTGGCAATCACAGGCCGGAAAGTACGACGCCGGATCGCGCAGAGAAGATGCTTCAAAACGCTCGCCGCTGCTTCGTAGTGCCCCAGCGGCGGCGGGTTGGCCACCACGGAGCTCCGAATCAAGCAGCATGCCACCGGAAATTCGGAAACGATCCAATATTCGGGCAGCGCCGCCAAAGCACGCCGGGTCAAAAGAGCCTTCGACTCGTCCCCCTCTTTAGGCAACAACCAAACCAGATCGGTAGCCGAATCCGCAAAGCGCGGGATCGCAGCACCAAACAAGGCGTCCTTGGCAAGGATCTCATGCAACCCAGCAAGCATGGAGTCGGTAAGCACAACCGGAGCTTGCAAATACAGAAGGTGCGAGCACGAAGCTTCCGCCGCCTCGAAAGCTCGAGTGAAGGCTTCGGCAGCGCTCAAGCCGGTCAGCACCTCCGAGCACGCAGGACGAGCCTCGACGTCGTCCAGTCCATAAATGAACAATTTTCCCCTTGCGCTCAGGGAGACCGTTAGTGCCCTGAAGTAGCTCCCAAGGCTCCCTGCTGGACTGCCCGTGACATCCACAAGTACTGTGGTTTCCAGCTTCATTTCAGCCCTCTTGAGCATAGTTCTCGAAAGATCCACAAACAAAATCTGCAATACCGGTGCCAGCCGGCCCGAGACGTTCGTCGACGACATCGAAAACATCCCTCACGAACACGCTGCGGGGGCGCGTCGCCGCATAGCGTTGCAATTTCGGCAGCACTTCCGCAAATCCATAACTACGACTGAGGCGTTGCACCAATCCAGGATCGCCAATACCACGCCTATTCAACTCGCCAAAGTACTCCGCCATACTTATATATAGATTGAGATACGAGGCAAGATGCCTGCGAGTTGGGACAGAATTGCAAATCGACGTCTTGCTTTGAAAGTAGTTCATCACAACTTTGCTAATCGAAACATAACGCATGCACTCGAGCGCAATTCGTGCGGTAAAGATAATATCCTCATGAAAATACCCTTCCACAAATCGAATTTCGTGCCGATCGAGGAATGACTTTCGGTATAGTTTGTTCCAGGCAATGGCTCCGATCTTGTATTGGGAGAAATAATCAACGCCTTCGATACCGCCTGAAGACTCGAAGTCCCAGGCATGATAAGGCTTTACTTCGCCATCCTCGGAAACTGTCTGTACGCCACAGGCGACAACATCCAAACCACGGGCTCTCGCAACCTCAAGGAGCCCAGCAACTCCACCCGGCTCCAACCAGTCATCCGCATCCACAAAGTAGACGAATTCACCCCTAGACGCATCGATACCAGTATTGCGAGCAGCTCCCAAATTTTTGTTGACTTCATGGGAGATAACCCTGAGAAATGAAAATTGCCGAGCGAACTCATCCAAGACCTCGAGCGTATCATCGTTGGAGCAATCATTGACAATCACGATCTCGAAAGCACTCAGCTTCTGGTTCATGATTGATTCGATCGCACGTCCAACAACCTTCGAGCAATTGTAGGCGGGGATCACAAATGAAACGTCGACATTTTCCATACAATATAATCCGTTAAACTAATTATTATTACCATCTCAACAGTAGAGCCTAGCTTCCTTTACACCGTAGGCCCAATAGTGATGATATGGATCCACGCCAGCCTCATGCACATCACGATTCAACTTCAAATATGTTTCAGCATCAAAACCATTCGGCACATAACTCACAAATGGAGAGTCTCGAAACAATTCAACCTGCTCTAGCATTGACAGACCTCTCTTTACTGCATATCCGCCATATCTTCCATAAATCACGTAATGCCGATACGGATCTAGCATTTTTACTTCTTCACACGACATCATGCCCAGAATCCCGCTCAACTCCACATAATCTTTGGCCGAAAACTTTTCTGGACAAAACTCTCCCCAAGGCGACATATTCCTCCGCAACTCAATTGCACGGCGGATAAAATCTTGTTGGGGAAGCGAGTCGACAACACGCCCCCCTGAGTTCGAAAAAGCGCCGCCGACCGGCAACTGGATCAACCCGTTACACTCGATCTCGTTCATTGCCTTGAGCAACACATCAATGCTCCGCCCCGAAAAACTGCTCGTGGTGAGCGCATCTTGATCAGTCGATGATGCCAAGCGATGCTCGCCTATAAACTCCGCTGACCTCACATTCAAATAGCCAGACAAGTAATCAAACAATCCTGAATGATGAGAATACGCGGTAGCAAAGTGGGCCGGATCAGGCTTGGGGACATCCCCTATCACTCCGGACTCTTCATAAATTAGCGAAAACTTCCGGGCCAAAGCATTAAGGCCGTTGCGATTCAAGCTAATTAGCATGGCATAAAATTCGCCACTCAAGGATACATTCCGCCTTAGCGCTCCCGTCGATTCTGGGACCAAATCGCCATCCGCCCTATCACAAACTCGAAAGAGAGCCTCAACAATATTCCCCTTGACGCGCTTAAAGGAAACCACCCTTATCTCCGGGAACGCTTCGCACCATTCTCTATAGAACCGGAATTGTGGCGAACCAGCAGGCATCGCATATAAAAATTCGTGAAACGATCCGCTGTAGTGTGAGAATTTAATTGCTTCGAGATAAGAGGAAAACACAAACTCGAGAGGATCTCTAATTACTACAATAGGCGTGACATTGAACCGTCTTTTTAACTCCAAAATAAACGGAGACCCGGGATTAGAAAAAACTGAAAGGCTCTCATCGGAAATGACGACATCTACGTTTTTTTCTCTCGCGACCTCGTCAATTCTCGCCAGCAAAGAAAAAGGAGCCGAACAGGCTAGAATCCGCTGACCATTATTGTGACGGACTTCATTGATGGAAAAATACTCCTCACTACCAGGCACAAATTTAAATCCGGGCAGAAGACTATCTTGTTCACAAAAAGGGTAGTAGAGGCTAAAATCCCTCAGCATAAAAGCGAAATTGTGATTCAAATAGTGCTGAAATGAAGTCGTCCCCGTCTTAGGACTTCCGATATGTAGATAAAGCCTAGGTTTCACGAAATAATCCCAAGCATATTACGTCGCTCACATATTGAAGAAGTGGATCATGACGATATTTCACAGCCCCCTAGTAGCTTCGGCCTTCAAAAAAACCGTACTCGAGATAATGGTTTTCTGCAGACACCCCTGCAGCCCTAACATCCGGATTTAGGTTCAGGTATTTTTCTGAATCAAACCCATTGGGAATACGAACCATTTCGTACAATTCGATCGGAACCCCGTTGCGCAATACCTTCGCTGCCTTTAGGGGAAAATCGCATGGCCGGACCCTTTCAAGAAATTCATTTTCACGCTCCACAGGAATCATAAAGAAGTCGTAATATATTGAGTCAACCGCCAACTTCCAGACATCCCGACTTACGAGCGGGTTCAGAAAAATGTCATAAATTCGATACCCTAAAGCCACCGAATAATCGTATAGGGTAAATTCATCGTTACCGTACGCGCTGTAACTTCCGCGACCATATTCAACCGAGACTATTGGGCGATATCTTTCAAGTACGCCTCCAGCACCTTTCAGCACCTCCATCTCTGCGCCCTCGACATCAATCTTTATGAACGACAGGGATGGCAAATCCTCGATAAATGTATCCAACTTTGTTGTTTCAACGAGAATCTGAATCGGGCGAGCATTCTGCGGATCTTGGAAAATTCGATTACGCAGACCGCTCTCCTGCGGCGAACCTTCCGCATAGGTAAACCATGAGGATCCTATATCATTGCAAAGTGCAAGATTCTTGATCCACACATTTGATATGCAAAAGTTGTTTTTCAGATAATCGAACTGAAGCGGAAGAGGTTCGAAGCCCATCACCTTACCCGCAACACCGACGCATTCAACAAATTTACTCAGGTGCCGGCCATGGTGAGCCCCAACATCGACAACCGTATCCCCCGGCCTAACCCACTTTGTATAGCAGTTTTCGAGGAGCGCCTCGTAGTCAATACTTAAAAGCCCCCTGAGCTTTAGATCGCGAAGCAACCACATAGGAAAATACATAGTGCTCATGTTCTAGTAGACTCCGATTAATAATAAATAAAGAACTATTCTTGCCCCAAAGCTGCATCAAGACATTCGGCGCCAGCATCCGACAAGCGCATACCCGTCTTATTTCCACCGAGTTTGCTCAGCATGACAAGAGTCCGCTCTATCCAAGTGCACCCTGCAACGAGATCAGCAACCTTCTCGGCCGAGTATCTACCGCCGTTCAGTAGGTCGTTAATCACGGCAGCAAATTCGGAAACATCGAGTCCTGTCCTGAGCCCTGCACAATGGGTGTGCGTAAAGTCCAATGGGGTAGCAGCTATAGGCAATCCGGCCGCCAAGTATTCGTAGTACTTCATCGGGAACATGCCGCGGGTGTAGTCGTTGATCAACGAGGGCAACAACCCTACCCGCACCCCGCGCAGGTAGTCCGGCAGCTCGGCATAGGGTTTGTAGCCCAAAAAGTGCACGTTGGGCAGCCTTGCCAATTCGGCCATGAGCGGGCTTTTCTGGCCTTCTCGCTCTTCGCCGATGAAGACCCAACTCCATTCGGGCTTCATGCGTGCCACATCGATCAGGAGCTGGAAGTCGATCTTGAAATCCGACAGCACGCCGTGGTAGCAGAGCCGCGGCTCGGGAATGCCGGCGAGGTCTTCCGGAATGGGGCCGGGCTCCAGCGCACGGCCGAAATGTTCCGCATCGACCACATTGGGCAAGAAATGCGTGTTCGCGTTGTGTTGGCGACAATGCTCGGCAAGGGATGGCGACGTCGCAAAGACAACGTCGGCACGTTGCAGCAGTATCCGCTCGGCAGCGCGGAAGGCTTCGGCATCCATGCCGGGCACAGCGGCCAGATCATCGACACAGTGGTAAAGCAGGGCACCGGTATCCATCCCCTCGATCGCGTCGAGCATGAAAGGATGGTAGGTCCAGACCAAGGGCTTCCGGAAATGCTGTTGCCCGGCAGTACGGGCAATGGAAGCCCTGAGCAGCCAACGGTTGAGCGAACGGGTGAACGGATGGCGATGGCCGGCCGGGACGAGTAGCGGTGACAGGACGAAGATGCCTGGCGAACGTTCGACCGCACCGGAGATCAGTGACGACAGCCCTTTGCACAAGCGCTTCCACAGTCGCCCCCAGTCTTTCGCGCTTCCCGCCTTGGGGCTGCGCAGGCCGACGCTTTCCACATAGAGCACCTGGGCGCCAAGCTCAGCCAGTGATTTCGCACAGTGCTGTTTATTGGTCCAGTAAGGTTCATCCCAATCTGCCGTAGCGAACAGGATACAGCTCTGCGGAACAATGATTTCGCGTTCAGCCATGGAAGGCCTCGCATGGCTCGCCATACAAAGCAGAAGCAATGCGCATGGAGGCGCAGCCGTCGCCATAGGGATTGGCAAGCGCGCGCAGGGCCGTGCGTCGGTCCGCATCATTGAGCCAGGCATACACCGCGGTCTCGATGTCAGCCGGATCCTGCCCTGCGAGCGTAGCAAAACCCGCCATTATCCCCTCGATACGTTCGGTGTGCTGGCGCATGACCACCACCGGCGTGCCGAAACTGGGTGCTTCTTCCTGGATGCCGCCGGAGTCACTCAGCACCAGGATGGCGCGGCTGATTAGATAGAGGCTGCAGTGGTAGTCCACTGGCTCGGTCAGCAGCAGATTCGGCAGCCTGGCCAGCAGGTGGTGAACCGGTTCGCGCACTGCCGGATTGAGATGTACCGGGAAAATCCACTGAATGTCGGGATACTGCACGCACAGGCGCACGAGCATGTGGCAAAAGGCCTCGAGCACGCTGCCGAAGTTCTCCCTGCGATGACAGGTGACCAGCACCGCCGGACCGGCCCCCAGCCGCTGCCGGATTTCCGCAGGCAAGCCCGCCGGAACACCACTTGGCCAAGCGGATCGCGCCTGCGCTATGGCATCGACAACGGTATTGCCGGTGACACGAATGCTGTCCTCCGGGATCCCTTCGCCGCGCAGGGCCGCAGCCGCCAGTTGCGTCGGCGCGAAATGAAGCGTGGCGATGCGTGCGAGCAGGCTGCGATTGGCTTCTTCAGGGAAAGGGCTGGCCAGATCACCGGTGCGCAACCCGGCTTCGACATGGCCGACCCTGATCTGCCTTTGAAAGGCGGCAAGGCCGGCGCAAAAAGCCGTGGTGGTGTCGCCTTGTACCAGCACCCAGTCCGGCTGCTCCTGTTCCAGCACGCCATCCAGCCCTTCCATCAAGCGGGCGGCAAGAACGTTCAGCGAGCGCCCCGGGGACATCGTTTCCAGCATGATGTCCGGCTGCAAACCAAGAGCATCGAGCGTCTGTTGCAACATTTCACGGTGTTGGCCGCTCGCGCAGACTCGCACCTCGGCCCGTCGCTGCAGCGCAACTATGACCGGCGCCAGTTTGATGACTTCGGGACGCGTGCCAAGAGCGACAAGAACCCTCATGCCAGCCTAGTCCCACAGGCGAGCGGCTGGACAGCATTCCGGAATTCGACGCCAAAGGCCAAGCCCTTGGGAGCGTCCGCCGCATGGCAAAGCAGGCCCGAGGCGTCTTCAGCGATCCTGATTGCTGCCCGCGAGCGCAGGAAATCCATGGCCTGAGTTTCATCCATAAATAGTGGACTGGTTGCACGGGAACGGATGTGCTGTATCAAACGCATGTGCGCCTCGATACGCTGATCTTCGTCGGACCAGCCATACTGATAGCGTGTGGAGAAGGGATGATCGAGATAGCCGAAGAGCGTGCGCGTTTCGAAAGCGCGGTCGTAAGCCGCTTTGAAGATGCGCAACGGATCGCCCTCGACGAGCATGCAGTCGCCATGCAACATGGTCTGCTGGCTGTGGCCGATGAAACCACGTGGCAGACCCGCCAGTTCGCCGCCACGTGCGAGCAGAAACTCGGGGTCATTGCGGATGATGCCGCCGATGCACCCCCGATAATCGGCATCGCACAGGCCGGCAAGCGCATAGGGTGGAGACTGGTGGAACGGAGAAACCGCATAGACCACCGACACCCCAGTGGCAGCCATGATCCGCGCACGCGACTCCCGCCCCTCCGTCAGCGCAGCCTCATAGCTGCCACCCCAATTGGGCGCATGAGTCGCAGTGTGGGAAAGCAAAGCCCCCCCCGCTTCAGCAAACCCGCGCACAAAGGCGTAATGCGTATCGTCATGCAGATTGCTGCTGTGAATGGCCAGAGACAGCGGCACGTTCATCTGGCGGTAGGCGTCCCACAAGGGCCGGGCAGAGGTGATGTCCTCGTCGCAATCGAGACGCATCGTGATGGCGCTATCGTACCCCCAGGGGATCTCACTGATCACCGGACAACAGGGTTGCGTGTCACTGCGCCAGTTGCTCAGGAAGCGTTCCACCAGGCGCCATTCGAAGGAGTCGAGCGGACCTACCGGGCGATTGAACCACAGCACCGAGGACGCTCCCACTTCAAACAAGGCACAATAGGTCAGCCGGGCCTCGCCATCGATGACCAGATCGGCCAATCCGCAATCATCCGGTGCCTGCAAGGGCTCGGCCAGCGCCCAAAGGCCGCCATCCGCACGAATCGCACCATAGGCCAGGTTGTTCCATTCGTCGGCGAAGTCGAAGCGTTCCAGCGCCCGCTCCCAGCCCGCTGCAGCGAAAGCCGAAGCCTTCGGGCGATAGACGATGCGCCCTGCGCTCTCGGCGCAGCCGCCAACCGGCGCCGGCGCACTGCGCGCCCAGCCTCCGGGCGACGCAGGCCATTCGACGGCTTTGACGTCTAACGGCACACGCAGGGAGGAAGGAAGGCGGCCGAACACGATCGACTTGCGAGGCTGCTCGCGGAGCCAGCGCCAAAGTTGTTCGCCCCGCGCTTCATCCGGGTGAATGCAGACAGCGATCGCGGCCTCCGACAAACCGGCAGACACCGCCGGGGTAACTAGGCCATGGCTGACGGAGCGACGGAGCGCGGCAATGACGAGACCCGACGCTTCTGCACCCGGCCGGGCGGCAACAACGTGGATCATGCCGTCACCACATGCCGGAACTTGGCACGATGGCCGACACGCACGAAGGCCTCATGACCGACGAACTCCACGATGAGCGCACCAGGCCAGTAGCCCTCGATCTTCGCAGCGATCTGCGCCGGATTGGCATGTGGCTCGGGCACGATGCGTAGCACGGGTTTCTCTCCGCGCACGTCGATCTGGAATTCCTGGATGCCCCCCACGCGATGGTCCAGCATGTCCTGGATGGTGTGGGTGGGATACGCGACGCCGGAGAGGTAGACGATGTCGTGAATGCGGCCGACGATGTCGGTGAGATAGAAGCCGTCCTCGCGTTGCTCAACACGCGCCAGATCCCCGGTGGCGTAACGTATGAGCGGCATGAGGCGATTGCGGAAACCGGTGAGCACCAACTCGTGCTCGCGATTGTCCAGCTCACGACTCTCGGGCCAGCCTTCGGAATCCAGCACCTGCAAGCCTTTCTCGGCACCATCCAGTTCGTAGGCCATCACCCCCAGTTCAGCCAGACCATAACGATCGACGACGCGACAGCGCAGGGCGCGAGCGATTTGCTCTCGCTGGTAGGGCTCCAGCAATTCACCGCTGGACTCGAAAACATCGAACGTCTTCGCGCTGCCGTGCTGCCGCTCGATGTAGCAAGCCAGCGCGTAGATCGTGGAAGGATGCGCATGCACCATGTAGGGCTTGCGGCGCTTCAGCATTTCCCAGATCTCGGCCAGGCCGATGTCGTCCAGACGATCGAAGAAGATATTGCTGCGGTTCATCGCGAAGCACTTAAGATCTTCACGCGACGGCCAGCCTGGATCACCCGTGTCTGGAAAACGGCAGGCGAAATGCAGCTCGGAGCGCCACTTATAATTGCCGGCCCGTTCGCGTGCATATAGTGTGACGGCGGACGAATAATCTGCCCCGGGCTGGTCGTAGGCAATATGACAAGCAAGACCGGTTGATCCACCTGTCTTGCACATATGATACCGAAGGCCTTCCAATGGCTGGGAGTACATGCGCTCGCCCTGCTCGCGCATGATTTCCTTCGTGAGATACGGCAGGTCGTTGAGATAGCGAATATCTTTCTCGATCGACTCCGGATTGAACCGCGTCTGAGCAAAAAGATCGCGGTAATACGGCACCTCACGCCCTGCAAAGCTCAAGGTTTCCAAGAGCCGGTTTCTGACTTTCGCCAAGCGTAACTCGAACGGTTGGCGGTAATGTTGGCGTAGTTCGCGGAGCTTAGAGCGCACGTCCCGCTGCTCGCGACGCTCCGCAATCGGATAGGCGATGACAGCACTGGCGAGACCTTTCATCAAACGGAAAGGCTGCAGGGAAAAGAGCTTCTCGGAGGCCAGCAAGGCCGGATGATTGGCGGAAATTCTCATATCAAGCCGCGGCCGCAACGTCCGATGCAACGGGGGCGAGCTTCTCGTCACTCAGAATCACGCCGTGTTCGAGATGAATCTTGCGATTACAAACTTTGGAAATCAGTTTCGGATTGTGAGACGCCAAAACAAGAATGGCTGCTCGGCTAACCAGCCTATCGAGCCTGGCCTGAGCCTTCTCGCTGAACTCGGTATCCCCTACACTGAGCCATTCATCCATGACCAGAATGTCAGCTTCCACGCTGGTGGAAATCGCGAACGCCAACCGCAGCAACATCCCACTAGAATACGTCCGAACAGGCAGATTGAGGTAATCCCCCAAACCAGTGAAGTCTGCAATCTCGTCAGTCTTGGCGCGAATCGCCGCAGGGAGCAGCCCATCCATGATGCCGCGGAGATAGATATTCTCGAAGCCGGTGGCATCGGGGTCCATGCCCATCGAGACATCCAGCAGGGAGGCCACACGACCAGTTATGCCCAGCCGCCCGCGCACTGGGCCATAGACGCCTGAGAGCACGCGCAATAATGTGGTCTTGCCCGAACCATTGTGCCCCACCAACCCGACGCGATCTCCTTCCCGGATATCCAGATCGATTTCATTGAGCGCCCGTACCACCGGATGCCGACTTGCGTCCACGCCGATTCGGCCGCCAGTCGACAAATTCATGACAACATTCTTCAGGGAACGATGCGAGTTCTCGTAAATGGGGAACTCCACGCACAACTTTTCAGCATTGATATGTGCAGTCATGTCACAACCAGTAAGCAACGCGCTCGCGGAACCGAGCCATCAGGTAGTGCGCGGCGGAAAAACCAACAATCAACAAAGCCACCGACCACACCCAGGATTCAAGGGCAACCGGGACCCCAAGAATGGGGCCGCGAACGATCTCAATCAGGTGATTGAAAGGGTTGATGTCAGCAACCCACGCTCTGTCTTTCAAATCTTCGGCACGCCAGAAGACCGGGGTCAGGAAAAACCCAACCTGAAAGAGGTTACCGATAATCGGAGCGACATCACGGTAACGAGCACACAGGACGCCGAACACGATACCGGACCAAACTGCATTAAGCGTCAAAACCAACAGACCGGGAATGAGTAGAATCGCCTCCAGCGTGAGCGCGTGCCCAAAGAAAATCATCAGCAGCACTACGACCGGCAAACTGTGCAAGAGGATGATGAAATTTCGCCAGACCATGCGTAGGACGTGCGTGGTTAATGGCATACGAACTTGCTTAATGATATGTCCCGCTCCAATCATCACGTTGCAGCCTTCGTTTGCCGCCGTGCTGATGAACTGCCAAATCACCAGTCCAATTCCGACGTACGGCAGATAGTCAGAAATCTCTTGCCCAAGCAATTGAGAATAGAGAAACCCAAGAACCCCCACCATAATCAGGGTGGTCAGCGTAAACCAGAAAGGACCCAATACCGAGCGACGATAGCGCTGGCGGATATCGTGCCAACCGAGCGCCAGCCAGACATGCATGGCGCGCATACCAGTGATAATGTCATTGCGCCCAGTATGGTTCCGCCACCTTACAAAAAGTCGGCTCTTGTCGTTGCTGATCATGGAACCTAAAGGGGGCACTGTTTGAAAATCGTTTGATGCCATTGAGAAGCGAATTCATCCATAGTTATTTTGAAAGAGAACGATACCATCCTCGGCGCAGCATTAACTGCGCAGCCCCTCGACCATCGCGCGATCGAGACTGCAATAACCCGTGACCAGCGTTCGCTACGTTCCGGGTAAGTTTGGGGCACGGCCGTAGGTATCCTCGAAACGAACGATGTCATCCTCACCAAGATAGCTCCCCGACTGCACCTCGATAATCTCGAGCGGCACCTTGCCGGGGTTCGCGAGGCGGTGCACATGGCCGAGGGGGATGTAGGTCGATTCGTTTTCCGACAGGAGGAACACCTTTTCGCCGTTAGTGACTTCGGCGGTACCCTTGACGACGATCCAGTGCTCGGCTCGGTGGTGGTGCATCTGCAGGCTGAGCTTGGCGCCGGGGTTCACAACGATGCGCTTGACTTGGAAGCGGTCGCCGCAGTCGATCGAGTCGTACCAACCCCAAGGGCGATAGATCTTACGGTGCGAGTCGGCGAGCGTGCGCCCTTCGGCCTTCAGGCGAGTGACAACTTTCTTAACATCCTGAGTTCGAGACTTATCGGCAACCAAGACCGCGTCGGCGGTCTCCACCACGATAACGTCCTTCAGGCCGACACCGGCAACAAGACGCCCCCCACCGTACAGCAGGCTGCCCTCGCACCCTTCGGCGATCGTTTCGCCGAAATGCGCATTTCCGCTTGCATCCTTCTCCATCACATCCCAAAGGGCGTCCCATGCACCGACGTCCGACCAGCCGGCGGACATGGGGATAACCACGCCCTCGATGCCGAGAGCACTCTGACTCGCAAGTTTTTCCATCACCGCATAGTCGATCGAGTCCGAGGGACATGCCACAAAAGAGCTCGATTCGATACGCAGGAAGTCGACGTCCTCGGTCGCTGCACCGTAGGCGTCGGCACAAGCATCGTACATCGAAGGATTCAACGCCTTCAGCGCCCTTAGCCAAATACTTGCGCGCATCATGAACAGGCCGCTATTCCAGAGATACTCACCCGAAGCAACGTACTCCATTGCGCGGTCCAAATTCGGCTTCTCGACGAAGGCGACGAGTTTGAGGGCACCGTCGTCACGACGAACACCGATACGGATGTAGCCATACCCCGTTTCGGGGCGAACCGGGACGATTCCGAAGGTGACGATCGCACCATTCGTCGCCGCGGGAAGGCCACTTGCGACGGCAGACTGGAAAGCATCGCGATCGGTGACAACGTGATCGGCCGGCATCACGAGCAGGATCGGATCCTCAGCTTCGGTTCTGGACGCGGCAAGCGCCGCGAGGGTCAGCGCTGGCGCAGTGTTTCGCCCTACGGGCTCAAGAACAATCCGAGGGTCCGAAACCCCCACCGAACGGAGCTGCTCAGCCGCCATGAAGCGATGTTCGCTATTACACACCACGATGACTGGGCCGCCCCCCCGCCCCTGCATGAATCCCTCAAGACGCAGCGCGGTCTCCTGCAGCATCGTACGTTCGCCATTAAGGGCGAGAAGCTGCTTGGGTTGCATTTCGCGGGACAACGGCCAAAGCCGCGTTCCCGAACCACCAGAGAGAATCACAGGAGTTATCATGTTCAACCGCGCGTGTATTTGAGTTAGACTAGATACGCAATGCCTTTGGCATTAGCATCCCTCAGGGAGCACCCCGCAAGGGCAACCCACAATGAGCGAGCACTTGCACGCCCCTATCGGGTAGCAAAAACCAAACATTATCGCACCGCGACAGGTGAGCTACTACTGGACCAAAGTAATAGAAAATTACATATGACAGAAAAGTAGCTGTAACACCTGCCTACGAAGCCCCCTTCACGGACGTCGTTGCCGGCACAAACCCTGTCCAGACGTTGAGTTCCGCTGTATCGGCATAGATTGCCGGCACTAACAACCATCCCGACAGGACTAGCAAAATAATCACGCATCACGGAAACAACTCCGCGACCGATAGCGACTGGGCGTCTGCATCTTTTGCTGCCAGTTTGGGCACACCATCGATCGGCCAATCGATCTGCAGGGCCGGGTCGTTCCAAAGCAAGCTGCGCTCGTGCTCCGGAGCGTAATAGTCCGTTGTCTTGTAGAGGAATTCGGCGGTCTCGCTCAACACCAGAAACCCGTGCGCGAATCCCTCCGGCACCCAGAGCTGACGCTTGTTTTCCGCACTTATGCGAACTCCGACCCACTGACCAAAGGTATTCGAGCTTCTGCGCAGATCGACCGCGACATCGAAGACCTCGCCCTGAACCACCCTTACGAGCTTTCCTTGCGGCTTCTGGATCTGGTAATGGAGGCCACGCAGGACGTTTCTGGAGGACTTCGAATGGTTGTCCTGCACGAAATCGCGCCTCAGTCCCGTTGCCAGCTCAAACACTTTGGCATTGAAGCTTTCAAAGAAAAAACCACGATCATCGCCAAATACTTTAGGTTCGATCAAGAGCACGTCTGGGATTCTTGTCGGGACGACGTTCATCAGTACACGGTTTCCTTGAGGATAGACATCAAGTATCGGCCGTAGCCGTTCTTGCATAGAGGTCGCGCAAGCGCCTCGAGTGCGCCCGCATCGATCCAGCCAAGGCGATAGGCAATTTCTTCCGGACAAGCCACCTTCAGCCCTTGGCGCTTTTCGATGGTCTGTATGAACAGGCTGGCGTCGAGCAGGGATTCATGCGTACCGGTGTCGAGCCACGCATAGCCGCGCCCCATGATTTCCACGCTGAGACGGCCTTGCTCTAGGTAAAGACGGTTCAGGTCGGTGATCTCGAGTTCGCCACGCGGCGATGGCTTGAGGCTCTTCGCCAGCTCGACGACCTGTTCGTCGTAGAAGTACAGACCGGTGACGGCGTAGTTCGACTTGGGCTTTGCGGGCTTTTCCTCGATCGAGAGGACCTTGCCGCCGGAGTCGAATTCGGCCACGCCGTAGCGTTCCGGGTCGTGCACGTGGTAGGCGAAGACGCTCGCGCCATTGCGCCGCTCCATCGCGTTGGCAAGCAACCCGGCGAAGTCGTGCCCGTAAAAGATGTTATCGCCCAGAACCAATGCGGACGGATCCTGCCCAATGAAACCCTTCCCGATAATGAAGGCTTGGGCGAGACCATCGGGTGACGGCTGCACCGCATACTGCAGGTTCAGCCCCCAGCGCGAACCGTCGCCGAGCAGGTGTTCAAAACGGGGGGTGTCCTGGGGTGTCGAGATGATCAGGATGTCACGCATCCCCGCAAGCATCAGGGTGCTGAGCGGATAGTAGATCATCGGCTTGTCGAAGACCGGCAGGAGTTGCTTGCTGATCGCCAAGGTGGCGGGATGAAGCCGGGTGCCGGATCCGCCGGCGAGAATGATGCCCTTGCGCGTCATTGGCGCTCCTCGTAGTTCTTGCTGATCCATTCCCGGTATGCACCGCTCTGGACATTCGCGACCCACTGGGGATTGGCGAGGTACCACTGGACAGTCTTGCGGATACCCGTCTCGAAGGTTTCCGCAGGTTTCCAGCCGAGTTCGCGCTCGAGCTTGCGTGCGTCGATGGCGTACCTGCGGTCGTGACCGGGGCGGTCGGTGACGTGCGTGACCAAGCGGCGATAGCTGCCTGCAAGGTCCGACTTAATCTCATCGAGCAGCGAACAGATGGTGTGGACGATCTCGATATTCGGCTTCTCGTTCCAGCCACCGACGTTATAGGTCTCCCCGAGGCGCCCCGCCTCCAACACTCGCCGTATAGCGCTACAGTGATCCTTGACATACAGCCAGTCGCGGATCTGCATGCCATCGCCGTATACGGGGAGCGGCTTGCCGGCCAGGGCATTGGTGATCATCAGCGGAATGAGCTTTTCCGGGAAGTGATATGGGCCGTAATTGTTCGAGCAGTTCGTGGTGAGGACCGGCAATCCGTAGGTGTGATACCAGGCACGGACGAGGTGGTCGCTGGCCGCCTTGCTCGCCGAATAGGGGCTGTTCGGCTCGAATGGATGCGCCTCGGTGAAGGCTGGATCGCCGGGACGAAGGCTTCCGTAGACCTCATCCGTGCTAACGTGCAGAAATCGGAAAGCCGCTTTGTGTTCCGCTGCCAGGTTGCTCCAGTACAGTCGCGCGGCCTCGAGCAGAGCGAAGGTACCGTCGATGTTCGTACGGATGAAGTCGGCCGGACCATGGATCGAACGGTCGACGTGGCTTTCAGCCGCAAAGTGAACGATCGCGCGCGGCCGATGTTCTTCAAGCAGACTTTCGACGAGCCCTCGGTCGCAGATATCACCGCGCACGAAGATGTGCCTGGGATCGCCGGACAGCACAGAGAGGGTCTCAAGATTGCCGGCGTAGGTGAGCTTGTCGAGATTAACCACGGGCTCGCCTACCAACGAAATCCAGTCGAGCACAAAGTTGGCACCGATGAATCCGGCACCCCCCGTTACGAGAATCATTCTTTATCCCTGCGAAGACTGAAGCTAGATGGCTTCACGAACTCCCGCGCCATCGACCACCGTGACCGCCATAAGTGGCAACGCGAGTGCCAAGTGAAAATCTTGGTGAAAAACAGAGAATTATTGCATTGCGGCAAACTTGTCGCCATTCACCGAAAGTAATAAGACATTACCTTCCGTAGTAGGCGCGATACCAGTTAACGAAGCGCCGGACCCCTTCGCGCACGCTCGTAGCCGGCGCAAACCCAGTCCAACCATTGAGTTCCGCCGTGTCGGCATAGGTGGCCGGTACGTCACCGTCCTGCATCGGCAGAAAGTTCTTCTCGGCCCTGGAGCCGATCGAGTCCTCGATCGCCTCGATGAAGCTCATCAGCTCGACGGGGTTGTGATTGCCGATATTGAAGACCCGGTAGGGGGCTGAGCTGCGGCCGGGGTCGGGCTGAAGGGGGTCGAAGGCGGGGTCCGGTTCGGCGACATGGTCGAGCGTGCGGATGACGCCCTGGACGATGTCGTCGATGTAGGTGAAGTCGCGTTTCATCTTGCCGTGGTTGAAGACGTCGATCGGACGGCCTTCGAGGATGGCATTGGTGAAGAGGAAGAGCGCCATGTCGGGGCGCCCCCAGGGGCCGTACACGGTGAAGAAGCGCAGGCCGGTGGTGGGCAGGCCGTAGAGGTGGCTGTAGGTGTGGGCCATCAGCTCGTTGGCCTTCTTGGTAGCCGCGTAGAGGCTGACGGGGTGGTCGACGCTGTCGTGCTCGGAGAACGGCATCTTGGTGTTGCCGCCGTACACGCTGGAGCTGCTGGCGTACACGAGGTGCTGCACCCTGTTGTGGCGGCAGCCTTCGAGGATGTTGATGAAGCCGACGAGGTTGCTGTCGACGTAGGCGTGCGGGTTCTGCAGCGAGTAGCGCACGCCGGCCTGGGCGGCGAGGTGGATGACGCGGTCGAACTTTTCCTCGGCGAAGAGGCGCTCCATGGCGGCGCGGTCGGCGACGTCGAGTTTGACGAAGTGGAAGGCGGGGTGCGGAGTGAGGCGCGCGAGGCGGTCGAGCTTGAGCTGCGGGTCGTAGTAGTCGTTGAGGTTGTCGAGGCCGACGACTTCGTCGCCGCGGGCGAGGAGCGCCTCGCTGGTGTGCATGCCGATGAAGCCGGCGGCGCCGGTTACGAGGATCTTCATACGCGTTACGACCGTTCGTGGGAAATTTGTCCGCGGATTATCTCATGCCCGAGGGGCGCTTTCGTTACAGGACGTTATCCGGGCAGGGCTATCGGATGATGAGAATCGCTTTAGTGCCGACGGCGGATCATGCTCGTGGGTTATGGGGCTCGATTGCGCCCGACATGCGGCGGAAGGCGCTTCGCTTTTCGGCCCGACGGTCCCTACCATGCAGTCCAGGGGGCGGAAGCGGCCCAAGGGCCGCACGGCGGGATACGCCTTTGGCTCCTCCCGCCCTACGTACCGTTACGCGGCGGCTCCACCTATCGTGCTCCGAACGTGGAGTAGCTCGGTTGCGGCAGGCCCGACAATTGCGCGATAGAGTTTGGCCTGCTCTTCGGGCAGGTATTCGTGGGCGATGCGATTGCGCGTGTCGCGCATCTCGAGCCACGCCCCGGTCGAGGTGATCGCCCGATACCTTTCCCTGCGATTCAGCAGGTCGCGAAAAGATTCCGAGGGAGCGACCTCGCGAACACCCTCCAGCGTGCGGAAGTAGCGGATGCTCGACTCGAATGCACGCAGGAAGCGGTCGCTCAGCGCGTCGTAGGGCTCGAGTTCCTTTGGCGTGTAGGCGCGGGCAGGATCGAAGTCGATGTAGGCATCGATCGAGGCAAAGAAGATGTCGAGCGAAGCCCGCAGCTTGCGGTCGGCGCCCTGCAGCAGGACGTCGTCGTTCATGCCAGATCCACGCGGTTGATTGATGCAAGGAAGGCGCGTTGCTCGGGGACTCCCCCGTCGGGCGGGAGCACGACGACATCGATCTTTTCCTCGCAGCGCTCGAAGAATCGCGTGGCGACGCGGCGCGATGTCTCGAAGGCCGGCGCTTCGGTGAGCACCAGGAGATCGATATCGCCGCCGCGACGCTCGGCTTGCGTGCGGGACCCGAAGAGCGCCACGCCTGCAGCGGACACCCCATCGAGGGCATAGGCGAGCGCGTCGATCTCCTCGCGGTCGAGCCGCACACGACCGCAGCGCTGCAGGTCGGAAAGGCGCTGCCTGAGATGCGGAATGGGACGCTCCATGGAAATCACCGTCGATGCGGACACCGGATAGCTTAGCGCATCGCTACCGTTTTCACCCGCCCTGCCCTACTCCCGGCCGGTCGTGGCGGCAGGCGACGATATACTTGGCGGCTCGCCAGAACCGGACGCCCGATGCTTGCCAGATTCTCCTATGCCTTATTGTGGTTGTGCGCCCTGCCTTTCGTGCTGCTGCGCCTGGCCTGGCGCGCGCGGCGGCAACCTGCCTACCTGAAGCATCTGGGCGAGCGCTTCGGACATTACGCGGGCCGCGCGCCGCTGCCGGTGATCTGGGTGCATGCGGTGTCGGTGGGGGAGACGCGCGCAGCGGAACCGCTGGTGCGGGCGCTGCTGGCGCGCTGGCCGGATCACATGGTGCTGCTGACGCACATGACGCCGACGGGGCGGGAGACGTCCGAGAGCCTGTTCGGCGGGGAGCCGCGCGTGATGCGCTGCTATCTGCCGTACGACTTGGGCTGGCCGTGCCGGCGCTTCCTCGCTCACTTCCGGCCGCGGGTGGGCATTGTGATGGAGACGGAGCTGTGGCCGACGCTGTTGGCGAGCTGTCGCGCGCGCGGGGTGCCGGTGCTGCTCGCGAATGCGCGGCTTTCGGAGCGTTCGGCGCGGCGCTATGCACGCTGGCCGACCCTGACGCGCATGACCGTGGGTGCGCTTGCCGCGGTTGGCGCGCAAACCGAAGCGGACGCGCGGCGACTGGGGGAGTTGGGAGCGAGCGGGGTTGCAGTGACGGGGAACATCAAGTTCGACATCTCACCGCCGGATGCGCTGATCACGCTGGGGGCGAGTTTCCGCGAACGCTTTGGCCGGCGCCCGGTCCTTCTCGCGGCAAGCACCCGCGAGGGGGAGGAGACGCTGATTCTCGATGCGTTCCGGGCGCAGGCGCCGGACGACGCGCTGCTCGCGCTTGTGCCGCGGCATCCGCAGCGTTTCGATGAGGTCGCACGGCTGGTCGAAGCCCGCGGGTTCAAGCTGCAGCGGCGTTCGGACGAGACGGCGGTCGCGGCCGACACGCGCGTGTGGCTGGGCGATTCGATGGGCGAGATGTTTGCGTATTACGCGGCAGCTGACGTGGCGCTGATCGGCGGCAGTTGGTTGCCTTTCGGCGGGCAGAATCTGATCGAGGCGTGCGCGGTGGGAACGCCGGTGGTGCTGGGACCGCATACCTTCAACTTCGCGCAGGTTGCGGAGCTGGCAATTGCGGCCGGGGCGGCGCGACGCGCGGCGGACGTCGATCAGGGGATGCGGATCGCTGTCGCGCTAGTGAAGGACGCGGCGGCGCGGCGGGCGGCGGGCGAAGCGGGAAGGAGTTTTGCCGCGGCTCATCGCGGGGCGACGGCGAGGTCGATGCAGATGGTGGAGCGACTGGTTCGCGGCTGACGCAGAATCGCTCGGAGGTATCTGCTTCGGACTTGTGACCTGAAGAATCAGAAGTGCTTTGGCAGACCGGCCTGCTTGAGCACCGCATTCGCCGTATGGCGCGATTTGATCTTGCTGTCGACGGGAAAGTGAATACCCGTGTGCGGGGAATGCCAGATGTCGTGATCACCCTTCCCCGGCCGGACGAAACGGCAACCCGCCTCATGCAGTAGTCGCTTCAGCTCAGGGGCGAAATTTCCGCCCACTATTAGACCCCGCGGTGAGCGACGGCGAATTTCCGAGCCCACAGTTCGAAAGGCACTTCCGGACCGTCAGGGTAGCCGTTGGCATCGAGCAGTTCCGGAACCATTGCTTCGAGCTTGTGCGACAGGGCTTCGATGGTTTCCGCCTCCGTTGCAAGCCCCGGAACGTCATCGGACGTCGCCACCCAGACACCCGCGTCGTCGTCCCACTCTGCACGAATGAAAAGAATCTTGGGCATTGCCGGCTCTCCTTCCGTCAGCGGCGAGTTCCCATTATCGCCCGAATCACTCCGCCAGCAGCGCGTCGATGAGCTGGATGTCTTCTTCGCCGAGGGTGCCGGCGGCGGCCTTGAGGCGCAGTTGGGCGAGGATGGTGTCGTAGCGGGCGCGGGCTAGCTGGCGCTGGGTGTCGGCGAGCTGGGACTGGGCGTTCAGGACGTCGATGTTGATGCGCACGCCGACTTCGTAGCCGAGGCGATTGGCTTCGAGGGCGGAGGTCGACGAGACCTGGGCGGCTTCCAGGGCTTTGACCTGCGCCATGCCGCTGGTGACGCCGAGGTAGGCCTGGCGCGCGGCGAGGGCGGCGGAGCGGCGGGCATCGTCGAGATCGGCGTCGGCCTTGATCTTGAGGGCCGCGGCTTCGCGTTCGCGCGACGAGACGGCCCCACCGGCGAAGATCGGGACGTTGAGCTGCAGGCCGACGGTGTTGGCGTCGGTGCGCGTCGAGCCGCCTGCTGCGCTGGAGCTGAAGCCTGCGCTGTTGTGACTGCGGGCGGCGACGACATCGAGGGTCGGGTAGTGGCCGGCGCGGTTGCGCTCGACTTCGCGCGCGGCGATTTCGCGCGCGATCTGCTGCGCCTGAACGGCATAGCTACCCTGCTCTGCCGCGGTGGCCCATTCGGCGATGCTGTCGGGCTGGGGGCGGGCCAGGGAGACGCCCTGTCGCAGGCCGGCGAGCGGCGACGGATCCAGACCAACGATCTGGACGAGGGCCTGGCGGCGCACATCCAGGTCGTTCTGCGCAGCGATTTCCTGCGCCGAGGCGAGGTCGAAGCGCGATTGCGCTTCATGCACGTCGGTGATCGTGACGGTGCCGACCTCGAAGCTGGCCTTGGCGAGTTCGAGCTGCTCGGAGGCGGCCTTCTTCAGCTGCGACTGCGCCGCGAGGGCGTCCTGGGCGTTGAGGACGTCGAAATAGGCTTGCGACACGCGCAGGATCAGGTCGTGGCGCGCCTGCCCGAGCTGGACTTCGGCGAGCGCGGTCTGGAGTTCGCCCTGCTTGTACTGGATCCAGTTCTGCCAGCGGAACAACGGTTGCGTGAGTTGCACGCCGTAGCCGTTGCTGTTGTATTCGCGTGTGCCGAAGACCCGGGTGTGCGTATCGACGTCGTTCCAGGTGGTGTTCGCATTGGCGCCGATCGTCGGCAGAAGCCCGGCGCGCCCCTGCACGACCCGTTCCTGCCCCGCCTCGTACTGGGCGCGGGCGGCGGCGAAGCGCGCGTCGTTGGCGAGCGCGTCGCGATAGACCTGCAGGAGGTCGGCCGACCAGGCGCTGGCCGAAAAGAAGGTGACGAGACTCAGGGCGATTGCGCGCTTCATTGACTTCTCCGTGCTCAATTCGCGGTAAGGTCAGTACTGCGGCATGGTCGGGTCGACCTGGGCAGCCCAGGCGGCAACCCCGCCGGCAAGATTGATGACTCGGGAGAAGCCCTGACGCTCGAGAAACATGCACACCTGGGCGCTGCGGCCACCGTGGTGGCAGATGACGACGATCTCGTCGTCGGGATCGAGTTCGGTCTGGCGCGCCGGAACGGAGGCCATCGGCATCAGCAGGGAGCCTTCGATGCGACAGATCTCGAACTCGATCGGCTCGCGCACGTCGAGCAGGAATGGCTTGTCGCCCTGAGGGGACGCGAGCCGTTCGGCGAGTTCGGTGGCGGTGATCTGTCGCATGCGGGGGTTCCTCAGAAGCGGAATTCGTCCTTGCGCTGGGCGTTCTTCAGCATCGGGACGACGGTTTCGAACACGTCTTCGGTCTGGTACTGGTCTTCCGAGACGCGGGTGATGAGGCGGGCTTCCATGACGGGCGCCTCGCCGACGAAGGCGAACATGCGGCCGCCGACCTTGAGCTGGTCGAGCAGGCTCTGCGGCATCATCGGCAGGCCGCCCGTGACGACGATGACGTCGTAGGGCGCGCGGCTGCTCCAGCCACGCGCGGCGTCGCCTTCCTCGACGATGACGTTCTCGACACCCGCGCGATTGAGGTTGTCGGTCGCGAAGCGGGCGAGTTCGGGCTCGATCTCGATCGAGCGGACCCAGTCGGTGCGCGCGGCAAGCAGCGCTGCGAAGTAGCCGGAGCCGGTGCCGATCTCGAGCACGGAGTCGGAACGCTTGAGCGGCAGCGCCTGCAGGATGCGGCCCTCGATGACGGGCTTGAGCATGGTCTGGCCGCAGCCGATGGGAATCTCGACGTCCGCGAAGGCAAGCGTCTTGTGGGCGGGAGGAACGAATTCCTCGCGCTTGACCGTCATCAGGAGGTCGAGAACGTCCATATCCAGCACATCCCAGGGGCGGATCTGCTGCTCGACCATGTTGAAGCGGGCGCGTTCGAAGTTCATGGCATTGGCTTCCTGTGCAAATATTAGCACACGCTAATTTAGTGAGCGATAAGTAAACTTGTGCATTTTAGCGTACTTGCTGCACTGGGGCGCGATGCATTCGCAAGGGAATCGCAAGCGGGGCGGGGGAAGACGGCCTTGTGGGAGCGGCTTCAGCCGCGAATCGGGACTATGCCATGTCGGAAAGCCCATTCGCGGCTGAAGCCGCTCCCACAGCGAAGGTTTCCATAAGGAAGGTTTCCACATGGCCTCACATGGGACGGCGCACGCGGTACCACGCCGCATACAGCGCGGGCAGGAAGATCAGGGTCAGCACGGTGGCGACGGTGAGGCCGCCCATGATGGCGACGGCCATGGGGCCGAAGAAGGCGCTGCGCGAGAGCGGGATCATCGCGAGGATCGCCGCGGCGGCGGTGAGCATGATGGGGCGGAAGCGGCGCACGGTCGATTCGACGATGGCGTCCCACGCGCTGCGGCCGTGTTCGCGGTCCTGCCGGATCTGGTCGACGAGGATTACCGAGTTGCGCATGATCATGCCGGAGAGCGCGATCGTGCCGAGCATCGCGACGAAGCCGAAGGGCTTGCCGAAGGCGAGCAGGAAGGCGGTCACGCCGATCAACCCCAACGGCGCAGTGAGCACCACCATCGCGACGAGCGAGAAGCTCTGCAACTGCAGCATGAGCACCGTGAGCACGGCGATGAGGAAGAGCGGCATGCCCGCGGCGACGGACGTGCCGCCCTTGGCGCTCTCCTCGACGGCTCCGCCGACCTCGACGCGGTAGCCCAGCGGCAGCGCGGCCTCGATGGACGCCATCTGCGGGGCGAGATCGGCGACGACGACTGCGGGCTGCACGCCGCCGTACAGGTTGGCGCGCACCGTGACGGTAGGCATGCGGTTGCGGCGCCAGACGACGCCCTGCTCGAATCCGTATTCGGCGGTTGCGACCTGGGCGAGCGACACGCTGCGGCCGCCGCCGACGGGGATTGCGAGGTCCGGCAGCAGGCCCAGATGCACGCGCTCGGACTCGGCACCGCGCAGCATCACGTCGATCGTTTCGGTGCCTTCGCGAAACTGGGTGACGGCAAAGCCTTGCACCGAGGTGTTGAGCAGGGTCGCGAGGTCCTGCGTCGTGAGGCCGAGGAGGCGCGCCTTGTCCTGATCGACCCTGAGACGCACGCGCTTGGACGGCTCTTCCCAGTCGAGATGCACGTTGGAGAGCTGCGGGTGGACGCGCATCTTCGCCGCGACCTCGTGGGCGATGCGCCGCAGTTCGTCGGGATCCTGGCCGCTGACGCGGTACTGAACGGGGAAGCCGACGGGCGGGCCGTTCTCCAGCCGATTGACGACACCGATGAGCTCGGCCGGGGCCTGCTCGAATAGCCCGATCAGTTTCGCGCGCAGGGCCTCGCGCGCCTCAGGGCCTTCGGTGAGGATCACGAATTGGGCGAAGCTGGTCTGCGGCAGCTGCTGGTCGAGCGGAAGGTAGAAGCGCGGGCTGCCGCCACCGACCCAGGCGACGTAGTTCTCGATGCCGGTTTGCGCATCGAGGAAGGTTTCCAGGCGCCTGACCGCGCGTTCTGTGGCCTGATGCGAGGCGCCTTCGGGCAGGCGCAGGTCGACGAGCAGTTCCGGTCGGGTGGATTCCGGGAAGAACTGCTGCGGCACGAAGCGGGCGAACACGAACAGCGAGCCGGCGAAGACGAACAGGGTCACGAGGATCACGAGCCAGCGATGGGCGACGCAGGTATCGACGAGGGCACGCAGGCGCGTATAGAAGGCGGTGTGGTAGATGGCGTATTCGTCGTGCAGCTCGTGGGCGCGGGCGTCGCGCTCGGCGAGTTTCGCTCCGAGCCGCGGCGACAGGCGACCGAGGAGACGCGCGAACACCGACTGCTTGCCGCGCTGCGCACGGAAGTCGGGCAGGATGTGGTAGCCGAGCCAGGGTACGAACAGCACCGCCGCGATCCAGGACACCAGCAGCGCGATGACCGTGACCTGGAAGATGGAGCGCGTGTATTCGCCCGTTGCCGACGCCGCGGTCGCGATCGGCAGGAAGCCCGCCGCGGTCACGAGCGTGCCGGAGAGCATGGGCATCGCGGTGGAGACGTAGGCAGCACTCGCGGCCTTTGCGCGCTCCCAGCCCTGTTCCATCTTTGTGGCCATCATCTCGACCGCGATGATCGCATCGTCGACGAGCAGGCCCAGCGCGAGGATCAGGGCACCGAGCGAAATCTTGTGCAAGCCGATGCCCAGAAGGTTCATGAAGAGGAAGGTGATCGCGAGCACGACCGGAATGATCACGAGCACGACGACGCCGGTGCGCAGGCCGAGCGAGAGCAGGCTCACCGCCATGACGATGACGACCGCCTCGGCGAGCACGCGGACGAACTCGCCGACCGAGCGCGCGACCGCGCGCGGCTGGTCGGCGACGCGCTCGAGGCGCACGCCGACGGGGAGCTGGGCGTCGATGCGGGCGGTAGCCTCGTCGAGGTGGCGGCCGAGCGCGATGATGTCGCCGCCGGCGCGCATCGACACGCCGATGCCGAGCGCGTCCTCGCCCCTGAAGCGCATGCGCTCGCGCGGCGGATCTGCGAAGCCGCGGCGCACCTCGGCGACGTCGCCGAGACGGAAGCTGCGCCCCTGGGCGCGGATGACGGTGTCGCGGATGGCATCGAGATCCTCGAAGGCACCGCTCGGGCGCAGCCACACGCGCTCGTCGGCGGTATCGAAGAAGCCGGCACCGGTGGTCGCGTTCTGGCCGGCGAGTGCGCCGGCAATGTCGCGCACCGAGAGGCCGAAGGTCGCGAGCTTGGTGTTCGAGAGTTCGATGTATATGCGTTCGGGCTGATCGCCAAAGAAGCTCACCTTGGCGACGTCCGGCACGCGCAGCAGTTCGCTGCGAATCGCCTCGGCGTAGCGCTTGAGTTCGGCATAGTCGAGCCCCTCGCCGACCAGCGCGAAGATGTTGCCGTAGGTGTCGCCGAATTCGTCATTGAACGTCGGGCCGACGATGCCCTGCGGCAGGGTGTGGCGGATGTCGCCGACCTTCTTGCGCACCTGGTACCAGACTTCGGGCATCTCGCGCGGCGGGGTCGAATCCTTTGCAACGAAGAACACCATCGACTCGCCGGGACGCGAGAAGCTGCGCAGCACGTCGACCTGGGCGACTTCCTGCAGCTTCTTCTCGATCTTGTCGGTGACTTGGCGCGCGACCTCCTCGGCGGTGGTGCCGGGCCACTCGGTGCGGATCACCATCACCTTGAAGGTGAAGGGCGGATCCTCCGACTGCCCCAGGCGCGAGTAGGAATACAGCCCGATCACGGCGAGCACGGCCATGAAGTAGAGCACCAGCGTCTGGTGGCGCAGGCCCCAGGCGGAGATGTTGAATCGCCCTTCGTGGAAATCGCGCGGGGTCGTCATTTGCGAGCATCCAGCGCGACCGGGGCGGCTTCATCGACCGCGCGCACCACTTCGCCCGCGACGAGGCGATGCACGCCCGTGACCACCACGCGCGCCCCGGCTGGCAGGCCGCTTGCGACCACGACGCCGTCTTCGCGGAACGCCCCCGTGTCCACGGCGTGCGGGACTAGTTTCGAAGCCTCGTCGACGACCCAGACGGTTGCGCGTCCATCCATGCGGGTCACCGCGGTCAATGGCAGGATCGCCTGCGCCGCATCGGGGGACTGCGCAAACGCAACGCTCGCCGTGGCACCGAGCGGCAGCGCATCATCTGCATCGACCACGCTGACGCGCACGGCGTAGGAGCGGGTCGCCGCGTCGGCCGCGGGAGCGATCTCGCGCACCGCAGCCACATAGGCATGTGCAGGGTTCGCCCAGGCGCGCACGGCGGCGGGCAAACCCGGCCGCAGTTCCGCGATGCGGCTTTCCGGAACGTAGATCAACACCTCGCGTTCGCCGGGGCGCGCGATGCGCAGCACGGGCTGGCCCGCCGCGACCACCTGCCCGGCTTCCGCAATGACCGCTGTGACCACCCCCTCGTCGGCAACCGTCAGGGCGGCGTAACCAGCCTGGTTGCCTGCCGTGGCGAGTTGCGCGCGGACCTGGCGCAGACGCGCTTCGGCGGCCTGCAGGGCGGTGCGTCGGCTGTCCAGCGCGGAGGCGCTGATGAAGTTGCGTGCGTGGAGATTCTGCACCCGCTCGAATTCCGCGCGGGCCAGCGCCACATCTGCCTCCGCCGCCGACACCTGCGCCGCTGCGGCCTGCTCGGCGAGCTTCACGTCCTGCGGATCGAGGCGGGCGAGCACCTGCCCTGGTCGCACGCGCGCGCCGGCGTCCACACTGCGCTCGATCAGCTTGCCGCCGATGCGAAAGCCGATGTCGGCCTCATGGCGCGCGCGCACCTCGCCGGTATAGACGCGCAGTTGCGGCTCCGAGGCGGCAGTCCCGATGGTGCGCACCAGGACGGCGCGGGGCGGCTTGTCGACCGGTGCGGGGCCGGAGCATCCGGCAAGCAGGGTAAGCAGGACGGTGCTCGTCAGTATTGTCTTCATCGTGCAGCTCCCCCGGGCGCCCCGGTCAGGAGGCCGTTCAGGATCAGGTCGAAATAGGTGCGCAGGTACTGCGCCGTATCGGTTTCCTGTCCGCAAGCAGGGCCGAAGGACTGTCGCCACATCGCCCGGTAGACGAGCGGCGCGATCAGGACGCTGCAGATCGCGTCGGTGTCGACCTGCCGGAACACGCCGCGCTCGATGCCGCGCATGACGGCCTTGCGCAGCAACGCGGTGCCGCGCTGCAGGACTTCCTGCTGGTAGTAGGCGGCAACGTCGGGGAAATTGCGCGCTTCGGACATCATCAGCTTCGGGATGCCGCCCAGTTCGGTATTGCCGATGCGTTCCCACCAGCCCTGCAGGATGGTGCGCAGCAGTTCCAGCGGATCGTCGTACTCGTCGAATAGCGCCTCGCCCGCATGCAGCGCGGAGACGATGCCTTCCTGGATCACCGCCTTGAACAGCGCGTCCTTGCTTTCGAAGTAGAGGTACAGGGTGCCCTTGGAAACGCCTGCGCGCTCGGCGATGTCATCGAGCCGCGTCGCGGCGAAACCCTTCTCGACGAAGAGCGACAGCGCGGCAGCGGTGAGTTCCTGCGGACGCGCCTCCTTGCGGCGTTGGCGTGCGGGCGGGCGGATGGAGTCGGACATGGGGGCGGGAAACCGGCGCGTGTCGCCGAATTAATGACTAACCAGTCAGTAATTTAGGCTGTCTCGCGAGCAAATACAAGGTGCGCCGGATTCATCTCATTGCCGCGACGCTGACGGGCACGCGTTCGGTCGCTAGCGTCCATTACCACATCGAACACGCCAGACATGTCAAAATGTTATGCTTTTGGTCTTTTCAAACCTCCACCGGCTCCACGCTCGACGACATGCACCCGCTCGCCGCCCACTCCCGCCTGTACGACCTGCACTGGCACACGGACGGCCCGCCGCTCGCGGTCGAAGCCTGGCGGGGACGCGAAAGCCTGTCGGGCGGCTTCGAGTTCCACATCGACACCCTGTCGCAAGATGCCTTCCTCGCCCTCGAGCCCCTGCTCGGACAGGCGATGACGCTGCGCACCGCGCTCTCCGACGGCAGTCACGGCGAACGCTCGGGCCTCGTGCGGGCCGCCGCGCATATCGGCAGCGACGGCGGCTGGAGCCGCTACCGGCTCACCGTGGTGCCGTGGACCTGGCTCCTCACGCGCGGCCGCCACAACCGCGTGTTCCAGGACAAGTCCGTGCCCGAGATCCTCGACGCCGTGTTCGCCGATTACCGCGAACATGCCGCGTGGCACTGGCAAGAGGACGTCGCACCCTTCCTCGCGGACGCCCGCCCGCGCAGCTACTGCGTCCAATACCGCGAATCCGACTATGCCTTCGTTTCGCGCCTGCTCGCCGAGGAAGGCCTGGGCTGGTGCATCGAGGAGGATGCGGAGGCCCCGGCGCGCCACCGCATGCGCCTCTTCGCCGGCAGCACGCGCTTCCCGGAAGACCCTCTCTCGGCGCACGCGCTCGGCGGTCGCGGCATCCGCTTCCACCGCGCCGATTCGCAGGAAGACCAGGACAGCATCGTCGCCTTCGGCGCGCAGCACCGCCTCGCACCCACCCTCGGCACCGTGCTCGGCTACGACTACCGCGCCAAGCGCTCGATCGCGGCGAGCGTGCCGACGGCGCATCGTGTCGGCAGCGCGGACCTGCCACCGCTCGAGCACTACGACTACGCCGGCCAGTACGCCCACGCAAACGTGACCGAGGCCGAGCGCTACCAGCGCCTCGCGATGGAGGCCGCGGAGGCACGCGCAAGCACCTGCCTCGGCCGCGGCACCGTGCGCAGCCTGCGCCCCGGCTGCTTCGTCGCGGTGAACGGCCTGCCGCTCGACCCCGCTGCGCCGCCCGCCCCCGCCGGCGAACGCTTCGCCGTGCTCGACGTCCTGCACGTCGGCATCAACAACCTCGACGCCGAGCGCATCGACGCGATCGCGGCGCGGCTGGCACAAGGCGATGCAGACGAGGACGACGCCGCGCTCGCGACCGGCGACACGCTCGAGCCGGTGAAGGCCCCGTCGGAACTCCCCGCCGCCCTCATTGACCTCGCGCGCAGCCGCGGCTACGGCAACGCCTTCGACGCGCTGCGCGCGGAGCGGCCGTGGCGCCCGGCGCTCGCCGACGACACTGGCCTGCGCATCAACCCGCGGCCCACCGCGCCCGGCCCGATGTGCGCCATCGTCGTCGGCCCGCAGGGCGAGAACGTGCCCAACGGCGCCGACGAGCTGTGGTGCGATGCGCTCGGCCGCATCAAGGTGCGCTTTCACTGGCAGGCGGGCGACACCCCGGACGACCGTTCGAGCTGCTGGGTGCGCGTCGCCAGCCGGCAGGCCGGCGCGGGCATGGGCTGGCAGTGGCTGCCGCGCATCGGCCAGGAAGTGCTGGTGAGCTTCCTCGGCGGCGACATCGACCGCCCCGTCGTGCTCGGCGCGCTCTACAACGGCCGCGGCGAAGGCGGCGTCGCCCCCACGCCGGGCGGCCGCCCCGGGCCGGCCTCCGACACCAGCGTGTTCGACGGCGCGAGCGACCATCGCGCGGCCGGGCAGGGCAATCTCGTTGGTCACTTTACGGGCGGCAACAGCCCCGCCTGGCACGGTGCGGCAGCGACAAGCCACCGCCACCCCGGCGCGCTGAGCGGCTTCAAGACCAGGGAATTCGGCGCCCACGGCCCCAATGCGGGTCACAACCAGCTCGTCTTCGACGACAGCGACCAGCAACTGCGCGTCCAGCTCAAGAGCACGCAGCATGCCTCGGAGCTCAACCTCGGCCACCTCATCCACCAAGCCGGCAACTACCGCGGATCCTTCCGTGGCAGCGGCGCCGAGCTGCGCACGGACGCCTGGGGGGCGCTGCGTGCGGGCCGCGGCATCATCATGAGCACCTGGCCCACCCGCCACGCGGGCGAACCGGCCGGCGATTTCGCTCCCGGCATGGCGCTACTGAAACAGGCTTGCACGCTTGCGGACACACTGTCGCGCGCGGCCGAGACACACCAGACCGTCAAGCTCGCGGCCGCGATCGGCAGCACCACGGCCCACGCCAGCGCCGCCGACCCGGACCACCCGCCCCTCGATGCGCTGAGCCGGCTCGCCGCCGGCATGGTCTCGGCGCGCGATCCGGCCGAGGCCATCGCCGACGCGGACGCCGGCAACACCGCCGTCACCGGCCAACGCGTCCCCCACCTCACCGCCCCCGCGATCCTGCAGGCCGCCCAGGCCGGCATCGGCCTCGTCGCCGGCCAGAGCGTGCAGATCGCCGCCGGAGACACGGCCACCCTCATGAGCGGCGCCGACACGAACCTCGCAGTGGCCGGAGCCGCGCGCATCCACGCCGGCGAGGCGATCGGCCTTGTCGTCGGCGCCATCCGGCCCGGCGACGACAACATCGGCATCCGCCTCATCGCCGCCAAGAACGACATCGCGCTGCAGGCGCAAAGCGACGAGATGAAACTCCTCGCCCGGGACGAGATGAAACTCGTCAGCGCTGGCGCGCACATCGACTTCGCCGCGGCGAAGAAGATCGTGTTGAGCGTCGAAGGCGGCGCCAGCATCACGATCGACGGCGGCATCACTGTGGCGTGCCCCGGGACGATTACGGTGCATGCGTCGAAGAAGAGTTTTGGGGGACCGACGAGCCTGAGTTACGACGCCCCGGCCTTCATGCCGCCGGACGCCTTCCACCGCCGTCCGGTCCTGACCTGGAACGGCAGCGACGATCCGATCGTCAATCGCCGGTTCCGCATGACTCTGGAGGACGGCCGCGTAATCGAAGGGCGGACCGATGCGCAAGGTTACGCCGACACTGCCGATGCCGCCCACTTCCAGCATATCGCCATCGAAATCCTGCCTGAAGACACCTCCGCTTCTGCCTGAACCCGCCCCGCCATGAAGAATTACTCGCCCAATCGACGCATCGAAGAAGCTCGCCGCAACGGCGACGTAGTGCGCACAACCACCACGGTCCCGAAGGCCGCCGCGGCCGAGGCGCGCGTCCGGATGCCTCGCCCCATGCCCGGCGTCGTCATTCTGGTACACGGCGTCAATGACATCGGCGAAGCCTATGCCACTCAGGCACGCGGCTTATGCGCGGGACTCAATATCCGCCTCGGGCGCAAGGATCTTACCCCGGGAGACTGGGACATCCCCAAAGCCTGCAAGGACAACCGCATCGCAAGTTACCAGCGCCGTGCCGACGCACAGGGCTACAACCCCATCATCCCGTTCTACTGGGGTTACCGGCCGGTGGACAACGTGACCTACGACGCCGACCAGGCGCGTTATCGCGAAGAGCTCAATCGCCGCGGTCCGGCGGGCGCCGAAGCGCCCTACGACGCATACTACATCGACGGCAAGAGCGATCCGAAGCGCGGCTTCGAAAATGTCGATTGCTTCAACAACCGCCTCGACGAGCACTTCGCCAAGAACGGCGGAGTCTTCGCCAACGCCACGACCACCCTCATCGATATGTGGGGGCCGGGCGGCGACATTCTCGGCCTCGCCCGCTGGGCCTCCCGCCATGTTGGCGAGGATCTCAGCCACCCCGTGTATGAGAATCCGCACCGCATCTACTTCGTCCACGCAGCGCAACGACTGGCAAACCTTGTCGCTAAGATTCGTGGTGAGCAGCGGACAGAGAACGATTCCATCAACATCGTCGCCCACAGTCAGGGCACGCTGGTGGCGCTGCTCGCCAATTTCCTCGTGACGCAGGCGACTCCGGCGAGACGCCCCGCCGATTGCCTGATCCTCAATCATTCGCCCTACAGCCTAGAGACGCCCCGCCTCGAGGGGATGCAGTCCTTCGGCCCGCAGCAGTCGCAGCGCGCACGCACGGCGACCCTCGCCAATCTGTGCCGGCTCATCGACGCGCAGCGCATGCCCGGCCCTGCCGCCACGCAACTCGCCGCAAGCGGCATCGCCAGCCGCGACGCCGCCTCGATCGTCGCCCACATGCGCGACAACCACGGCAAGGTATTCAACTACTTCTGCCCACACGACATGACCGTGTCGCTGCGGAACGTTCAGGGCATCGGCTGGCAGGGAGTCCCCCCGGGGGTCGCCGAACGGCTCGGCCCCGCCTTCGCGCAGCGCGCCTTCCTGCATGGCCGCCCGCTTCACGCCCCGCCGGGACGGATCGATCTGCCGGATCTGCAGCGCAAGGGGGCCAAGCCGGTAGCCACCAACGCCGATATTCCTACCGGCGCCCCGCGCGACATCAACGCCCCGGCACTTCCGGATCTCGGCTATACGTTCGCCCTGCCGGCCGGCTGCACAACGCTCGGCCCCTCCGACTGGGACGTTTTCGCGGCTGCGGCCGCCGAAACTGGCAACAATCTGATTACTGACCCCCGCCCGATGCCCGATCCGCGCCCGAACGCCCCCCCGTTGCGACCCGGCCAAATCCTGGAACTCCCGCCGAGCGACCTCGCGGCCGTCGAGGCGGCTTTCGACGCGCAAGGCAAGCGCTGGCAAATCGTTCGCGCGGTAAAGACGTCGGACGGCAATCTGCGTATTACGCGCGCCATGACTTCAGACGAGCTGCGCGCCAAGGCGCGCAATACCGAAACCGAAATCTCGAATCACTCCGCCATCGTCCTGGACGACAACGCCGCTCGCTGCGCAGCGGCCTTCGATCTGGCCATCGGGCGCTGCCGTAGCTATGACGAGACCAAGGTAGACGGCGGGGCATTCTGGCAGGAGTTGCTGCGGCAGGCGGACTGGCGGTTCAGCCAGGCAAAGGAAGACCACGAATATTACGCTCGCGGTCTCTTGCCGGATGGCATCAAGAAGCAGATGAACAGGCCTCCCATAATGTCAGGCATCGTGAATGAGCGTACCGCCACGGAACACTATTTCCTGGAGTTGCAGAAGATTGACGAGCGCATCGCCCGTCTGCAAAGCGAACGCCACAAATGGCCTCAGCGCGAATGGGAGGAGCGGATGCGCGATCTGCAGCGCGAACGGCAGACCGTAGATCACCTACACAGGGTCTCCCGAAATAAGCCCGCTGCCTTCCCCGTCGTGCACGGACAATAGGGAACTCAAAATGAGTACTCCGCTACTCTGGCTCATTTCTGCCTGGACCCTGTTACTTGCCGCGGGCTGTGCCCGGCTCGCCCGCGGCAAGCTCAGACGCGCCGCACAGCTATCTGCCGCGGCCCTCGCGCTTGGCGGTCTGGTTCCCATATTGCCATCGAACCACGCGCAACCGCCCCGAAAGCCAGCCACTCAAGTTATTTATCGCTTCGACGACCATCGCCACCTTGAGATCGTCGGCTACGCCTGCGAAGGGGCGGTTTACTACGTCGATATAAAGCGCGGCATCCGTAGTTCCTATATGGATCAATTCGCCCGACTGTTCCTTCCGCGTATTGTCCACGCCGACAATGACGGGGATTTCATCTTCATGCCGTATTCGGATGTTTCCGGTTTTGCCGTCTCCAAGGACTATGGCAAGACCTTTGAGGAAGGGTCGTGGGTCGGCACACGTTATTTCGGGGCCGAGAATATCTCCGCCATCACCGTCGTCAATCAACAGGCCTTCATCGAAACCAAGGACGGCCGCCTGTTCATGACCTCAAAGCCCTTCGGCGAAGGCTGGGGGCGGAACGTCATCGATCCCGTCAACGAACTCCCCACACACGTTTTCGATCGCCTGCCCGAATTCCAGAACCTCCCCCGGAAAATCCCCGAAGTGAAGAACTACACCGGCTGGACCGAGATGCACTGCGATCCTGATCTCGAAGGCGAGCCGATCGTGACGCCCGGTGTGCGCTGGAATCGCCTGCAAGGCGAAGTGCTCGACCTTCTGGGCCGCAGCGTCGCGCTGCCGGTCACGTTGATCGCACGAGCGATCGGTTGAGCGATCAGCAGGTCCGGGAGCGTCCCCACGACCGCACGCGCTGCGGGGTGCGCGACGCCACCTACCGGGCTGGCGCGACCGCCGTGCTCGCCCGTCAGCGCGACTCGAGAATCAGCCGGCCGTTGTGCGGCTGGATCGGGCGCCCGTTGCGCGCATAGAGGCGGGCGAAGATCGCGAGTTGCTCGGGCGAGAGGTATAGCGGTTCCTTCATCACCGCCCACAGCACGCCTTCGGTGCAGGGCGGGGATTCGAGCGAGCCCATGAAGAGGTAATGCGACGCGCTTGCGGGCAGCAATTGGGCGGGGTCTATCGTGACCGTGGGCGTGTAGTCCGTGCCGCGCTCGAGCGGCAGGTTGTTCCACAGGGTCTGGATCAGCGGATGCGGGCGTTCGCCGCTTTCGAGCAGTACGGCGACGATCGCGATGTCGCCGGCGGCATTGCGGTGATGGAAATGGACGACCATGTCGGAGGCCTGGCCGCCGATGCGCTCGACGGAGGGGCGGTGGAATTCGAAGGATTCCAGCTCGTAGCGCTGGCCGCGCAGCACGACACCCATGCCGGCTCCGACGTGCACGCGCAGCGTGCGGCCGGTGTCGGCGATACGGAAGCCGGTTTCGCGGTAGTCGAAGCGCGGCGCTTCTAGGTCAACCTTGATGCCGTTGCGCAGGTCGATCGGCGACTGGCGCTTGCCCTGCGCGCAGACGGCCCACTCCGGGCGCAGCGCCGACCATTTTTCGGGGCCGGTGTCGCCTTCGTAGCTCCACTCGGGACGCCGAAATGCGAAGTCGGGGGCAAGCGGCGGCCGCGATGCCGTGGGCGCGAGGGCAGCGACGGCCTCGCTGGCAGGTGCCGCGTTGCGTCGCGACGACGGCGCTTGCTTCGCAGGTGGCGAGGATTCCGCGGACGCGGTTTTCGTCTCGGTTGCCGGCGTCCGGCTCCGCGCGTGGCGCGCGATGCGCTCGGTCTCGCGCGCCGGCGTATCGGACGGCACGGCCGCCGAACGGCTGAGCGGCACCAGTGGGGTGATGCCCGCGTCGGCATTCGCGGCCTCGGCGATCGCCGTCACGTCGCGCGCAATTTTCTTGAGATCGGAGACCGAAGGCGGTTTGCACACTTCCTGCCATAGGCGCTCGTCCACGCTGTTGCGTGCCGCGAGCACCGGGCTCTCGTCGAGACCGCCCTCCTCGCGGAGGACCACGTGGCGTTCGTCCAGATAGACGCGTTTGAGGGTGAAGAAACTACGGTTGTAGCAGTCGTAGCGGTTCATCGCCTTCACCGAAGCGTAGCCCTCGATCGCGGCACGCTCGGGCGAGAGCACGATGCGCGCCCACGCGACCTTCTGCCCACCGTCGGACTGGATCACGCTGGAACGGTCGATCTCGACCGTGCGCTCACGATCGCGCACGACCATGTCCCAGGTCTGCTCGGCCGAGACGAGGCCCGGCAGCAGCAGGGCCGCGAGCAGTGCGTAGCGGACGGGAAGGCGAACGATCATGGCGGGCAGGAAGACGGACAACGCAACGCATCGACCTTACGGTCAGGTACCCCCGTTCGCCCCGAGCCTGTCGAAGGGCTCAGCCCGAACGGAAATTCGTCGGGATTCACAAACAGACCCGGCGATGGCCGGATCCTCCATGCAAAGATCTTCGGCCGCAATCCGCGAATCTTTAGCACGATCTTCTCCCCACCCTTCCCTTTGCCGCCGGCCAGCGGTTACAATCCGCGCCGTCATTAGGGAGTAGCCGCCTCCGAACCCATCGGAGGGACCACGTCAACAAACTTGCCCGTCCGGGCATGGCGTGTTCAGTCCTCGGACCTGGCGAGACTTTTGACCGCATGCTCTCCGATTGTTCGGGCCGGGGAGGCGTGCGGTCATCGGTCATGCGCCGGCCCGGAGAACCTGATGAACCTGCCTCTCGAAGCTTTTTCCGTATCCACCGGCATCGTCGCGCTCGCTGAAATCGGCGACAAGACGCAGTTGCTCGCCTTCATGCTTGCTGCGCGCTTCCGCAAGCCGTGGCCGATCATCGCCGGCATCTTCGTCGCGACGATCGCGAACCACGCCTTCGCCGGTGCAGTCGGCACCTGGGTCACGACGGTGCTCGGACCCGACGTGCTGCGCTGGGTGCTGGGTCTGTCCTTCATCGCGATGGCGGTGTGGATGATGATCCCGGACAAACTCGACGAGGACGAGATCACGGTGCCGAAGTTCGGCGTGTTCGCGACCACCGTCGTCGCCTTCTTCCTCGCCGAGATGGGCGACAAGACACAGATCGCCACCGTCGCGCTGGCGGCGCAGTACGGCGCCTTCGCCGCGGTGGTCACCGGCACGACGCTGGGGATGATGATCGCGAACGTGCCGGCCGTGCTCGCGGGCAACGGCATCGCGCAGCGCCTGCCGGTGCGGCTGATCCACGGCGTGGCGGCGTCGATCTTCGCCGTGCTGGGCATCGCCGCGCTGCTGGGGTTCGGGATGGCGTGAGGCCGCGCCCGGCCGGAGGCGGCCGGTTCAGCCGGCGCCCCCGTCGGCGCGCCCGATGAGGCCGCTCGTTGGCGAACTGGGCGACGCGCCGTAGAACTTGCGCGGCATGCGGCCGGCGAGGAAGGCCTCGCGGCCCGCGGCGACCGCCTTGCCCATCGCATCGGCCATCCTGACCGGATCGCCCGCGGCGGCGATCGCGGTGTTCATCAGCACGCCGTCGCAACCCAGTTCCATCGCGATCGCGGCGTCGGACGCGGTGCCGACGCCGGCGTCGACGATCACCGGCACTCTCGCGCGGTCGATGATGAGATTCAGGTTCCACGGATTCAGGATGCCCATGCCGGAGCCGATCAGGGACGCCAGCGGCATGATCGCGACGCAGCCGAGTTCCTCGAGGATGCGAGCCTGCACCGGGTCGTCGGCGCAATAGACCATCACGCGGAAGCCGTCCCGCACGAGACGCTCGGCCGCGCGCAGCGTCTCGGGCATGTTCGGGTACAGCGTGTCGCGGTCGCCGAGCACTTCGAGCTTGACGAGATCGTGACCGTCGAGGAGTTCGCGCGCGAGGCGCAGCGTGCGCACGGCGTCCTCGGCGGTATAGCAGCCGGCGGTGTTGGGCAGGATCGTGAAACGGTCCGGCGGCAGCACGTCGAGCAGATTCGGCTCGCCTGGATGCTGTCCGAGGTTGGTGCGGCGGATTGCGACGGTGACGATCTCGGCACCACTCGCGTCGAGCGCCGCGCGCGTGTGCGCGAAGTCGCGGTACTTGCCGGTGCCGACGAGCAGGCGCGAGCGATAGGCGCGACCGCCGATCACGAGCGGGTCGTCGCCCGCGGACAAGGCGTGCTGTTCCTTTGCGTGCATCCTTCAGCCTCCCCCGACTGCGATGACGATCTCGATGCGGTCGCCGGCGTTGAGCGCGATCTCGTGATGGCGTCCGCGCGGCACGATGTCGCCGTTGAGCTCGACCGCGATGCGCTTGCCCGCGTGACCGAGCGCGTTGACGAGGTCGACGACGCGCCCGCCCGCCGGGATCGGCATCGGCCGGCCGTTGACGACGATGGCGCTCATGTCGCCGCTCTGTCGGTCGCTGCGCGCGCCACCTCGTCGGCGCGATAGGACGAGCGCACGAGCGGCCCCGCGGCGACTTCGGCAAAACCCAGCGCGAGCGCCGCATCGCGCAGGCGTTCGAACTCCGCCGGCGACACGTAGCGGTCCACCGGCAAATGCGCGCTCGACGGGCGCAGGTACTGGCCGAGCGTGACGATGTCGCAGCCGTGCGCGCGCAGGTCGCGCAGCGTCGCGAGCACCTCGGCGTCGGTCTCGCCCAGGCCCAGCATCAGGCCGGACTTCGTCGGCACCTGCGGCAGCCGGCGCTTCACGGCCTGGATCAGCGCGAGCGAACCGGCATAGTCGCCGCCGGGGCGTGCGGCACGGAAGAGGCGCGGCACGGTCTCGATGTTGTGGTTGAAGACGTCGGGGGGCGACGCGGCGAGGCGGTCGAGCGCGACGGCCTCGCGGCCGCGGAAGTCCGGCGTCAGGACTTCGATGCGGATGCCGGGCACCGCGTCCCGGACGGCGGTGATGCAGTCGGCGAAATGGCCGGCGCCGCCGTCGCGCAGGTCATCACGATCGACCGAGGTGATTACGACGTAGCGCAGGCGCATCGCGGCGACGACCGCCGCGAGCTCGCGCGGCTCGTCCGGATCAGGCGGCAGCGGCCGGCCGTGCGCGACGTCACAGTAGGGGCAGCGCCGCGTGCACAGGCTGCCGAGGATCATGAAGGTCGCCGTGCCGCTGCCGAAGCATTCGCCGATGTTCGGGCAGGCGGCCTCTTCGCAGACGGTGTGGAGCTTGTGCTCGCGCAGCACGGATTGCAGGCGCAGCACTTCGGGCGTGCCGGGATCGCGGGCGCGCAGCCACGGGGGACGCGGCTCGGACGCGACGGCCGGGTCGATGCGGACCGGGATGCGCGCGAGCTTTTCCGCGCCGCGCGCGCCGGTGGCGACGAGAGTGGTTTGCATGAGGATTTCTCCTGTGGATGACCGCAAGTTGTCCGCCCGGTCCGCGCGGGCTTTATTTACCCGTAAAGCAATTAGTTGGACCTCCCTCCCCTTCAAGGGGGCGAAGGCGGGGTTTTGCAGAGCACTGCTCTGCGCCGCCGGAGCGGCGGAGCGAAGCGGAGACTCCCGGGTTGGGGTTGGGATGGGTTCATCAGACGCGGCCGAAACCCATCCCCCTCCTAACCTCCCCCTTGAAGGGGGAGGAACCATACCCGAACGGGCTGCATAAATTTGATCGCCAGTTGCTAGCCGAGGAAGCGCTTGACGAGTCGGTTCACCTCGTTCGCCGCCTCCATCTGCACCATGTGCCCCTGCCCCGCCAGCACTTCAACGAGCGCATCCTTGCCTGCGGCCCGCGCGTGCGCGACCGGGATGATCCGGTCGTTCTCGCCCCAGATCACCAGCACCGGTTTGCCGAGGCCCCCCGCCACCGAGGCGAGCACGGTCGCCTGCCGGCCGTTCCCGAACAGCGTGCCGCTGATCGTGCGCAGCGCGGCATCGACGCCTTCGAGGCGCTTGTACTTCAGCATGTCGTCGATGAGCTGGCGCGTGACGAGGCCGGCGTCCGAGAACAGCTCGGTCAGCACGGGCTTGAGCGCGCGGCGATCGCCCGCGGCGACGAAGCCGTCGAGGTAGGCGCCGTTGATCTCGTCACCGAGCGCGGCGCTCGCGATCAGCGTCAGCGATTTCACGCGCGCGGGCGCCGCCTGGGCGAGCGCGAGCGACACCGCACCGCCCATGGAGTGGCCGACGAAATGGGCCGAGTCCAGCCCCACCGCGTCCATGAAACCGGTCACGGCGGAGGCGAGCGTCGCGAGCGAGCCGTCGCCGACGTCCTTCACCGATTCGCCATGGCCCGGCAGGTCGAGCGCATACACCGCGCGATCGGCCGCGAGCGCCTCGTGGTTGAAAAGCCAGTTGTTGAGGTCGCCGCCGAAGCCGTGAACCAGGATCATCGGCTCGCCGCCCTCCCCACGTTTCAGGTAGCGCAGCTTGCGGCCGCCAACCTCGATCTTCTCGGGCTTCGGCCCGGCGTCCTCGTCTTCACCCGAATCCGGCGTAAAGTTCGCGAGGAAGTCCGCGACGGCCGCGTCGATCTCGGCGTCGGGCACTTCGGCATCCGCGACGACGCCGAGGAGCCCGCCGACCGGCAGCACGTCCTCGGCCGCGGCGATCTGGCGACGCAACACGCCCGCGACCGAGGCTTCGACCGCGCCGGCGATCTTCTCGCTCTCGACCTCGACGATCTCGTCGCCCACGGCGATGCTCTCACCGATCTCCTTCAACCAGCCATTCACCTTCCCCTCCTGCATCGAGAGGCCCCACTTGGGCATGGTGAGCTTATGAATCGCAGACATCAGCGGTACTCCTTGACTCGGGTGACGGCCGCTTCGATGCGGGCCGGACTCGGAACGTAAAGATCTTCCAGCGCGTCGCTGAAGGGCACGGGCACGTGCGGCGCGGTGACCTGCTCGATCGGCGCCTTGAGCGCGCCGAAAGCCTTCTGCGCGACGATGCCGGCGATGTCGGAGGCCATGCTGCAGCGGGGCGTCGACTCATCGACGATCACGAGCCGCCCGGTCTTCTCGACGCTTTCGAGAATCGTGTCCTCGTCGAGTGGCGAGGTCGTGCGCGGGTCGATCACTTCGCAGTGGATGCCCTGGTTCTGCAGCGCCGCGGCCGCGGTGAGCGCCTGGTTCACCATGCGACCGAAGGCGACGATGGTCACGTCGTCGCCCTCGCGCGCGACATTGGCCTCGCCGAATGGGATCGCGTAACTCTCCTCCGGCACCTCGCCTTCCATCGTGTACAGCACCTTGTGCTCGAGGAAGATCACCGGGTCGTTGTCGCGGATCGACTGGATCAGCAGGCCCTTCGCGTCGTACGGGTTCGACGGCACGACGACCTTCAGCCCCGGGATGTGCGTGAACATGTTGTACAGGCACTGCGAGTGCTGCGCGGCCGCACGGAAGCCCGCGCCGTACATCGCGCGGATCACGACCGGCGTCTCGGCCTTGCCGCCGAACATGTAGCGGAATTTCGCCGCCTGGTTGTAGATCTGGTCGAAGCACACGCCAATGAAATCGACGAACATCAACTCGGCGACCGGACGCAGTCCGTTGCAGGCCGCGCCGACCGCCGCCCCGACGTAGCCGGATTCGGAGATCGGGGTGTCGAGCACGCGGCCCGGGTACTTGTGGAAGAGGCCCTTCGTGACGCCCAGCACGCCGCCCCAGGCATCCTCCTCGCCCGGAGCACCGGCGCCACCGGCGTTGTCCTCGCCCATGATGATGACGCGCGGATCGCGCGCCATTTCCTGGTCCAGCGCCTCGTTGATGGCCTGCTGGTAGGTGATCTTTCTTGCCATTTGGATGTCTCCTTCGATTTCTTCGAGGTCACTCAGTACGATACGTAGACGTCGGTCAGCAGGTCGGCCGGCGCGGGCTTGGGATCGGCCTTCGCGCGCACGACCGAGTCGTCGATCAGCGTCTTCACCTCGCGATCGATCGCATCGAGCTGCTCGTTGGTGATCTCGCCGTCGGCGGTGATGCGGCGGCGGAACTGCAGCAGGCAGTCCTTCGTCTCGCGCAACTTCTGCACTTCGCCGGGCGCGCGGTAGGTCTGCTGGTCGCCCTCGAAGTGGCCGTAGTAGCGCGACAGCTTCACCTCCAGCAGGGTCGGACCGCCGCCTTCGCGCGCGCGCCTGATCGCCTCGCCCGCAGCCTTGTGCACGGCGAAGAAGTCGAAGCCGTCGACGATCACGCCCGGCATGCCGAAGGCGGGCGCACGGTCGGCGATGTTCTCGCAGGGCACCGAGTACTTCGACGAGGTCGCCTCGGCGTAGCCGTTGTTCTCCGCGACGAAGATCGCCGGCAGCTTCCACACCGCCGCCAGGTTCATCGCCTCGAAGATCGTCCCCTGGTTCGATGCGCCGTCGCCGAAGAAGCACACACCGACGTCCTGCGTGCCGCGGATCTTCGCGGCTAGCGCGGTGCCGCAGATCAGCGGACCGCCGCCGCCGACGATGCCGTTCGCGCCGAGCATGCCGACCGACAGGTCCGCGATGTGCATCGAGCCGCCCTTGCCCTTGCAGGTGCCGGTCGCCTTGCCCCAGATCTCGGCCATCATCCCGACCGGATCCACGCCCTTCGCGATGCAGTGGCCGTGGCCGCGGTGGGTGCTGGCGATGTAGTCATCGCCCGTCAGGTGCATGCACACGCCCGTCGCGGAGGCTTCCTCGCCGGCGTACAGATGCACGAAGCCGGGAATCTCGCCGGTCGCAAAATCGGTATGCACGCGTTCCTCGAACTCGCGGATCGTGCGCATGATCCGGTAAGCCTTGAGCAGGCTCTCGCGGTTCAGTGTCTCGCTCATCATTGCTCCTCGCTTGGTTGAAGGTGTCGAGTGCCGCGGCGCCTGCACCGATTGCCGCGGACCTGGACTTCCTTCCGCACGGGGCGTGCCACCTCCCCGCCCACACGCCTCGCCGACTGCCTGCACCACTACGCAAGCACATGAAAAGACAGATGAAACCGCAGACATGCTGTCGCACCGGATCCCCGCGATCGACTTCGGAGGGGCCCCAAATCCACGTCGTCCGCCACATCCGCTGAGACACCCGGCCCGGGAATCGCGGGACAGCCGTCTCAGGCGAGTGAGACACCTGTCCGCATTGATTTCACGCCGGTCCGGGAATAGGCTGAAAGCAAAGGAAAAAGCACTTCTATCCAATACATCCGGCGCGGGACGCCGGAGACGAGAGGAAGGCAATGAGGAGACCTCAGGAGATCGTCCAGCACGTCGGACGCGTGATCGACGTCGTCGAACGCGGCCTGCCGCTCGGACGCGACAGCACTTTCGAGCGCCTCGCGCGCTCGTGGCGGCGGTCGCTCAGTACCCATCAGGTCGACCCGGCGCTCGCGACCACGCCGCGCGTCGTCACTGCGCAGGAGCTGCGCGAGCATCGCGACCGCATCGACGCCTTCATGCGCATCGCGCGCGAAGGCATGGACCGCCTGCACGCGCAGCTGCGGCCGGTGAACTACTGCGTGCTGCTCACCGACGCCGACGGCGTGACGGTGGATTTCCGCACCGTCCCCGAACTCGACAAGGAATTCAAGGCGGAAGGCTTCCGCGTCGGCACCTGCTGGTCGGAGGCGCTCGAAGGGACCTGCGGCGTCGGCACGGCACTGATGGACGGCCAGCCGATGCTCGTGCACCGCGACGAACACTTCCGTTCGCACAACATCGCTTTCAGCTGCAGTTCGGTGCCGATCTTCGGCCCCGACGACCGCCCGGTCGCCGTGCTCGACGCCACCGCCCTGCACGCCCCCACTCAGCGCGAAAGCCAGCTCCTCGTCTATCGCCTCGTGCTCGACCGCGCGCAGCAGATCGAGAACGCCTTCGCCTGGTACAACCTGCGCCCCTACTGGGTGCTGCAGCTCGGGCGGCTGGCCGAATACCTCAGCGTTCAGACCGACTACCTCGTCGCCTTCGACGACAGTGGCCACATCGTCGGCGGCAACCGTCGCGCACGGCTGGAACTCCTCGACGGCGACGGCGGGCCTGCGCCGGCCTTCATCGACGACCTCTTCGAATGCACGACGAACGAGATCCTCGCCGCCGCGCACGCGCACCCCGGACAGGCCTTCCCGTTGCGCGTCACCGCGAACGGCGAACGCCTCTTCGCGATCCTGCGCGCCCCGGCGACGCGCACCCGCAGCGGACTCGCGCGGTCGCAGAGCGAGGACGAATCGGCCGACGACGGCGTGCGCGCGCAGATCCCCGGCTTCTCGCACCTCGCGCTCGACGACGCGCGCCTGCGCGGCAACGTCGAACGCGCGCTGAAGGTCGCCAACCGCGACATCCCGGTCATGCTGCTGGGCGAGACCGGCACCGGCAAGGAAGCCTTCGCGCGCGCGATCCACGACTACAGCGAGCGGCGCGACAAGCCTTTCGTCGCGCTCAACTGCGCCGCGATCCCGGAGACGCTGATCGAGAGCGAGCTTTTCGGCTATCGTGACGGCGCCTTCACCGGCGCACGCAGCAAGGGCGTGCGCGGCAAGATCCTGCAGTCCGACGGAGGTACGCTCTTCCTCGACGAGATCGGCGACATGCCGCTGCAACTGCAGAGCCGGCTGCTGCGCGTGCTCGCCGAAGGCGAAGTGCTGCCGCTGGGCGCCGAATCGCCGACGCCGGTGCGCCTGCACGTGATCTGTGCGACGCACCAGGACCTGCCCGAGCTCGTGCAGCAGGGGCGCTTCCGCGAAGACCTCTACTACCGCCTCAACGGTGCGGTCTTCCTGCTGCCCCCGCTGCGCGAGCGCGACGACATCCGCGGCGTGATCGACAAGGTCACGCGCGAGGAAGCCGCGGCGATGGAGCGTTCCGACCTGCGTCTCGCCGCGACGACGCTCGACGCGCTGGCCCGCCACGACTGGCCGGGCAACATCCGCCAGTTGCGCCACGCGATGCGCTACGCCTGCGCGATCGCCGACGGCGACGCCGTCGAACTCGAGCATCTGCCGCCCGATCTGTTCCGCGCTCGCCCCGGCGGTCACGCCGCGGCGCCACGCACCGATGCCTTTGACGACGCCCCGCCGCTGCGCCTGCCCGCGCCCGCCGACGCCCCGCGCCGGCCGCTATCGAACGCCGAAGCGGAACTCCGCGCCCTGATGCTCACGGCATTGCGCCGCCATCAGTGGCAGGTCACGGTGACCGCCCGCGAATTGGGCATGTCGCGCGCCACTTTCTACCGCAAGATGGCGCGGCTGCAGATCGTCAGCCCGAACCGGCGGGAGTTCGATGCGTGATGATGCGCCTCGGAGACTGACCATGACCGAGAATTCCCCCGGCACCGGTTCCACCGCCGACCGCCAGTTCGTCCATTCGCGCCTGATCGATGCCCCGCGGGAGCGCGTCTTCAAGGCGTTCAGCGATCCGTCGCACCTTGCCCGTTGGTGGGGCCCCAAGGGCTTCAGCAACACCTTCGACGAATTCGACTTCCGCCCCGGCGGCGCCTGGCGATTCGTGATGCACGGTCCGGATGGCACGAACTACCCGAACGAGAGCGTCTTCACCGAAATCGTCGCGCTCGAGCGGATCGTCCTGGAGCATCTCTCCGGGCATCACTTCGAATTGACCGTCACGCTCACGGCACAGGGCGAGCAGACGCTGCTCGGCTGGCGGCAGGTCTTCGATACGGCAGAAGAACGGCAACGCATCGCCGCGTTCGTGACCGAAGCCAACGAGCAGAATCTGGATCGCCTCACGGCGGAGTTGCGGCACGTGAGCCGACACCGCGGCGGCTGACGTCGACATTGTCGGCTGCCATCCGGACCCGTCTTCCACGCCAGCGACCTAGGACTGCGTCCCGAGAAAACGCAGGTAGGCCACCAGCTCCCAGATCTGCTCCGCGCTGAACGCCGCGCCCCACGGCGGCATCACGTCCGCACCGACGCGCCCGTGCGTGATCGTCTCGAACATCACCGCCACCGGCAGATCCTTGCGTCCCTTGAAATCCGGCGCGCGACCGCCGACGCCCTCGAAGCCGTGGCAATAGCCCGCGCAGGTCTTGTTGAAGCGCTTGCGGCCGGCCTCGATGCGCGCCGGATCGGCGAGGTCGAAAGGCGCGGCGAACTGGCCGCCGGCGGGGGCGGCCTCGCGCGCCGGCTCGACGGCCGCGGGGCCGACCGCGACGCTGTTGAAGGACAAGCCCGCGAGAAGGCTCAACAGGGAGAGGGCGCGCACAAACATGATTGTTCCATCCATGGCAAGGCGAGTGCAGAAAGGACGGGGCGGCGATCCGCAGCCGCCCCGTGAAGAAGGGCGGGAAGCAGACCCGCCCAAGGAGGAAGAAGGAACGGAAGCGCTCAATCCACCGTGAAGGCGATCAGCGCCGCCCCGCCCGGCAGATCCTTGATCTGCGGATAGGCCCCGGCGAGGAAGCCCGGCGCATGCGAGCCCAGCCCCGTTGGCACGACGACGTACTGGCGCCCGCCCGTGGCATAGCTCACCGGCCCGCCACGCAGCCCCGAGCCGGCGTTGAAGCGCCACAACTCCTTGCCGTCGTCGGCGTCATAGGCGTAGATGCGCCCTTCCATGTCGCCCGTGAACACCAGCCCGCCGGCCGTGGTCAGGACGCTTGAGAGCGGCGGCAGCTCGTAGCGGATGCTCCACTTCACCTTGCCCGTCAGCGGATCGCGCGCATCGAGCCGGCCGTGCGGCTTGTCGGCGGGCGGCGGCACGAGCTTGATCTCGTCGATGCCGAGCGACAGCGAGGAGATCGCCGTGAGGTTCGCCGGATCGTCGCGCCCGGCGACGACCTCGTTGCACACTTCCATCGCGTGCGAGTACCACAGCCCCGTCTGCGGGTTGAACGCACCGTGGTTCCAGCTGCGCGCGCCGAGGAGGTTCGGGCAGAACAGCTTGCGCTTGCCCTCCTCCGGATACACCGGGTCGATCAGCCGCCCGGTCTTCGGGTCGATGCCCTTCACCCAGTTCACGTGCTGCGCGAACTGCCACACGTTCTCGAGCTTGCCGTCGTCCTTGTCCATCACGAACACGAAGCCGCTCTTGTTCAGATGCACGATCACGTCCTTGCCGTCCGCGCCCTTCACCATCAGCGCCTCGTACGCGGAATCGAAGTCCCAGGAGTCGTGCGGGATCTCCTGCCGCGCCCACTTCAGCTTGCCGGTCTTCGGATCGAGCGCGAGCAGGCTCGCGGTCCACTTGTTGTCGCCCTTGCGGTCGGCGTTGAAGTAGTCCGGCGCGGCGTTCGAGGTGCCGATGTAGATCGTGTCCGTGCGCGGGTCGTAGGTCCCCGGCATCCACGCGCTGCCGCCGCCGCGCTGGCGCGAGTCGCCCGGCCAGCTCTCGGGGTCGTCGCGCAGGATCTCGAAGGTCCACGCGGGCTTGCCGGTGTCGGCATTCACCGCATGGATCTTCCCGCTGATCGGCTGGTCGCCGCCCGTCGTGCCGCCGAAGAGCACGTCGCCGGCGAGCTGCGGCGGCGCCGAGAAGAGCGCCCCGTACTGCGACTTGAGGTCCGTGAGCTGCGTCGACCAGACCTCCTTGCCGGTCTTCTGGTCGAGCGCGACGAAGCGCCCGTCGAGCGTGCCGAGGAATACCTTGCCGCGCCCCACCGTCACGCCGCGGCTCGCAGCCGCATAGAAAGTCTGCTTCGACAGCGGATCGAGCTTCGGCTCGTAGCGCCACAGCGTGCGCCCGCTCGCCGCATCGACGGCCCACACGTTGTTGTTCGCCGACACGTAGTACAGCACGCCATCGACCACGATAGGCGTGGCCTGGATGCCGTGGGTGATGTTGCCTGGCTGGTGGATCCACGCGACCTTCAGCCGCGCCACGTTGTCGCGGTTGATCTGCGCCAGCGGGCTGAAGCGCCACGCGTTGAAGCTGCGGTGGTACTGCGGCCAGTTGTCCGGGTCGTCGTAACCCGGGCCGCTCGCGGCTCCGACGCTTCCCGACAGCGCCCCCGCACAGGCGAGCGCGACGACCAGTTTCTTCATCTTCATGGTGTGTTCCTCCGCAATCGATCGCGCTTACCAGGCGTAGGCGTACTTGAGATTGAGGCTGTCGGTCGCCCCGTGGCTTTCGCCCGCGATGCCGCGCGAGTAGCGCAGGGTGATCGACTGGTTGCCGTAGTACTTGAACATCACGCCGATACCGGCGGTCGTCTCGTGGCTTGCGGGCCGCTTCACGCCGGCGGCGCGGTCCCGCCAGCCTTCCTGACGCTCGTAGTCGAGCGCGAGGAAGGGCTCGATCGCGTCGTTGATCTGGTAACCGAGGCGGTGATTGGTGTGGAACAGCGTTCCCGGCGTTGCATCCGCCGCGGTCGATTCGCCGAAGAACACGAAGCCCGCATCCGCCGTATAGGTCAGCCTGCCCAACTGCACGTCCCAGAACAGGCTCGACAGGTTCTTCCACACGTCGCCGCCGCCGATATCCTGATCACCGACCGGCACCTGCATGAAGGTCTGGAAGCCCAGCGTCGAGTTCGCGCTCGGCTTGTACCAGGCCGCGAAGCCGGTGATCGGGTCGCCGATGCCGCTCGCCGAGCTGCGCGTGTCCGAGTTCCGCACCCCGACTTCAGGGACGATGATCTCGTACGCGAGCCCGACCTTCGGATTCGACTCCGGCGTCCAGAAGCGCACGTATTTCGACAGGCCGACGATCGTGCGCGTCCTCGCCGCGCGCCGGCGGTCGCCGTCGGCGTCCCACTGGCGATCACCGTCCTGGAAGGTCGCGTACTGCACGAACACGTTGAAGGGCTTGAAATCGACCGGCAGGTCATACTCGTGCGGGCCGATCACGTCGAGCGTGACCTGCGCCTGGGCCGGCACGACCGCGCCGAGGGCAGCGGCGACGAGTGCCGCCCGCCAGGGCCGCGACGCGGCGACGGCGCGGCCGCGGCGGCGGCCGGATTGTTTCTTGTGCATTGAATGTCTCCTCGTTGTGTAGTGCTTGCACAGGAGACGAGCGCACCGATCGCTGCCCGCCCCCCTGCAGCTCACGCGAATCCCGTGCCACGACCGGTTTTCTTTTTCTTCAATGACTTGCGGGACACCGATGGCCCGCCGCGAGACAGCCGTCTCGATACGCGGGTGAGACGAACGAAACATCTGTCGCAGAAGCAGGCGGTCGGCTACATGAGTTCGCGATTAGCCTGGCGACTTGTCAGCTCGGGGAGGTTTCGGTAGCGTCGCCCGCCTGCTCTCCCATTTCGAGGTAAGACCGTGCAGCGCCAGATTCCCAACGTCGTCAGCATCGCCGGGGTCGACCCCAGCGGCGGGGCCGGCGTGTTCGCCGACATCAAGACCTTTTCCGCACTCGGCGCCTACGGCTGCGGCGTCGTCGCCGCGCTCACCGCGCAGAACACGCAGGCGGTCACCGGCGTGCACACGCCGCCGACCGACTTCCTGCGCCTGCAGATCGACACCCTGTTCGCGGATGTCGCGATCCACGCGGTCAAGCTCGGCATGTTGGGCAGTGCCGAGATCGTCGCGACGGTCGCGGACCGCCTCGCACACTTCGACGCGCCCTTCGTCGTGTGCGACCCGGTGATGGTCGCGAAGAGCGGCGACCATCTGCTCGCACGCAACGCGGTGGCGATGCTGATCGAAGCCCTGCTGCCGCGCAGCTTCATGATCACGCCGAACCTTCCGGAAGCCGGCGTGCTGCTGGAGCAGCGCCCGCCCGAGACGGTGAAGGAGATGTACCGCGCCGCCGAGCGCCTGCGCGAGATGCTGCCGCTCTCGTCCGAGCGCTGGGTGCTGCTCAAGGGCGGTCACCTCCCCGGCAGCGATGTCGTGGACCTCTTGTTCGACGGCGACCGCATGATCGAACTGCCCGCGCCGCGCATAGAGACGAAGAACACGCACGGCACCGGCTGCACGCTGTCGTCGGCGATCGCCGCCCTGCTGCCGCAGCGCGCCGGCGGCTTCCGTCCGGTCGAAGCGGCTGTGCGGGATGCGCGCGATTACCTGCTGCGCGCGATCGCCGCTTCCGGCGCGCTGTCAGTCGGCAAGGGGCACGGTCCCGTGCACCACTTCCACCGCTGGTGGCCGTCCGCCTGAAGCGACGGGCACACCACGGCGCGCCGGTCGGCGCCGATGCGCCAAGGCGTCAAGCCGCGGCAATCTCCCTCACGCCGACTTGAGCCGCTTCCACAGGGTCGTGCGCGACATCCCGAGACGTCGCGCCGCCTCCGCCTTGTTGCCCCCCGATTCCTCGACGACGCGCAGAATCTGCGCACGCTCCTCGTCTTCGGTCAGCCCTGACGTGTAGTAGTGCGTCAGCGGGACGCCAGCAGGGGGCGGCGCTGCAACGGATACCGCCAGTTCCCGCTGCAGGTGCCGCGGCAGGATCGTCGGGCCGTCGGCGTTCACCACGGCGTATTCCAGCGCGTTGAAGAGCTGGCGCACGTTGCCCGGCCAGGCGAAGGCTTCCATCATGCCGATGGCCTCCGGCGACAGGCGCAGGTCGGGCCGCCGGTAGCGCTCGCCCAGCTCGCCGAGCAGCCTGCCCGCGAGCAGCGGGATGTCCTCGCGGCGCTCGCGCAAGGCCGGCACATGCAGCGGCAGCACGTGCAGCCGGTAGTACAGGTCCTCGCGGAACTCGCCGCGGGCGACCATCGCGGCCAGGTCGCGGTGCGTTGCGGCGACGACGCGGACGTCGACCTTGCGCGGGTGGTTCTCGCCGACACGCACGACCTCGCGCTCCTGCAGCACGCGCAGCAGCCGCGTCTGCGTCGCGGGCGAGATCTCGCCGATCTCGTCGAGCAGCAGCGTGCCGCCATTGGCCGCTTCGAAACGGCCGACCCGCATGCCGGTGGCGCCCGAGAAGGAGCCCTTCGCGTGACCGAACAGTTCGGACTCCTGCAGGCTCTCCGGCAGCGAAGCGCAATGCACGGCGACGTACGGCCCCCTTGCGCGCGCCGAGTTGTCGTGCAGCGCACGGGCGACGAGCTCCTTGCCGACACCGCTTTCGCCGGTGATCAGCACGTTGGCGTCGCTCGCGGCGATGCGCAGCACCTTCTGGTAGAGCTCCTGCATCGCTCGGCTGCGGCCGGTGAGTCCGCCGAGTTGCCAGCGGTCGCGCACCTCGGCTTCGAGTTCGACCTCGCGGGAGCGGTCGCGCAGGATGATTGCGCAGTACAGGTCGGAATCATTCGGCGGCAGCAGCATCGCCCACATGCGCAGCGGCATGTCGAGGCCGGCGGGCGTCCGGAGGACGATGTCCTGGACCTTGTCGTCCTCGCCCTTCGCCGGCGTCAACGAACATCGGCCGCGGTCTTCGCACGCGCGCGCGCATTCGGTGCCGGAGAACAGCGTCGGGCACAGCCCATCGATGACGCGCTGATTGTCGCACCCGATCATGCGGCCGGCCGCGCTGTTCATTTCGAGCACACGCCGGTCGGCGTCGAGAAACAGGACGCCCTCTTCGAGGCTGTCGAGAAACACGCGCAAGGTAGCCAAGCTCGGCATGGAGATCGCCCTTCCGTTCAGATTGAACGTTCGCAATGAACGTCCAGTGTGGATCGATGAACGCATTTGAACATCCACGCCGCGACGGAAAAATGATTGGCATCAAGCGGTTGGCGAACGTGGCACGGCACTGGCTATGTGCAGTTCAGGGGGACACCCATGTCCCGACCACGAACACATGGACAGGAGAACCCATCGTGCAACCCATTGCCTGGCAACTATCACTCGTCTTGATGACGCTCGTGGCGTTCGGCTTCGCCTTTGTCGCCATCAATTCCGGCCGGCGACAGGACGACTATGCGCCGCTGCAGAAACGCGCCTACCGCCTGCGCACCCGTCTCTTCTGGGGGCTCGTGCTGGTGTTCGGACCGGCCATGATCTACACGCTCACGGATCTGCCCTATGGCGCCGCGCGTGCCCGGACCGGCTCGGGCCCCTTGCAGGTCATCGACGCCACCGGCTACCAGTGGCGCTGGGAACTGAGCCAGGACCACGTCACCGCCGGCCGGCCGGTCGAATTCCGCGTCACCAGCGCGGACGTCAACCACGGCTTCGGCATCTACGACGCGAACCTGCATCTGGTCGCGCAGACACAGGGGATGCCCGGCTACACCAACACGCTGCGCCACACCTTCGAGGAACCGGGGACGTACCGGATCCTGTGCATGGAGTACTGCGGCGTCGCACACCACAACATGATGACCGAAATCCGCGTCGACGCTCGGTAAGGGAGGACTCGAACATGGCGACCTACGCATACGAACACCGCCCCGACCACGGGGCGAAGGCCGGCGTGCTGGCCTATCTGGCGACCTCGGCGGCGGTGTTGCTGCTGATGATGGTCTTCGGCCTGCTGATGCGCCTCGAGCAGGCGCAATGGATCTCGATCGGCGCCGACCGCTTCTACCAGCTGATGACGCTGCACGGCGCCGGCATGGTCGGCATCGCGGCGATCGCGGGCGCGTCGGTGATGTGGCACTTCCTGCGCCAGTACGTCGACCTGTCGTCGCGCATCTTCATCGCGAACCTCGTACTGTTTCTCGCCGGCGTCGTGATGATTCTCGCGAGCGTGCTGCTCGGCCGCTTCCACGGCGCATGGACCTTCCTGTTCCCGCTTCCCGGCAAGTCGATGGGCATGTGGAGCGCGGACGCGGCGGCGCTCTTCATGGGCGGGCTGCTCGTGATCGGCGTCGGCTTCCTGCTGCTGCACCTCGACGTCGCCCGCGCGATCGTCGCGCGCTACGGCAACTTCGCGCGCGCGCTCGGCTGGCCGCAGCTCTTCGGCCACGACGACGGCAAGGCACCGCCGCCGACGGTGGTCGCGAGCGCGATGGTCACCATCGTCAACGTCATCGGCCTGGTCGTCGGCGCGAGCATCCTGACGATGATGCTGGTGAATCTCTACGTGCCCGGCTTCGACATCGACCCGCTGCTCGCCAAGGGGATGATCTACTTCTTCGGCCACGTCTTCATCAACGCGACGATCTACATGGCGGTGATCGCGGTGTACGAGATCCTGCCGCGCTACACGCAGCGGCCGTGGAAGTCGAACAAGGTGTTCCTCGCCTCGTGGACCGCGTCGACGCTGATGGTGCTGTTCATCTTCCCGCATCACCTGCTGATGGACTTCGCGTTCCCGAAGTGGATGCTGATCATGGGCCACATCATCGGCTACCTGAACACCGTGCCCATTCTCGTCGTCACCGGCTATGGCGCGCTGATGATCGTCTATCGCTCCGGCATCCGCTGGGACATGGCGTCGAAGCTGCTGTTCCTGTCGTTGTTCGGCTGGGCGGCGGGCGCGATGCCGGCCTTCATCGACGGCACGATCACCGTCAATTACGTGATGCACAACACGCTGTGGGTGCCCGGGCACTTCCACACCTACCTGCTGCTGGGCATGGTGACGATGGTGTTCGGCTTCATGTACTACCTCGGCAAGCCGGACCACGAGACCGACGACCGCCCGATCGACCGCATCGCGTTCTGGCTGTTCACGTCGTCGGTGCTCGGCTTCACGCTGAGCTTCCTGTATTCCGGCAAGGAAAGCGTCGCGCGTCGCTACGCCGCCCACCTGCCCGAATGGGTGCCGTACGACCGCATCGCGTCGGTGTTCGCGGTGCTGGTGATCGCCTCGGCGCTGCTGTTCGTCGGTCGCTTCTTCGCCCGCATCGGCCTGGCGCGTCACGACTACCAGCGTGCGCCGCTCGCGCGCGCCGCGACCGCGTGAGCTGCAAACAATGAAAGCGGTCGCGCGCAGCGTCACCGTCACGGCCCTGGTGACCGTCCTCGGCACCGGCGCCTTCTGGTGCGGCACCGACGGTTTCAAGGCCTTCACCGCCGAGACCGCACGCCGGGCCGACATCCTGCGCACGCCGCGCCCCTTGCCCGCGGCCATCCTCGAAGACCAGGACGGCCGCGTCTTCCGCCTCGACGACTACCGCGGACGGCTGCTCGCGGTGGAATTCATCTATACCCGCTGCACGACAATCTGCAATAGCCTTGGCGCGGCGTTCAAGCAGATCCGCGACCGCGTGCCGGCCGACGCGCTCGGGCGCGACGTCGCGCTGCTGAGCATCAGTTTCGATCCCGGGCACGACGATCCTGCGAACCTGAAGGCCTACGGGACCCGCCACGGCGCCGACGGCGAGCACTGGCGGATCGTGCGCGTGCGCGACGCAGATCAGCTGCAGGCGCTGCTCGGCGCCTTCGGCATCGTCGTGATTGCCGACCGCTTCGGCGGATTCGAACACAACGCCGCGATCCACCTCGTCGGCCGCGACGGCCGGCTCGCGGAGATCGCCGACCTCGATGCCCCGCTGCGCTTCGCCGACAGACTCAGGGAGGCGCTGTGATCAACGCCGCCACGCGCGCCGGCATCGGCCTGCGCATCCTCGTCGCGCTGTACCTGCTGCTGGCGACGCCGGCAGCGCGCACATGGCTCGAAGCGACGATGAGCGGCCACATGCTCGTGCAGATCCCGCTGCTCGCGGCCCTCGGCTTTATCGCCTGCCGCCTGTTGCCGGAGGCCTGGCAGGAAACGCTGCTCGCCGCCGCGGGCGGCCCGGTCCCGCACGTCGTCGTCGCGCTGTTCGCATCGACCTGGTGGATGCTGCCGCGGGCGCTCGACGAGGCGCTCACGCACTTGCCGGCCGAAGCGGCCAAATTCGTCAGCCTGCCCCTGCTCGTCGGGCTGCCGCTCGCGCTCGCATGGCGCCGGCTCGGTTCGATCGGCCGCGGCTTCCTCTGGACCAACTTCATCAGCATGCTCGCCGTGCTCGGCTGGCTCTATATCGCCGCGCCGGTACGGGTGTGCAACAGCTATCTGGTCGACCAGCAGGAGAGCGCCGGCTGGCTGATGGTGAAGCTCGCCGTGCTGCTGTTCGCAGGATGGCTCGCCTCGCTGTTCGTCGGCGGCCACGCGGAGTGCGGCGCCTCCGACATTACCGGCGCGAAAGCCGCAGGCACGCTAGGGCGCGCCTCTCCGCAGAATTCCACGTAATAGAATGTTTCGTTCCGATTTTTGGTGATTTACATGCGCCAAAGTTTGGCGTAACGTGTCGCAACTTACCTAGGGGTCCTTGCATCCGCCTTCGTTGCGGCTGCCGGGTGAGAAAAACCCTTTGAACCTGATCCGGGTAATTCCGGCGAAGGGAAGCGTAGGTGCAGTCTTGCGCCTCCTCCTTCCGGTCGTCCGCCCGGCCCTGCCCCACCGAGGAGAACGCATGAACGCCACCGAAAAATTCATCGCCGCGCAGGCCCACGTCGACGAGGCCGCGATCGCGCCGCTGCCCAATTCCCGCAAGGTCTACGTCGAGGGCTCGCGCCCGGACATCCAGGTGCCGATGCGCGAGATCTCGCAGGCCGACACCCCGACCGCGTTCGGCGGCGAGAAGAACCCGCCGATCTTCGTCTATGACACGTCCGGGATCTACACCGACCCGACGGCCAAGATCGACATCCGCTCCGGCCTGCCCGCGCTGCGCCAGCAGTGGATCGAGGAGCGTGGCGACACCGAAGTGCTCGCCGACCTGTCGTCCGAGTTCGGCCGCATGCGCGCCGCCGACAAGAGCCTGGACGAGCTGCGCTTCCCCGGCCTGCACCGCCATCCGCGCCGCGCCAAGGCCGGCGCGAACGTCTCGCAGATGCACTACGCGCGCAAGGGCATCATCACGCCCGAGATGGAATACGTCGCGATCCGCGAGAACATGAACCGCCGCGCCTACATAGAGACGCTGCGCGCTACGGGCCCGACCGGCGAGAAGATGGCCAAGCTGCTGACCCGCCAGCACCCGGGCCAGCATTTCGGCGCCTCGATCCCCGAGGAGATCACACCGGAGTTCGTGCGCTCCGAGGTCGCGCGGGGCCGCGCGATCATCCCCAACAACATCAACCACCCGGAAAGCGAGCCGATGATCATCGGCCGCAACTTCCTCGTGAAGATCAACGCCAACATCGGCAACTCGGCGCTCGGCTCGTCGATCTCGGAAGAGGTCGACAAGATGACCTGGTCGATCCGCTGGGGCGGCGACACGGTGATGGACCTCTCCACCGGCAAGAACATCCACGAGACGCGCGAGTGGATCATCCGCAATAGCCCGGTGCCGATCGGCACGGTGCCGATCTACCAGGCGCTCGAGAAGGTGAACGGCAAGGCCGAGGACCTCACCTGGGAGATCTTCCGCGACACGCTGATCGAGCAGGCCGAACAAGGCGTCGACTACTTCACGATCCACGCCGGCGTGCTGCTGCGCTACGTGCCGATGACCGCCAACCGCATGACCGGCATCGTCTCGCGCGGCGGCTCGATCATGGCGAAGTGGTGTCTCGCGCACCACAAGGAAAGCTTCCTCTACACGCACTTCGAGGACATCTGCGAGATCATGAAGGCCTACGACGTGGCCTTCTCGCTCGGCGACGGCCTGCGCCCCGGTTCGATCTACGACGCCAACGACGAGGCGCAGCTGGGCGAGCTGAAGACGCTGGGCGAGCTCACCGACATCGCGTGGAAGCACGACGTGCAGACCATCATCGAAGGTCCGGGCCACGTGCCGATGCACCTCATCAAGGAGAACATGGATCTCCAGCTCGAGCACTGCAAGGAAGCGCCCTTCTATACGCTGGGGCCGCTCACGACCGACATCGCCCCCGGCTACGACCACATCACCAGCGGCATCGGCGCCGCGCAGATCGGCTGGTACGGCACGGCAATGCTGTGTTACGTGACGCCCAAGGAGCACCTGGGCCTGCCGGACAAGAACGACGTCAAGGAAGGCATCATCACCTACAAGCTCGCCGCCCACGCCGCCGACCTCGCGAAGGGCCACCCCGGCGCGCAGATCCGCGACAACGCGCTGTCGAAGGCGCGCTTCGAGTTCCGCTGGGAAGACCAGTTCAACCTCGGCCTCGACCCGGACAAGGCGCGCGAATTCCACGACGAGACCCTGCCCAAGGAGTCGGCCAAGGTCGCGCACTTCTGCTCGATGTGCGGCCCGCACTTCTGCTCGATGAAGATCACGCAGGACGTGCGCGACTTTGCCGCGAAGGAAGGCCTCAAGGAAGAGGAAGCCCTCGCGAAGGGTATGGAAGTGAAGTCGGTCGAGTTCGTGAAGGCCGGCGCCGAGGTGTACAAGAAGCTCTGATGCCGCGTCGCAACGCAGGCAGGTGACAACGGGCCGCCCAGTGCGGCCCGTTTCTTTTGTACGTCGTTCCGCGGGATCAAGGTAAACCCCGAGCCCAATCCGGGCAGCCGCGGCGTCTGAGCTGTTGCACAGGCCCGCCGGACTGGGTAAAGTTTTTCTATAAGCACTTAATAATTTACTTACATCAATAGAGAGAGAAATTCATGGATGCACGTATTGTGGCAGGGAGCCTTGCGCTCCTGCTCGCGGCGGCGCCTGCGCTCGCCCAGGACGCCTCCAGGGTCAGCCTGATCGACCGTCCCGCCCCCGCCCTCGACAAGCTGCCGAAAGACGCCTACGGCGAGCTCGTGCGCTACGGCTACGAGCTGTCGACGCGCACCTTCGCGTTCATCGGACCGGAGGTGCAGAATCGCAAGATGCGCTTCGCAGGCAACAACCTCGCCTGCACGTCCTGCCACCAGAACGACGCCACCAAGCCCTTCGCAATGCCGTGGGTCGGCGTCTCCGCGACCTTCCCGCAGTACCGCGCACGCGAAGACGCGATCAGCACGGTCGAGGAGCGCGTGAACGGCTGCATGGAGCGCAGCATGAACGGCAAGCCGCTGCCGCTGGATTCGCATGAGATGAAAGCCTTCGCGGCCTACATCCACTACGTGTCGCGCGGGGTCCCGATCGGCGCGCGCGTCGAGGGCGCCGGCACGAAGCCGATCACTGTGCCCAACCGCCGCGCCGACCTCGCCGCCGGCGAGGCCGTGTACGGGGCCAAGTGCGCGGCCTGCCACGGCGCCGACGGACAGGGACAGCGCCGCGGCAAGGCCGGCGACGCCGAGGGCTACGTATTCCCGCCGCTGTGGGGCAAGGACACCTTCAACAACGGCGCCGGCATGAACCGCATGCTCACCGCAGCCGCCTTCATCAAGCACAACATGCCGCAGGGCACGACGCACGCGGCCCCGGTCCTGAGCGACGATGAAGCCTTCGACGTCGCCGGCTACGTGCTGTCGCAGCCGCGCCCGATCAAGGCCGGTCTCGACAAGGACTTCCCTGCGCGCTGGAACAAGCCGGTCGACGCCGCCTTCCCGCCCTACGTCGACGGTGCCTCGGCCGAGCAGCATCGCTACGGCCCCTATCCGCCCCTGACGGAGCTTGCAAAACAGCGCGCCGAAGCGTTGAAGGCCGCGCGCGAGGCAGCGGCAAGCCGCTGAGTTCGGGCCGCGGGGGCGAACTTCGCCCCCATCACCCCCTCCAATGTGAGTGCGCCGCTGCAGCCGTGCGCAGCCGCGGCGCACCCGCAATGGAGGATTCCACCATGCGCAAATTGCTTGCAGCGGTATTCACGGCGCTCGTTGCAGCCGTTCTCGTGCCGGCCACAGGATGCGCGACGGCCGCAAAGGACGGCACGCAGTCGCCCGCGCCATCGCGCGACAGCATGCGCGGCGGCGGCGGGGGCTACTGACCGGGCCGCCGACAGTTTCGTCCGGGCGCCTCGCGGTGCGACAATGGCGGATCACCCACGCGTGCCGCCGCCATGACCACCGACCAGTCCCTGCCGATCGCTGCCATCGTCTATCGCCCCACCGACCATATCGAGCCGGTGCTCCTGGAGGCTGCACGCGCACTGGCCGAACTGGGGGTGCGGCTCGGCGGCATCCTGCAACACGACATCGCGACGACCATCAACGATCCCTGCGGCATGGAGCTCGAGGACCTCGCGACCGGCGAGCGCTTCCCCCTGTCGCAGGATCTCGGCAGCGGTTCGGAAGCGTGCCGTCTCGACCCGAACGCGCTCGCGCACGCCGCGGTCGCGGTGCGCGGCGCGCTGGAGCGCGGGACGCAGGTGGTGTTCATCAACAAGTTCGGCGCACAGGAAGCGAGCGGATCGGGCCTGCGCTCCGAGATGGCGATGGCAGTGACGAGCGGCGTGCCGGTCATCACGGCGGTCGGGGAGCGCTTCCTCGCCGAATGGCAGCACTTTACCGGCGGCCACTCCACGCTGCTCGAACCGAAGGTCGCCGACATCCTCGCATGGTGGCGCGCACTGCCCGCGCGCACCTGAACGATGGAGTGCCGCCCGGCCTGCGCGGCCTGCTGCATTGCGCCGTCCATCTCCAGCCCCATCCCCGGCATGGAAGGCGGCAAGCCTGCCGGCGTGCGCTGCGTGCAGCTCGACGAGGCCGACCGTTGCCGCCTGTTCGGCGACCCGCGCCGTCCGGCCGTGTGCGGCAGCCTCGCGCCCAGCCCGCAGATGTGCGGCACGCATCGCGAGGCCGCGATGCGGTGGCTCGCCGATCTCGAGCGGCTCACCGCCCCGGCCTGACGCTTACTTCCCGTTGCAACTGAGGGACGATTTGTGCGGCCCTGCAACATGACGAGGGGTATCATCGCGCCTTTCGTTCATCATTGCCCCGGCACACGCCGTCACGCCTCATGGATCTCGCCCAGCTGTTCGTCGCCCTGATTCTCGGCATCATCGAAGGCCTCACCGAATTCCTGCCGGTCTCCTCGACCGGCCACCTGATCATCTTCGGCGACCTGCTCGGCTACAACGACGAGGCGAGCAAGGTGTTCAAGATCGTGATCCAGCTCGCGGCGATCCTCGCCGTGTGCTGGGACTACCGCGAACGCCTCGCGCGCGTCGCAGCCGGCGTCGCCAGCGATCGCGCCGCACAACGCTTCGTGGGCCTGCTGATCGTCGGCTTCCTGCCCGCGGCGGTGCTGGGAGTGATGTTCCACTCGAAGATCAAGGCCCTGCTCTTCAACCCACTCACGGTCGCCACCGCGCTGATCGTGGGCGGCCTCGTGATCCTGTGGCTGGAAAAGCGCAGCTACCATCCGCGCATCAATGCCGTCGACGAGATGCGCTGGCCCGACGCACTCAAGGTCGGCTTCGCGCAGGCGCTGGCGATGATTCCCGGCACCTCGCGCTCGGGCGCAACCATCATGGGCGGGCTGGTGTTCGGCCTGTCGCGCAAGACGGCGGCGGAGTTCTCCTTCTTCCTCGCGATCCCGACGATGTTCGCCGCCACCGCGTACGACCTCTACAAGGCGCGCGACATGCTTCACGCCGGCGACCTACCGGTGTTCGCCGTAGGCTTCGTCGCCTCCTTCGTCGCCGCGATGTGGGCGGTGAAGACCTTCATCCGCTTCGTCTCCAACCACACCTTCATCGTCTTCGCGTGGTACCGCATCGTCTTCGGCCTCATCGTGCTGGCGACATGGAAGTTCGGGCTGGTCGCGTGGAGCGAGATCTGAGCGACCGGGAAGCCGCCGGACGTGGTTAAACTAGGGGTTCCGCCCCAGCCCCTGCATACGCGATGATCATCTACCTGCACGGTTTCCGCTCCGCTCCCGCGTCGATCAAGGCACAGGCGCTGCAACGCCACATGGCCGAAAAGGGGCTCGCCGACGAATTCTGGTGCGAGCAGCTGCCGCACGAGCCGGACGCCGCGATTGCGCTGATCGAGCGCCGCATCGCGCGCTGCCGTGCAGAGCGCCCCGAGCTCCCGCCCACACTGGTCGGCAGCTCGCTGGGCGGCTACTACGCGACGCACCTCGCCGAAAAGCACGGCCTCAGGGCCGCGCTCGTCAACCCGGCGGTCGTCGCGCCGCTGTCGCTGGAGGCCTACGTCGGCATGCAGACCAACCTGTACACCGGCGAATCCTTCGACTTCAAGCACGAGTACATCGCGCAACTGCGTGCCATGGATGTCGCGACGATCACCCGCCCGCAGGACTTCTGGCTGCTGGTCGAGACCGGCGACGAGGTACTGGACTACCGCGATGCCGTCGCGAAATACGCCGGTGCGCGCCAGACCGTGCTCGAAGGCGGCGACCACGGCTTCTCGCGCTGGACCGACTACCTCGACGAGGTGATCGCCTTCGCCGGAATCACCCGATGAGCACGCACCCAGGCTTCGACGTGCGCCGCTTCAAGGCGCAGGAGCGCGCCGGTTTCAACCGCATCGCCGCGCGCTACGCGGAAGGCGCTCACCTGCGCGCCGACCTCGCACAAGCCCTGCTCGACGCGGCCGACCTCGCGCCCGGCCAGCGGGTGCTCGATCTCGCGAGCGGGCCGGGCCTCCTCGCCCGCGACGCTGCCGCCCGCATCGCACCGGGCGGCTGGGTGCTCGCGAGCGACATCGCCGAGGGCATGCTCGCCGAGGGCGCCCGCCGCACCGCCGCCGAGGGCAAGGCCGACGCCCTCGCCTTCGCCGCCGCCGACGCCGAACACCTGTGCCTGCCGGACGCGAGCTTCGACCGCGTGCTCGCGGGCCTCGCGCTCTTCATGTTCCCGCACCCGCAGCAGGCGCTCGCGGAGATGCGCCGCGTGCTGCGCCCCGGCGGGCGCATCGCGCTGTCGGTGTGGGGGCTGCGCGAGTACGTGCCGCTGATCGCGCGTGCGCAGGACTGCATCGCGCGGCTGCTGCCGCCGCCCAAGGTCGCACGTCCCTCGGTGTTCCGCTTCGGCGATGCCGCGGCCCTGACGGCCATCCTCGAAGACGCGGGCTTCGCGGACGTGCGCATCGCCCCCTGCCCCTTCCGCTGCCACTTTGCCGACGCCGAAGGCTACTGGCAGGCCTTCCTCGATCTCGCCGGCGGAGCGGCCGAGGCCCTGTCGCGCCTGCCCGAGGCCACCCAGGCGACCCTGCGCGCGGCGGTCGCGGCCGACCTCGAAGGCCACCGCGGCGCGGACGGCGGCTACACCGTCGAAGCCCTCGCGCTCGTCGCCACCGCCGCCGCATGACGGGCGCCGCGGCCGAATCGCACCGGCGCCGCCAGGGTGTCATCGCGACGCTGATCGCCTTCACGATGTGGGGGCTGATGCCGCTCTACTTCAAGGCGGTCGGCAGCGTGCCGCCGGGCGAGATCGTCGCGCATCGCGTGCTGTGGTCGGTCGTCTTCCTCCTCGCGCTGCTCGCGCTGTGGCGCGGCTTCGACGGCCTGCGCCGCGTCGCGGCCCAGCCGCGCCTGATCGGCCTGCTCGCGCTGTCGGCCTCGCTCACCGGCAGCAACTGGCTGGTCTTCGTGTGGGCGATCTCCGCCGACAAGCTGCTCGAAGCGAGCCTGGGTTACTTCATCAACCCCCTGGTGAGCATCCTCCTCGGCCGCCTCGTGCTCGGCGAGCGCATGCGCCCGCTGCAGCAGGCGGCCGTCGCGCTCGCCTGCGCCGGCGTGGCGTGGCGCGTGTGGCAGGTCGGCACGCTACCGTGGATCGCGCTCTTCCTCGCGGGCACCTTCGGCCTGTACGGCCTGCTGCGCAAGCGCGCGCCCGTCGATGCGATCAACGGCCTGTTCGTCGAAACCCTGGTCACGGCGCCGCTCGCGCTCGGCTGGCTGGCCTGGCTCGCCAGCCACGGCACGCTGCAGTTCGGCCAGGCGTTCGCGACCGACGCGCTGCTACCCCTCGCCGGCGTGCTCACGGCCGTGCCGCTGATGCTGTTCGCGCTCGGCGCCCAGCGCCTGCCGCTGTCGACGATCGGCTTCCTGCAGTACCTCGCGCCCAGCCTCAACTTCCTGCTCGCCGTGTTCGTCTTCCGCGAACCCTTCGATGCCGGCCAGTTCGCCGGCTTCGCGCTGATCTGGGCCGCGCTCGCCGTCTATTCGGTCGACATGCTGCGGGCGAACCGGGCAGCCCGATAGTCCCCGCCCCCTCTGCGCCCGACGGTCGAATCCTTTAAACTGTCGGGCTTGCTCAAGTATGGCGGTTCCGATGTTCGTGCTGTTCGAAGAGGATGGGGCCTTCAAGGCCGGGACCGTCCTCGCTGATAACGATTCCTCGCTGCAGGTCGAGACGTCCCACGGCAAGCGCGTGAAGCTCAAAAGCAACCACGTGCTGATGCGCTTCCGCGAGCCCGCGCCGGCCGAACTGCTCAACCGCGCCGAAGCCGGCGCCGAGGAGCTGGACACCGCCTTCCTGTGGGAAGTGTGCGGCGACGACGAATTCGCCTTCGACGCGTTCGCCGCCGAATACCACGGACACGCACCGAACGCGGTCGAGTCGGCGAGCATCCTGCTGCGCCTGCACTCGGCGCCGATCTACTTCCACCGCAAGGGCCGCGGCCGCTTCCGCAAGGCGCCCGCCGACATCCTGCAGGCCGCGCTCGCCGGCCTGGAGAAGAAACGCCAGCAGGCCGAGGCGATCGAGCGCATGCGCGCCGAACTGGTCGAGGGCCGCATGCCGCCCGAGATCGCCGGCATGCTGCCGCAACTGCTCTACCGCCCGGACCGCAACCGCGTCGAGACCAAGGCCTTCGAGGCCGCCTGCGTCGACACCGGGCTGTCGGCGCCGCGCCTGCTGCTGCAATGCGGCGCGCTGGAGTCGAGCTACGACTTCCACTACAACCGCTTCCTGTTCGAATACTTCGAGGAAGGCACCGCCTTCCCGGCCTTCGAAGCCCCGGCCGACCCGGCGGATCTCCCGCTCGCACGAGTCGCCGCGTTCTCGATCGACGACGCCACCACCACCGAGATCGACGACGCCTTCTCGGTAACGCCGCGCGAAGGCGGCGGCTGGCGCATCGGCATCCACATCGCCGCGCCCGCGCTCGGCTTCGCGCGCGGCTCCTCGCTCGACGCGATCGCGCGCCGGCGCCTGTCGACCGTCTATATGCCGGGCAACAAGATCACGATGCTGCCCGACGCGGTCGTCGAGACCTTCACGCTCGCCGCCGGCCGCGACTGCCCGGCCGTGTCGCTGTACCTCGACGTCACCGCGGCGCTCGCCGTCCAGCGCCACGAGACCGTCGTCGAGCGCGTGCCCATCGTCGCCAACCTGCGCCACCACGACATCGAGCCGCTCTTCAACGAGCAGGTGCTGCACGACCACTCCGGCGGCCCCGACTTCGAATGGAAGCGCGAACTCACCCTGCTGTGGGACCTCGCCAACGTGCTCGAGGCCGGCCGCGGCAAGGCCGAGGACAACCGCAACCAGGTCGACTTCAACTTCTACGTCGATTGGCAGACGCACACCGCGGACGGCCCCGGCTACGTCACGATCACCCAGAGGAAGCGCGGCTCGCCACTCGACAAGCTGGTGGCCGAGATGATGATTCTCGCCAACTCCACCTGGGGCAAGCTCCTCGACGAGGCCGGCATCCCCGGCCTGTATCGCGTGCAGAGCGGCGGCAAGGTGCGCATGTCGACCGCCGCCGGCCCGCACGACGGCCTGGGCGTGGACTGCTATGCGTGGTCGAGCTCGCCGCTGCGCCGCTACGTCGACATGGTCAACCAGTGGCAGATCATCTCGGTGCTGCGCGACGAGGCGCCCGCGTTCGCGCCCAAGTCCGCCGACCTGATGGCCGCGATGCGCGACTTCGACGTCACCTACGCCGCCTACGCCGAGTTCCAGCGCCAGATGGAGCGCTACTGGTGCCTGCGCTGGCTGCGCCAGCAGCCCGGCATCGCCGTCGACGGCAAGGTGCTGCGCGACAACCTCGTGCGCCTCGACGCGATCCCGCTGATGGTCAAGGTGCCCTCGCTGCCGGTCATGCTGCCCGGCACGCGTGTGCGCCTGACGGTCGAGCACAGCGACCTGCTCGACGTCGACATCAGCGCGCGCTTCGTCGAGATGCTCGCCGAACCCGACCCCGCCGACGCGGCCGACGCGGCGCTCGAAGGCAACTGAAAACCGCACGGCATGGCTCGCAACCAGGACCTTCGTTCCCCGCACATGAACGGCGCCCCGGCGCGCAGCGCGCCTGCCGCCCGCGCCTCCGGCGGCGGCATCCTGCAGGGCGACCCCTTGCTCGCGATCGCCTTCCTGCTGTCCCTCGCGATCCATGCGCTGGCGCTGTCCGTCGGCTTCACGATGGACAGTGGTCCGCGCCCGCGCGAACTCGATCGCGGCCTGGAAGTGGTGCTGGTAAACGCACGCCACGCCCGCGCCCCCGAGAAGGCCGATGTGCTCGCTCAGGCCAACCTCGACGGCGGCGGCAACAGCGAACAGAACGCGCGGCCGAAGTCGCCCCTGCCGCCGCAACCGACGCAGCGCGACGGCGACGCCCTCGCCGAATCCCGCAAGCGCACCTCGGATCGCAGCGCCGCACGGCCCGAGGTCATGACGACCCAGAAATCGGCCGCACAGACCCAGGCCGCGGTGCAGCAGCCCGACCCCGCCGCCGTCGAGCCCAAGCCGTCCGGCCTCGATCTCCTCGACAGCGTTGCCGCCGCCGCGCGCCTCGAGGCCGAGATCGACCGCAAGCTCGACGAATACGCCAAGCGCCCGCGCAGGAAGTTCGTCGGCGCGAAGGCGAAGGAGTATCGCCTCGCCCAGTACGTGGAGGACTGGCGCCAGAAGATCGAACGCGTCGGCACCCTCAACTACCCCGATGCCGCTCGCGGCCGCCTGTACGGCAGCCTGCTGCTGCTCGTCGCGATCCGCGCCGACGGCTCGGTGGAGCGCGTCGAGGTGCAGCGCTCGTCGGGCGAACCCGTCCTCGACGAAGCCGCCAAACGCATCGTCACGCTCGCGGCCCCCTTTTCGAGTTTCCCGAACGACGTCCGCGCCGACACCGATATCATCGAGATCGTCAGGACCTGGACCTTCACCAACGCCGACCGCCTCACCGCCCACTAGACCCGTCCATGGACCGCTACGCCGTCATCGGAAACCCCGTCGCCCACAGCAAGTCCCCGACGATCCACGCGGCCTTCGCCGCACAGACCGGCCAGACGCTCGCCTACGAGGCCCTGCTCGCGCCGCTGGACGGCTTCGCCGCGACGGTCGCGGCCTTCCGCGCTGCCGGCGGGCGCGGCTGCAACGTCACTGTGCCGTTCAAGCTCGAGGCCTTCGCGCTGGCGGAGCGCCGCTCGCCGCGCGCGCAGGCCGCCGGCGCCGTGAACACCCTCAAGTTCGACGCCGACGGCATCTACGGCGACAACACCGACGGTGCCGGCCTCGTGCGCGACCTCACGCACAACCTCGACTGCCCGCTCGCCGGCCGCCGCATCCTGCTGCTGGGCGCAGGCGGCGCTGCGCGCGGCGTGATGCTGCCGCTGCTGGCCGCGGCCCCCGCCCGCCTCACGCTCGCCAACCGCACGGTCGCACGCGCCGAGGCGCTGGTCGCCGAGTTCGCCGCCGGCGCCGGCAACACGCCGCTCGCCGCCGGCGGCTTCACCGACCTGGCCGGCGCGCAGTTCGACGTCGTCATCAACGCAACCGCGGCGAGCCTCGCCGACGAGGCCCCGCCGCTGCCTCCCGGCCTGTACGCCCCCGGCGCGCTGGCCTACGACATGATGTACGGCCGTGGCGACACCGCCTTCCTCGCCGCGGCCCGCCGCGACGGCGCGGCGCGTCTTGCCGACGGGCTCGGCATGCTCGTCGAGCAGGCCGCCGAGAGCTTCCTGCTGTGGCGCGACGTGCGGCCCGAGACCGCGCCGGTCCTCGCCGAGTTGCGGCGCCAGATCGAAGGCCGATGAAGGCACTCCTGCGGCGCGCCGGCTGGGTGGGCGTGGCGCTCCTGGCGCTACTCGCGCTGTACCAGCTGTGGATCTTCCTGCTGGTGCTGTGGTGGAGCCACTTCAACCCGTCCAGCACCAGCTTCATGGACATCCGTCTCGACGAGCTGCAGGAAAAGCGCCCCAACGCCGAGCTGCGCCACGAGTGGGTGCCCTACGAACGCATCTCCATCCATCTCAAGCGCGCCGTGATCGCCGCGGAAGACGACAGCTTCGTCGACCACGAAGGCTTCGACTGGGAAGGCATCCAGCGCGCGATGGAAAAGAACCAGCGCAAGGGGCGCGCCGTCGCGGGCGGCTCCACGATCAGCCAGCAGCTCGCCAAGAACCTGTTCCTGTCACCCGCGCGCAGCTACTTCCGCAAGGCGCAGGAGGCGGTCATCACCGTGATGATCGAAACCGTGTGGAGCAAGCGCCGCATCCTCGAGGTGTACCTCAACGTGGTCGAATGGGGCACCGGCATCTTCGGCTGCGAGGCGGCCGCGCGGCGCTACTACGGGGTGCCCGCCGGCCGGCTGGGCCCCGACGAGGCCGCCCGCCTCGCGGTGATGCTGCCCAATCCGCGCAAGTACGAGAAGCAGTTCGGCCCGCGGCTGGCCGCCCACGCGGCGCGCATCCGCGGGCGCATGGCCTACGCGCAGGTGCCCTGAACGCGCCCCCGGCGGCAGCGCGGCACCGCACGCCTGCCGCGATGCAACATTTTCGGTTTTCCGGGGTCGCAAGAGCACCGCGAAATCCGTAGAATTCGCGCCTTACGACCGAAGCCCACACACCACCCGGAGGCGCCGATGAGCGAGCAGGACGAACGCCACCCGGACGACGTTCAGCAGCACCTGCGCGAAGTCCAGGAGCTGCTCGCACGCCACAAGGTGGTGGAGGATCTCGTCCATCGGCAGGACATGCCCCGCCACGAGCTGGTGGAGAACCTCGTCCACAAGCAGCACGTCGCCGAACTCCAGGCCAAGCTCGACACGCTGCACCCCGCGGACATCGCCTACATCCTCGAGGCACTTCCCCTCCAGGACCGCCTGTTCGTGTGGGACCTGGTCAAGGCCGAGCGCGACGGCGACATCCTGCTCGAAGTCTCCGACGCGGTGCGCGAGTCCCTCATCGAGACGATGGACCCGCACGAGCTCAAGGCCGCGGCGGAAACCCTCGATGCCGACGAGCTCGCCGACCTCGCCCCCGACCTGCCGCCCGAGGTCATGCTGGACGTGTTCCAGTCGCTCGACAGCGAGGAACGCGAACAGCTGCGCGCAGCGATGTCCTTTCCCGAGGACTCGGTCGGCGCGCTGATGGACTTCGACATGGTGACCGTCCGCGAGGACGTCACGCTCGAGGTCGTGCTGCGCTACCTGCGCCGCTTCGACGAGCTGCCCGACCACACCGACAAGCTCTTCGTGATCGACCGCGAAGACCATCTGAAAGGCATCCTGACGCTCGAATCGCTGCTCATCAACGACCCGGAGATGGTGGTCGGCGAGGTCATGCACAAGGAAAACGTCATCAGCTTCGAGCCCGAGGACGAAGCCGACGACGCCGCCCAGGCGTTCGAGCGCTACGACCTCGTGTCCGCGCCGGTGATCGACGCCGAGAAGCGCGTCATTGGCCGGCTGACCGTCGCCGACGTCGTCGATTACATCCGCGAGGAATCCGAGCACGAGATCCTCAGCCACGCCGGTCTGCGCGAGGAGGAAGACATCTTCGCGTCGGTGTGGGACTCGGTGAAGAACCGCTGGGCGTGGCTGGCGATCAACCTCGTCACCGCCTTCATCGCCTCGCGCGTGATCGGCGCCTTCGAAGGCTCGATCGAGAAGCTCGTCGCGCTGGCCGCGCTGATGCCCATCGTCGCCGGCATCGGCGGCAACTCCGGCAACCAGACGGTGACGATGATCGTGCGCGCAATCGCGATGGGGCAGGTCGAGCAGTCCGCGATGCAGCGCCTGATGCGCAAGGAGATGGGTGTTGCCGTCGTCAACGGCCTGGTATGGGGCGGGCTGCTCGGGATCCTCGCGTGGGTCCTCTACGGCAGCGCCTCGCTGGGCGCCGTGATGACCGCCGCGATGACGCTCAACCTGCTGCTCGCCGCCTGCGCCGGCGTGCTGATCCCGATGGTGCGCCTGCGCTTCGGCGCCGACCCGGCGATGGGCGGTTCGGTGCTGATCACCGCGCTGACCGACTCGGGCGGCTTCTTCATTTTCCTCGGGCTGGCGACGCTGTTCCTGCTGTAGGGCGCCAATTTTCCTGTGGGAGCGGCTTCAGCCGCGAATCAGCCCGGCAGCGTGCGATACCGCCCATTCGCGGCTGAAGCCGCTCCCACATAGACGTGCGCCCCTCAGTCCAGCTGTGCGAACACCTCGCGCGCCGCCGCAATCGTCGCGTCGATATCCGCCGCGGTGTGCGCCGCCGACACGAAGCCCGCCTCGAAGGCCGAGGGCGCGAAGTAGTGGCCCGCCTCCAGCATCGCGTGGAAGAAGCGGTTGAAGGTGTCGCGGTCGGAGGCCATCACCTCGGTGAAGGAACGCGGCACGCGCTCGGCGAAGTACAGACCGAACATGCCGCCCACCGAATCGGCGCAGAAGCTCACGCCCGCATCACGCGCGGCGGCCGACAGGCCGTCCACGAGTTGCGTCGCCCGCACGGCGAGGGCGTCGTAGAAGCCCGGCTCGCGCACGAGCTTCAGGGACGCGAGACCGGCCGCGACCGCGACCGGGCTGCCCGACAGCGTGCCGGCCTGATACACCGAGCCCAGCGGCGCGATGTGGTTCATGATGTCGCGCCGGCCGCCGAAGGCGCCCACCGGCATGCCGCCGCCGATCACCTTGCCCAGCGTCGTCAGATCCGGTGTGATGCCGTAAAGCCCCTGCACGCCCTGCGCGCCGACGCGGAAGCCGGTCATGACCTCGTCGAAGATCAGCACGGCACCGTACTTGGTGCACAGCTCGCGCAACCCCTCGAGGAAACCCGGCAGCGGCTTGATCAGGTTCATGTTGCCGGCGACCGCTTCGACGATCACAGCAGCGACCTCGTTGCCGCGCGCCTTGAAGACATCCTCGACCTGCCCCAGGTCGTTGTAGTCGAGCACGATCGTGTGCTTCGCGAAGTCCGCCGGCACGCCGCCGGAGGACGGATTGCCGAAGGTCAGCAGGCCCGAGCCCGCCTTCACCAGCAGGCTGTCGGCGTGGCCGTGGTAGCAGCCCTCGAACTTGATGATCGCATCGCGCCCGGTGAAGCCACGCGCGAGACGGATCGCGCTCATCGTCGCCTCGGTGCCGGAGCTCACCAGCCGCACCATGTCGATCGACGGCATCAGCTCGCAGATGAGCTCCGCCATCTCCACCTCGGCCTCGGTCGGCGCCCCGAAGGACAAGCCGCGCAGCGCCGCCTCGCGCACCGCCTCGACGATGGCCGGATGGGCGTGGCCGGTGATCGCCGGGCCCCACGAACCGACGTAGTCGATATAGTCCTTGCCGTCCGCATCCCACACGCGCGCGCCCTGCGCGCGCTCGATGAAGCGCGGCGAACCGCCCACCGAGCGGAAGGCCCGCACGGGCGAATTGACGCCGCCCGGGATGGTTGCCTGGGCTCGCTGGAAGAGGATTTCGTTCTTGCTCGTCATGTCGGTGTGCACTCGTCTATTGGCAATGGTGGAAGAAGGACCGCGCCGGGCGCGGAGAATTCAGCCGGGCAGGCCGAAGGCCGCACGATATGCGGCCGCGCGGGCGCCCGGATCGGGATAGTCGAACACGTCGGCGATCACCGCCAGCAGGTCCGCCCCTGCGGCGATCGCCTGCGGCGCATTGTCCAGCGTGATGCCGCCGATCGCCGCGACCGGCAGCTCGAGCTCGCGCCGCGCGCGCGTCAGCAGATCGAGCGGCGCATGTACCGCCGCGGGCTTGGTCGAGGACGCGAACACCGCGCCGAAAGCCACGTAGTCGGCCCCCGCCGCGGCACCCTCCTCGGCCCGCTCCCATTCGTTGTAACAGGTCACGCCGAGGATGCGCCCCGGTCCCAGCGCCGCGCGCGCCGCGCGCAGGTCGCCGTCGTCGCGCCCGAGATGCACGCCGTCCGCTTCGAGCGCGAGGGCCAGCTCGAGGCTGTCGTTCACGATGAAGGGCACGCCGGCCTCCCGGCACAGCGCGGCAACGCCCGCCGCCTGCTCGCGCCGCAAGGCCGCATCGGCATGCTTGCTGCGGTACTGCACGAGGGCCGGCCGCCCCGCGAGCGCCCGGCGGACTCCCGCCAACAAGGCCGCGCTGTCGGCGGTGTCGGGGGTGATCAGATAGAGACCGCGCAGGGCGAAGTCACGCTTTGCCATCTTCATCCTCGTTTGCCCGCGCCCAGAAGAAGCGATCCGGGATCGCCATGCCCATGCCGGGCCGATACGCGCTCGTCAGCGCCTGCACGGTGAATTCCTGCGCCTCGCGCACCGCCTCGGCCACCGCCATGCCTTGCGCCAGCGCGCCCACGAGTGCCGCCGCCAGCGTCGCCCCGGCCCCGAGGAAGGGCCCCGGCAGTCGCTCCCACGCATCCGTCCGCACGACGCCCTCGCGGCCCACCAGCACGTTCACGAGCTGCGGCCCGGGCTCACCGGCACCGGTCAGCAACACATATTGCACGCCGCGCCCGAGCACGCGCGCAATCGCATCCGCCAGCGACAGGGCCTCGTCCTCCTCGCTGTCGTCGTCGTCCGTGTCGTCCGTGTCGTCCGCTTCGCCGCCCTCGAAGATCTCGCCGAGCGCATCGAATTCGTCGGCATCGACGAATTCGCCGTCCTCATCGTCGCCGTCGTCGCCTTCCGGCGTCAGGGCCGCAAGCTGCAACACCTCGCTGCGGCTGGCGACCAGCACCGTCACCTGCGGCAGCACCAGCTCCGCGAGCGCCGCCAGCATGTCCTCGCCCGCGGCTTCCTCGCCATCGACGATGGACAGCGCCGGCTCCAGCACCAGCGGGACATCGGGATAATCGGAAAGGATCTCGGCGATCGCCGCGACATTCTCGACACTGCCGAGCAGGCCCAGCTTGAAGGCCTGCACCGGGATATCCTCAAGCAAGGCCCGCGCCTGCGAATCGACCGCATCGGCATCCAGCGCGAGCAGCTCCTCGACGCCGCGCGTGTCGCGCACCGCGATCGCGGCCACGACGGACAGGGGATGACATCCCATGCTCGCCAGCGTCAGGACATCCGACTGGAGGCCGGCACCGGCGGTCGCGTCGCTGGTGGCGAAGCACAGCACGACAGGGGGAACTGCGGTGAATCCGAGGGGCATGACGGAATCTGCCGGTTACGCCAGACGCCTGTTCTGGCACGGCATGAAAAATGCGGTAAGATGCGGCGGATTTTACAGCCAATTTGCCCGGAGCATGCTTACAGATGGCCAATACGCGCCCCCATACCGGAAGCATCCGGCGCGCGCGCTCATCGGCCACCCTGATGGGGGCGCTTGCGACAACGCCGCGGCCATCGGACGGGACACGGGGATGCGGCCCGCATGCCGCCGGCGCGAAGCAGTGCCTTCGCCGCATGCTCCTGAAGACATGTGGATGCATCGCCGCGCCGGCACAAGCGGCATCTCGCAGCACGTGCGCGACGCCGGAGCGCGCGCGCAGCCACCACGCCGGCCACGCCAGCAAGGATTGAAGCCATGGATCTGACCGGACTCAAGGTGATGGTGATCGACGACAGCAACACCATCCGCCGCAGCGCCGAGATTTTTCTCACCAACTCGGGCTGCCAGGTGCTGCTGGCGGAAGACGGCTTCGACGCCCTCGCGAAAATCGCCGACCACCATCCCGACGTGATCTTCGTAGACATCATGATGCCGCGGCTCGACGGCTACCAGACCTGCGCGCTGATCAAGAAAAATCCGCAGCTCGCCGCGACCCCGGTGATCATGCTGTCGTCCAAGGACGGCCTGTTCGACCGCGCGCGCGGCCGCATGGTCGGATCCGACGAATACCTCACCAAGCCCTTCACCAAGGACAGCCTGCTCAAGGCGGTCGCCACCCATGCCGCGCGCAAGGCCGGCACGGGCCTTTGACTGGAGACTCATCGCAATGCCGATCAAGAAGATTCTGGTGGTCGACGATTCCCCGACCGAACGCCTCGCCCTGACCGAGCTGCTGACTGCGAAAGGCTACCAGGTCGTCACCGCCGAAAGCGGCGAAGACGCCATTGCGCGCAGCAAGAGCGAAAAGCCCGATCTCATCCTGATGGACGTCGTCATGCCCGGCATGAACGGCTACCAGGCCACGCGCACCATCTCGCGCGACGAGGCCACGAGCGCCATCCCGATCATCATGTGCACCAGCAAGGGTCTCGAGACCGACCGCATCTGGGGGATGCGTCAGGGCGCGCACGACTACCTCGTCAAGCCCGTCAACCCCGCGGATCTTCTCGCACGCATCCAGGCGCTGGGCTGACGCTCGATGACCAAGCGACTCAGCCTGCGCGAATTCCAGGAAGACCTGGTGAAGCGCTTTGCCGAAGCACAGAGCGGCAACCGCCGCGCATTGCTGGGCGTGCGGGCGGGGCGCGAAAACTGGCTGATCAACCTCACCGACAGCGGCGAGATCCTGCCCGCCCCGCCGCTCGCGCCCGTGCCGCTCACGCACGACTGGTTTCGCGGCCTCGCGAACGTGCGCGGCACGCTGTTCAGCGTGGTCGATTTCTCCGCCTTTCATGACGGACCGCTCACCCCGCCCGGCGGATCTGCGCGCCTGCTGCTGGTCGGCGCACGCCACGGCACGAACTGCGCGCTGCTGATCTCGAGCGCCCTCGGACTGCGCAACCCGGACGACTTCCATGTCGATCCCGATGGCGGCGCGGACGATCGCCCCTGGGTCGCCGAGCGCCTGCTCGACACCCGCGACCAGCACTGGCTGCGGCTGGACGTGCCGACGCTGCTCGCACAACGCGGCTTCCTGCAGGCCGGACTCGAGTGAGCACGCACGCGCCCCATTTCCCAAACCTTCACGGCAACCCATCATCCGATCTCGCGGAGCACACACCATGGCCCTCAAGCTTCCGACGCTGAACTTCAAGAAAAAGAAGAAGGCCGACCCGGAAGGCGCGCCCCTCGCCACCACCATCATGGAGGCGGTCCCGCCGCGGCGCAGCCCCGAACCGGCAGCAGCGAAGGGCGGCGGCAAGCGGGCAGGCAACGCTGCCAACCGCTTCGGCATGCTCGCCACGGTCTTCGCCGCAGCGTCCATGGTGGGTCTGGGCCTGCTCTACTACCAGTACCGCCAGTCGGGCAACGCGACGGCCTACATCGCCGCGGCAGGCGAGATGGAAACCACCGCGCAGCGCATCGCCAAGGCCGCCCAGCTCTCCCTGCAAGGCAACACGCAGGCCTTCGCCGAGCTGCGCACGAGCACGAACCGCTTCACCGCGCTGCTGGACGCCCTGGCGAACGGCGGCGACATCGAAGGCCGCAGCCTCCCGGCCGCGCCCGCGGACGTACAGCCGCGGGTGGAAGACCTCGCGGCAAAATGGCGCCCCACCGCGGAGCTCGCCAACCAGCTGATCGCCCAGGAAAGCAATCTCCTCGTGCTCAACCGCTCGGTCGCCACGATCAACCAGCAGAACGAGTCCCTGTATGAACAGGCGCGGCAGATCGTACAGGCGCGCGTCGGCAGCAATGCGCGCGACGTCACGGCCGCCACGAACAGCGTCGTGCTGACGCAGCGCATCGCCAAGAACGCCAACGCGCTGCTGGTCGCGAACGCGATCGACCCGGAAACGGCCTTCGCGCTGGGCAAGGATGCCAAGTCGCTGACCGAGGTGATCAACGAGCTGCGCGCGACCACCACCGATCCCGAAGGGCGGCGACGCGTAAATGAATTCGCGACCGGCGCCACCGAGACCCTCGACGCCGTCGACGACATCCTGCAGCACATCCAGACGCTCGTGCAGGCGAAGAAGGCCGGCAGCGACATCTTCGGCGCGTCCGAGCCGCTGTCGAGCAGCGCTAGCGAACTCTCCGCGGCGCTGTCCGGCGCCACCGGCGGCCTGTCGCCGGCGACGCTCGGCGTCGCGCTCGCCGCGATTGTCGGCCTCATGGCCCTGAGCCGCATGGCGCAGGTGAACAACCGCGAACTCGCCGCGCGCCAGCACGAAGCCGAACAGCACCAGCGCACCGCGGAGAACGAGCGCAACATGGCGCAGCAGGCGATCCTGCGCCTGATGAACGAGATGGGCGATCTCGCCGACGGCGACCTCACCGTACGCACCACCGTTTCCGAAGACATCACCGGCGCGATCGCCGACTCGGTCAACTACACCATCGAGGAACTCTCGGTGCTGGTGCGCCGCATCAACGACGCCGCAACGCGCGTGACGCAGGCGACCGAATCCGCGCAGAAGACCTCCACCGAGCTCCTCGGCGCGACCGAACGGCAATCGCGCGAGATCGAGGAAGTCGGCGCAACCGTCGAGCAGATGGCCAAGACCATGACGGAATCGTCCGAACGTGCCCTGCGCTCCGCCCAGGTCGCGCGGCGCTCGCTGGAATCGGCACGCAAGGGCGCGGGCGCCGTGGAAAACACCATCAAGGGCATGAACGGCATCCGCGAGCAGATCCAGGAAACCTCGAAGCGGATCAAACGCCTCGGCGAATCCTCGCAGGAGATCGGCGAGATCGTCGAACTGATTTCCGACATTACCGAACAGACCAACGTCCTCGCGCTGAACGCGGCCATCCAGGCCGCCTCGGCAGGCGAAGCGGGCCGCGGCTTCACCGTCGTCGCGGAAGAAGTGCAGCGCCTCGCGGAGCGCTCCGCCGAGGCGACCAAGCAGATCGCGGCGATCGTGAAGACGATTCAGACCGACACCAAGGACGCCGTCGGCTCAATGGAAAACGCCACCCGCGACGTGGTCGAAGGCGCGCAGCTGTCCGATGCTGCCGGCCAGGCGCTGGCCGAGATCGGCGAGGTGTCGACCGAGGCCGCGCGCCTCATTGAACAGATTTCCAGTGACACGCAGCACCAGGCAGCCACCGCGACCCGCGTCGCCGAAACCATGAAGGAAATTCTCGCGATTACCGAACAGACCGCGACCGGCACGCGCCAGACCGCCGTGTCGGTCGGCCAGCTCGCCGACCTCGCCGTCGAACTCAAGGGTTCGGTGTCGGGCTTCAAGGTCTGACGCACTCGCCCCTCGCTCGGGAACCGGCCATGACGCACCCCTCTGAACTGGATCTGGGCCCGCTCACCTGGGTCAAGAACGAAATCGACCTCGCCCTCGCGCGGGCCGACGAGTCGCTCGAACAGGCGCTATCCGCATCCGACGCCCCGGGCCGCCTGCAGTTCGCGCAGACCCACCTGCATCAGGTGCGCGGCGCGCTCTCGATCGTCGGCCTGGACGGCCTCACCCAGTTCGCCTCCTCGCTCGACCAGTCGCTCGGGCTGCTTGCCCGCGGCGAACGCCCCATCGATGCAGCGACCATCGCCCTGGCGCGGCGCGCGCTCGCGACGATGGGCAACTACATCGAAGAGCTGGTGCATGGCACGGCCGATCAGCCGCTGCGCCTGCTGCCGCTGTACCGCGAAATCAACGCCATCCGCAGCGCGGACCCGGTCACGCCGGCCGAACTGTTCTTCCCCGACCTCACGCAACGTCCGCCGCGCCGCCAGATCGCCAGCGTCACGCTGACCGACGAAGCCCGTCAGGCGCAGCTGCGGGCGCAGCGCGCCCTGTTCCAGCGCGGCCTGCTGCAGTGGCTGCGCACGCCCAACGACTCGGCCGGCCCCTCGGCCATGCTGGACGCCGTCAAGGGCATGGAGGTACTGCATACCGGCGCCCCCGTCACCAACCTGTGGTACGCCGCGCAGGCCTTCCTCGAAGCGCTGGCGCACGGCGACCTGCCGGCTCAACCCGAGGTCAAGCGTCTGTGCTCGCAGCTCGATGCGCAGCTCAAACGGCTTGCCGATGCGCCCGTCGCGATACCGGATCGCTTCATCCGCGAACTGCTGTACTGGGTCGCACAAGCCCCCGCCCGCACCGCCCAGCAGCAGGCCGTGCGCGACACCTGGCACCCCCATGCCCTGATTCCCGAGGCCGGCTCGACCGTCAGCGTCACGCCGCTTGCGCCGCTGCTCAAGTCGCTGCAGACCTCGATGTCCGCCACCAAACACGCGTGGGACGAGTTCTCGGAAGGCCATGCCGCCGCCCTGCCGCGCTTCGCCGGCGGCCTCGCCGATGTCGCGGCCCAGGCGCCTCAGCTCGGGCGGCCCGCACTCGATCGCCTGCTCGAAGCCCTGATCGAGTTCGTCCGCTGGCTGCGCAAGGACCCGCTGCAGAACACCGACAAGGTCGCCATCGAGGTCGCCACCGCGCTGCTGCTCGCGGAAGGAGCGCTCGACCGCGTCGTGCCCGACGCGGGCTTCTCGACGCAGGTCGCTGACACCGTCAGCCGCCTGGGCGCGGTGACGCGCGGCGAGTCGGTCGAACCTGCCGAGCACTCGCCGACGGTCGAGACGGCACGCCGCCTGCAGGAACGCGAAGCGGTCGGCCAGCTGGCCCGGGAGATCCTCTCGAGCCTCGCGCAGGTCGAACAGATCCTCGACGACTTCTTCCGCAACCAGCAGAAGCGCGCACCGCTCGAGAATCTCGCGACGCCGCTCAAGCAGGTGGAAGGGGCGCTGACCCTGATCGGCGACCCCGACGCGATCGCGCTCGTGCACGACGCCGCAGGCACCGTTGCCCGGCTCGCAGCGAGCGACGCAGAGCCGGAAGCAGGCCAGTTCGAAGGACTCGCGCAGCGCCTGTCGGCCCTCGGTTTCTACGTCCAGGCCCTGCAGCACGGCCCGGCGAACCTACAGGCCTTCCTCGACCCGAGCGCCCGGCGCGCGCAGGCAAGCGCCGAAACGGCCGCCCTGACGATCGAGCTGCCGCGCTTCGCCGAAGTGGTTCAGCCGGCCACCACGGCAACAACGGCCGGCGTAGCGGCAGCGCCCTCCGCGGCCGAGCAGCCCCCTGCCGCTGCGACGCCCGCGGCTGAAGTGGAGGAACTCGCCGCTGCGGCGCCCGCTGAAGCTCCCGCGCCCGCAGCGCCGGCCGTCGAGGAGGCAGCGCTCGAGGCTCCGCTCCCGATCGAGGAAGTCGAAACCGACCTCAACTTCCAGCCGCCGCTCGAACCGGCCGAGCCGAGCCCGCCCCAGATCCACGTCGACTTCGCTCCGATCGAGTTGCCGCCCGAGACACCGGCACCTGCGCTTGCTCCGGCGCCAACCCCGACGACACCGCCCGCAGCGGCGCCCAGTGCCGCGGAAATCGACGCCGAACTGCTCGAGATCTTCATCGAGGAAGCCCACGAGGTTCTCGCCAACATCGCCGAGCAGGTCGAGCTGTCGCGCACGGCACCGGGCAACGCCGAGCACCTCACGTCGATCCGGCGCGGCTTCCACACACTCAAGGGCAGCGGCCGCATGGTCGGCCTACGCGATCTCGGCGAGGCTGCCTGGGGGCTGGAGCAGACCCTCAACCGCTGGCTCCAGCTCGAATGGCCGCCGACCCCGGCCCTTCACCATCTCATCGGGGATGCCTGCGAGAGCTTCTCCGCGTGGGTCTCCGATCTGGAGGCGGGAGGCAGCCAGGCACGCGACGTCGCCGCCCTGATGGCGGAAGCCGAGCGCCTGCGCAGCAGCGACACGCCGATCAGCGAGCCGGCGCCCCAGGGTGCGGCGACGCCTGCCGCCGAACCCGCGGCAGCCGCTGAGGCCGCCCTCGCCTTCGCGACGCTCGAACAGGCCGCAAGCGGCGAGATCCTGCCGGTCACAACCCCGGCGGCCGAAGAGGAAGAGATCGTCGTCGAGGAATCCCTCGAGGCGCTCGAACTCGAGGCGCCGGGCGAGGAAATCGCGCTCGACGAGGAAGAGGCCGGCGAAGGCTTCGAAGCTGCGGCCGGGAGCGAGTACGCACCGAAGACGAGCCAGCTCGACGAGTTCCGGACGAGCGGTGCAATCGCACAGCCGGAAGAGACGGCGACATTCGAGGAAATATCCCTCGAGCCCGCCGCTGAAGAGACCTTCGTACTCGAGGAACTGGAAGAAGCGCCGTCGGCAGTAATCGGCGAAGAGCTCCTGTTCCCCCTCGAAACCGGCGACCTGGCAACCGGCGAGCCCTCGGGCGCAACGCCCCCCGCCGCGGAAGCGGAACAGCCGCCAGCGCTCGATTTCACCGCCGAACCCGAAGAAGCGATCACGCTCGAAGCCCTGCCCGAACTCGAACTTCCGCCGGCGACCGGGGAGCGGCCCGGCTTCGAGACGAACGTCGCGCTGGAACGGACGACCGGAATCGAGGAGCCCATCCCGCTGACAGAGGCGGAGGCGGCCGACGCCGCCGAGGCACAGGAACTCGAGGAACTGGCCGAACTCGAGGAGGTGCTCGATCTTGAGGACAGCATCGATCTCGAAGAGGCGGTGGAACTGGAAGAGCCCCTCGAGGAGGAGCCCCCCGCCGCCATCGAGCCTCTCGAGCTGGAAGAGACCGGCGCACTCGCAACGCCCTTTGCCGAGGAAACCCCTGCCGCAAGCGAAGCACCGCAGGAGATCGAGGAGGCGACCGTCGACCTCGAGGAACTCGAGGTGCCGATCGAGCGCGACGTCGTCCACGTCGGCGACAACGAGATCAGCCGCCCGCTCTACGACCTGTACCTCGGAGAGGCGCGGCACCATCTGGGCACCCTGCGCGACGAACTTGGCCGCCTCGCGGCCAACCCCACCCTGATCCCGGCCGAAGCCGCCCTGCGCGCCGCGCACACGCTTGCCGGCATCTCGGGCACCACGCGCCTGATGAGCGTGCAAGGTCTCGCACGCGCGCTCGAGCACGCGATCGAGCGCCTGCGAGAGGGCGCCCACCCGCCGACCGCCGAGCAGTCCGCGGTCATGAAGAGCTCCAACGACACCCTCGAGGCGATGGTCGCGCAGGTTGCATTGCGCCAGATGCCGATCGAGGTGCCCGAACTGATCGAGCAGCTCGACGGCATCGGCCGCACGCTCGCCCTCGACGTCGGCTTCGAGCCGGAAGGCGCAGTCATCGAGGAGGAGGTTCCCGAACAGCCGTCCGCCGCTGGGCAAGCCCCCGAGGCCGCGGCCCCCGCTGCGACCGTCGCCGACGATCTCGACGAGCAGCTCCTGCCGGTCTTCCTCGAGGAAGGCGCGGAACTGCTTGCCGATCTGCACGCGACGCTGCGACGCTGGAGCAGTGGCGACCCCTCGGCCGATCACGCCAAGGCGACGGCCCGCCTGCTGCACACGCTCAAGGGCAGCGCGCGCATGGCCGGCGCGATGAGCCTCGGCGAGCACGTGCACCAGCTCGAATCGCAGCTCGAAGCCGGCCGCGAAGCGGGGCGCGACGCCGCCGAGATGATCGACGAGCTCGTCGGCGGACTGGACCGCACCGAGCAGATGATGGGCGCGCTCACCGGCACACCCGCCCCGGCAACGCCGGCGGCCGCTGGCGCGACCGAAGTCGCGGTCTCCGTGGCTGCGCCCGAAGCCGCGCCGACCGAGGGCGAAACCAGCGCGACGGCGACGCTGCGCGTGCGCGCCGACACCGTCGACCGCTTCGTCAATGAAGCCGGCGAGATCGGCATCGCCCGCACCCGCATCGCCGGCGAACTGCGCACGCTGCGCCGCTCGCTGCTGGACCTGACCGAAAACGTCATCCGCCTGCGCAACCAGCTGCGCGAGGTCGAGATCCAGGCCGACGTGCAGATGCAGTCGCGCATCGCCCATACCGGCACCAGCGAGGGGGACTTCGATCCGCTGGAGATGGACCGCTACACCCGCCTGCAGGAGCTCACGCGGATGATGGCGGAGAGCGTCGGCGACGTCACGACCGTGCAACAGAGCCTGCTGCGCAACCTCGACGGCGCCGAACTCGCGCTGAACAGCCAGGCCCGCCTGTCGCGCGACCTGCAGCAGGCGCTGATGCAGGTGCGCATGGTGCCCTTCGACAGCCTCGCCGACCGCCTCTATCGTGTCACGCGCCAGACGGCCAAGGATCTCGGCAAGCGCGCCAACCTCGACCTGCGCGGCGGTCGCATCGAGATCGACCGCAGCGTGCTGGAACATATCACCGCACCGCTCGAACACCTGCTGCGCAACGCCATCGCACACGGCCTCGAGGCCCCGGAGACGCGCAGCGCCGCCGGCAAGAACGAGATCGGCCAGATCACGCTGAGCGTCAGCCAGGAAGGCAACGAAATCGCGATCAGCCTCGCCGACGACGGCGCCGGCCTCGATTACGAACGCATCGCCGAGCGGGCACGTGCTAACGGCCTGCTCGGGCCGGCCGAGATCGCCGACGAGCGCCGCCTGACGAACCTGATCTTCCTCCCCGGCTTCTCCACCGCCAGCAACGTATCCACGGTGTCCGGCCGCGGCGTCGGCATGGACGTCGTGAAGTCCGAGACCGCGGCGGTGGGCGGGCGCATCGACATCCGCTCGACGCGCGGCGCCGGCACGGAATTCCGCATCTACCTGCCGCTCACGCTGGCCGTGACGCAGGCCCTGCTGGTCAGCGCGGGCGGGCGTACCTACGCCATCCCCTCGAGCATGGTCGCGCAGGTCATGGAGCTGAAGGCCGGGGCGCTGCGGGAGCTGCGCGCCGCCGGCGGCACGGACTGGCAGGACATGCACTTCAACTATCGCTACCTGCCGCGCCTGCTCGGCGACGCGGCGAGCCAGCCCGAGGAGCAGCGCTTCAACTGGGTGCTGCTGCTGCGCGCCGGCGCCCAGACGCTCGCGCTGCACGTCGATGCGCTGCGCGGCAACCAGGAAATCGTCGTCAAGAACGCCGGCCCGCAGCTCGCTCGCGTGGTCGGCATTTCCGGCGCGACGGTGCTGGGCGACGGCGAGATCGTGCTGATCCTCAACCCGGTCGCGCTCGCCAGCCGCAGCCTCGCGGAGGCGGAAGGCGCCGCGCAGGCGCCGGGTGCCGCCGCGCCGGTCGAGGCGACGCAGGTCGTCCAGCCGACCGTGATGGTCGTCGACGACTCGCTGACGGTGCGCAAGATCACCGGCCGCCTGCTCGAACGCGAAGGCTATCGCGTGATCACCGCCAAGGACGGCGTCGAGGCGCTGGAGCGCCTGATCGAGTCGGTGCCCGACGTCATCCTGTCGGACATCGAGATGCCGCGCATGGACGGCTTCGACCTGCTGCGCAACATCCGCGCCGATGAGCGCACGCGCGACGTGCCGGTGATCATGATCACCTCGCGCCTGGCGGACAAGCATCGCCAGTTGGCCGAGAAGATCGGCGCCAGCGAGTATCTCGGCAAACCCTACGAGGAAGGCGAGCTGCTGGCCCTGCTGCAGCACTACACCGGGAAGGCGCGCGCGGAGGCCTGATCGCGCCGCCCGGCTCGGTCCCGCGCCACGGCAAAGCGCGCGAGCGTACGCTCGCGCGCCGTGGCGTGATCGACCACCGGCGCCGGGTAGTCCCGGCCGATACGCACGCCCGCAGCCGTCTGGTCCGCCGCGCCCATCTTCCACGGCGCATGGACGTACTTGTCCGGCACGCGCGCGAGTTCCGGCAGGTAGCGACGGACGAAGCGCCCCTCCGGATCGAAGCGCAGCGACTGCGTGACCGGATTGAAGATGCGGAAATACGGCTGCGCGTCGCAGCCCGTCGACGCCGCCCACTGCCATCCGCCGTTGTTGGCCGCGAGGTCGTAGTCCAGCAGATGGTCGGCGAAATGGCGCTCGCCGCGCCGCCAGTCGACGCCCAGGTCCTTGGTGAGGAAGGACGCCACGATCATGCGCAGCCGGTTGTGCATGTAGCCCGTGGCGTCGAGCTGGCGCATCGCCGCATCGACCAGCGGATACCCGGTGCGTCCCTCGCACCACGCCGCAAACAGCTCCGGCGCCGCGTCCCACGCGATCCGGTCGCACTCGGGCCTGAAGCTCCCCGTCACGACGCGTGGGTGGTGCCACAGGATCATGTGGTAGAAGTCGCGCCACACCAGTTCGCCGAGCCAGCTCTGCGCCCCGGCCCCGCCGTCGGCCCATGCGAACGCCGCCAGTTCGCGGACGGACACGGTGCCGAAGCGCAGGTGCGTGGACAGGTAGGACACGCCCTTGACAGCGGGAAAGTCGCGCGCCTCGCGATAGCGCCCGATGCGCCCGGCGAAGTCCGCGAACAGCGCCCGGCCGCCGCTCATGCCGGTCGGTATGCGCAGCCCGGCGAGGTTGGTCGGCACGAACCCCAGCTCCTCGAGGCCGGGCACGCGCTCGCCCGCGGCCTTGGGCGCGAGCTGCGCGGCGTAGCGCTCCACCGGGTAGGCCTGCACATAAAAGCCGTCGAGCTTCTTCAACCACGCGTTGCGGTAGGGCGTGAATACGCTGTACGGCTGGCCGCCCTGGGTCAGGATCTCGTCGCGCTCGAAGATCACCTGGTCCTTGAAGTCCTCGAAGCCGATCCGCGCTTCCGCAAGCCGCTCCGCCACGCGCCGGTCGCGCGCGATCGCCGCCGGTTCGTAGTCGCGATTGCTCAGCACCGCCTCCACGCCGAGTTGCGCCGCCAGGGCCGGGATCAGCTCATCGGCGCGCCCGTGTCGCACGATCAGGCCCGATCCGCTCCCGCCCGCCCGGCGCGACAGGGCGTCGAGCGCAGCGTCGAGCTCCTGCACGCTGCGCCAGATGAACTCGACGCGCCGGTCGCTGCGGCTCGGCAGTGCGTCGAGAATCTCCGTATCGAACACGAAGACGCAATGGACCCGCCCGAAGCGACGCAGCGCGTGATACAGCGCAGCGTGATCGAAACTGCGCAGGTCGCGGCGAAACCACACGAGAGCTGAGGACATGAAGAAACCCGGGAATTCGGAAAGTCGCATTCTGACGCACCCATGCCGCACAGGTTCCTGCTCCATGCCGCGCGCGAGAGGCTAAAATGCAGCCATGAGCGAAATCATGTCGAACCTCACGCATCATTTCCTGATCGCCATGCCCAGCATGGCCGATCCGAATTTCTCGCGCACGCTGACCTACATCGCCGAGCACAACGACCAGGGCGCGCTCGGGATCATCGTCAACCGGCCGATCGACATGACGCTCGCCACGCTCTTCGAGCGCGTCGAACTGCCGCTCGACGCCGCGGGCTTCGCCGACCAGCCGGTGTACTTCGGCGGCCCGGTGCAGACCGACCGCGGCTTCGTGCTGCATCGGCCCGCGGGCGAATGGCACTCCACCCTGAACGTGAATGACGAAGCCGGCCTGACCAGCTCACGCGACATCCTGCAGGCCATCGGCAGCACCGGCCAGCCCGCCGACGTGCTCGTGACGCTGGGCTACGCCGGCTGGACCGCCGGCCAGCTCGAACAGGAGATCGCCGACAACGCGTGGCTGACCGTGCGCGCCGATCTCTCTATCGTCTTCGACCTGCCGCCCGAGGAGCGCCTCGCCGCCGCCATGCAGAAGCTCGGCATCGACTTCACGAACCTCAGCGAGACGGCCGGGCATGCCTGAGGCGGCCGCGCCCGAACCTCGGCCAACCCCGGACCTCCCCGCGCGCGGCACCCTGCTCGGCTTCGACTTCGGTCTCGTGCGCCTCGGCGTCGCCGTCGGCGAACTCGAGACCGGCCGGGCCAGCGCACTCGTGACCATCAGCGGCGAGGCCAACGCGCCGCGCTTCGCCGCCATCGAAAAACTCATCGCCGAGTGGCGCCCCGTCGGCCTCGTCGTCGGCATCCCCTGCCACCTCGACGGCACTCCGCACGAAATGACCGCCCGCTGCCGCCGCTTCGCAAACCAGCTGCACGGCCGCTATCGCCTGCCGGTCATGGAAAGCGACGAACGCCTGTCCTCCGCCGCGGCCGAAGCCGCGTTGGAGGAAGCGGGGCAGCGCAGTTGGCAAGCACGCAAGCCGGTGCTCGACGCAGTCGCCGCCCAGATCATCCTGCAACACTTCCTGGACACCCTCCAACATGCAAAAGCTTGATGCCGAAGCGCTCTTCCAGACCCTGGTCGAGCAGATGCGGCCGCACGTGACGCCCGACACCGCACTGGTGGGCATCCACACGGGCGGCGTGTGGCTGGCCGAACGCCTGCACCAGGCCCTCGGCCTGAAGCACCCGACCGGCTCGATCGACGTGTCCTTCTATCGCGACGACTTCGGCTCCAAGGGCCTGCATCCCCAGCCCAAGCGCACCGAGATCCCGTTCGACGTCGAAGCCGCCCACGTCATCATCGTCGATGACGTGCTCTACACCGGGCGCACGACGCGCGCCGCGATCAACGAATTGTTCGACTTCGGCCGCCCCGCGCGCGTCGACCTTGCCGTGCTCGTCGACCGCGGCGGCCGCGAGCTGCCGATTGCCGCGCGCTACTGCGCCCTCACCCTGCCCCAACCCCTGCCCGCAAGCCAGAACCTGCAGCTCGAGACCGACGCTGCCGGCGCGCTCACCCTGAGGCTGATCGATGCATAACCCCCAGCTCAACAAACACGGCGAACTGCAGCACCTGCTGACGATCGACGGCCTGCCGCGCGACGTCATCACCGCGATCCTCGACACCGCCGCCCCGTTCACCGAAGTCGCCGAACGCGAAGTCAAGAAGCTGCCGCTCTTGCGCGGCAAGAGCATCTTCAACCTGTTCTTCGAGAACTCCACGCGCACCCGCACGACCTTCGAGATCGCCGCGAAGCGCCTGTCGGCCGACGTCGTCAACCTCAACGTATCGACCAGCTCCACGGCCAAGGGCGAGAGCCTGCTCGATACGGTCGACAACCTGTGCGCGATGCAGGCCGACATGTTCGTCGTGCGCCATGCCGCGAGCGGCGCGCCCTTCCTGATCGCGCAGCATCTCCTCGCGACCGGGCGCGACCACATCCACGTCGTCAATGCCGGCGACGGACGCCATGCGCATCCGACGCAGGGCCTGCTCGACATGTACACCATCCGGCACTACAAGAAGGACTTCACGAACCTCACCGTCGCGATCGTCGGCGACGTGCTGCACTCGCGCGTGGCGCGCTCGCAGATCGCCGCGCTGACCACGCTGGGCGTGCCCGAGGTACGCGTCATCGGCCCCAAGACGCTGCTGCCGACCGAGGTCGAGCGCATGGGCGTGCGCGTCTTCCACGACATCCGCGAGGGCCTCAAGGGCGTCGACGTCGTCATGATGCTGCGCCTGCAGAACGAGCGGATGAACGGCGCGCTGCTGCCGACCCCGCAGGAATACTACAAGGTGTGGGGTCTCACCGCCGAGAAGCTGGCACTCGCCAAGCCCGACGCCATCGTCATGCACCCGGGACCGATGAACCGCGGCGTCGAGATCGATTCCTCCGTCGCCGACGGCGCGCAGGCCGTGATCCTGCCCCAGGTCACCTTCGGCATCGCGGTCCGCATGGCCGTCATGAGCATGCTGGCCGGCCAGCAAGGGAGCAACAAGTAATGAAGATCCGCATCACCAACGGCCGCGTCATCGACCCCGCGAACGGCCTCGACGACCAGCGCGACCTGTATCTCGCCGACGGCAAGATCGTCGCGACCGGCGCGGCGCCGGACGGTTTCGCCGCGGAGCGCACGATCGACGCCGCCAATCTCGTCGTCGCCCCGGGCCTCATCGATCTCGCGGCGCGCCTGCGCGAGCCCGGCTTCGAATACCGCGCGACGCTCGAATCCGAGATGGACGCGGCGATGGCCGGCGGCGTCACCAGCCTCGCGATCCCGCCCGACACCGACCCCGCACTCGACGAACCCGGTCTCGTCGAGATGCTGTGCTACCGCGCGAAGAAGCTCAATCGCGCCCACGTCTACCCGGTCGGGGCGCTGACCATCGGTCTCAAGGGCGAGCGCCTGTCCGAGATGGCCGAACTGGTGGAAGCCGGCTGCGTCGCCTTCAGCCAGGCCAACGTGCCCATCGTCGACAACAACGTGCTGATGCGCGCGATGCAGTACGCCGCGACCTTCGGTTTCCGCGTCTGGCTGCAACCGCTCGCGCCCTTCCTCGGCCGCAATGGCGTCGCGCACGACGGCGAGGTCGCCTCGCGCCTGGGCCTGCCCGGCATTCCCGTCGCCGCCGAGACGATCGCGCTGTACACCTACATCCAGCTCGCCCGCGCCACCGGCGCGCGGCTGCACGTCACACGCCTGTCCAGCGCCGAAGGCCTCGCGCTGGTCGAGCAGGCCCGCGCCGACGGCATGGACATCACCTGCGACGTGTCGATCAACCACCTGCACCTGTCCGACATGGACATCGGCTACTTCAACAGCAACTGCCACCTCGTGCCGCCGCTGCGCAGCCAGCGCGACCGCGACGCGCTGCGCCAGGGGCTCGCCGACGGCCGCATCAACGCGCTGTGCTCGGACCACACGCCGGTGGACGACGACGGCAAGCTCACCCCCTTCAGCGAATCGGAACCCGGCGCGACCGGCCTCGAACTGCTGCTGCCGCTCACCCTCAAGTGGGCGCAGGAGACGGGCCTGCCGCTGGTGAAGGCGCTGGCGCGCGTGACCTCGGATGCCGCGCGCATCGTCGGCATCACCAAGGCCGGCCACCTGACGCCCGGCGCGCGTGCCGACCTGTGCCTGTTCGACCCCGCCGCCCACACCACCGTGAGCCGCGACAACCTGCGCAGCCAGGGCAAGAACACGCCCTTCCTCGGCCTGGAACTGCCCGGCCGCGTGCACTACACCCTGGTCGAAGGCCAGGTCATGCACGAACTGGGCTGAGATCGCTGCGCGTGCCACACGGGCGCCCGGCTGCGGGCGCCCGTTTCAACCCACGCCCCTCTCGTTCACCTCGCGCCACGCCGCGATGATCGAGTCGGTCGACATATCTACATCGGCCTCCGTCGTCGGCCATGAGATCACCGACACCCGCATCACCCAGCGCTCTCGCCAGCTTCCGCCGCCGACATAGCACACGCCCGCCGCCTGGGTGCGCGCAATCACCGCCTTCGTCAGCGCATCGCCCTCCTCCGGCGACCCAGCCGCTGCGCCGAAGCGCACGACGAACTGATTCAGTTCCACGTCGTTAAGCACTTCGATCCCCGACTCAGCCGCCAAGCGGTCGGCCATGCGCCGCGCGAGCGCACAATGCCGTCCGACCATCGCCGCGATCCCCTCACGCCCCAGCACGCGCAGCATCGTCCAGGTTGCGAAGCCACGAGCCCGGCGCGATAGCTCGGGCGCGAAATGCAGCGGATCGCGGATATCCTCGCCCGTCGTCGGCAAATAGCTCGCCCCGACCGTCATCGCCTCGCGATGCGCCTGCGCGTCGCGCACGATTGCATAGCCACAGTCGTAGGGCGTCTGAAGCCACTTGTGGCCGTCGGTCGCCCAGGAATCCGCCTTCTCCGCGCCCGCGGCGAGCGCCGCACGCTCCGGACAGGTCCGAGCCCAAAGGCCGAAGGCCCCGTCCACATGCACCCACCCGCCACACTCGTGCGTGAGTTCGGCGATCTCGTCGAACGGATCGAACGCGCCGGTGTTGATCTGCCCTGCCTGCGCGATTACGACCAGCGGCCCGCGCTCGCCCGACAGCGCATCGCTCAAGGCCGACGCGTCCATCCGGCCGGCGGCGTCCGTCGCGACCCGCGTCACGCGCCGATATCCCAAGCCCAGATAACGCAACGCCGAAAAAACCGTCGCATGCGCGTCGTCCCCGATGCACACGCGCAAAGGCGGGGCGCCATGCAGGCCGTCCGCCTCGACGTCCCAGCCCGCCTCGCGCAGCAGCTTGTTGCGCGCCGCCGCGAGACAGACGAAATTTGCCATCGTCGCGCCGGTCGTGAAGCCGACCGACGACTCGGGCGGCAGCCCCAGCAGATCGAGTAACCAGCGCGCCGCGACCTGCTCGGCGACGGCGTTCGCGGGCGCCGCGTAGAAACTGCCGCCGTTCTGTCCCCAGATGCTAGTGAGCCAGTCGGCGGCAACCCCCGCCGGATGCGAGGCGCCGATGACCCAGCCGAAGAATCGCCCGCCGGTCGTCCCCATCACGCCCGGTTCGGCACCGCGTATCAGATTGTCGATGACGACCGCGGCGGATGTACCCTGCTCCGGCGTCGGCCCGTCGAGCGCGGCGCGCAGGGCCTCGACGCCGGCTAGCACGTTCGGGGAACGCGACCGTCGCGCCTCGTCGAATCCGAGAGCATGCGCATATGCCCTCTCCAGTGCCGCCCGGCCATCATCGGACATCGCGCACCTCCGTCGCGTCTGCGCGCCCGCCGACGGCTGCCGGCAGGCAGGGGGAACGGTCGCGGGCGCGCCGCCCTCCCGAGGCCGTAGAGGCAGTCTAGCCGAGGAGGCGGAGTCGTGCTGCGAGCCCTGCGTCGCCGCCCGCTATGCGCACCCGCTTGGCTCGCGAAGTCTCACCGCTGAGCAGCGTCACAGCAGATTTCGGAAGCTTGCAGAAGTCGGCGAGAAAGGCGCACAGCGCCGCATTCGCCTTACCGTCCACGGGCGGCGCGGCCAGGCGGATCTTCATCGCCTCGCCATGCAGGCCGACGAATTCGGTCTTCTTCGCGCCCGGCTGGATGTGCAGCGTCAGCACGAGGCCGCCGTCGGCCGCCTCGCGCAGCCATTCCATGCTCACCCGACCAGCAGCGACGCGAAATTCCCGCGCAGCCCGCCCAGCAGCATCAGCACGATCTGCAGCACCAGCAGCAACACCAGCGGCGACAGGTCCACATTGGCGATCGGCGGGAGGATGCGTCGGAACGGACGCAGGAAGGGCGCGGAGAGATTGTGGAAGACGGGCGCGGCCGGCGCATGCGGGCTCACCCACGACAGGATCGCCGACATCAGCACCACGCCGAACACCAGGTAGATCGCCATGCGGGCGACTTCCAGCAGCCCCAGCCCCCACAGGCCGAGGATCAGGCCACCGGGATTGCCGTTGAGCGCTGCGCCGCGCAGCGACAGTTCGATGAACACGAACAGCGTCTGCAGCACCCACGCCGGCAGCAGGCTCGCGAGATCGAGCCCCATCACGCCCGGGATCACGCGGCGCAGCGGCCGCACGATCCAGTCGGTGGTCGCAACGACGAAGGCTCCCACCTGGTTGCGGAAGGACACGCGCTGCCACTGCATGAAGAAGCGTGCCAGCAGCATCAGGGTGATGAAGCCGAAGGCCGTGTCGAGGACCAGCAGCAGTACGTTGCCCAGCATCGCGTCAGTCCTTGCCCAGTTGTTCGCCGAGTTCGCGCCCGCGCACCTCGGCGGCCTTCACCGCGGCGGCGATCGCGTCAAAGAAGCCCGATGCCTTCATGCTCGCAAGTGCCGCCTCGGTCGTGCCGCCCTTCGACGTGACGCGCTCGCGCAGCACGCCCGGCGCCTCGTCTGAGCCGGCCGCGAGCTTCGCCGCGCCCAGCACCGTGTCGATCGCGAGCTTGCGTGCCGTCGCCGCATCGAAGCCGAGCGACGCGCCGGCCGCCTCCAGCGCCTCGATGAAGTGGAAGACATAGGCCGGACCGCTGCCCGACACCGCCGTCACCGCATCCATCTGCGCCTCATCGGCGATCCACGCCGTACTGCCGACCGCGGCCAGCACGCGCTCGGTCGCGGCGCGCCCGGCGGCGTCCACCGACGGGTCCGCATACAGCCCCGACACCCCTGCGCCGATCAGCGCCGGCGTGTTCGGCATCACCCGCACGAGCCGCGCGTAGCCGCCCAACCAGCGGCCGATGTCCGCCAGCCGCAGTCCGGCGGCGATGCTCACCACCACTTGGCGCGCCAGCCGGCCCGCCAGCGGCGCGAGCGCCGCCTTCATCTGCTGCGGCTTCACCGCCAGCACCAGCACGTCGCAATCGAGCAGCGCGTCATCGACCGCGCCCACCGCGCGCACGCCAAAACGCTCCTCCAGGCGCTTGCGCCCTTCTTCCTGCAACTCCACCACCTGGATGTCGGCCGCAGCGAAGCCGCGCTCCAGCATGCCGCCGATCAGCGCCGACGCCATGTTGCCGCCCCCCAGGAAACTGATCCTGATCCGTTCCGCCACGTCCTTTCCCGTCATGTCCGTTCCTCACGCGCCTTGCGTGTTCCGAAAATCGCGGTGCCCACCCGCACCATGGTCGCCCCTTCGGCGATCGCCAGTTCGAGATCGTGCGACATACCCATCGACAGCGTGTCGAGCGCCAAACCTGCAGCATTGAGTTCGTCGCGCAGCCGACGCAGCGTCGCGAAGCGGCTGCGCAGCAGCGCCTCGTCGCCGCCGGGCTCGGGAATCGCCATCAGTCCGCGCAGGCGCAGCCGCGGCAAGGCCGCCACCTGCCGCGCAAGTCCGGGCACCTCGTCCGGCGCCACCCCGCTCTTGCTCGCCTCGCCGCTCACGTTCACCTGGATGCACACGTTCAGCGGCGCCGTCTCCGCGTCGCGCTGCTCGGACAGGCGCTCGGCGAGCTTCAGGCGGTCGACCGAATGCACCCAGTCGAAGTGCGCCGCAACGGGGCGCGTCTTGTTGCTCTGCAGCGGCCCGATGAAGTGCCATTCCAATCCACGCGCCTTCAGTTCGGCGACCTTCGCCACCCCTTCCTGCACGTAGTTCTCGCCGAACAGGCGCTGCCCGGCATCGGCCGCCTCTGCCACGCAATATGCCGGCCAGGTTTTGCTGACGGCCAGCAGCGCGACCTCCCCGGGCCGGCGCCCCGCGGCGATCGCGGCATTGGCGACGCGCTCGCGCACGGCTTGCAAGTTGGCGGCGATTGTTGTCATATAGCGGCGGCACTGGTCTCGAAAATCCGGCCCGGGCGAGTATAGCATCGCGCCGCAGCCGGCCTTTCCGCGCGCACCCTTCCGAATTCCGTCGAAGAATCCATGGACATCACCGAACTGCTGGCCTTTGCGGTCAAGAACAAGGCCTCCGACCTCCATCTCTCATCCGGCCTGCCGCCCATGATCCGCGTGCATGGCGACGTGCGGCGCATCAACCTGCCGCCGATGGAGCACAAGGACGTGCACTCCATGGTGTACGACATCATGAACGACCAGCAGCGCAAGCAGTACGAGGAAGTGCTGGAGTGCGACTTCTCGTTCGCGGTGCCCAACCTCGCGCGCTTCCGCGTCAACGCCTTCAACCAGAACCGCGGCGCGGCAGCGGTATTCCGGACCATTCCGTCCAAGGTGCTGACGCTCGAGGAGCTCAACTGCCCGAAGATCTTCAAGGACATCTCCAACCAGCCGCGTGGCATCGTGCTCGTCACCGGGCCGACCGGCTCGGGCAAGTCGACGACGCTCGCGGCAATGGTCGACCACATCAACGACAACGAATACGGCCACATCCTCACCATCGAGGACCCGATCGAATTCGTGCATGAGTCGAAGCGTTGCCTGATCAACCAGCGCGAAGTCGCGCGCGACACGCTGTCCTTCAACAACGCGCTGCGCTCGGCGCTGCGCGAGGACCCGGACGTGATCCTGGTCGGCGAAATGCGCGACCTCGAAACCATCCGCCTCGCGCTCACCGGCGCCGAGACCGGCCACCTGGTGTTCGGCACCCTGCACACCTCCTCGGCCGCCAAGACCATCGACCGTATCGTCGACGTCTTCCCGGCCGCCGAGAAGGAGATGGTGCGCTCGATGCTTTCCGAATCGCTGCGCGCCGTCATCTCGCAGACCCTGCTGAAGACCAAGGACGGCCAGGGGCGCGTCGCCGCGCACGAGATCATGATCGGCACCCCCGCCATCCGCAACCTGATCCGCGAGAACAAGATCGCCCAGATGTACTCGTCGATCCAGACCGGCCAGAACGTCGGCATGCAGACGCTGGACCAGTGCCTGCTCGATCTCGTGCGCCGCAACATCGTGTCGCCCGCCGAAGCCAAGATGAAGGCGCAGAACAAGGACAACTTCGGCTGATCGCCGCCCCGCGCAGCGGGACGACCACCACGTCACACCCGCCGTCGCATCCCGCCCGCCGCGCCGTTCCCTCCGGCGCGCGCGAGGAACATAATTCTTTTTGCGACACCCCGAAATTCCGCTGGAGCGCAACACATGGAACGCGATCAGGCCCTCAAGTTCATGCACGACCTGCTCAGGCTGATGGTGCAGAAGAACGGCTCCGACCTCTTCATCACCGCCGGCTTCCCGCCCGCGATCAAGGTCGACGGACGCGTCATCCCGCAGTCCAACCAGTCGCTCACGCAGCAGCACACCGCCGAGCTCGCGCGCGCGGTCATGAACGACCGCCAGGCCGCGGAGTTCGAATCGACCAAGGAATGCAACTTCGCGATCTCGCCCGCGGGCATCGGCCGTTTCCGCGCCAACGCCTTCATCCAGCAGGGCAAGGTCGGCCTCGTGCTGCGCACGATCGCGCAGAAGATCCCGACCTTCGACGATCTGGGCATGCCCGCGGTGCTGCGTGACGTCGCGATGGCCAAGCGCGGTCTCGTGATCTTCGTCGGCGGCACCGGTACCGGCAAGACGACCTCGCTCGCCGCGATGGTGGACTTCCGCAACGAGCACTCCTACGGCCACATCATCACCGTCGAGGATCCGATCGAATACGTGCATCTGCACAAGAACTGCATCGTCACGCAGCGCGAGATCGGCATCGACACCGACACCTGGGAAGCGGCGCTGAAGAACACCCTGCGCCAGGCGCCCGACGTGATCCTGATGGGCGAAATCCGCGACCGCGAAACGATGGACTACGCGATCGCCTTCGCCGAAACCGGCCACCTGTGCCTCGCCACGCTGCACGCGAACAGCGCCAACCAAGCGCTCGACCGCATCATCAACTTCTTCCCGGAAGACCGCCGCCAGCAGCTGCTGATGGACCTCTCGCTCAACCTGCGCGCGCTGATCTCGCAGCGCCTGCTGCCGAAGAAGGGCGAGAAGGGACGCGTGCCGGCCGTCGAGGTGCTACTCAACTCGCCGCTGATCTCGGACCTGATCTTCAAGGGCGAGGTGCCGGGCATCAAGGAAGTGATGAAGCGCTCGCGCGAACTCGGGATGCAGACCTTCGACCAGGCGCTCTTCGACCTCTACGAGGAGGAGCGGATCACCTACGAGGACGCGCTGCGCAACGCCGATTCGGTGAACGACCTGCGCCTGCAGATCAAGCTCAACAGCAAGCTCGGCGAGAAGGACCTCGTGTCCGGGATCCAGCACCTCGATATCGTCTGAGTTTGCGAATAAATCTACTGCGCGGCCGGATTCCGCTCCCGTCGAATCCGGCAACCGGCTTCGTGGGAGCGGCTTCAGCCGCGAACGGGCCGATTCGCGGCTGAAGCCGCTCCCACGGGACCTCTCGGTCGTCAGCCCTCTTCCGCCGTCTTGCGCCGATTGCTGCCGGCAATCATCTTGTATTCGAACACGCGGCACTCAAGCGCGCCGTTGAACAGCGGCGTGCGCTTGCTCGCCTTCAGGCCGATCAGCTTGGGTAGCGCCGGGTCCGCCGACAGGAAATAGCAGCGCCACCCGCTCCAGCGCTTCTTCAGCGCGTCGCCGAACTGTGGATACAGCGCCGCCAGCTCCTCCGCCTCGCCGATGCGCACGCCGTAGGGCGGATTCGTCACCATCACGCCTTCGGGAGCGGGCGCCTCGCGCGTCAGGAAGTCCGCGCGGTCGAGCGTCACGCAGTCGGCCAGCCCGGCCGACTGCAGATTCACACGCGTGCGCCGCACCTGTTCGCCGACCACGTCCGAGCCATAGATCCGCAGCGGCCGCACCGGCTTGCGCCGCCCCTCCGCGGCCTGGCGTATGGCCGCCCAGGCTGCGCGGTCGAAATGGCGGAAACGCTCGAACGCGAAGCTGCGCCCGAGACCGGGCGCGATGTCGAGCGCAATCTGCGCCGCCTCGATGAGGAAAGTGCCGCTGCCGCACATCGGGTCGATCAGCGCCTCACCGGGTTGCCAACCGCTGATGCGCAGGATGCCCGCAGCGAGGTTCTCCTTCAGCGGCGCCTCGACGGCGGCGGGCTTGTAACCGCGCTTGTACAGCGGCTCGCCGGAGGTATCGAGATACAGCGTGACACGGTCGCGCGTCAGGAAGGCGTGAATGCGCACCGCCGGGTCCGCGGTATCGACGCTGGGGCGCTTGCCGGTCACGGTGCGGAAGTGATCGCACACCGCATCCTTGATCTTCAGCGTGATGAACTCGAGGCTCTTCAGGGGCGACTGCTTCGCCGTCACGTAGATGCGGATCGTGTCGTCGACGGTGAACCATTTCGCCCAGGTCGCGCCATAGGCGAGCCGGTAGATGTCCTCTTCGGACTGGTAGCGTCCCTGCGCGAGGCGCCACATCACGCGGGTGGCGAGCCGACTCTCGAGATTGGCGCGATAGCAGGTCTGCCAGTCGCCGGAGAAGCCGACGCCGCCATGGGTTGCCTCGACGTCCCGCGCCCCGAGCGCGGCAAGTTCCTCGGCAAGCATCGGCTCGAGACCGCGCGGACAGGGGGAAAAGAAGGATTCGGACATGAGGACCAGAGAAATTCAGAGCGGACGAAAATGGAAACAGCGCGCGGACGAGGCCGATCAGAACGGCTTCAGCACGACCAGGAACACGACCGTAAACAACACCAGCACCGGCACCTCGTTGAACACGCGGTACCACTTGTGGCTGCGCGTGTTGCGCCCGGCGGCGAAATCGCGCACGAGCCTGCCGCAGTACAGGTGGTAGACGATCAGGAAGCTCACCAGCGCGGTCTTGGCGTGCAGCCAGCCGCCCGAGAATCCATAGCCGAACCACAGCCAGAAGCCGAGCACGACCGCGAGGATGCCCAGCGGCGTCATGAAGCGATAGAGCTTGTGCTCCATCAGCGCGAGCCGCTCGCGCGTCGCTGCATCATCCACCATCGCGTGGTTCACAAACAGGCGCGGCAGGTAGAACAGGCCGGCGAACCAGGCGACGACGAAGGAAATGTGCAGGGCTTTCACTACCAGCATCGACTACTCCTAACTTGATTGTTTGCGATTGAGCGCCGCGGCGAAGCCTTCGCGCACGGTCGGGTACAGCAGGCGCGCCCGCAGCTCCCGCCGGATGCGGCGATTGTCCAGCTGGCGCGACTCGCCCATGAAGGACAAGGCCATCGGCGAAAGGCGTGACGCAAGTTCCGCGCGGGAGAGACGCTGCGGCCGCGGCAGGCCGAAGGTATCGGCGGCGAAGTCGAAATACTCGCCCATCTTCATGCGGGTATCATCGACGGCATTGTAGACGCGTCCCGCCCCGGCGCGAAAAAGCGCGAGGCATGCCAGGCGCGCGAGATCGTCGGCGTGGATGTGATTGGTGTGGACGTCCTCTTCCGCGCGCAGCACCGGCTCGCCACGCTCCAGGCGAGCCACCGGCAGACGATCGCCGGCATAGATGCCCGGCGCACGCAGCACGCTCACCCGCACGCCGTTGCGCGCGCCAAAACCGCGCAGCCGACGCTCCGCATCGACGCGACGCTGTGCCCGCGCGGTCTGCGGATGGCAGGGCTGGCTCTCGTCGATATACCGACCGCCGCAATCGCCATACACGCCCGTCGTACTTATATAGACGAGGCGCTGTGGTAGACTCGACCCGCACGCAAGTGCCGCCAGCAGTCTTGCCGTACGGGTATCCCGCGTGCCGCGGTCGGGGGGAGGCGCGAAATGCATGACAGCATCCGCGATCCCGGCCAAGCGCCGCAGGCTGCGCCGGTCGTCGAGATCCGCGAACACCGGCGTCACGCCGAGCGCACGCAATCCGGCGAGCCCGCCTGCATCGCGCACCAGGGCGAACACCCTGAAGCGCTGCACGAGCCACGGAATCGCGCGCCGGGCCACGTCACCGCTGCCGACGATCAATATTCTTTTCATCGACGGATTATCTCACGCCCGATGTCGTTCCAGATTTCACTCGAGCCAGGTGGCCAGCAATTCCAGGCCGATGCGGACCAGACCATCCTCGAGGCAGCCCTCGCCGCAGGCCTCGTACTTCCCTACGGCTGCCGCGACGGCGCCTGCGGCGCGTGCAAGGGCAAGGTCATCCGCGGCGAGGTCGCCCTCACCGGCGCGGCGACCGCGCTCAGCGACGCGGACCGCGCCGCCGGCATGACGCTCTTCTGCAGCGCCCATGCGCATTCGGACCTGACCCTCGAGGCGCGCAACGTGAGCCGCGCCGGCGACATCCCGATCAAGAAGCTCCCGTGTCGCGTGCAGCGCCTGACCCGTGCCGCGCCGGACGTGATGGTGATCGAACTGAAGCTCCCCGCGAGCGAGCCCTTCCGCTTCCGCGCCGGCCAGTACGTCGATTTCCTGCTCGCCGACGGCCGCCGTCGCAGCTTCTCGATCGCGAACGCCCCGCATCGCGAAGACGCCATGGAACTGCACGTGCGCCTCGTGCCCGGCGGCGCGTTCACCGAACACGTCTTCAACGGCATGAAGGAGCGCGACATCCTGCGTTTCGAGGGACCGCTCGGCAGCTTCGGCCTGCACGAGGAGTCGCGGGCGCCGGTCGTGCTGATTGCTGGCGGAACCGGTTTCGCACCGATCAAGAGCATCGTCGAGTACGCGATCCATGCCGGCATTGCGCGACCGATGACGCTTTACTGGGGCTCGCGCAATCGTCCCGGTCTCTACATGGACGAGCTCGCGCGCTCGTGGGAACAATCCCTGCCCGGCTTCCGCTACATTCCGGTATTGTCCGAAGCGGCAGCCGCGGACGACTGGCACGGGCGCACCGGGCTCGTGCACCGCGCAGTGATCGAGGACCTGCCCGACCTGTCGGCGCACGAAGTCTATGCCTGCGGATCACCGGCCATGATCGACGCCGCGCGCGACGAACTTGCCGCACAGTGCGGGCTGCCGCCGGACGCGTTCTTCGCCGACGCCTTTACCTTCGCCACCGACGCACGCTGAGCTCATGACCCAGACCACGATCCTTACCCGCGAACCCGTCGTCAACCGGAATCGTGCGATCACGGCGAACCGGCTCGTCGCCCACGGGCCCAACATCGGCGCGGTGGTCGAGACGCTGAACAGCCTCGCGGACATCTGGCCGACCCACCACACGGTGTTCGTCTGCCTCGGCCGGCTGGTGCCGACACCCGAGCTGATGAACTGGCAGGCTCCCCCCAACGCGATGGTGGAGATCCCCGCGCAGGCACTCGCGCATCCGCAGGCGCAGGCGCTGCTGCCGCAGCTGCGCGACGCCGGGATCAGCATGTGCCTGAGCTGGTTCGCCCCGGGCACCGCCCTGCCGCCGGACATCGACTGGCGCTTCGTGCTGATGGACCGCCGCCGGCACGCGACACCGGCCGGCTCGCCCGGCATCACGCTCGCCTGGGGGCTACCCAACGTGAACGCCTTCCAGGAATCCGTCCAGGCGGGCTTCGACGGCGCCTCGGGTTGGTTCTTCCTGTACGGCAACCCGGCAGCCAAGGAGCTGTCACCCGCGCACGCGCAGATCGTGCGACTCCTTAACCTCGTGCGCAACAATGCCGACATCAAGGAGATCGAGGCGGTGCTGCGGCAGGACGTCGCTGTGTCGTACAAGCTGCTGCGCTACATCAACTCGGCGGGTTTCGGCCTGAGCTGCGAGATCCAGTCCTTCCGCCACGCGGTGAGCATCCTCGGCTACACCAACCTGAACAAGTGGCTGTCGCTGCTGCTGGTCAGCGCGAGCCGCGATCCGGGGGCGCCGGCGATGATGCAGACCTCGATCGCGCGCGGGCGCTTCATGGAGCAGATCGGCGCATCCTTCTTCGACAAGTCGGAGCTCGACAACCTGTTCATCACAGGCGCCTTCTCGCTGCTCAACGCCCTGCTGGGCACGTCGATGCAGAGCGTACTCGAGGAGATGCACCTACCCTCGGCGATCACCGATGCGCTGCTGCTCGAGCAGGGCCCCTACGCCCCCTTCCTCAAGCTTGCGCGCCTGTGCGAGTCCTTCGACGCGACGGAACTGCAGAAGCAGGCGGCCGAGCTGCAGCTCGCGCCCGAGCAGATCAACCGCGCGATCGTCGGCGCGCTCGGCTTCGCCGACAGCCTGCAGTCCTGAGCGCCCGACTGGCAGACGAAAAAAAGCCAGCCCGCGGGCTGGCTTTTTTGCATCGACCGGAGCCGATTACTTCTGCGACAGGACCCAGGCAGCCAGGGTCTTGGCTTCTTCGGCGTTGACCTGCGGGTTGGCCGGCATCGGCATCGTGCCCCAGACACCCGAACCACCCTTCTGGATCTTCTCGGCCAGCTTGGCAGCCGCACCAGCGTCGCCAGCGTACTTCTTGGCGACGTCCTGGTAGGACGGGCCGACCAGCTTCTTGTCTACGGCGTGACAGGCGAGGCAGTTCTTGGCCTTGGCCAGGTCAGCGGAAGCGAAAGCCGGAGCGGCGGAGAGAAGGCCCGCGGCAACCGCGGCAGCAACGAAAACTTTCATGCTCTTTTCCTTTAGATGGTGGTGTGAAACCGGCCGGATATTAAACCAAGCATCCCCGCCTTGACTACCCGGAAAACGCGTCTTGCAATTTGGCGTCCCCTGCAGCCTCGCCGGATCGTCCGACCCATGCAATTAACGCCCCTCACCGGAGGAGCGTTGACACGAATGCGCGCGTCAGAACTCCCAGGCACACCCCACATTGGCGATATTGCGGTCGCTGCCCCGCCCGATCGCTGCGGACACGGTGAAGCCGTCGACGACTTCGTAACGCAGGCCGATCTGGCGGTCCGGGCGTGCGTCCTCCGCACCGAACACTTCGGCGCCCAGGGTCAGCCGGTCGCCCAGCGGCTGCTCGAAGCCGATACCCCAGATGTTGACGACCTCGTTCGTGCCGCTGACCCGCACCCATTCCCGACCGAGGTTCAGGTGCACGCGCTGGCCCGACGCGAAGCCCCAGCTCGACAAGGCGGTAAGCGTGTTTGCGCGGGCGACCTCATCCGGTTCGCCGCGGAGGTCGACGCGGGCCCGCTCGTAGTCGTACTTGAGGCCGGCCGACAGGCCCGTTTCGGCCTGCAGGGGCACCCATTTCACCGCCACGCCCACTCCGTGCGCCCACAGCGACGGTCCCGGCTGGTGGTCGCGCGTGTGCGAATAACCGAGTTCGATTTTGAGCTTGTCGACCGGGATGTAGGCGATCGACGCCTCGCCGCCGCGTTCCTTGTCGTCACGCACCCAGCCGAATTCCAGCTCTGCGCTGCCCTTCTCGCCGGTGGCCGCATCATCCACCGCCATCGGCCGCTCGGCCAGCGCAGGAGCGGCTGCACAGGCCAAGATGAACGCGGCCCCGATCAGTGCGGCTTGCCGCAGGCCTGCACGCTTGGGTCCATTATTCTGCTCCCCGACCATACCCTTCCCCTTGTGTGAAAACGCGATGCTAACGCACTCCTGCGACGCCGACGCATGCAGCCGCGACAAACCGACGGTCAAGGGGTCATTGGCGGACTTCGGCGTCGTTTTCCGGTGCGAGGAAGCGTCCGGTCGAGCGGAACGGATTGATGTCGAGACCGCCGCGGCGCGTGTAGCGCGCCCACACAGCCAGGTCCCGGGGTTTGCAGCGCTGCATGATGTCGCAGAAGACGCGCTCGACGCATTGCTCGTGGAACTCGTTGTGCTTGCGGAACGAGACGATGTAGCGCAACAGGCCGGCACGATCGATCGCCGGCCCGGTATAGCGCACCACGATGCAGCCCCAGTCGGGCTGGCCGGTCACCAGGCAGTTGGACTTGAGCAGGTGCGAGTGCAGGGTTTCGCTGACCTCGACGCCGCCGCTGGCCGCCGACAGGAAGTCCGCGCAAGGCTGGTAGGTGTCGATGTCGATATCGAGGCCATCGAGCGACTCGCCCGGCGGCGGAGCGATCACACGCACGGGCCCCGCGCCCAGCGGCTGGATCTCGACTGCGACCGGCGCGCCCGCGGCTTCGGAGAGATCGCGCACGAAGGTCGCCCGGACGACATCGACGCTGTCGAAGCGCGTCTGGTTGCAGGAGTTTAGGTAGAGCTTGAGCGATTTCGACTCGATCAGGCGTGGCGAATCGGCCGGCACGCGGAAGCTTGCGAGCGCAACGACGGGTTTGCCGCGCGGATTGAGCCACGACAGTTCGTATGCGTTCCACAGGTCCTCGCCGACGAAGGGCAGCCTTCCGGGAAGGATGCCGATCTCGTCGCGCTTGATCTGACGTGCAATCGGGAACAGTAGACCGGGAGAATAGGTGTCGCAATAGTCTGCCGGCTTGCCCAAGGGCGAAGACTCGGCGCCATGCGCGGGGGAAACTGTTGGATTCATGCGGCGGATTGTACGGGATCGCGTCCGATGGACCGAGGCCGCAACAGAGGGTTCCACCGTACCGAATGCTTCTCCCGGACACAGAACCGCCAGCCCCCGTGAGGAGGCCGGCGGCAAGGTGACAACGGTCGGCCCTTACCCGCTTCTTTACTTGCCCGTGGTGCCGGCCGGAGGCACCGAACCCACGGCCTTCATTGCCTCAGACAGCAGCGCAGCCTTGTCGATGTTCATCGGCACCGGGGCGTCGGGCGGGCACATCGTCTCGGGGTCGATGCCGCTGCGGTCTTGCCCAAGCTCGGCCGGTGTCGGCAGGTCCTCGCGTGCGACGCCGAGCGTGCCCATCAGCTGGCCCATGCCCGACAGCGCACGCGCTTGGGCGATGATCTGGTCGTAGCTCGCATTCACGTAGGCACGCCGGGCCTGGAAGTACTCGTTCTCGGTGTCCAGCAGGTCGAGCAGCGTGCGCTGGCCGATATCGAACTGACGGCGATAGGCTTCACGGGCCTTCTCGATCGACAGTTGATGCTGGTCGAGGTAGCGCATCTGTTCCTGCAGGCGCTGCACGTCGTTGTAGGCGATCGCGAGGGTCTGGCGCAGGTCGCGGCAGGCTTTCTCGCGCAGATCCTTGGCCTGATTGCTCAGGTCGCCGGCCTGGCGCAGCCGGGCGTCGTCGGCGCCGCCGCGGAAGATGTTGTAGCTGAGCACCAGTTCGACGACCGCTTCGCGCGAATGACCATCGAAGCCGTCGAGCTTGTAGTCGAGCGCCTGACGCGCGCGCAGGTCGAGGCGCGGATGGAAGGCGGCACGGCGCGAATCGATGAGGGCCTGGCTGGCGCGCACGTTCTCGACGGCGGCATTCAGGGCCGGGCTGGTGTTGAAGGCGGTGCGCAGGGCGTCCTTGGCGGTCGGCGGGATCTGCCCGAGCGCCGTCCCGACCGGCAGGCCGGGCATGGCGTCCTGCGGCACCTCGCCGACGATGCGCTGGTAGCGCGCGCTCACGTCGTGCAGGTTCGACACTTCGGTGAGCAGGTTGGATTCGGCGAGCGCAAGGCGTCCGGTCGCCTGCTCGAGGTCGACGCGGCGGCCGACTCCGGCACCGGCGCGCTCGGCGATCTGGTCGTAGATCTGCTTGTGCTGGACGTAATTGGCTTGCGCGAGGCGTGTGAGCTCGCGGTAGCGCATGACATCTCCATAGGCCCGCACCGCTTCCAGTGCGGCCCCTTCGGAGGCGTCCACCAGTTCGTAGTAGCGCGTCAGCTTCGCAAACCCGAAGCGGGCGACCTCGCTGCGGGTGAAGAAGCCGTCATACACCATCTGGTTGAGCGACAGGGTGAGGTTGCGGTGGGTGAAGGTGTCGGTGCCATCGGCACCTTCGCCTGAGCGATGCTGCTGCTCGCGGCCGATACTGCCGACGGCATCGACCTGCGGCAGGTAGCCCGCACGTGCAACCTCCTGATCCTCGCGTGCCGCACGGAACGCGTTCCAGGTCGCCTGGACTTCGGGATTGGCCACTACCGCCTTGCGCGCCGCATCGCGCAGGGCATCCGGCCCGGCCCCCGTTGCAAGCAACGGAAGCGCGGCCAGCACGGCCATCGCAATCACGGATCGACACGTTTTCATATTTTCTCCAGTTAGCGCCACGCCTATGCACTCGGAATATACGCGATTCCTTCGCCATCCTGTGCGGCGTGCACTGCATAATTGATGTTGTAAATGAATATTACAGCCGGCCACCAACCCGAGAACGCCAACTACGCAACACTGGCGAGGCGAAAATACCGAAAGCGGGCGCAGGACGACGCCTCGGATGACGTTGGTGGCTGATAATGGGCATGACACCATGCCCCCCGACGCGATGACAGGAGCCCCTTGCCCGCGCAGACAGCACGCTTTTCCGGGTGCGCTGTCTGCAGTCGTGATCAGCCTCGCGGCAATCGCGAGCCTGCTGTCCGGCCTGTCGTTCGCCGCACCGGACCTGGACCGCATGCTGCGCTTGGCGCGCGAACGCTATGGTGCCGAAGCGGTGGAGTCGGTCGGCGCATGGCGCCAGATGCTCGGCGACGCGGCCGCGCTCGACGAGCAGGAAAAGCTGCAGCGGGTGAACACCTTCTTCAATCGCCGCACCGCGTTCGACGACGACAGCGTGATCTGGCAGCAGAAGGATTACTGGGCCACGCCCCTGGAGACGCTCGGCCGCAGGGCCGGTGACTGCGAGGACTTCTCGATCGCCAAATACATGAGCCTGCGCCTGCTGGGCATCCCGGCCGACAAGCTGCGCCTGATTTATGTCCGCGCCAGCATGGGCGCACCGGGCAGCGGCATCTCGCAGGCGCACATGGTGCTCGGCTATTACCCCTCGCCCGCGGACGAACCGCTGGTGCTCGACAACCTCATCGGCGACATCCGCACCGCGTCGCGCCGGCCGGACCTTTTCCCGATCTTCAGTTTCAATGCCGAGGGCCTGTGGGTGAGCGGCGCGACCAGCTCGTCCGCCGACCCGACGACGCGGCTGTCGCGCTGGCGCAGCGTGCTCGAACGCATGCGCGAGGACGGTTTGCCATGATTGCCGCCACGGCCAGGATTTCCGGAGAACCCATGTCATGTCCCTGATCAAGCAGCTGTGGATCGCCATCGCGATCGTGACCCTCATCGCCCTGGGCGGCAGCCTGGTGGTGAGCACGCTGTCCGCGCGGCACTACCTGGAGCAGCAACTGCAGGTGAAGAACCTCGACAACGCCACCTCGCTCGCCTTGTCGCTGTCGCAGATGCCCAAGGACGCGGTGACCGTGGAGTTGCAGATCTCGGCGCAGTTCGACGCCGGACACTACCGCCTGATCCGGCTGACCAGCCCGACGGGCGAGGTTCTCGCGGAACGCGAATATGCAGGCGTCCTCGACGGCGCACCCGAGTGGTTCATCCGACTCATCCCGATCGAGGCGCATGCCGGTGTTGCGCAGGTGCAGGATGGCTGGCGCCAGTTCGGCACACTGACGCTGGAAAGCCACAAGCGCTACGCCTATACCGCCCTGTGGCAAGGGACGCTGCAGCTGCTGGGATGGTTCGCGCTGGGCGGAGTGCTGACCGGCCTGATCGGCACCCTGATCATCAAGCACATCACCCGCCCCCTCGGCCGCGTCGTCGAGCAGGCGGAAGCGATCGGCGGGCGGCGCTTCGTCACGACCCCCGAACCCAGCACGCGGGAGTTCCGCAGCGTGGTGCGCGCGATGAACACGCTGTCGGATCGCGTGCGCACCATCCTTGCTGAGGAGGCGCGGCGCCTCGAACAGCTGCGGCGCCAGACGCAGCACGACGAGATGACCGGGCTGCTGAACCGCAGCCAGTTCCTCAACCAGCTGGATTCCGCGCTTGCCCGCGACGACGCACATGCGGCCGGAACGCTGCTGCTCGCGCGCGTGGGCGACCTGGCGGGACTGAACCAGCGCATCGGTCGGGAGGCGACCGACCGGTTGCTGCGCGACCTGGGGGAGCGGTTTGCCGATTTCACTTCCGCAAACGGCAACTGGGAAGCCGGGCGCATGAACGGCAGCGACTTCGCCTTGCTGGCGCCCGGCCGCGAGGATGCGGACGTGCTGGCACGCGAACTGGCGCGCGCGCTTCACGACACACTCGACGCGCACCTGAAGGATGTGCTGGTCGGCCTGCCTGTGGCGGCGACGAACTACGCCGCCGGCGAAGCCCGCTCCCAAGTGCTCGCGCGTGCGGACGGCGCACTCGCGACGGCCGAACAGACCGGGGATCGCAGCCTGCGCGTGGAAAGCGGCGGCGCCCCTGCTCCCTACCCGGATCTCCAGTCCTGGCGGGCGGCCCTGTTGTCGGCACTCGAGCACGACCGCGTGCGCCTGGGCGCCTATCCGGTAGTGACCAACGGCGGGCGCCTGCTGCACGACGAAGCGCCGATCCGCATCCAGCTCGACGACACCTGGCAGCCTGCGGGTCATTTCATGCCGCACGCCGCGCGCCTGGGGCTGATGCCGCGCTTCGACATCGCCGTCGTGCGCGCGGCCTTGCGCGCCATCGCGCACGACGGCCGGGAGCGCGGCATCAACGTATCGGCCGAATCACTGCGCGACGCGAACTTCCGCGGGGAGCTGTTCTCCCTGCTGCAGGCGGATCCGGCAACGGCCAAATTGTTGTGGATCGAGGTGCCGGAGTACGGTGCGCTGCGCCACCTGGCGGAGTTCCGCACCTTGTGCGTGGCCCTGCAACCCCTGGGCTGCCGCGTGGGCATCGAGCACGTGGGCGCGCATTTCGGCGAACTCGGCGACCTGCACGAGCTCGGGCTAGACTACGTGAAGATCGACTCGGCCATCATCCGCGGCATCGACACGAATGCCGGCAACCAGGCCTTCCTGCGCGGGCTGTGCATGATCGCGCACTCGCTCGGACTGATGACGATTGCCGAAGGCGTGGCGTCCGCAGCGGAACAGGAGGCCTTGCCGGGCCTCGGTATCGACGGCATGACGGGACCGGCGGTGCGCGAAGGATAGTCGGCGTAGCGCAGCCCGCCCACCGACCACGGGGCGGCGGTTCAGATCACGCCGTCATCGTCGAGCAGGCTCAGATGCTGCATCGCCTCGCGGGCGCCGCGGCGCTCCATGAGCTTGCGTTGCGCGGGCACCGGCAGGTCGGTAAAACGGATCAGCGAGCGCTCGACGAGGAGTTCGATCAGATCCTCGAGGACGCGCACGAGGCCGAGGTCGGTGGCGCCCATCGGGTTCGTACCCTCGATGATGTCGCGCCCGAACCCGAGCAGGTCGGCGTCGTCCGCCCCTGCGGCGCTCCAGCCGTCGCCATCGACCGCTTCGCGGCTGACGGCGATGATCTTCCCCTCGGGGTCACGTCGTATATACATCATCAATGCACCGGCAGCGAAACGTCGTGATGCTCGGACAGGCGCAGCACGAGCTGCAGCCGGTCGCGCACCCCGAGCTTTTCGAAGATCGCGCCCATGTGGGCCTTCACGGTGCGCTCGGTGATGCCGAGCTTCGCTGCGATCTCCTTATTGCTCAAGCCGTTGACCACCTCGCGGGCCACTTCGGCCTCGCGCTCGGACAAGGACGGCGGTTGCACCTCCGCCTGCGGCGCGAGCGCACGCCCGGCAGCGCCGACGACGCGGGCCATCAGGTCGGGACCGACCCACAGGCCGCCGTGGCGGACGACCAGTTCGACGTCCCGGAACATGGATGGGACCGCCAGCGCATGACAGTACCCGCGCGCACCGCGGTCGAGAGCCGCCAGCGCCTCGGTGCTGTCGGGCGTCATGCTGACGACGACGAGGTGACAGCCGGGCAACCGCTTCACCAGGGCGCCGAGCCTGTCCAGCCAGTCGTCGTGAGCAGCCTCGACCCAGACGACGTCACCCGGGCGGGCGGAGGCAAGCAGGCCCGCCTGCTCGTGGCAGACGCCTTCGGGAAACGCGTCCAGCCATCGCGCCGACGGGCGGGCCGTTCCGGAGCAGAGAAAGAGGTTCTGACTCATCGTTCGGACAGTGCATTCGCCTTGGCCCGCAGGACGGGCTTCAGCAGGTAGGAAAGAATCGTCTTCTTGCCTGTGAGGATGTCGATTTCCGCCACCATGCCCGGAATGATCGGCAGGCTCTCGCCCAGGCTCGACTCCAGGGTTCTCACACGTACAGTGTAAAAGGCATTGCCCTTCTCGTCGGTGACCGTATCCGCGCCGATATGCTCGACGACTGCATCGAGGCCGCCGTAGATCGCGAAATCGTAGGCGGTGAACTTGACCAGAGCTTTCTGTCCCGGTCGCAGGAAGGCGATGTCCTTGGGCTTGACCTGCGCTTCGAGGATCAGCGCGTCGTCCAGCGGCACGATCTCGACGACCTCCTTGCCCGGCTGCACGACGCCGCCGACCGTGTTCACCAGCAGGCGCTTGACCGTGCCGCGCACCGGCGAACGCACCTCAGCGTGCTTGACGCGATCCTCCAGCGCGCGCCCGCCCTCGGTAAGGGCGCCGAGCTTGGCCATCGTGTCGGAAAGTTCATTGCGCTGCACGTTGCGCACGTTCAGCTCCACCTCCTGGATCTTGCGCGTGGCCTCGGAGATCGCGGAATGGATGCGCGACATCTGCGCCGCAGCCTGATCGCGCTCGCCCCGCAGGCGTGCAACGTCGCGCTGCAGGCGCAGGATCTCGACCTCGGATACCGCCCCGGAATTCATCAGCGGCCGCGTGACGTTCAACTCCTGTTGCACCAGTTCGAGGCCGCTGCTGCTCTGCGCGTGGCGCGCACGCACTTCGTTGAGTTCCTGCTGGCGTTGCGTGAGCTGCTGTCGCGCGATCGACAGCTGAGCGTCGAGTTCCGCGACCGTTGATTCGTACAGGCGCCGCTCGTGGTCCGCGATCTCGGGCGCGTCGCGCAGGACGTCGCGCGGCATGCTCAAGGGGGTGCCCGAGGTCAGTGCTTCCAGCCGCGCGGACTTGGCGCGCAAGGCGAAGTACTGCGAGCGGTTCTCCGCGAAAGAGGCGACGAAACGCGTCGAATCGATGCGCAGCAGCAGGTCCCCGGCCTCGACCGTCTGCCCCTCGCGCACCAGCATCTCCTCGACCACCCCGCCGTCCACGCTCTGGATGATCTGCACCTGCGAGGAAGGAATCACCTTCGCCTCGCCACGCGTGACCTCGTCGACGGGCGCGAACGCGGACCACAGCAGCAGCAGGAGCAACACGACGGCGACAACACGCAGCAGCATGCGCGCGCGCAGCGGCTCCTCCTGGATGAGGGCCCAATCGGCGTCCGCCGCCCAGTCGAGGCGTCCGTTCGCCGAAGTCTCGGGAAGGAAGCGCGCGAACAGCCGATCGAACCACGGCCTCAGGGGCTTGCCGACGCGCTCCGATACATTCCCGATGCGCTCGAAGGATTGCTGACCGATCTCGCTCATCACTTG
>NZ_WTVK01000160.1 GCF_012910805.1 Aromatoleum evansii
CATGCCATCCCGGCCATCGCCGCCGCGCCGGGCCGTCTTCAGTCGCGCTACGCGCTCCTTACGACGGCCCGGCGCAACGACCGGAAATGCAACCGGTGCTGCACAACAACACAATACAAGGGCGGGAGAAGCGAAGCGCATCCCGCCAATCCACGCGTCGGTATCCGTCTGACCGCCGCATGGCGGGATGCGCCTTCGGCTTCTCCCGCCCTACGTGAGAAACCGTCAGCGCGGCGACGACCAGCCCTTGTAGCTGCCGACGGTGTCGCGCGTGACCAGCGTCGAGGGGATCAGCACCATCGGGCTCGCGGGCTTCTTGCCGTTGAGGATGTCGTTGCCGATCACCACCGCCTGCTGCGCCATCAGCCACGGATCCTGGCTCGCCGAGGCCTCGACCTGGGTGTCGTTCTTCAGCGCGGTCTCGATGTCCGGCGCGCCGTCGACCGAGGTGATCACGATGCCCTTGCGCTTCAGCTGGCGGGCGGCGAGGTCGGTGCCGATGGCCTGCGGGTCGTTGATCGTGAACACAGCGTCGAGCTTCTGGAAGCGCGTCAGGTGGCCCAGCATCACGTTCATGCCGCCTTCGCGCGAGCCCTTGCCGTCCTGGTCGTCGGAGACCACCTTGATGCCCGAGGCGGCGGCGAGCACTTCCTTGCAGCCCTTCACGCGGTCGACCACGGCGGAGACCTGTGGCCCGTTCTGGATCACGACGTTGCCCTTGCCGCCGAGCTTCTTCACGATGTGTTCGCACGCGAGGCGACCGGCCTGCACGTTGTCGGTCTGCACCGTCGCGTCTGCCCCGGCGGCTGCGACGTCCACCGCGACGACGGTGATGCCGGCCTTCTGTGCCTTCTTCACGGCCGGCTCGATCGCCTTCGCGTCGGCGGCGTTGAGCAGGATCAGATCCACGCCGGCCGAGATGAAGTTGTCGATCTGCGTGAACTGCTTGTTCAGGTCGTAGTCGGCCGACGCGGTGATGACCTTCGCGTTCGGGTACATCTCCTTCACCTTCGCCTCGGCGCCCTTGGCGATCGTGACGAAGAAGGGGTTGCCGAGCGAGCCGACGGTGACGCCGACCGACTTGATCTCGCGCGCCTGGGCGATACCGGTTGCGCAGGCCAGCGCGATGCCGGCAACGAGTGCTTTGCGAACGAACATTTGGATGTCTCCTGGATCCGATCTTGTCTTATGCCGCGACCCGGGACCGGATTCCGGGCCGTGGCGTGATGGGAAAACTGAACGCTGCCGTTGCTCCCTCCCCTTCAACTGTCTCTTATACAAATCTGACGCTGCCGACGA
>NZ_WTVK01000161.1 GCF_012910805.1 Aromatoleum evansii
GTAGATACTGTTATCCGGGTCAAGCGCCATGTATAGCGGGATCGAAAGCCTTTCCCGATTTGAGCACGCCGAAGGCGACATGAACGAGCTTTCGCATCATGGCACCGATGATGAGCATGGGCGGTTTTCCGGATGCGGCGAGCCGTTGGCGGAAGCGCTTGCCCCAATCGGTCTTGTACAGGGTCACCATGGCCGGCATATAGAGGGCCTTGCGCAGGAAGGCATGACCGACCTTGGACAACCGCGGCTTGGCTCTGACGCTGCTGCCGGATTCATGTTGTCGCGGATCGAGCCCGGCAAAGGCGGCTGCGCGGCGGGCGTTGCCGAAGCGCGCCGGATCGGCATAGAAGGCAAGCAAGATCGCGATGGTGCGCTCGCCCAGCCCGGGAATGGAGTCGAGCAGGCGCTGCTTGTCGTGCAAGGTCGGATCGCGGTCGATGTGATGACGGATCTCCTTGATCAGGCGCTCGATTTCGGTGTCCAGCCAGGCCAAATGCTGGGCAATGCCGTCGCGGACCGGGAGCGCGGCCACCTCCAGGCGGTTGGACTCCTGGGTGCGCATCGTCTGTAGCGCCTCGAGCCGCAACACCAGCACGCGCAGCGCCTGTTCAGCCGGACTGGGCGGCTGCCAAGCCGTGGGCTGGCGTTCGAAGCAGAACTGAGCGATCAGCACGGCATCGGCTTTGTCGGTCTTCGTACGCACCATCTGCGAGACTCCGAAAGCCTTGATCTGCGCCGGATTGATGACGCTGACGGTGATCGCTGCGCGGCCGGCGAGGAATATGGCGACGGCCTCCCCATAGGTGCCGGTGGCCTCCAGGCACACATGCACCGAGTCGGCGCCTTGCTTGGCGAGCCAAGCGCGCAGCTCTTCGAAGCCGGCCGGGGTGTTGGCCACCACCTTGTGGCGGATCTTGCCTTCGGGCGTGCGCAAGGCGCAGTCGAGCTTGGCCTTGGCGACATCGATGCCCAAGTGAAACGGGTGCATGATTTGTCCTCTCGTGATCAACCTTGCGAATGCGGGCTACCGGCAAGCCGGGCCAAAGATACTGTCCGATCTGTCTGCGAGGGTGAGCGGCGGCTGCAGGAATCTACAAAGCGGGCGCGGGGCCCAAGGGCGGGAACAGCATGCCGCCGCTCGACCTGGGGTGCCCCCCAGGCATGCCATCCCGGCCATCGCCGCCGCGCCGGGCCGTCTTCAGTCGCGCTACGCGCTCCTTACGACGGCCCGGCGCAACGACCGGAAATGCAACCGGTGCTGCACAACAACACAATACAAGGGCGGGA
>NZ_WTVK01000162.1 GCF_012910805.1 Aromatoleum evansii
CCCCGCCCCCGACTTATCTCCATCCCGCGCGCGATTCGCTTGCCCGGACCTCGCCGACGTCCGCCTAGCCGCCGCCGGCGCGCTTTATTCCTTTCATCTCATGCGTTTCCGCGCCTCGACGCGGACGGCCGGGGTTCGTCCATGGATATTCAGATAGCGCTGTTGCTCGCACAGGACGGCATCACCAACGGTGCGATTTATGCGCTGCTCGCGCTCGCGCTGGTGCTGGTGTTTGCCGTGACGCGGGTGATCTTCATTCCGCAGGGGGAGTTCGTCGCCTATGGCGCGCTCACCCTGGTCATGATCCAGGCCGGCCACGTGCCGGCCACGCTGTGGCTGCTCGTCGGCGCCGGGGTGCTCGCGGCCGTGGTCGACGCCCGCGGCGCACTCGCCAGCGGCCAGAAGGGGCGCCTCGCCGGCGTGCTGGCGTGGAACGCCGGCTACCCGCTGGCGCTCGCGGCGCTGCTCTACCTGCTGCCGCTGGCGACGCTGCCGCTCGCCGTGCAGGTGCTGCTCGCGCTGCTCGTGATCGTGCCGATGGGGCCGCTGATGTACCGCCTCATCTACCAGCCGATAGCCGCCGCCCCGGTGCTGATCCTGCTGATCGTCTCGGTCGCCGTGCACGTGGGCATGGTCGGCCTCGGGCTCTTGTTCTTCGGCGCCGAAGGCTCGCGCACCCCGGCCTTCTCGGAAGCGCGCTTCGAACTCGGCCCGATGATGGTCACCGGCCAGACCATCTGGGTCGTCGCCGCCTCCATCGTGCTCATCGTCGCCCTGTACCAGTTCTTCGGTCGCACCATCTACGGCAAGGCGCTGCGCGCGACCGCGATGAACCGCAACGGCGCGCGCCTGATGGGCATCTCGCCCGCGCTCGCCGGGCGGCTCACCTTCCTGCTCGCGGCCCTCATCGGCGCGCTCTCGGGCGTGCTGATCGCCCCGATCACCACCATCTACTACGACACCGGCTTCCTCATCGGCCTGAAGGGGTTTGTGGCCGCCATCGTCGGCGGGCTCGCCAGCTACCCGATCGCCGCCGCCGGCGCCGTGCTGGTCGGCCTGCTCGAAGCCTTCAGCTCCTTCTGGGCCAGCGCCTACAAGGAAGTCATCGTGTTCACGCTCATCATCCCGGTGCTGCTGTGGCGCTCGCTCACCAGCCACCACGTGGAGGAAGAGGAATGAAGCCCGCACTCTCCCCGCGCGTCGTGCTCGGCGCCTTCATGCTCGTGCTGCTGGTGGCGCCGCTCGTGATGCCGCCCTTCTACGTGACGCT
>NZ_WTVK01000163.1 GCF_012910805.1 Aromatoleum evansii
TGGCCTGCTCCCGATTCTCCGGACACATTGCATGGCAACATGTGTCTAGGAGGAATCGATGCGAACAAGAAGGAAGTTCTCGGACGAGTTCAAGCGCGAGGCGGTGCGTTTGGCAACGCAGCCGGGTATGACGGCGACAGCGGTCGCCCGAGATCTGGGACTCGAGCGCAGCGTGCTGCGCCGATGGATGTTGAATGCGGAAGAAGGTCGCACCGATTTGACGCCTGGCAGGCCTCTGAAGAGCGACAGCCAGGCGGAACTTGAGCAACTGCGGCGCGAACTGGCGCGGGTGAAGATGGAGCGCGATATCTTAAAAAAGGCGCTCGGCTACTTCGCGAAGGACCCGACGTGAAGTTCGGCTTCGTTGCCAAACATCGGGCGGTGTGGCCGGTTCGGGTTCTATGTGAAGTGCTCGGAATTTCCCGCAGCGGCTTCTACGAATGGTTCAGTAGGCGGCCAAGCCCGCGTACCCGCGCCAACGAGAAGCTCACGGGGCTGATTCGGCAAAGCTTCGAAGCGAGCGATCGGACCTACGGTAGCCGACGTGTTTGGCACGACGTGCTTGCCTGGGGCGAGCACTGCGGCATTCATCGCGTTGCTCGCCTAATGAGGGCGGCCGGGCTGGCTGCGCGCAAGAAGCGTCGTCGCTCGCCCAACGATGCGGGCCTGCGGCCCGAACACAGCATTGCACCGAATCTGCTGCAGCGCGAGTTCGAGGCGGATGCGCCGAACAAGAAGTGGCTGGCCGACTTCACGTACCTGTGGACCGACGAAGGCTGGCTATACGTTGCGGCCGTGCTGGACCTGTACTCGCGAAGAATTGTCGGCTGGTCAATGAAGGCGGAAATGACTGCGCAACTGGTCATCGATGCGCTCTTGATGGCGGTCTGGCGGCGCGGTAAACCCAAGGAGCTGTTACACCATTCCGATCAGGGTAGCCAATACACCAGCGAAGACTTCCAGCGGCTGCTAGCCGACCAGGGCATCGTTTGCAGCATGAGTCGAAAGGGCAACTGCTGGGATAACGCCGCGATGGAGAGCTTCTTCTCCAGCCTCAAGACGGAACGTGCCGCGCGAAAGCGATATCCGACACGCGACGACGCTCGGGCGGACGTGTTCGACTACATTGAACGCTTCTACAATCCGCGGCGGCGTCACTCCGTGCTTGGATATCTCAGCCCGGTTCAGTTTGAAGAAAATATGGTGGCTGTGTAGCTACCGAAACTGTCCGGAGAATCGGGGGCAGGCCAC
>NZ_WTVK01000164.1 GCF_012910805.1 Aromatoleum evansii
CTCGCCGCGCAGGTGCTCCCCGGTGCGCAAAGCGCCTATGAAGCGGCGGTCAAGGGATTCGAACTCGGCAAGTTCAGCTTCCTCGAGGCGCTGGACGCCCAGCGAACCCTGCTGCAAGCGCGCATGCAGGCCCTGCGCGCAATCGCGGATGCGCATCGCGCCCGCGCCGAACTGGATCGCATCCTGGGAAGCGCTGACGTCGAGCCCACGGCGTCTGCGCCCGCTACCCGTTGAAGCATTGGAGAACTCTATGAATGAACCGAAACCCAAGAAGCAGATGTTGGCGATTGTCGCCGTGCTCGCCGCCGGGCTCCTGCTGGGCGCTGCGATCCTGACCAGCGAGAAAACCGCCCCGGCCGGCGATGGGCATGGCGAGCACCAGGAGGCGGCACACGACGGCGAAAAAGGCGGCGCGCACGCCGACGAACACAAGGAAGAAAACGGCGACGCGCACGATGACGAGCATGCCGAGCCGGCGAAGGGGCCGCATGGCGGCAAGCTGCTGAGCGACGGTCGCTATGGGGTCGAAGTGACGATCTTCGAGACCGGTGTCGAACCGCAGTTCCGTCTGTACACCTATCTCGACGGCAAACCGCTCGATGCCAGCCAAAGCCAGGTCGAACTCACGCTGGAGCGCTTGGGGCAGCCCGCGCAGGTGTTCAAGTTCGCGAAGGAAAAGGACTATCTCAAGGGCGACGCCGTAGTGGTCGAGCCGCATTCCTTCGCGGTGAAGGTGCGTGCGGTGTATGACGGCAAGGCCTACGACTTCGGCTACGAACAGGCCGAAGCCCGCGTCGCGATGACCGATGCCCAGTTGCAGGGCGCCGGCGTGGAGCTCGCCGAGGCGGGGCCCGCCACGATCGGCACGACCGTCAAGCTGCTCGGGGAAGTCCGCTACAACAGCGACCGCACGGTCCAGGTGGTGCCACGCCTGGCGGGGCTGGTGGAGTCCGTTGCCGCCAATGCCGGCGACCGCGTCCGCAAAGGTCAGGTACTCGCCGTGCTGAGCAGCCAGGCCTTGGCGGATCAACGCACGGAGCTCCTCGCGGCGCAACGTCGCTTGGCCCTGGCGCGCACGACCTACGAGCGCGAGAAGACCTTGTGGGAAGAGAAGATCTCCCCGGAGCAGGACATGCTGCAGGCGCGCGCCGCGATGCAGGAAGCCGAGATCGATGCCCAGAGCGCGCGGCAGAAGCTGACTGCGCTGGGCAGTGT
>NZ_WTVK01000165.1 GCF_012910805.1 Aromatoleum evansii
GCGTCGAGCAACTCCGGCCCGACTCGGTCGCCCCACGCTTCATGATGGACGTCGTCATTCATCGCTTCGGTCCTGCAGAGCCTGAGCGATGACCGGTCGGCCGTCGATCAGAATCGACGATTCCCTGGCGTCCCGGCATCGCATGCGGTAATTCTACTAACTGAACTCGCTGGTTCATGAGGTGCGCTTTGGCAGTGGCGCGTTGCAGTCCTTGAAGTTCACGTAGACCTTGTCGCCGACCTGCAATTGCGCGTCAGCAGGCAACTTCGCCGCACGTGCATGCGGGTGTCCATTTGTAAATAACGCGACCAGCACATACAGCTCGTTGTCATCCTTATACGATGCCTCGGTCCTGCAATCATAGAATGACGGCCGGTTCAGGCTTTTCGCCGGCCCGATCTCGACCACGGTTCCCTTTCTCCAGCCGTCGTCCTGCGCATACTTCCCTTCATAGACGACATTACTCGCGCATCCCGTAAGTCCGGCCAGGGCTGCAACAAAAACGATCTTGGTACGTGCTTTCATGTGGACCTCTCTCGATTGGGTGCGAACTCGTGCGCGTTTCGCCGGTAGGCGGCGCGGCACGGTTCGTACCCGGTTTCAGTTTCACTCAGATGCTTGCAACAGGCGCGGGAGCCGCCGTGGCGACCGCGATTCGGGACAATTGCCGTTGCTCATCGCGGCCATGCGCAAGCCGGTACAGCGCGGGCAGCACCAACAGGGTCAGGACCGTAGAGGACAGGATGCCGCCGATCACGACGGTCGCCAACGGCCGTTGCACTTCGGCACCGGTCCCGACGGCAATGGCCATCGGCACGAAACCCAGCGACGCTACCAATGCCGTCATCAACACCGGACGCAGTCGCGTCAGCGCGCCTTCGCGGATCGCGTGGTCGAGCACCAGTCCATCGTCGCGCAGGCTGCGGATGTACGAGATCATCACCAGTCCGTTCAGCACCGCGACCCCGGACAGCGCGATGAAGCCGACGCCGGCCGAGATCGACAGCGGGATGCCGCGCAGCCAAAGCGCCAGGATCCCGCCCGTGAGCGCAAACGGCACGCCGGTGAACACGATGAGTCCGTCCTTGACGTTGCCGAACATGGTGAAGAGCAGCGTGAACACCAG
>NZ_WTVK01000166.1 GCF_012910805.1 Aromatoleum evansii
GGCGCACCTCAGCGCGGTCTTCCATCCTTTACTGTCTTGTCCTGTACCCTTGCGCGATACGTGTCCTGCGCCTGCTGCTTGAGCTGCCCTTTCAGGATCTTTCCGGTCGCCGCCGCCGGCATCGCCTGCATCACGACGATTTCGGACGGGCATTTGTAGGGCGACAGCTGCCCGGCGAGGTATTCCTGCAGATCCTCGATGCTGACGCTGCGCCTCGGGTCTAGCTCGACGAAGGCGACGACCTCCTCGTTGCCCTCTCCGACCTCGCGCCCGACCACCGCCGACTGCGTGACCGCCGGATGGGAATTGAGTGCGGCCTCGACCTCGACCGGATAGACGTTGAAGCCGGAGCGGATGATCAGCTCCTTGGTGCGGCCGACGACGAACAGCGCCCCGTCGGCATCGCGCCGGACCACGTCACCGGTATTGAGCCAGCCGCCTTCGCGCATCGTGTCGGCGGTAAGCTCGGGCTCATGGTAGTAGCCCTTCATCACGTTCGGCCCGCGCACCCAGAGCTCGCCGGGCGCGCCGCCAGGGGCGTCGGCACCGTCCTCATCGACGACGCGGATCTCGATGCCCGGGATGACTTGCCCGACCGAGGTGTCACGGCGCGGGGCGTCGATGCGGGTCTGGCTGATCGTCGGCGAGCTTTCGGTCATGCCGTAACCGTTGTGCAGCGTCTGCCCGAAGAACTGCTCGACTTCATCCTTCAGCGTCGGATCGAGCGGCGAGCCGCCGGCGTAAATGAAGCGCAGCCGCGTATTTTCGGGCGTCCACTTGCCGCGTGCGAATTCGAGCAGGCGCGCATACATCGCCGGCACGCCCTGCAGCACGGTGATGCCGTCATCCCGGAGCGCGTCGATCAGCGCCTGCGGCGCGTAGCGCGGCACGACATGCAGCGCGGCGCCGGCGTAGAGCGTGCCGAGCATCACCGACGCGAGGCCATACACGTGTGAGATCGGCAGCACGCCATACACGCGGTCCTGCGGCTGGAGCCGGCGCAACCGGCTCGACACCGCGGCGATGAAGAGCAGGTTGCGATGCGTCAGCATCACGCCCTTCGGGTGGCCGGTCGTGCCGGTGGTGTAGATCA
>NZ_WTVK01000167.1 GCF_012910805.1 Aromatoleum evansii
CCGCGCGCGGGCAGCGGTTTCTTCGGCAGCGGTTCGGCGGCGGCGTCGAGCGTGCGCCGGGTCACCTTCACCGGCACGAGGCGGGCGAAGATCGGCCACAGGCCTTCGCGCGCGCGCTGCAGGATGACGACCATCATCAGGCCGAAGACGATCACCTCGAAGTTGCCGCTCTGGCCGAAGAGTTGCGGCAGGATGTCCTGCAGCCACTGCTTGACGATGGTGATGACGCCCGCGCCGAGGAGCGCGCCCCACACCTGGCCGGCGCCGCCCACGACCGCCATGAAGAGGTATTCGATGCCGATGTGCAGGCCGAAGGGGGTGGGGTTCACGAAGCGCTGCAGGTGGGCGTAGAGCCAGCCCGAGGCGCAGGCGTGCAGCGCGGCGATGACGAAGATGACCATGCGCGAGCGCGCGGTATCCACCCCCATCGCCTCGGCCATCACCATGCCGCCCTTCAAGGCGCGGATGGCGCGGCCTTCGCGCGAGTCGAGCAGGTTCTGGGTGGTGAACACCGCCGCGAGCAGGAAGACCCAGATGAGGTAGAAGATGTGCTTGCCTTCGGTGAGCTCGAAGCCGAAGAGCGCGATGGGCGGAATGCCGGTGAGGCCGGTGTGCCCGCCCAGGGTCTCGAGGGTGCCGAAGAGGAAGTACAGGCTGATGCCCCAGGCGATGGTGCCCAGCGGCAGGTAGTGGCCGGAGAGTTTCAGCGTGAGCGAGCCGAGCACGAAGGCGACGGTGGCGGTGAACACCAGGCCGACGAACAGGGCCAGCCAGGGCGAGCCGCCCGCCCAGGCGAGCCAGGCGGGCAGCTCCGTGGCGGTGGTGAGCACGGCGGTGGTGTAGGCGCCCAGGCCCACGAAGGCGGCCTGGCCGAAGCTGGTGAGGCCGCCCACGCCGGTGAGCAGCACGAGGCCCAGCGCCACCAGCGCATAGAGGCCGATGTAGTTCAGGAGCGTCACGTAGAAGGGCGGCATCACGAGCGGCGCCACCAGCAGCACGAGCATGAAGGCGCCGAGCACGACGCGCGGGGAGAGTGCGGGCTTCATTCCTCTTCCTCCACGTGGTGGCTGGTGAGCGA
>NZ_WTVK01000168.1 GCF_012910805.1 Aromatoleum evansii
TGGAGGTGAACGCCAACGAAGGCGTTCGCCAACAGGCGGGCGCATACCCCAATCCGGAAATTTCTTACCTTCAGGAAGATACGCAGCGCGCAACACGCACCGCGACGCTGCAACTGAACCAGCCGATTGAACTGGGTGGCAAGCGGGCGGCGCGCATGGCGGCGGCCGAGCGCGGCTACGACATCGCCGGCGAGGATCTTGCAGCGCGGCGACTGGCGGTACGCGCGGCCGTTACCGCGGGCTATTTCGATACGCTCGCCGCGCAGGAACGCGTGCGCGTGGCAGACGAAGCCCTTGAGCTGGCCGGGCGCGCGACGCGCGCTGCGGCTTTGCGCGTGAAGGCTGGCAAGGTCGCGTCCATCGAAGAAACCAAGGCTCGGGTCGCCGAAGCCGGTGTGCAGGTCGAAGCACATCAGGCACGCAGCGAACTGCGTAGTGCGCAAGCACGACTGGCTGCCCTGCTCGGGCAAGGCCAACCCCGCACCTTGGTGCTCGACGGCCGTCTCGACGAACTCCCAACCGCTCCGTCACTGGAAGACACGCAACGACAGGTGGAAAACTCGCCGGCGCTTCGCCGCGCGCGACTGGAGATCGAGCGCCGTATGGCCCTGACCGAGCTTGAGCAGGCGCGCCGCATCCCGGATCTCACCCTCAGCGTGGGAGCCAAACGTGAGGAAGCGCTCGGCCGCAATCAGGCCATTGTCGGCGTGTCGATTCCGCTCCCGCTGTTCGACAGCAACCGGGGCAATCTGCTCGAGGCGCTGAAGCGCGAGGACAAGGCCCGTGAGGAGTTGCGATCGGCTCAGCTGCAGGTTGCTGCCGATGCGCTGCAGGCCCGCGAACGGCTGGAGTCGGCCCGCATGGAGGCCGGATCGCTCGCCGCGCAGGTGCTCCCCGGTGCGCAAAGCGCCTATGAAGCGGCGGTCAAGGGATTCGAACTCGGCAAGTTCAGCTTCCTCGAGGCGCTGGACGCCCAGCGAACCCTGCTGCAAGCGCGCATGC
>NZ_WTVK01000169.1 GCF_012910805.1 Aromatoleum evansii
TGGAGGTGAACGCCAACGAAGGCGTTCGCCAACAGGCGGGCGCATACCCCAATCCGGAAATTTCTTACCTTCAGGAAGATACGCAGCGCGCAACACGCACCGCGACGCTGCAACTGAACCAGCCGATCGAACTGGGTGGCAAGCGGGCGGCGCGCATGGCCGCGGCCGAGCGCGGCTACGAGATCGCCGGCGAGGATCTTGCAGCGCGGCGACTGGCGGTACGTGCGGCCGTTACTGCGGGCTATTTCGATACGCTCGCCGCGCAGGAACGCGTGCGCGTGGCAGACGAAGCCCTTGAGCTGGCTGGGCGTGCCACGCGCGCTGCGGCTTTGCGCGTGAAGGCTGGCAAGGTCGCGTCCATCGAAGAAACCAAGGCTCGGGTCGCCGAAGCCGGTGTGCAGGTGGAAGCAAATCAGGCACGCAGCGAACTGCGCAGCGCGCAAGCACGACTGGCTGCCCTGCTCGGGCAAGGCCAGCCCCGCACGTTGGCGCTCGACGGCCGTCTCGACGAACTCCCAACCGCTCCGTCACTGGAATACACGCAACGACAGGTGGAAAACTCGCCGGCGCTGCGCCGCGCGCGACTGGAGATCGAGCGCCGCATGGCCCTGACCGAGCTTGAGAAGGCGCGCCGCATCCCGGATCTCACCCTCAGCTTGGGAGCCAAGCGTGAGGAAGCGCTCGGCCGCAACCAGGCCGTCGTCGGTGTTTCGATCCCGCTCCCGCTGTTCGACCGCAACCAGGGCAATCTGCTCGAGGCGTTGAAGCGCGAGGACAAAGCCCGTGAGGAGTTGCAATCCGCTCAGCTGCAGGTCTCTGCCGATGCGCTGCAAGCCCGCGAACGGCTGGAGTCGGCCCGCATGGAGGCCGGAACCCTCGCCGCGCAGGTGCTCCCCGGTGCGCAAAGCGCCTATGAAGCGGCGGTCAAGGGATTCGAACTCGGCAAGTTCAGCTTCCTCGAGGCGCTGGACGCCCAGCGAACCCTGCTGCAAGCGCGCATGC
>NZ_WTVK01000016.1 GCF_012910805.1 Aromatoleum evansii
GGGAAACCCCCGGGAAACCCCGGTCAAAACCCCGGAAAATCCCGTCCAACCCCCGGAAAAGTTCCGGGAAAACCCCGGACAAACCCCGGAAAATGCCTTTCCGATGTTGCCCGACTGGTCCGGCCCGCTGCGCTTCCTGTACTGGCGTCTGCGCATGGCGCGGGGCGTGTCGCGCCCCAGCCCGCGCACCTGGCATCGTCGGATCGCGGCCGAAAAAAAACGCCTGCTGGATGCAGGCGTCGATTTTTTCGAGCTTCACGCGGTGTGCGTGATCCTACGACGTTCGGAGTATTCCGTTGCTGCCAAGCAGGCGCGTGATTTTCTCGCCAAGCGTGCGCAGCTGCCGCGCAAGCCAGAACCGCCATAATTGGTATTATGTAAACCACGACCGATAACACCATAAATGGTAATATACGGACCATATACACAACGTACATGAGGCCGCCCCGTGGGAATCGTCAAGATCTCCGAGCAGATGCATGAGGCCCTGCGCCGGACCAGCGGCGCGCTCAGTCGCTCCATCAACAGCCAGGCGGAGCATTGGCTGCGCGTCGGAATGCTCGCGGAGCTCAATCCCACGCTGAGCTACCGCGAAATCTGCCAGCTGCTGATCCGGGAAGAGGAGGCGCACGACGCGTCCGGAGCACCCTCCCCGCTGACGAATCTTGGCAGGGCGGCTTGATGGCAAAGACGCAGCAGGTTCCGATCCGCTCGCAGGCGGAAATCGAAATGGCACGTCGAGCCGGTGCACTGGCCGCCGACGTCCTCCGCATGATCGGAGAGCACGTCCGGCCGGGCGTGACCACCGACGAGCTCGATCGCATCTGCCACGACTACATCGTCAACGTCCAACGGGCCATCCCGGCGAATATCGGCTATCACGGCTATCCGAAGACGATCTGCGCCTCGGCGAATCATGTCGTGTGCCACGGCATCCCGTCCGCGAAGCGCCTGACCAGCGGAGACATCCTCAACATCGATGTGGCCGTGGTGAAGGACGGCTGGTACGGTGACAGCAGCCGCATGTACTTTGTCGGCAAGCCCGGCGTCCTCGCCCGGCGACTCGTGCGGACCACCTATGAAGCCATGCGCGCGGGCATCCTCGCCGTCCGTCCCGGCGCGACGCTCGGTGATATCGGATACGCCATCCAGAGCGTCGCCCATCGCGAAGGCTTTACCGTCGTTCGCGAATATTGCGGGCACGGCATCGGCGACGTCTATCACGACGAGCCGCAAGTCCTCCACTACGGCCGTCCCGGAGCCGGCCTCACGCTGGAGCCCGGCATGGTGTTCACAATCGAGCCGATGATCAACGCGGGGCGCCCGGAAACCCGCGAACTGAGTGACGGGTGGACCGTGGTGACCAAGGATCATTCGCTGTCGGCACAGTGGGAACACATGGTCGCGGTCACCGCTGAGGGATTCGAGATCCTTACCCCTTGGCCGGATGGATGCGGGGACTATCCGGCGATCCAGGCCGGCGCAGCGATGCCGGCACAGGCGCTTTGAGCGCAAGGGCACGCGCGCCCTCTTCCGCACGGCTCCCGCCGATCAGAAGATCCACGGAATGAAGCGGCGCGTGCCCTGCATGTAGTCGATGTAGGCCTGGCCGAAATAGGCGATGCATTCCCTTTCATCGGCCAGCGCGGTCAGCAGCACGCAGGCGCTACCGAAAAGGGCGAGCGCGAAGGCGGGCCAACTGGGGGCGCGGAAGAACATGCCCCAGTCCAGCGCGAGCAGCGCGCTGTACATCGGGTGGCGGATGAGGCCGAAGATGCCCTGCGTGACGAGCTCGGAAGTCTTTTCCCAGCTGTAGAGCGAGCCGTCGTCGCGCTGGGTCGGGTCGCGCTTGCCCTCGCGACGCAGCGCGATGAAGCCGAAGACCAGCGGGAGCAGGCTTAACTGCAGGAGGGTTTCGGACAGCAGTTGATCACCTGCCGGCTCGCGATTGAGTAACGTCAGCGCGAGGATGGTCTCCCACGCGAAGAAGCGGTAGAAGCCGTGGCTGCCGGGATTGCGCAGCGGCTTGCGCGACAGCCACAGCAGGCCGGCGGTGCCGGTCAGCAGCAGCGGCAGATTGGAGATCGGCAGGCTCATCGGCGTTTCCGCGTGACGACGGCTCTTCCGGCCTTATTGGCGGACGGCGCGGAAAACGAGCACGGCGTTGCTGCCGCCGAAGGCGAATGAATTGGAGAGTGCCGCTCGCGGCGCGGCTCCGTGGCGGGCGGCCGTCAGGTGTTCGACTCCGGTGCAGGCTGGGTCGAGATTGCCGGCAAGGTTGATGGTGGGCGGCAGAGCGTCGTCGCGCAGCGCGAGTACCGAGGCGATCGCCTCGATGGCGCCCGCTGCGCCGAGCAGGTGGCCGTGCATGGACTTGGTCGCGCTCACCGGCAGCGTTTCCGCCCGCTTCCCGAACACGGACTTGAGCGCAGCGATCTCGACCGGATCGCCCTCGGCGGTAGCCGTGCCATGGGCATTGACGTAGTCGACATCGCCGGCGGCCAAACGAGCATCGGCAAGCGCGGCCTGCATGGCACGGACCTGACCGGCCACTTCGGGACGCACGAGGTGGCTGTGGTCGCAGCTTGCCCCGTAGCCGACGATTTCCCCGTGTATGTTTGCACCGCGGTCCAGCGCGTGATCCCAGTCCTCGAGAACCAGCGCCGCTCCGCCTTCGCCGAGAACCAGGCCGCGGCGATCGCCGGCGAAGGGACGGCAGGCGGAGGGTGAGGTTTCTGCGTTGCCGGGCGCCATGACACGCAGGGCTTCCCATGCGCGCGCGACGCCATAGGCTTGCGGCACGTCTGAGCCACCGGTGACCATGACCGTCGCTTCTCCCGAGCGCACGCGCCGGAAGGCTTCGCCGATGGCAACGGCCGACGATGCGCAGGCGACGGTGTGGCTCGTGCTTGCGCCCCCCAATCCGAGCTGGATCGAGATATGGGCATTGGCGGCGTTGTTCATGCCGAGCAGCACGGAGAGCGGCGACAGGCGTTCGCGCCCCCGCTGCCACAGCTCGCGATAGCCCTTTTCATAGGCGAGCGTGCCGCCGAGCGCGGTGCCCCAGGATACGCCCCAGTCGTCGCGCGATTCCTCACCGGCGCTGCGCGGCAGGCCGGCGGAGTCCCACGCGTCGAAGGCTGCCGCCATGCCGAGTTGTGCGAAGCGGTCCATCATCGCGGCCAGCGGCTTGCCGAGCACGGCATCGGCATCGAACGCCGGACATGCGACAAAGGGAATCGAAAGCGGGCGCGGCTGATCGTCGGTTAGAAGATGGCGGATCGCCGTTTCCCCGGCGCACAGCCGCTTGAAGAAATTCGCCAGATCGCCGCCGTACGGGCTGACCAGTCCCAGTCCCGTGATCGCAACCCGACGCCGGACCATGGCTCAGTGCACGCCGCCGGCTGCGATCAGGCCGTCCATGGCTGTCACCATGTCGCCGACGCTTTTCGGGTTCTCGAGATCGCTCGGGACCTTGATTCCGAAGCGGTCTTCGAAGGCGAACATCAGCTCGAGCATCATCAGCGAGTCGACACCGAGGTCCACCAACAGCGCATCCGGAACGACCTTCTCGGACGCCACGCCCAGGCGCTCGTCGAGAAATTCGCGAATAAGTGCAATTGAATTCATAGGGCGCGAATTCTATATGAAATCAAATGTTTCACCATAGATGGCACGGTCGATCCCGGCGCGCTGGCGGATGTTTGGTACTATCCGCCGGCCATGACGACCCTCTCCGCCACGCCGCTGGATGCGGCACCCCGCTCCGCCTGGTTTCGCCAGCTGGCTAGCCGTTTCGCGACACTCTGGCCGCTCAAGGCAGCGGGAACCATGATCTTCATGGTGTTGTTCTTCTGGGGGTATTTTACGGTTTTGCGCGATCCGCTCACTGCACCGACGATGATGCCGCGCGTTGCCGCGGATGCATGGATCCCCTTTTCCGCGGCCGCATTTCCGATTTACGCAAGCCTGTGGGTGTACGTGTCGCTGCCGCCCGCCTTCATCGGCAGCCTGCGGCCGCTGCTCTGGTTCGGCGTGTGGATCTCCGCCCTGTGCGGGTTCTGCCTCGGTATTTACTGGGTGCTTCCCACCGCGGTGCCACCGGCCGGAATCGACTGGTCCGACTATCCGCAGCTCGCATTCATCAAGAATGTGGACGCAGCCGGCAACGCCTGTCCATCGCTGCATGTCGCATCGTCGGTATTCACCGCGCTATGGCTGGAACGGATCGGGCGATCGGTGGGCGCGCCGACGCTGCTGCGCTGGGGAAATGCCCTGCTCTGCGTGGCAATCCTGTGGTCGACGATCGCCACCCGCCAGCATGTAGTGCTCGACCTCATTGCCGGCATCGCGGTCGGGCTGGCCTTCGCGCTGCCATCGCTTCGGCACATCTCACGGCTGGCGCCGAACGGGCTTTGAGCGTGCGCCAGTTCGGCGCAAGCTCCGCTCAGGCAGCGCCGGGCGGGGGATTTTCGATTGGTTTCTGCCAGAACAGCGCAGTCCCGACGCTCGCATCCAGCGTGTAATCGCTGAATCCGAATTTCGCATACGCCGCCCGTGCGGCGTCGTTGCCGCTGAGCACCTCCAGGGTGATCTTGCAGCATCCGCGCTCCCTCGCGGCCGCCTCGACCGCCGCCAGCAGCAGCTGGCTCACTCCGCGTCCGCGGCACTCCGCGAGGACGACGAAATCGTGGATGTTGATCAGCGGCCTGGCGGCGAAGGTCGAGAGGGTCTCGAAGCAATTCGCCAATCCCACTGCGACGCCGTCCGCTAAGGCGATCAGGCTGAACGCGTGTGGCTGGCGGGCAAGCGCCCCCACGACCCTTTCCTTGACCTCTGCGGGCAATGCCTCGCCTCCGCCCATTGGGTCTCGCGCGTAGGCGTCGAGCAACTCAGTGATCGCATGAGCATGGACGGGGTTGTGATAGTCGGCACGAATGACTTCGATGGGCACGTCGATATTCCGGGACGTTCGGGTCAGGGAGCGACATCATACCTCGATCGTCGAGCCTCGCCCTGCGAATGGCGCCGAGGTGATGTCTGCGCGCCAGTGGTCTATGTAGCAGTGCAGCAAATGCGGGTGCGGGTACCCAATGCGATTTCAGGGGGACACAACCGACTGGATGCCTGGCGATTGATATCGGTTTTCGAGTTCCCTCTGAAACTGGCTTGCCCGCCCGCTTACGGCGATATGCGGGGATAAACCTTGCTATAGGTATGGTTTTTTTGACATTCGTCAAATGTAAGCGAAATTTTTGTGCGACGCACATAACCGGCACTGAAGAGTGGGTACTATGCCCCACAGTTCATTCGCGTCATGCAAGAGGAGTAGCTCATGAAAAAATCGCTCGTCATCGCATCCCTGCTCGCCCTGGGCGCCGCAAGTCCGTTCGCGCACGCCTACAAGGCGGGCGACTTCGTTGTCCGTGCAGGTGCGGCGACAGTAAGTCCGGAAATGGGGGGCTCCGATGTCTCATCGAGTGCCACCGGGAAGATCGCCGGCTCGAATGCCACGGTGAGCGACAACACGCAGCTCGGCCTGACGTTCGGTTACATGCTGACCGACCACGTAGGCGTTGAACTGCTCGCTGCCACGCCCTTCAAGCACAGCGTCAGCGTCAAGGGGCTGCCCGCAGGTCTCAACGGCAAGCTCGCCACCATCGAGCAACTGCCGCCGACCGTTACGCTGCAATACTTTCCGATGGACTCCAGCTCGAAATGGCAGCCGTACGTGGGTGCCGGCATCAATTACACGGCCTTCTTCAATGAAGATCTGACGGATGCCCGCAAGGCTCAAGGATTTTCCCATCTCGATCGCGAGGATTCCTGGGGTCTCGCCCTGCAAGCCGGCATCGACTACATGCTCACGGACAAAGTCGTGTTGAACGCGGCTGTTTGGCGTATCGGTATCGACAGCCATGCCACCGCGCGGCATCCTGTGCTCGGCAAGGTCAAGGTTAGTGTCGAGATCGATCCGTGGGTGTACATGGTCGGCGTCGGCTACAAGTTCTGATTCCGGTAACGCCCGGCGCCGACAACGGCGGCCTGCGGGCCGCCGTTTGCATTTCGGGATCGCGCAGGCGTTGTCTCGCGCGGCCATGCGCGCGGCGCGATCCGATCGAGGTATACTTGTCGGTTTCCCAGAATCGCCCGGAGCCTCGCCATGGAAGCCGAACGCATCAACGCCATCTCCCAGAAACTCGACGACCTGCAGGCCCGCGGTCGCGAACTTCGGAGGTATCTTTGACTACGACGAAAAGGCGTCGAAGCTCGAAGAAGTAACCCGTGCGCTGGAAGATCCGGCGGTCTGGAATAATGCCGAGAAGGCTCAGGAGCTCGGCAAGGAAAAGCGTCAACTCGAGGATGTTGTCGTCAATCTGCGCGACATCGAACAATCCTCCATCGACCTCAAGGATCTTTTCGAACTCGCTCAGGCCGAGGACGACGAGGACACCCTGACCGCGGTTGAAGCCGATCTCTCCCCGCTCGAGGGGAAGGTGCATGCGCTCGAATTCCGCCGGATGTTCTCCAATCCGATGGACCCGAATCCCTGCTTCATTGAAATCCAGGCCGGCGCCGGCGGAACCGAGGCCCAGGACTGGGCGGGCATGCTCGAACGCATGTACCTGCGCTACTGCGAGCGCAAGGGCTTCAATGTCGAGCTGATGGAGGAATCCGAAGGCGAAGTCGCGGGCATCAAGGGCGCCACGATCAAGGTCAGCGGTGAATACGCCTACGGTTTCCTGCGTACCGAGACGGGCATCCACCGCCTCGTGCGCAAGAGCCCGTTCGACTCCAACGCGCGCCGCCACACCAGCTTCTCGTCGGTGTTCGTGTATCCGGAGGTCGACGACTCGATCGAGATCGAGATCAATCCGGCCGATCTGCGCATCGACACCTACCGCGCGTCCGGCGCCGGTGGCCAGCACATCAACAAGACCGACTCCGCGGTGCGCATCACGCACGAGCCGACCGGCGTCGTCGTGCAGTGCCAGAACGACCGATCGCAGCACAAAAACAAGGCCGAAGCGATGTCCATGCTGAAGGCCCGCCTGTACGAGCTGGAACTGCGCAAGCGCCAGTCGGAACAGCAGAAGCTGGAGGACTCCAAGAGCGACATCGGCTGGGGCCACCAGATTCGCTCCTACGTGCTCGATCAGTCCCGTATCAAGGACCTGCGCACCAACTACGAAGTCGGCAACACCCAGGCCGTGCTGGACGGCGACCTGGACGACTTCATCGCGGCGAGCCTCAAGCAGGGTGTCTGAGCGCCCCGCCCGCGCGCACGCATGACGCCCGAGCTCGCCGATTTCCTCGCCCCCGGCGTTGCCGCGGACGACGTGCCCGAACTCGCGCCGCTCGCCGCGGCGCGACCGCTGATCGACGCGTTCATCACCCTGTTCCGCGGCTCCGAGGCGGAGGTCATGCTGCGCCTGCTGGTGCTGCGCGAGATCGGCCAGGAAGCGGAATCGCCGCGCTGGTCGCCCGACGCCCTGCGCTCACGCTTCACCTACCTCGACCCGGTAAAGCTCGAAACCGTCCTGAAGCGCCTGCGCGACAACCAGCTTCTCGCCTACGCCGACGACGGCAATTACCACCTCTCGGACCTCGGCCGCAACGCCGTGGCGGCCATCGCCATGCTGCTGCGCTTCTCGGCCGAAGAGGACGCGGAGTTGGGCTTCCTCACCGCCCAGCTCGCCGGCCTGCAGGCCGTGGGCAGCATTACGCCCGAAGCGCTCGGCCACCTGCTGTCCAAGCTCAACGATCTCACCTGGCACTTCGAGGAGGCGATCGCCTCCGGTTCGGAATTCCAGATCCTCGGTGCGCGCCGCCGACTTTCCGCCAACGAGCGCTGGCTCGCGCGCGGCACGGAGATCCTCAAAGGCCTGCTGGCCGACCCCGAAGTCGATTTCGAGATCGCACGCATCGCACAGCGCATCGGTCTTGCCCAGTCCCGGCTCGCACGCACCGACGCGAGCTTCCAGCGCGCGCTCAACAAGATCGAGGCGCAGCGCGTCACGCTTGGCGCATCAGGGATTTCCTCGTCCGACGTGGCTGCATGGCTGCGCGGGCTCGACGCATCAGCCTTCGCGGCTTTCGCGGAGGGGGCGCTCCTCGTCGTACCCGAGCTGCCCCTGCTCGCAGGCGGCCACGAGCTGATCGACCGCGCCGAAGGCGTGCTCTCCGACGAGATCCGTGCCCGCGAAACCGACACCGCACTGCCGCCCCCTGACGCCGCCGCGGTGAACACTGCCCCCGAGCAGGACGATCTCGCCCTGCTCGAGCATTTTGCCCGGCGCCTCGACACCCTGCCCGATTCCGCCCCATTGCACTCCGTGGTGGCCGGCGGCGGCTTTGCGCCCGCCTCCTATCGCCTGTCGCTGCTGGCCCTGCTCGCAGACGGCGAGTCCGCGGGGCCTGCCGACGGCCCGATCGGCGAATTCATGCGCCTCCCCGTGGACATCCACTTCGGCGATACGCTCGTTCCGGTCGGCGAGGACGAAATCGCCGCCATCTCCGAAGGCAGGGTGATCCCACGCCCGACCGCCTCCGCAGCAGCGGAGCCCGCGAACGCGCGCCCCCTCATGGACGCCTGATGGAACACGAACTCAAGACCCTCACCGCGCGCCTGCTCGCGCATCGCTGGCTGCCGCGCAACGACCGGCTGGTGCGCCGCGCGCTGGTCGACGAGACCTTCCGCGTCGAACTCGACCACCGCCTCGCGGCCGTCGGCCTGCAGCTCCAGGACAACCCTTACGCCGGGCACGTCGCCGCCGTGCTGACCCCGGAGATGTTCGAACCGGTGTTCGGCGCCCGGCGCGAGTACGCGGCAAGCAACGTGGGCCTCACGCGCGACGAGATCGCACTGCTCGTCGTCATCTGGTCGCTCATCATCCTGCCCAAGCGCGAGCGCCAGGTGACCCGGCGGGAGCTCGCCGACGATGGCCAGGGCGACATGTTCGGTGCCGACAAGCCGGTCGTCCACGGCGAAACGGTTTCCAGCGGACTCTCGGAAGCCTCCCTCATCACCGACTTCGGCCAGTTGCTCGGCGGCAAGACCAAGGTCAAGAACTTCATGCTCGGCAAACTCGCCCGCCTGGGCTTCATCGAGCGGCGCAACGGCGTCCTGTACGAAGGCCCCCTGCTCGACGTCGCGCTCGACTATCGCGTGCTTGCCGACCGCATCATCCACGGCACGCTCGCCGATGTGCTCAAGAACGCAGGACATCCGGTCCCCGAAGCCAACGCCTTCGAAGCGGCCGAAGTCCTGCCCGACATCGACGAGGACGACGAAGAAGAGGAAAACGCCTGATGTTCCACATCAAGCAACTGGAACTTGTCCACTGGGACTACTGGCGCCGATTCACGCTGCCGCTCGACGCACAGATCATCACCATTGTCGGCCCCAACGGCTCGGGCAAGACCACCCTGCTTGACGCCCTGCGCACCCTGTTCGCGCTGCGCTGTTCCGGCAAGCGCGACTTCCGCCGCTACGTGCGCCGTGCCGAACGCAGCTTCGCCTGGATCCGCGCCGTTGTCGCCAACAAGCCGGGCGCGACCGGCCGCCGGCCGTTCTTCCCCTGCCTGCACGACGAAGTCACCCTCGCCTGCCGCATCCGTCGCGCCGGCGGCGAATGGACACGCGATTACGCCATCATCGATGGCGACCAGCCGATCGAGGTCCTGGAGCAGACCGAAGACTGGGTCGGACTGCGCGACTACCAGAATCGCCTCGCCTGGGGCGGGCTCACGCCTGCAATCGCCAAAGTCCTCGCCCTCGAGCAGGGCGACACCGACAAGCTGTGCGAGTACTCCCCGCGCGCGCTGCTCGAACTCGTGTTCGACGTCTTCGGCGACAAGGAAGTGCTCGACAACTACCAGGCCGCACGCGAGGAACAGAAGAGCGCCGAGCGCGAGCTCGCCGACCTCGGCCTGGACCTCGACCGTCTGCGCGCCCAGGCCGAGGGGCGGCGCCTCGAGGCAGACAACTACCTGCAGTGGAAGCAGCTCGCGGACGAGACACACGCGCTCGAAGCGGAGATCGTCCCGCGCCTGGAAGCGGCCGAGCTTGCGCGCGAGGTCGCCGCGGAACGTAATGAACTCGCTCGCCAGCGTGGCGAATACGCGCTCAAGCAAGCCGAGCGCCGCGCCGCGCGCCAGCGCCTGGACGAGGTCCAGGCCGAAAAGACCGAGGCGGAGGGCCGCCGCAGCAGCCTTCGCGCCGAGCATGACGCGGCGGCAGCGGCACACCTGCTGGCGCACGACAAGGTGCGCGACTTCGAGAAGCTCGTCACCGAGCGCGACAACCTGCGCGCCCAGCTCGCCGCGGAGCACGGCGCGGACGCCGTTGCGCTCGAGGCGCAGCACGAGGCAGCCGAAGCCGCGCTGCGCGAGCTGAAAGCACGGGAACGCACCCTCGTCGCGGAGTTCGAGGACAAGACCACTTCACTGCGTAACGCCAGGAGCCGCTCGGGGCCGCCGTCCGATCCCGAGGTTGCCCGTTTCCGCACGCTGCTCGACGCCGAAGGGATCCGCCACAGCGGGCTGGCCGAGATCGTCGAAGTCACCGACGCCGCATGGCAGGCCGCGCTCGAAGCCGTGTTGCGTCCCTACCGCCACGTGATCCTGCTCGAGCGCGAGTCCGACCGCCATGCCGCCTGGGCGCTCGGCGAACGCGAGCGCTTCCGCCATTTCGTCGTCCCGGAGCGCGAGGAGGCACCGCCAGCGGTTTCCCGCAGCCTCGCCGAAGTCGTGCGCTTCTCGGCCCCTGTCCCGCGCTGGCTTGCGGATCTGCTCAACCGCATTCGACGCGTCGACAGCGTCGAAGCCGCCCGCGACCTGCCGCGCGAAATCGAATGGATCACCCGCGACGGCTACCACCGCGAACGCCGCGGCGCCCGCCACCTGGGCCGCCCCGCCGAGTTCCATTTCGGCGAACTCGCCCGCCAGGCGCGCATCGCACAACTCGCGGACGACATCGCCGGACTCGATCGCCAACTCCAGCACCTGCGCCCCCGGGTTGCCAGCGCCGCCGACGAACTCACCACCCTGCGCCAGCGCCTGCTCGGCCTGCAATCCGCACAACTGCTCGCCGCCAAGGCCGAAAGCTACGCCGAGGCCGAAGCCGCGCTCCCGTCCGCCCGCGCGGCGTTAACGGCCGCCATTGCGCGATGCGCCGACACGCAGGGGGCGCTGGACGAACTCGCCGGTCGCATCAACGGCGTCGTGATCGAAATCGACCGCCGCAACCGCGAACTGCGCGCCATCGACGGCCGCATCACCGAACTCGAAACCGGTGCTGCACCGCGCCGCCACACCCAGGCGCAGCGCATCCAGCGCCTGCGATCCGTGCGACGCGGCATGCCGGCACACTGGCGCGACCCCGCCGAGATCGCGCTGCTGGCCGAGCGCTACGAAAACGCCGCCGCCGCGAGGCGCGAGCGGGATCGCCTGCGTGCGCGCCTCGACGAGGGGGACTGGGTCAAGGACCCGACCGTCATCACCCTGTCGGATCGGCTCAAGGCGGACGTCGCCCAGCGCGAACGCGACTACCTCGAACGCCAGGGCTACTGCGCGACTGCGCGCCGGCTCACCGAAGAGGCACGCTCCGCGTACATCGCCAAGCTGCGTGCCACCGTGCGCCAGTACGGCAAGAACCTCAAGGCGCTCGGCGAACTTGCTGGCGTCGGGGTGGACTGCCCCACGCCAGCCTTGGGCGACGACGACCTCTCGCTCGGGCAGGCCGGGCTTGAAGTTCGCTTTGACTTCGACCGCAAGGGCGCGGTCGGCCTCAACGACGGCGAAGCCTCGGGCGGCCAGCAGGTCATGAAGTCCCTGATCCTGTTGATCGCGCTGCTGATGGACGACGCCCGCCCCGGCGGCTTCGTCTTCATCGACGAGCCTTTCGCCCACCTCGACGTCGCCAACATCGACCGCGTCGGCACCTTCCTCCGCGCCACGCGCGCCCAGTACCTGATCACCACGCCGGTCACCCACAACGCCAACGTCTTCGCGCCGGCCCAGCTGACGCTGGTCACGCGCAAGAAGAAACCTGGCGAGGACTGGGCGCCGACCATCGGTGTGCTGACACGCGCGCTCGCGTAAATTCTGGGATATTCTTGACAGCTGAGGCCGGGTCGCCCGCTGCGTCGATGACCGTCGGCAGCAGGCGACCGTCAGGAAAAATCTTGGTGCACCGCAAGACTTGCCGCCTCTACGACCTTGATACCCTCGCGCACCGATCATGTTCGAACATTTCCACTGGCTGCCCTTCCTCTTCGCCATCACCGCTCTGACCATGTCACCCGGGCTCGATTCACTGCTGGTCATGCGTAATGCGGCCCGCGGCGGAATGCGCGACGGACTGCTCACCAGCTTCGGCATCTGCCTCGGACTGTTCGCCCACGCCACCGTCTCCGCCCTCGGACTGTCCGTCATTCTGCTCGGCTCGGCGACGCTGTTTGCGGCAATGAAGATCGCCGGCGCGGCCTACCTTGTCTGGTTGGGAATCCAGAGCCTGCGCTCCGCGTGGCACGCGCAGGGCATGCGGATCACGGTGCAAGGTGCGAGGGTCGTTCCGGCGACAACCTCCCTGCGCGAGGGGCTTTTGTCGAATGTGCTGAACCCGAAACCGATCATCTTTTACATGGCCTTCCTGCCGCAGTTCATCGATCCCGCCCACTCGGCGCTCATCCAGTCGCTCGCGATGGCCGCGATCCACTTCACGATCGCAATGCTCTGGCAGGGACTGCTGGCCCTGACGGTAAACCGTGCCCGCAGCCTCCTCGAGCGCCCTCGCGTAAGCCGGATCATGGATGGCGTCACCGGGATGCTCCTCCTGGGATTCGGGGCCAAACTCGCGGCGACGCAGAACTGAAACAACGCCAGCCGCCTTGCGCGGTGCCCGCGGCGATCTAAGCGGCGTCCTCACAGCAGGTGGCCCGCCAACTGGCGCGCCTGGTGAAGTCGCTCACGGGACAAGACTTTGCCGTCCAGCGCGGCGCGGGACACGGAGTCGTCCCCTCGCGCCGTGATACCACGCTTTACATTCACTAGGTGCGTAACTGACGAAGCACCCTCACCGCCCGACCCGGTCACCTTTTACTGGCTGCGCCCGACCGACGCCGCGTACACGGATCGCAGCCGGGCGGACAACCAGTACTGCACCGCATCGCCGCAGCTCCCGACCGAGCGCGCGAAGAACGCATTCCAGAAACTCGCCAGCCGGCGCTCGACCAGCACGTGGATCGCATACGCCACAAGCAACACCGCCATTGCGATCAGTGAATACGCGATCGCACGGTTCCCGTCGTTCGCGAAGCGCGATAGCAGCATGTAGCCGAAATGCGCGTGAATCAGGTATATCGGGTAGGTGAGGCCACCTGCGAGCCTCGACGCGGGAAGCCTGAGCGCGAGCCCCTTCCTCGAGGTCAGGAACACGAAGAAGAGAAACTGGCCGAGCACGACCGCAGCGATCGTCAGCGCCGAGAATTCGACGCCTTTGTTAGCGGTCAACCCTGCTGCCTTGCCAGCCGAAAAGGAGACACACAGCACCAGACTGACCAGCAAGGCTGCGAGCGAAAATCGGCCCTTCTCCTCCATCCGCAGTGCGAACAAAGCCCCGGCGGCAAAATAGGCGTAATAGGCCGACGCATACGGCAAGCTCTCCATGCCAATGGCACGCATGAGCAGGATATAGAAGGGCCACAGCACCAGAGCATGGTGGAGCTTCGACTGAACGCCCGCGGCCAGCATCAGGAACACGGCAAAATAGAAGCCCCATTCGTACTGCAAGGTCCAATACACGCCGTCGACGAAAGGCTGCCCGAACAGCTTCGGAAGCATGGTCAGATTTACCAGGACTTGCGGCCACGTCACCGACATCTTCTCGCCGCCCCAGTGCGCCGCGAAAGCGGTCGTGAAGAGCACAGCAACCCAGAAGGCCGGGAACAGGCGTACCGCCCGGACGCTCAGGAATTGCCCGGCTGTCTTGTTCTTCGCCGAAAAGAAGATCACGAAACCGCTGATCATGAAGAAGAACTCGACACCGAGAAATCCATACTTCGCGAAGGCGACCAGTTCGGGTATGTGGCTGATCGACGTGACCTTGCCGTTACTGATTCCGTTGAAGAAGTAGTGGTAGGCAACGACGGCCAGTCCACCGCCGAAGCGCCCATAGTCGAGCAGTTCCAGTCTTTTCATCCCTTGGCTCCAGCCTGCGGGCGCGAACTCGCGATCGGGACCACGCCGGATTCAACCGCTTCACGCCCTTCCTCGTTCCGAACCTAACAGAAAAGGAAAGGAGCCCCGGCCGTCGGGCGTTGCAAGGTTTTGCAGCCGTTCGTCGGAATCTGGTCAGGGATGTCAGTGATCGCGCGCAATGCCCGATCGGCAATTTCGTCGCGATGAATCAACCACTCACAATTCGGTTCGCATCAGGCGGCATGGAACGTGGATCTGAAAAGAAAAACCCCCTGCACTTGCAGAGGGTTTTTCGCGGACCACCGTTGAGAGTTGTTGGCGCTTTGCAAACGCCGGGGCTCTTCACTCCCACTCGATCGTTGCCGGCGGCTTCCCCGAGATGTCGTAGACCACGCGGTTGATGCCCCGCACTTCGTTGATGATGCGGTTCGACACCTTGCCGAGCAGGCTGTGCGGCAGCTCCGCCCAGTGCGCCGTCATGAAATCCTGCGTCTCCACGGCGCGCAGCGCAACCACGTACTCGTAGGTCCGGCCATCGCCCATCACGCCGACGCTCTTCACCGGCAGGAAGACCGCGAACGCCTGGCTGGTCTTGTCGTACCAGTCCGCCGCACGCAGCTCGTCGATGAAGATCGCATCGGCGCGGCGCAGCAGGTCGGCGAACTCCTTTTTCACCTCGCCCAGGATGCGCACGCCGAGCCCCGGGCCGGGGAAAGGATGGCGATATACCATGTCGTGCGGCAACCCCAAGGCGATTCCGAGTTCGCGCACCTCGTCCTTGAACAGTTCGCGCAGCGGCTCGAGCAGCTTCAGCTTGAGCGTCTCGGGCAGCCCACCGACGTTGTGGTGGCTCTTGATGGTGTGCGCCTTGCCCGTCTTGGAGCCGGCAGATTCGATCACGTCGGGATAGATCGTGCCCTGTGCCAGCCATTTCGCGTTGGGCAGCTTCTTCGCCTCGGCCTGGAAGACCTCGACGAACTCGCGACCGATGATCTTGCGCTTGGCTTCCGGATCGGACACGCCCTTGAGATGCCCCATGAACTGCTCGGTCGCATCGACGTGGATGACTTTCACGCCGAGGCTGCGGGCGAAAGTCTGCATGACCTGCTCTGCTTCGTTCAGGCGCAGCAGGCCGTTGTCCACGAACACGCAGGTAAGCTGATCTCCGATCGCGCGATGCAGCAGCGCGGCGACGACGGACGAATCGACGCCGCCCGACAGGCCGAGGATGACCTCCTCGTTGCCCACCTGGGCGCGCACCCTTTCGATCGCCTCGTTGACGTAGTCCGGCATGTTCCAGTCGTGACCGCAGCCGCAGATCTCGTGCACGAAGCGGGCGATCATCTCCTTGCCCTTGATCGTGTGCGTGACCTCGGGGTGGAACTGCACCGCGTAGAACTTGCGCGTTTCGTCGGCCATCGCTGCGACCGGGCAGGACTCGGTGCTGGCGATCACCTTGAAGCCCGGCGGCAGTTCGGTGACCTTGTCCCCATGGCTCATCCACACGTCCAGGAGCCCGTGCCCTTCGTCGTTGGTACTGTCCTGAATGCCGCGGAACAGCTCGGAATGGCCGCGTGCTCGGATCTCGGCGTAGCCGAATTCGCGCTTACCGGAGCTCTCGACCTTGCCGCCGAGCTGCTGCGCCATGGTCTGCATGCCGTAACAGATCCCCAGCACGGGCACGCCGAGTTCGAACACGGCTTGCGGCGCCTTCCATTCCAGCGCCTCATACACCGAGTTCGGTCCGCCCGAGAGAATGACGCCGGCCGGTGCGAACTCGCGCACGAAATCATCGGAAACGTCGAAGGGATGGAGTTCGCAATACACCTGCTGTTCGCGCACGCGACGGGCGATGAGCTGGGTGACCTGGGAACCGAAATCGAGGATGAGGATTTTCTGGTGAGCCATGGCAACGGTCTCGGGCTACGAAAAAAGGAAAGGCGGCCCGGATGGGCCGCCTTCGGGGTCGGGATCGGATCAATCCACGTGGTAGTTGGGCGCTTCCTTCGTGATCTGCACGTCATGGACATGCGATTCGCGCACGCCCGCCGAGGTGATCTCCACGAACTCGGCCTTGCGGTGCATCTCTTCGATCGTGGCGCAGCCAAGGTAGCCCATCGACGCGCGCAGGCCGCCCACCAGCTGATGGATCACCGCCGTGACGGCTCCCTTGTAGGGGACACGGCCCTCGATGCCCTCGGGCACGAGCTTGTCGGCATTGCCGTCGGATTCCTGGAAGTAGCGGTCCGCTGCGCCCTGCTGCATCGCGCCGAGCGAGCCCATGCCGCGGTAGGACTTGTACGAACGGCCCTGATACAGCACTGTTTCGCCGGGAGCTTCCTCGGTGCCGGCGAACAGGCCGCCCAGCATCACGACGTTCGCGCCTGCGGCGATCGCCTTGGAGATGTCGCCCGAAAAACGGATGCCGCCGTCCGCGATCAGCGGGATTCCGGTGCCTGCGAGGGCCGTCGCCACATTGTCGATGGCCGTCACCTGCGGCACGCCCACGCCCGCGACGATACGCGTCGTGCAGATCGAGCCCGGTCCGATGCCGACCTTGACCGCGTCGGCGCCGGCATCGGCCAGGGCGCGAGCCGCCGCACCGGTGGCGATGTTGCCGCCGATCACCTCGACATGCGGGAAATTCTTCTTTACCCAGCTCACGCGGTCCAGCACGCCTTGCGAGTGACCGTGTGCCGTATCGACGACGACGACGTCCACACCCGCCTCGACCAGCGCCTCGGCACGTTCTTCCGTACCGGCACCGACGCCGAGCGCTGCACCGACACGCAGTCGACCGAGGTCGTCCTTGGCGGCCAGCGGGTGTTCCGTGGACTTCATCATGTCCTTTACCGTGATCAGACCACGCAGTTCGCCGGCGTCGTTCAGCACCAGCACACGCTCCAGGCGGTGCTTGTGCATCAGGCGGCGGGCGTCCTCGAGGCTGTCGCCTTCCTTCACCGTGACCAGGCGATCGGACGGCGTCATGATCGCCGAAACAGGCTGATCGAGATTCGTCTCGAAGCGCACGTCGCGGTTGGTGACGATGCCGACCACGCGCTTGCCCTCGACGACAGGGAGGCCGGAGAACTTGTGCTGACGCGTCAGTGCGACGACATCGCGCACGCTCATCGTCGGCGGAATCGTGATCGGATCCTTGAGGACGCCCGATTCGAACCGCTTGACCTTCGCGACCATGCTGGCCTGCTGCTTGACCGGGAGGTTCTTGTGGATGATGCCGATGCCGCCTTCCTGCGCCAGCGCGATGGCCAGGCGGGACTCGGTCACCGTATCCATCGCGGCGGATACCAGCGGAATATTGATGTTGATGTTGCGCGTCAGCTGTGCCCGCAGGCTGACATCGCGGGGGAGAACCGTTGAGTGGGCGGGGATGAGAAGGACGTCATCGAACGTCAGCGCCTTCTGAATCACTCGCATGGCTTCTATCCTTTCGGCCAAATCCGTATTATACAGACGCCGCGCACTCATGGTAAGCGGCGCTTTTCAATGGAGCCCTTTCGATGCGTCGTCTTAGCCTGCTCGTACTGAGCCTGACCCTCGCTCTGCCCGCTACCGCACAGGTGTATCAGTGGCGCGACGCGCAGGGGCGCATCAACTATTCGGATACGCCACCCCCGACCGGCGCGGCGAAGACGGTCAAGCCGAGCAGCCGCCCCAAAGCGGCTGCGGCCGATGAGTCCGTGCCGGATGAATCCGGCGAGGGGGTGTCGCAGAATCCGGCGGCGGACGGCGCTGCGGGCGAAGCGGGCAAGCAGGCCAAGGAAAAGGCCGATCCGTCCAAACCCAAGACCATGGCAGAAAAGGAAGCCGAGTTCCGTCAGCGCAAGGTGGCCGCGGCCGAGGCCGAAGCGAAGGCGGAAAAGGATCGCCAGAGGGCTGCGGAAGTCGCGCGCTACTGCGACCAGGCGCGCAGCCAGATCGCCGGACTGAAGAACAGCCGCCGCGTCTCGCGCTTCAACAGCGAAGGCCAGCGCGAGCTGATGGACGATACGGCACGCACGGCCGAGATCGAGCGTTCGCAGCGCTACATCGACGAGAACTGCAAGTAAGCGCCGCGCCCGGATGCGTCCGGGAGGCGCCCATGGCCCTTACTCCTCGGCCGGGCCGCCACCCTTTTTCATTACCTTGCCTTCCTCGGCGCGCTTCTTTCGCACCGCTTTCGGATCCGCGATGAGCGGCCGGTAGATTTCCACCCGATCGCGGTCGCGCAGCGCCGTATCCAGGCGCGTGAGTTTGGCGAACACGCCGACCTTGTTGCGGCCGTCGAGCTCGATGTCGGGGTGCTTCACGAGGATTCCGGACGCTTCGATCGCATCGCGCACCGTCGCCCCTTCGGCGACGCGGACCTTGATCAGCTCCTGCTTGGAAGGCAGTGCGTAGGAAACTTCGACGTCGATGAATGCGGCCATTGTCATCCCTTCGGGTGCACCTGCTGCGCGCGCTTGATGAACGATTCCACGAAGGTGTTCGCGATGTGGCTGAACACCGGGCCGAGCACCTTCTCGAGCAGCTTGCTGGAAAACTGGTAGTGCAGGTTGAATTCGACCTTGCACGCGGTATCGCCGAGGGCGGTGAAGCGCCACAGGCCGTCCAGATGCGTGAACGGGCCTTCGCGCAGCCCGATCTTCATCTCCCGTGGATATTCCTTCGCGTTCTCGGTCGTGAAATTCGCCTTGATGCCGTGATAGCTGATGTGCAGCGTCGCAACCGTCCTGCTGTCGGTGCGTTCCTGCACCTCCGCGCCTCCGCACCACGGGAGGAATTGCGGATAGTCTTCGCAGCGGTCGACGAGCTCGAACATCTGCGCGGGAGTGAACTCGATCAGAACCTGCTTTCTGACTTCTGCCATGTGCGTGTGGGACCGGCGCTTAGCCGAACTGCTAAAATGCGCGATTCTACCGCAACGCACCGCCAACGGCCGCTTCCCGAGAAGCGACCGCGCGGCACAGGATCCCGGAACCCCATGAGCATCATCGACAATCGCAAGGCCTATCATGACTACTTCATCGAAGAGAAGTACGAGGCCGGGCTCGTGCTCGAAGGCTGGGAAGTCAAGGCGATCCGGGCAGGCCGCGCGAACATCAAGGAAGCCTACGTGATCATCCGCAACGGGGAGATCTTCATCCTCGGCATGCACATCACGGCGCTCCCCGCTGCGTCATCGCACATCAAACCGGACCCGGTGCGCACGCGCAAGCTGCTTCTCCACGGCAACGAGATCTCCAAGCTCATCGGCAAGGTCGAACGCGCGGGCTACGCGCTCGTGCCGCTCGACCTGCACTACACCAAGGGCCGCATCAAGGCGCTCATCGGCCTGGCGAAGGGCAAGAAGCAGTACGACAAGCGCGAGGACGCCAAGCAGCGCGACTGGGAGCGCGACAAGGCGCGCCTGATGAAGGTCAAAGTCTGACGCGACGGCCAACGGCCTACGAGCTGCATGACAGCATCGAGCAGCCCGCGCGGTTGCGCGCCCAGTCCGGGCGGCGCGCCGCGAAACGCTCGCGACCGGGCTGTTCGTCGTAGGGGCGGCGCATCACGTCGAGCAACTCGGACACGAGGGAATCGTCGCCCTGCTCCGCCGCGTCGATCGCTTCCTGTGCCAGGTAATTGCGCAGCACGAAGCGCGGGTTGACCGCGTTCATGCGTGCTTGCCGCAGCTCGGCGGGCAATCCCTCGGCGCGCAGCCGCGCACTGTAGCGCCCCAGCCACGCTGCGAACGCCGCCTCGTGTTCGCGGCGCTTGTCATCCGAATAGAAGGCTTCAACCAGCGGATCCATCGTCGGCGCCTCCGGGTCGATGCGGGCGAGTTCGCGGAACAGTATCGTCATGTCGACTTCGGCCGCGGTCATGAGCTCGTGCAGGGTTTCGACGAGCTCGTCGTCCTCGTCACGCAGCGCCTCGAAGCCCAGCTTCGCGGCCAACATGCGACGGCTTTCCGTTTCGTACACGGTCGCGTAGCGTGACAGGGCGTCCTGCAGCGGCTCGACGGCACCGAAGGCGGGATACAGCGCGTTTGCCAGCTGGAGCAGGTTCCATTGCGCGACGTGGGGCTGGTTGCCGAAGCGGTATCGGCGCCCCTGTGCATCGGTCGTGTTCGGCGTCCATGCCGGGTCGAAATTGTCGATCCACCCGTAGGGACCGTAGTCGATCGTCAGCCCGAGGATCGACATGTTGTCGGTGTTCATCACGCCATGCACGAACCCCACTCGCATCCAGTGGGCGACGAGCCGCGCAGTGCGCTCGCACACCGAGTGGAACCATGCCACCCGGCGCGCCGCCGTGTTGCCCGTGATCTCGGGAAGATCGCGTGCAATCGTGAAGTCGATCAATTGTTGCAGCACGTCCTGATCGCCGCGTGCGGTAAATATCTCGAAATTCCCGAAGCGGATGAACGAGGGAGCCACGCGGCAGACGACCGCTCCCGGCTCCGCCTGTGGACGTCCGTCGTAGAACATGTCACGGATCACGGCCTCGCCCGTGGCAACGATGCTCAGGGCACGCGTGGTGGGGATGCCCAGGTGGTGCATCGCCTCGCTGCACAGGAACTCGCGGATCGATGAACGCAGCACCGCACGTCCGTCCGCGCGGCGCGAGTATGGCGTCGGCCCGGCTCCCTTCAGCTGGAGCTCCCATCGCTCCCCGTCCGGATTGACGGTTTCTCCGAGCGTGATCGCACGCCCGTCACCCAGCTGCCCCGCCCAGTTGCCGAACTGGTGGCCGCCGTAGCATGCGGCGTAGGGCTCCATTCCGGGAAGGAGGGCGTTCCCGGCGAAGACCTGGGCAAACTCCGGCGAGCGAATGTCTGCCTCGTCGAATCCGACCAGCCGCGCAACCTCGGGTGACCACGCAACCAGGCGCGGGGCGGTGACCGGCGTCGGCATCACGCGCGAATAGCAGGCGCCATGCACCTGACGGACATGTAGCGACTCTTCGGGATCGCCCGGCAGTTCGCGCACGAAGCGATTGTCGAAAACGAGTTTTTTCATTGTGCGGTGATGATTGGGGTTGGGGCTGCCCATCTGAGACGGCCGTCACGGCGCTTTGGTTCGCGGGCGCCCTCCCCCGCGTTCAGGACCGGCGGGGGTCGAAGGCATCGCGCACGACATCGGCGAACAGGTTAGCCGACAGCACAAGCACGAACATGAAGGCGAAGGCGGCCATCAGCGACCACCACACCATGGGTTCGCGCGCGAGCTCCGCGCGTGCCATGTTGATCATCGTGCCGAAGCTGATCGTGGTCGGATCCACGCCGATCCCGACATAGGAAAGAACTGCTTCGGCCAGCACGAGACCGGAAAAATCCATCACCAGGGCGATCAGCACGATGTGCATCACGTTGGGCAGCACGTGGCGTCGCAGGATGGCGGGTGTGCCGACCCCGAAGGCCCGGGCCGCCTGGACGTATTCGAGCTCGCGCAGCTTCAGCGTCTCACCGCGCAGCAGCCGGCACAAGCCCGTCCAGCTCGTGATGCCGAGGATCAGGCACAAGGCCAGGAGTCGCGCATCGGCTCGCTCGGCGGCGGTCGAAAACCATTGCGGGTGGGTGTCGATCACCACCTGCATCATCAGCACCGCCGCGGCGATCAGCAGTACGCCGGGAATCGCGTTCAGGACCGTGTAGACGTACTGGATCACATCGTCCACCCAGCCGCCGAGATACCCCGCGATGATGCCCAGCGCGACGGCAAACGGCAGCATCACGAGGGTCGTCAGCGTCCCGATGATCAGTGCGGTGCGCACGCTCTTGAGCGACAGGTACAGCACATCCTGCCCGACCTTGTCGGTGCCGAACACGTGGTAATACGGCGCGAGCTTGATCGCGAGAATCGATACGACCAGGACGCCGCCAAGCGTCACCAGTGCGGATCGCCACGCCAGAACCGTTTCGCCTCGCCACACGGCGCGCGCCGCCTCGCGCATCCCGTTTCCGCGCCGCCGCGCCAGGATCACGACAAGGATCGCCGCGACCGCGACCCAGAGCTCCAATGCCCCCGCAAGCCCGGTCGCGAGCCGTGTTGCGAGATCCGCATCGCGCTCGCCGATGTCCTCACCGAGATGAGCCCCACCCCATGCCAGTCGCGGATAGATACGCGCCTGCCCGCCTCCTGGAAGCTCGACCGTCTCGCGCGCATACAGCTCGGTCGCGAACGGCGCCGAATAGGTCTTCTCGACGCGCGTGCGCAAGGGGGCGAGCAGCATGTCCAGCGCACTCAGCACCTCCGACGAATAGGCGATCGGCGCATTCGCAGGCGCGCCCTCGGTCGTCGGCAGTTGCTGCCGGAAATGGAGGCTGTCGACCAGCCCGATCACCAGGAAAGCAAGCAGTATCACCGCAGCAGCCATGCCGCTCGGCCGACTCCCGACCCTGCGCCACGCGGCACGCAGCGGCGCCTCCCTGCGAACATGGACGATCGTGACGACCCCTATCCCGAGCAGCAGGAAGAACAGCGCATCGGTCCACAGCAGAACAGGCAGGAATCCCATCGCCTACTCCAGCCTCACGCGCGGATCGACCAGCGTATAGGAAATGTCGGTCAGGATCAGGCCCACGATGTATAGCACCGAACCGATGAACACCATCGCCCGGACCACGGCGAAATCCTGCGCGTTGATCGCGTCGATGGTGTAGCTGCCCAGCCCCGGGATGCCGAAAAACGACTCCACCAGCAGGCTGCCCATGAACAGCAGCGGTATCACCACGACGACGCCGGTAAGGATCGGGATCATCGCGTTCTTCAGCACATGCCGGAAAAGTACTACGCGCTCCGACAAGCCCTTCGCCCGCGCCGTCCGCACGTAGTCGCGCGAGATCTCCTCGAGGAAGATCGTCCGGTACCAGCGCGCACTCGACCCCACCCCGGCGATCACGCTGATCGCCACCGGCAGCACCAGGAAGCGCGTGGCGTCGAGACCCGGGGCGTAGCCCGAGATCGGTACCAGTGCCCACAGTTTGGAAACGAGCCACTGTCCGCCGATGATGTAAAAAAGGCTCGAGATCGACATCATCGCCACACATAGCACGACGCCCCAGAAATCCAGATAGCTCGCGCGGAAGAACACCAGGATCAGCGCCAGCGAGACCGACGCGACCAGGCCCAGCACGAAGGTCGGCAAGGCCAGTGCGAGCGAGGGCCCCATGCGGTCGCGGATCTCCTGCGCGATGTCTCGTCCGTCGTCCGCGCGTCCGAAGTCGAAGCTGAACATCTTCAGCGACTTCTGAAAGAAGATCGTGTCCATGACCTGAGCACTCCCGTGCACCGCGCCATTGAAGAACAGCGGCCGATCGTATCCCCGCTCGGCTTTCCAGCGTTCGATGGCCTCGGGCGTCACGCGCTTCACGCCGAGCTGCATGCGCGCCATGTCGTCGGGCGAATTGACGACGAAGAACAGACCGAAGGTGACGAGATTGACGCCGATCAGGATGGGCAGCGCGTACAGCAGCCGGCGCAGCACGTAAGCGAACATCAGCGGCCGCCTCCCAATGCCGTCGCACGTTCGCGCCGTCGGTAATGGACGAAGGCCGGCGCGATCGCGGCAAGCGCGAGCAGGCCGACCACCACCAAGGGCCACACCACCGGCCGATTCCATTCGGCACGTGCGGCCGAGCGCCGCTCGAGGTCGATGCGCTGGTACTTGAGCGTATTGCGCACCATGCTCCCCGTCTTGCGATTCATCACCCAGCCGTGCTGCAGCGAGTACGCCTTCGGGTGGAAACCGAAAATCCACGGCGCATCGTGCTGCAGAATCGCAACCATGCGATCGATGACCACCTGCCGCTCGGCACCGTCCGGCATGCTCTTCATCCTCTCGAACAAACGGTCGTACTCGGGATTCACATAGTTGGCCGAGTTCTGGCCCGACTCCTTCACCTTTGCCTGCGCACCGTGCAACAGGAAGAGCATGTTCTCCGGATCCGGATAGTCGGCGTTCCAGCCGAAGAAGAACAGCTGCGCGTTGCCCTCGCGGATCTTGTCCTGGAAGCGGTTATAGTCGGTCGCGCGCACCACGAACTGCACACCGAGCTCGCGGAACTGCTTGGCCAGCCAGTCGGAGCGCGACTTGTCGCCCAGGCCGCCCGGCGTCGTGTCCAGATTCAGGATCAGCGGCTCCCCGGTCTTCGCATCGCGCCCGTCGGGATAGCCCGCCTCGGCCAGCAGGCGGCGCGCCACCTCCTTGCTGCGCCGTACCGCCCGCCCGTCACGCCATTCGTACACCACCGGATTGATGCCCGCCTCGCCGTCGCGTGCGCCGAAGATACCCGGAGGAATCGGATGCATCGCCGTCACGCCGCGCCCATTCAGGAAGATCGACACGAACTCGTCCATGTCCAGCGCGACGGAGATCGCCTGGCGCAACTTGCGTGCCCGCGCCTGTCCCTCCGCATCGGCGCCGCCTCCGACCACGCTGTCGAGCATGTTGAAACCGAGGTAGAAGATCGAAGGCGACACCGACGTCAGCAACTCGATCCCTTGCGCGCGCATCTCGTCCGACAGCGACACCTCCCCCTGGCTCGTCATCGTCACGGCCTGATCAAAATTGTCCGACGAGACGCCGGAAGCGTCGTAATAGCCCTGCAGGAACTTGTTCCAGTACGGAATACCTTCCCGCTCGCGGGTGAACACGACCTTGTCGATGAAAGGCATCGACTTGCCGCAATCCGCAAGCAGTCCGGCTTCCTGGTCGCCCGGTTCGCCCTCGCACGGGAAGCTCTCGCCGCGGAAATTCGGATTCCGAGCGAGCACCATGCGCGCGTTCGGATTGTTTTCCGACAGCATGTACGGCCCGGTCCCGATCGGCCACCAATCAAGTGTCAGGTTGCGTTCCGCCATGCCCGGCTGTCCGTAGAAACGATCCGCCTCGGGCGGAACCGGCGCGAAAAACGGCATCGACAGCCAATACAGAAACTGCGGATAGGCGCCCTTCAGCGTGATCCGGTAGGTGTAGCGATCGACGATCTCGATGCCGGGGATGGCGTGACGTTCCAGATCGAGCGCATCCGAACTTCGCGATACCTCTTCGGCCAGCGTCTTCTGCAAGGTCTTGAGGCCCGGAAGATACTCCGCGATCAGCTCGAAAATCGGCGAGTGCAGGCGCGGATGTGCGAGCCGCTTGATCTGGTGGACGAAATCGCCCGCCTCCAGCTCGCGCGTGCCGGCCTCGGCAAAGTCGGCAAGGCTGCGTACGCTCTGCAGATCGGCTGCGGACAGGCTCGCATAGCGCAGAGAGCCGTCTGCCTCCCGGGCAAGCGCCGGGTGCGGCTGATACAGGATGCCCGGCCGGATCCGGATCTCATACACGCTCCTGGCAACCTGCGACGCAGGGGCGTTCTCCGGCAGCTCGCGCCCCGACTCGTCGTAGCGCCGCACGAGCGGCATGGTCGCCGCGCTGCCCGGAACCAGCGTGTACGGCCGCTTCAGGTAGTGATACTGGAGCGGCGGCTCATAGATCTGATACAGGAAGGTCGCCTCATCTTCACTGTACGACTGCACCGGATCGAGGTGCTTGGGACGGTCCGTGAATGCCGAGTACATGATATTGCGTCCCTGCTCCGACGCCGGATAGGGGTCGTTCCACACCGGCCCGCAAGCAGCGAGCAAGGCGAAAAACACCAGCAGGAGCGGGAAACGGCGCAACATGGCGAGCGATTCTACCTGCAAGCCAGCGCGCTTCGTGCCACAAAGCGATGCGATCGAAATTGCGCACGTCGACCATCGGCGCCCATCAGCTATAATCCGCCGACCATCAAGAAGGAGCATTACCGAAAATGGGCTTTCTCGCCGGAAAACGCATTCTGATCACCGGACTGCTCAGCAATCGCTCGATTTCGTACGGCATCGCCAAAGCCATGCACCGTGAAGGCGCTGAACTCGCCTTCACGTACCAGAACGAACGCTTCCAGGACCGTGTAGCCAAGATGGCTGCCGAGTTCGGTTCGGACCTCATCTTCCCGTGCGACGTTCAGAACGACGAGGAAATCACGGCGCTGTTCGATCAACTGGCGCAGAAATGGGATGGCCTTGACGGCCTAGTCCATTCAATCGCCTTTGCGCCTGGCGACGCCCTGGAAGGCGACTTCCTCGAGGGCTTCTCGCGCGAAGCGTTCCGCATTTCCCAGGAAATCAGCGCCGGCAGCTTCCCGCTGCTCGCCAAGGCCGCACGTCCGATGATGAAGGGTCGCCGCGGCGCGCTGCTCACGATGTCCTACCTCGGAGCGGTGCGCACCATGCCCAACTACAACATCATGGGCCTGGCCAAGGCGAGCCTCGAGAGCGCAGTGCGCTATCTCGCCGTCTGCCTCGGCCCGGAAGGCACCCGTGTGAACGCGATCTCGGCTGGCCCGATCAAGACGCTGGCCGCGTCCGGCATCGGCAGCTTCAGCAAGCTGTTGTCGTTCAACGAGCACAACGCCCCTCTGCGCCGCAACGTCACCATCGAGGAAGTAGGCAACGCCGCAGCCTTCCTCTGTTCCGACCTTGCAAGCGGCATGACCGGCGAGATCATGTATGTCGATGGCGGTTTCAACACGACCGCGCTCGGCAACTCGGAACAGCCCTGAGCTAATCCCTCGTGACGGACCGCGCAACGCGCGGCCGTCAGTCAAAAAAGAACGCCCGATGCTTGCGCATCGGGCGTTCTTTTCTTGTACGTGCATCAATGGGCACGCAACAGCGTGCCCTCGCTCGACCCGCTTACTGCTTACTGCTGCTGTGGCCGCACCGCAGCCGTATTGATCTGCACCTCATAACGCCCGCGCAGGGACTCGAGGAAGGCGTTGAAATCGCGTTCGGCGACCAGACGCCGGTACTGACCTTCCAGCGCCTTCAGGCGAGGATCGTCCTTCGCGATATCGATACGATTCACGCTTTCGATACGGAAGACCGAGTATCCGCCGCCTTGCGTCGGCGCCCCCGCATAGGCCGGCAGCTTCGTGCTCGGCGCGCCGAATACCGCCGAAATCGCCGCCTGAGGCAGCTCGGGCTTGGCCCGTTGAACGGTGCGCACGGCGCTCCATTCACCCGCCACCGACTCCCCCTTCTGCAACGCGGCAAGCGCAGCTTCGCCGCGCTCTGCTGCAAGCTTCGTCGCCTGCTCCGTCTTCAGCTGCTGTTCGATCGCGTCCTTGACCTGCTCGAACGGCGTCCGTTGAGCCGGCTGGTGCTCGACAACGCGGGCCGACACCAGCGTACCGCGCGACACCTCGACGGCCTCGACGTTACGCCCCTTGGTCACAGCCTCGTCCGCGAACAGGCTGTTCAGCAGTTTCTCGTTCGTATAATCGCCCACCGCGCCGCCCACGCGCTCGATCCAGTCGGTGGTGCGAATCTGCAGTTTGAGCGCATCCGCGACCGGCTTCAGGCTGTCCGACTGCTCATACACGGTGTTCGAAAACACTTCCGCCTGCTCGGCGAACTTCTTGCTCGCCTCCTGACGCTTGAGCTCTTCGACGATCTCGCCCTTCACCTCGTCGAACGGGCGCGCGTGTGCCGCCTTGATGTCAGTGACCTCAATGATGTGGAAACCGAAATCCGAGCGCACCACCTCGCTGACTTGGCCCTTGCCGAGGCCGTAGACTGCATCCTCGAACGGCTTCACCATTGCCCCGCGCCCGAAGAAACCGAGGTCGCCGCCACGCGACGCGGACCCCGGATCCTGCGACTCCGCCTTGGCAATCTCGGCAAAGCGCTTCGGATCCGCACGCAACTGCTTCAGGATCCCGTCAGCCCTTTCCTTCGCCTTCGCCACTTCATCGGCAGAAGCGTCTGCAGCCGCCGAAATCAGAATATGGCGCGCACTGCGTTCTTCCGGCTGGCTGAAACGCTCCGCGTTCGCCTCATAAAACTTGCGCGCCGCTTCGTCCGACACGCTGACTTGGCCGAGCACCGCATCCTGGTTGAAGACGACATACTCGGCCCGCAACCGCGCAGGCCGCTCGAAGCGCGACCCGTTCGCATCGTAGTATTGCCGGGCAGCGTCATCGGCGAGCTTCACCTCGGCGGCGAAGCGGCTGACGGGGAACTGGAGTTCGCTGACCTTACGCTCCTCGAGCTGTGCCATCAGGAAGCGCCTGATCGATTCGCGCGAAGTGAAGGCCGAATCGCCGACGGCCTGCGCCACCTGCTGCATCCGCAAGTCCTGTGCGAGCCGCGACTCGAACATCGCCGGCGTCATGCCCTGAGCCCGCACCGCCGCCTCGTAACGCTCGATCGAAAAACGTCCGTCCTGCTGGAACGCATCGACGCCTGCGATCACCTGCTGCAACTGCTGCGGCGCCACGATGAGCCGGTTTTCCGCCGCGTGCAGCGCCAGCAGACGCTGGTTCACGAGGTTTTCCACGACCGAACGACGGATCGGCTCCGAATCGAGCAACGCCCGATCGACCTCGCCCCCCATCGACTCGCGCAGCCGGTCCTGCTGCTCGCGCAGCGCCTGATCGAACTCGGCGCTCGAAATCTTCGACTTGCCGACCGTAGCAACGTCGGTCCCGCCCGGGCCATCCTGGAAATACGAATCCAGCCCGAAGAAAGCGAAGGGGACGATCAGCAGCGCAAGGATGATCTGCGCCACGCGTTTGTTGTTGCGAACTGATTCGAGCATCGTCTAGTTCCGTGAAATCCCAGAAGAAGGGTCAGGCAGCAAAAGCCGCGGACATAAGGGCGGGATTATCGCATTGCATCGCCCGGCTGGCCAAACCTTCGCGGCCAACGAGCCCAAGCCCCCCCGCAGGGCGGGAGACGCGCTGCGCGTCCCGCCAATCCACGCACGGGACGCCCGCCGTCTATCGCAGCGAGCGCGCCTCTTCCGCAAGGCGCCCTGCCAAGGGCGCCGTATCCAGCCACCCCTCCAGCAAGCGCTCGTATTCCCCAAGAATACGGTCCCAGGTGAACGCTTCCGCGAAACGAGCACGACTCGCCGCCCGCATCGCGCCAAGCCGCTCCTCGGCGCCCAACAACGCGTCAAGGCGCTCGCCGAATTCGTCCGCCCCAGCGAAATAAGCTGCACCTTCCCCGGCCACCCAGCGGTTGAAACGGTTGTCGTGCGCAATCACCGCGTTACCTGCGCCCAGCGCCTCAACGAGCGACGGGTTCGTCCCCCCAACCTGGTGACCATGAACGTAAGCGAGACTATGGAAGCGCAAGGCACGTACAACGGGTTTCTCGTAAATCGCCCCAACAAACTTCACTTCCTCGCTCGCCGCCTCGCGCACTGCCCGATGGTAGGCATTGCCCGCCGCGTCGTAATTACCCAACACCACGAGATCCACCCCGCGCGGACGCGCAGAAAAGCCCCGCACAATCTCCAGAAGCGAGTTCTCCGGCTCCGGCCGCGCAATCACCGTGAGGAACCGCCCCGGCGTAAGGCCAAGTGCAACGACCGGCTCCACCGGCGCCGCAGAAACTTCCTCCGCACCATACGCAATCGTCGTGATCTTGTCCGCTGCCACACGCGTGGCGAGATGCGCCTTGATCTGCGGATGGTCTGCGATCAGGTGGTCCCCCAGCCAGCAACCCGCCCAATCGTTCAACCAGAACCATGTCTTGGCGACCTTGCCCCACTTGGCGCGCGACCACTCGATTCCGTCCATGTTGATCACATTTCGAATCCCCTTCACCCGCAACACCGCGCCGAAGACCGCAGTGTTGTACCCCAGCGTCAAACATAGATCGCCATACTGCGCCGCATGGGCCGTTGCCTTCCAATCGAACACAATCGTGCCCTTGGGGCCACTCTGGGCAACCGGAATACGCACCCGCTCGACACCACGCCACGTATCGTTGAATACCGGGCCGGAGCCATCTTCTTGGCAATACACCACCACGCGCCATCCACGGTCGACGAGAAAGAGCGCCAGATATTCGGCGAAGGTTTCAAATCCGCCATGAGCAGCGGGAACCCCTCTGACCCCAAGAATTCTCAAGCAGCGATGATTCATTTGTATTACACCCTGCACATGCTGGAAACCACCTTCAAACAATTAATGCGGCATTCCGCTGCATTAATAGATGCGAAACCCGATTCATACTCAATTGCCGCAATTGCCACCGGAATTTGCGCGCAGTCGCTCTGACAATCGCACATGGCGCATTGCGAATCCGCGCGTTGTCAGATCACGATCAGCCATTTGTCGCTGCGCGCAAACCGCGCGCCCCAATGCACCTGATGGATCTTTTGCCGACGCCTTGATCGCATCTCGCAGCGACTGGGCATCTCCCGGATCAACATAGGTCACAGCATCCGCGGCGAAATAGGCCAGCAAACCACCCGTCAAGGTAGCAACGACGGGGACTCCCAAGGCAACCGCTTCAAGAATCGCGGTAATTCCCGAAGCGTGAAGATTTTCCTTCAAGGGCACTACCGCGCAGTCTGCCCATGCATAGGCCGCCCTCACCTCATCCTGAGTCATGGCTCCAACATGCACGTTGTCTGCGGAGAATCTACGGGGCCAAACCGAGGAACCTACACGCAACTCAAAGTCAGGCCGCCCGCCAATTGCCTCGAACAAGGTAGACCAGTCACGATGGCGATCATTTCCAAGCGCCAGAACACGAACTGGCCGGGAAGCATCAAATTTCAAATTTGGTGCCCGTAGCGGGAAACTATCAAGCGAAATGCCGAATAGAACCACTTCGCAAGGCAGTTGGAATCCCAATTCGTCCGCAACCGCCTTGTTATCGGGTGAGTGAAAAGTCGCCACGGCCGATCGCCCCAGCAAATACCGATAGAGCGATTTCTTCAGATCCGACAAACGCGGCCACACATCAATCAACCAAACCGACTGCGCGATAACCGGCGGTCCATCCTTTCTGAGCAATGCGCGAAGCGCAGCAATTCCCAGATGCTCATATTCCGTGTGCGTCCAGATTACATCGTAATCGGCGCCCAGCAAGGCCCGGCGATTATTCCAGGCATGCCGAATATCAAACCCCAGCAAACGTTTGACAACCTTGTCCGCCACCCCCAAAAGCCCACCTGACGTGACGGTCGGCCGCGAGAAGGAGACCAGGGCTCCCGCCTCCTCCGCGAAGTGATAACCATACGGGGTCACGTCCGGCGCCTCGCCACGAGCAAATCGCTCCTGCCAGCGCGCCGCATCGAGCGCCCGCGGAAGCAATACGAAAACGCGCAGTGAACTCACGCGCCCCGCTCCGATGGCGCACCCTGCATGGCATAACGATCGGCAAAGAACCCGCGGTAGGAAGCAACCAGTGCTCTCGCGGACTCCGCCCAGTCAAATTTTTTAATCTGCTCGGCCCCCTCGGTCACCATCGTGGCGGCCAACTCCGGATCGCCCAGCACTTTTTCGAGCCCCTGAGCGATACTCGTCACATCCAGCGGATCAACCAGCACCGCAGCGCTGCCAGCCACTTCCGGCATCGACGTCGTGTTGCTGGTCACCACCGGCACCCCACTCGCGAGGGCTTCCGCAACTGGCATGCCGAACCCCTCCGCAATCGCGGGAAAGACAAAGGCGCGGGCGTTTCGCATCAACACCGGCAACATGTCATCCCCAACATTTTCCAAAAAATGAACTCGCCCCTGAACGCCAAAGCGCGTTGCCGCGTCAAGCGCCGCTGCATAGCCAAAATCACGCTGACCGACGCAAACCAGAGGCGGCGCGCCCTCACCAAGGCGGCCAAAAGCCTCAATCAACCGTGCATGGTTCTTTCGTGGCTCAAGACGGCCTACCGTTAACAAATAGCCACCCGCATCCAGGCCAAGCGGCGCAAGCTTTTCCACCCCTTCCCGTCCTGGGAAAAACCTCGCCCTGTCGACGCCGTTGTACAACACGCGAATGCGCTCAGCTTCAATGCCAAAGCGCGTCGCAATCTCCTTGCGCGAAAACTCGCTGACGCTAAACAGCAAACGCGCAACCCGAGCTGCCAGCCGGAAAGTCAGCTTCGACTGCAGCGTAAAGAAATGCGGAAAATATTCAGGATGACTTTCAAATAAAACATCATGAATAGTGCACGCACAAGGTCCGAGCGGAAAAAACGGCAAGCGGTACTGGGTATGCAGCAAATCCAGCTTTTCACGAACTTGCAACCACGGCAATTGCAGTCCAAGACGAATGGGTCCCGGCCGGTGCGGCATGCGAACCAGGCGCACATTGGGCGCCCCGAATTCAGGATGGGCCGACTTCAACTGCTCAGGATTATCAAGAAACAGGATGAAGTCCATCTCCGGAGCCAGCCGTATCGCCTCCCGGAAGATACCCAGAACATGGCTGCGGCTGCCCTGAAAGATCCCGTCAAAAGTATGAAAATCAACCCCAACCTGCGGCCGACACCAACCTTCCCGCAATCGTGAATAAGCGAAGGCTGCCATCACTTGCCACCTCCGAATACCATGTTAATGCGCTTCAAATACTCAAAGCCGTATAGCTTTGTAGGCTCCACATAAGATCCTTCGCCATATTCGTTCCAGCAGCAGACCATACCGACCCCCTGAGTTTTTGACGGATTAGCCTTCAATAGCACCCGCGCCTTCAGCAAATGGCGCTCAAAGCTATCCGGTGTGGATATCGAGTCATCATGACGAGGATCCTTCTTACTCCCACCCCAAGGCCGCTTATCCCAGCCTGAAGTCATCGGGATGAAATATGGCAAATTGCTGTTTTTGATAATCCAGTTCCACTGCATCTGATACGCGCTATCGAGTTCCTCGAAGCTATGGGAATCGGGAGTACGCTGGTCTGAATTTCCGGCCAGCCCGAAGTGGTAGTTGTATGCACTCAATGCATCAAACCCCGACTCGGGCGCAAACTTTTGGACCCAATAATCGGTGGCCGGCACACTCAACACAAAATAGATACCCGGCAGCCCCGCCGCCTTCGCCTTCTCACGAGCGCGATCAAGCATCTCCGCAACCTTCAGCCCGATAATTTTCGCCTGGTCGCGAATAACGTCCGCCGAAAAAACAAACAATACCGGCTTGCCCTGAATCTTCACGTACTCCGGGTTCTGCAGATGGCGGCCGATCCAGTAATCCACCAGTGCATCCCACTCCTGGAGGGTACGCGGCTCCTTGGTATGGTTTGCCCACAGCAGCGAATATCGCACACGCGCCCGCTCGGGTGACTGAAGATAAGCGCGAACAGAAGTTTCCGGCGCCGGACGCCCTTTTTCCCAATACCAGTCGAAGGTGACGAAATCGATGCCGTAATCAGCCATCCAGCCGAGTTGGGTATCAAGAACCTGGCGCTGCGCATCGTTATACCAGCCGAGCAGCGGCTCGCGTTCGGGGTAGGCCTTGATCGCAAGCCACGGATCGGGCTCATGCGATCCCTTGGTGTAAGGCGACCAACCCGGGTAGTAATAAACGCCGATTGTGTAGTCAGCGGCATATGAAGTCTGGCTGCCGATTACGAGAAGAAATGCCAGCGCAAGGCGTTTGGCCAGATTGCAAAAAGCGTATTTCAAGTCGCGCCTCGAAGACATTCCATCATGGCTTTGGAAGCCAGCGCCTCAACCAACGGCCGGCGCGATTCGATCTGCGCGCGTGTCGAGGCGATATCGTCCAGATGTGCGCAAACCTTCCTATACAAAACCTCATCGGAGCAGACCTCCGCCGGTTCCAACAGGTGCGACGAACCCAGACAAAAATGTGCAAGTGCACCCGCAAACTTTCCTTGATACTCAATCGCCACGACGGGAACATCTCGCCCAAGTGCCGCAATCATCAAATGCATCCGCCCGGTGAGAACGAGGTCGAAAAGTGCGCATACCTGCTTCACATCTACTGCGGTATAAGGTCCAGTCGCCAACAGGACTCGCTCGCGGGCATGGCTAGGAATTCGGGAAAAAATATCGGCAAGCATGGCGGGATCACTGGCGTGTGGCCGAAAGTCATGAGGTATCAGGACGACGCTGACATCGCGTTCAGACACTAAACGCCCAATAACCACAGCAGAGGCTTCGGCCGCCTTGTTTCGCTGATCGTGCGTAAGCAATTTCAGCGAATGGGGCGAGAGATTCCAGCCAATCACGGGACCGGTGCCGCGGTGTCCTTGAACCAGCCAATTTTTTACATTTACCTCAAGCTCGCTACTCTTCGCCGGTTCCAGCAAGTACGCCAAGTCAGCCATCAACTGGACATGCTCACCGACAAGTTTGACCAAGCGGTCGCGCGAGACGCTATCGCGACATAGCAACTTCACACTGCTCGGTAGTTTCTTGAACGCCGCAGCCGTGGCCGGGTCAGGCTGTTCGTTAAAACTGAAGCTGCACAATACCGTTGGCACCCCACGGTTCGCTGCAAAGGCAGCAATCCCCAGACGCAACACCGACTCGAAGCGAGAGTAAAATCCATCGAGCACATCTGCGCCCACAACCACGAATCCGCGGGCATTGGCTACCTCTCGGGCGAGTGCCCGTGCTTGGGCAAAACTACCCCACACAGAATGCGGGAGTAGTTCAATCCCGTCTACTTTCGGCAAAGTAACAGCTGGGCGACACAAAACACGCGCACGTGTAATTCCGGATTGTCGCAATAGCGTAATCAATCCACCAAAAAGAGCTTGGTCCCCTACTGAGCCAACGATGGAATACGCGTCGCCGAACACGAGAAGAACATCCCCGCTTCTACGATGCGAGCTATGGAAATCACTACCCGACCCCGAGGCAAAAATCACGAGGTAGGCTTTCGCACGCAGACCGTCCTCGAAACGAATGAGCGCTCTGAGTACAGGGCCAAAACGAGCAGCTATGCTTGCCGGCAGCCGGGCGCAATGCTTCAGGAGGACTCCGGGCATTAATACGATAATGGATGCGGCGAATAACAGAACGCTAACCCCTAGACCTAGCGCCGCAAGTGCCAACTCGGGTAAATATCCTTCCAGAGATTCAAGCAGAACGAGACTTACTAACGCTGCTATGCAAGCCGCCACAACAGGCTTGGCCACAATACGAAACACTTTCATTGAACCAATACCTAGCTTAAAAAAGACAACTCTTAACATGAACGCCAACACGATCAATTGGCCGATCAGCAGACTCGCACCCACCCCCGCAGAGCCGAAGGACAGTAATGGAGGAATGGCGCAGAGCGTGACAGCGGTACGGGCAAAACCGATACTCAACGCCGCATCCGCCTCCCCAACCGCCTGCAGAATTCCGCCAAACAAAAAAGCAATCGAACGCAGCGCCCCCAACACGCAAAGAATCTGAAACGGCGCGACCGCCTCATGCCATTGCTCCCCAAACACGGCGGGAACCAGCGCCTCGGCACTGGCGGCAGCCAACAGGAAGGCGGGCATGATGAGTAGAGCAGCCAGCAATACCCGATCCTCGAATGCTGCCGCAAGGGACTTGCGGTCATTCTGGCGGCGTGCAAAAACGGATATCGATGACTCCCAGAGCGGTGCTGCCAGCAGTTGGGTGGCTGATTGTTGCGCCCTTGACGCCAGGGCGTAGTGGCCAAGTGCAACAACACCAAGATAGCGGGCGATAACCAGTTCGAGTACCCGCGTTTCGACCAGATCAAGCACCTTGACCAGCGTGATGCGCGATGCAAAGCCGAACAGTTCGCCGAGCGCCTTGCGGTCAAAGACAAGCTGGGGTCGCCATGCTTCGTGGCGCCACAATACGGCGGTGCTGACCGCCTGAAAGACCAGTTGCTGCACGACGAAGGTCCAAACGCCAAGCCCGCTTGCGGCGGCAACGATGGCGACAATGCCGCTAAGCAGGTTGGACAGGGCTGTGCGCCGCGCGAGGGTGCGATAATCCAGCGCACGACGAAGCAGCGCCGACGGCACACTGGACACTGCCATGAAGCCAAAGGCCGGCGTCAGGGTCATGATGATTGGCTCGACGCCCGGGCTGTCGAACGCCGCGGCAAAGGCGGGGGCTGCAAGCAGGGTGGTCAACGCCAGCGTCGCACCGATCATCAAGGTGACCCAGAAGGCGCTGCTGCGGTGCGCCTCCGTCAGGGTGTCGCGCTGAACGATGGCGTGCCCGAAGAGTTGCTCGACGAAGATTTCACCGAGCGTCAGAAAGATCATGGCGACGGCAAAGGCGCCAAACTCCGCGGGCGTAAGCAGGCGCGCCAGACCAAAAAATACGATGAGGGTGATGCCCCGCGCGGCCCAGTTCTGGACATAGGCCCATACCGTTGCGGCGGTATCGGAAATCCGTTTTCCGGAATCAGTGTTCGCCATGCGATTTCACCATCCGGGAAAAAATGTCGGCGATGCGCGCACGCCAGGCTTCAGTTGCGAACTGGCTGCCGGCGTGACTGCGCGCCGCGTCGGCCAAGCGCCCACGCAGGCCGGCATCCTGCAGGACGCTCACGATCGCATCGGCAAAGGCGGCAGGCTCATCCTCCACCAGCACCTCCTGCCTGTGCCTTGCCCCGGTGCCCTCGGCTCCGATCCGTGTCGCCACGACAGCCGAACCGGCCAGCATGGCTTCAACCGTCTTGATTTTTACGCCACCGCCACTGACCAGCGGCACAACCGTAACGCTGTTGTTGGCATAGAACGTGAAAATGTCCGGCACAAAGCCGGAAAATGAGACGCCCTCGCCGACTCGGGCAACGAACTCCGGCGGCGGATTGCGCCCTGCAACGACAAAGCTGGCATGTGGAACCCGGGCCAACACCCGAGGCCACACCTGATCGAGAAACCATTGCAACCCTTCTCGATTCGGGCGGTGCCCAAATGCACCGGCAAAGCCAACACGCATTGGAACGGGTGCGCTGGCTGGCGGAACGCCTTCGGTCAGTGGCAAGCCCATGGACAGGGTCACACTAGCCGGATTCATGGCGGACAATACATTCGCATCCTGTTCGGATAAGGTCAGGACAGCGGAAAACCCGGCGTAATGCCTTGCTTCATAGCGTGCCCAGCAGACCCAGTCGAGCCAAGCCCGTACGCCACCGATCCCCCGCACGCGTTGCGCGTGGCGAAATCCGGATAGGGTGTAGGCGTCCTGCACGTCCATGATGCACGGGGTATCGCCGCACAGCGTCACGTATTGCGCCATCTGGGGAAACTGGATCCAGACAACATCCGGTTTCAAGCGGGCAAGATGCTCACGCAAGGCGTTCTGCATTGACGCTTGCCAGCACAATGCCGCGAGGTGAGGCTTGGACAACGAGAGCGAACCGAAAGCCGCTTTTGCGACCCGGATGCGATCGATGATGAGCGGAACTGTCTCGACCCCTTCGCATACCTGAGCCAGCGCTTGTGTACATTTCTCTTCGATATCGCGGGCCATGACGCCCGAAAAGGAGAGAAATGAAACCGCGTGCTGACTCGCCAAAGCGGCAATCTGACGGAAGGTGACGACACCACCACCATTGCCTGAATCAAGACCGGAGAGGAATGGTGCGACAACCAGAATCTTCATCGCTTCCATTCTTTGCGTTCAACTATGGAGAGGCAAAACCCCAGGAGCAGCAGCACGGATACCAGCGCAGTCTTGTTGAAGGGCCCGGCAATCAACCACGACGTGAGCAAACTGACTGCAACTGCGCCCTGCACAATTAGACCGGCAAATCGTTCGTCTGGATCAACCGAGCGCGCGGCGACCGCCCCCCTACGAAACAACCAGCCGAACGAGACGAGGTAAAGGATCAAACCCAAAGCTCCCGTCTTTACCAGAACATACAACATGCCGTTATGCAGAACAGGTATGTAACGCATGGGGCCATCACCGAGAAATAGGTATACCCCGAGGTCAACAAAGTGACCGAACCCTCGCCCTCCTAACCAACGTAGCACTCCGCCATCAACATAGTCTTTGTAGGCTCTGGCCGTCTCGAAGCCACGAAAATTATCATTGATGCTCTGTTGGTCACGGTAGTCTGCAATGGTTAGTTCCTGGGCCGAACGGAGCATTTTGCCGGTGAATGTTTTTTTCTCTGCTTCGCTGGCAGGTGGCAGCGAAGCAGCCAGCGCGCCGAGCAATGCGAGGCCAACGATTACCGCAGCTCCGAGTTTGACGAAACGTGAACCAAGCATCAGGCCTCTAAGTGCAGTCCAGAAGACCAAGACAACAAGTACCAGAGTACGCGAATATGCCAAGGTTATAGACACCCCGCACAGCAAGAGGACAATCCACCCGAAAATCGGGCGTATGGCCAACATTTCACGCCAACGCCCAATAGAGGCGATAAGAAATGCGCACGTAAGGCCAACAACGAAATTCCCGTTTCCTGCCAAGGCTCGTACTTCGGTGGCCGGCAAGCTAAGCAGATTCGGGTTAATAGCAAACTTGGCTAGATGCAAGCTAGCAAGAATGAGGCCGGCTATTACTAAAAGGCGCAAAGCATGCGATAGCCTTGGTGTTAGAGCGCCAAATGAATACCCGACGAGTATAACGCCAACCGGATTGATGAAATACCAAGCATCTTTTAGATAGGGATAGGGTTCATTGTCGTACCCAAATGCCATACCAAGGGCAATTATTCCGCTAAAACAGATTAGCAGTACCCATAGAGATTTCGGAAAGCGATTATTCCTCGTACCCCAGACGACTAACGCGAGAACCAGAAAATAGGCGTTCATCCCACTGACCAAGGAGATCGGGAGATACGATCCGCCGAGCAGCAGGAAAAATAGCGAATACAGCGGCCAGTCTGGCGGCTCTGTGCGCATCGGCGGACGGTAATTCAATGCTAAGATACTCCTTTAGATCTTATCCGAGGCAGCTGAAACACCGAGCAGGGTCTGTCTAGCAAACTGCCAACCAACTACCAGAAAGGCTTTGACTTTGTCATTTATCACTTGCCTCTTCTGCTGATTCGCAGATGTGCTCAGGGAGACCGCACAAAGGGCTGCAGCCCGCATATAGAACACGGCTGCCAGACCAAGTGATGCAGCCCTGGCTACTAATGCATTGTGATGTTTTGCTAGGTAGATCGAGTAGGAGCGACCGGTTCGTTGCAATGCAGCTTTTCCGATCCACGGCCGACCTGCACCTTCATAGTGGATAACCAATGTCTCTGCAACAAAGGCAATTCCAAATCCGGCGTTACGAATACGCAGACAGTAGTCGACGTCCTCGCAGTACATGAAGAACGCTTCGTCGAAGCCGCCAAGGCGCTCCCATATTTCGCGGCGAGTGGCGAGGCAGGCTCCGGAAACCCAGTCGACTGAGGTATGCGATTGTTCGTAATACGCGGGATCGGTTTCCATTCGCCGGAAGATCGATGGCAAGCGGTGTTTCTTTTCCAATCCCAACCACGACAGGACAAGACGAATCGGGCGATGGTGAAAGCCCACGGAGAACTGGGTTCGCCCGTCACTGTAGACGAGCCGGGAACCTGCGGCGCCTACTTGCTCAGCCAGCGCTTGATCGATGAGGGAATCGAGTTGTCTTTCGATGCGCGTGTCGTTATTGAGCAGCAGCAATACTTTTCCGCGAGCGCTGCGCGCTGCGAGGTTGTTGCCCCCGGTAAAACCTGTGTTTTCCAACGACTCGATGTAGCGAATGTCCGAGCGCGCCTGCAGGAAGGCTTGACTACCATCGCTCGAGGCATTATCCACTACTACGACTTCGTACGAATAACGGCTGAATGCGGTCCTGATGGATTCAAGGCATTCGTCAAGAAAACGGAGACCGTTGTAATTGACGATCAGCACAGAAACATCAGGATTTTTTTTCTCGCTTGGCCCGACCGGATTCATCATCGTATGCTTCCAACTTCTTCGGGACTGACCGGGCCGATCAGGAACCCACGTGTATTCGTGTCTACGGTTGTGAGCAGGTCTACGACAAAGCGCTCCTGGAGGTGGTATGCAGCTTCGTTGTCACCAGATATTGACGAAACCCGAAACAGGATGCCATCGGGTATCCAGCCCTTGAAGCCGTGCATTAGCCTGGCAAGACGTTGATCGTTACCGGATGCCACGATGTAGTCACCGACTCGCATCCAGTAGGAGATCGGTTCGTGTCGGCTATTTGTCTGAGCGATCAAACGCTGAATGGGAAATTGGCTCTCGCGTTCTGCTAGCTTTATTGATGACTTGCCGACGGTTTCAAGTGAAAACCCTTGAGCGAAATAGCAAACTTCCGGCCTATGTAATTCGACATCACCACTCTGCATTTCCCCATAAGCAATCGATAACATGACGCGCTGCCCCTGCGCATTGACGTAGGTGCGGGTCAGGGTCTGAGAATAGAGTGCATCCAGCAAGCCTTTCTGCTGCGGAGCGACGACACTTTGCATACCCCCGCTATCCAAATGCCAGTCGCCGAATGAGACTGGAATTGCGCTTTCCAGCCTGAGATTCTTGTTCAAGGCTGCCATCGGGTTCCGCGGTGCCAACGCCCACGCCGACAGCGATGCACAGAACATTAGCGTGCATGCCACGATGCTGCTGCGACGCATTTTTGCCCCTTTGCCAGAATTGCTGGTCATACGCGCCTCCGCCCCGACTGTGCAGCGCGCAAGATGGTATCCATACCGATAATGAGTAATAGAGCACTCGCAAACAGCACCATCCCCGCAAACCCATGCATGAAGCCCTGCCCCGCCGCATCACCGTAGTAGTACGTCACCAGCGTCAGCACGATCACGCGAATCACGTTCGCCGCAAACGAAATCGGCACGATCAGGATGGCGAGAATCGTGTTGCGCAACGCAGACGCGGATTGCGTGAGCTTGAGGTACAGCAGCCCGAGCGCTTCGAGCGTAAACAGGGTTTGCAGGCCGGCGCAGGCATCGGCGACGAGGAGCTTGTATTGCCCGATCTGGAGGATGACGCCGCTGCGGGCAATGGGGTAGCCGAGTGAATAGAGCACGTTTTCCGCGACCACAGAGACGGCGATCTTCATGGGCATGGTGATGGCGTCCACCACCGCACCGGGCAGCGGGATCATGAAGAGCATGAAGAACAGCGCGAACCACTGCGCCTTGACCGCCTGCCCCCCCCGCTGGATGAGGAGCACGGCGATGAGCACCCACACCAGCGAGCCGATCTCGAAGATGAGGATGTCTTGCGAGCGGCCGAGTACTAAGAGCAGCAGGCCGACGATGAGGATGGGCCAGCCGGCGACGGAGGATGGCCCGCCGGAGCTGCGAGCTAGCATGGCGGGCCACTGGCGGTACAGCAACCACAGCGACAGGCCGAGCACGATGGGCCCGTGCGCCTGTTCGGGTGTGCTCCAGATGGTGCGGAAGAGGTCGATGAAGCTGGGAACGTAGAGGAAGCACAGGCCCGCCAGCACGATGAGCCACGGCGCGAGCGGTTCCGCCTCCAGCCCGCCCGGCGGTGCCGGCGCGAGTTGTTCCATGGTTGCGGCGCGCGCCGGCGGTGTCATCGGCGTGCCCTCAGCCCGCGTCGTTGAGGACGCTGCCGACCACCGTGATGCCGGCCTGGTGGAACTCGCCCGCGAGCTTGCGCAGTGCGGCCGTTCGCGTGAGGTGCGGGCGCGCGACGAGCAGCGTGCCGCCCACACGTGCGCCGACGGTGAAGGTGTCCGCGCTGCTGCTGGCGGCAGGGGTGTCGATGAGGATGACGTCGTAGTCCTCGGCGTATTGCTTGAGGAGCGCCGCGAAGGCCGGGCGGGAGATCAGTTCCTGCGGGTTGGGCGGCGTGGCGCCGGCGGGCAGCACAGACAGATCGACGAGTGCCGACACGCGACGTACGATCTCCGCATCGCCACGGCCGGAGAGCGCCGCCGAGAGGCCCATGCGGTTATCGACGCCGAAGAGCACGTGCTGGCGCGGGTTGCGCATGTTGGCGTCAATGATGAGGGTGCGCTCTCCGAGCTGGGAGAACACCACGCCAAGATTGGCGACGACCCACGAACGCCCTTCCCCGCGTGCGGGGCTCGCCACCGCGAGGCAGCGCCGACCGGCTTCGGGATCGAACCAGCGCAGCATGAGCTGGCTGCGCAGCGCACGCAGCGCCTCGACCTGCGGATCGAAGGGATCGTAGGCGGCGACGACCTCTTCGGCTACGCCACTTTCGCCGCGCTGCAGGTACGGGTAGTCGAACTGCCGCGAGAGCGCGTACTGTATGTCACCCTCATTGACGAGGCCGAGCTGGCGCGCGGCGTCGCCGAAACGCAGGCCGCCTTCGCGTTGCAGGCGCAGGATCTTCTCGGCGTCTTCGGGTTTCAGGCGGCCGGCGTCGATGAGAATGGCGCCGATGGAGCGTTCGCCGTGGGCGAGTTCCTTGGTGCTGATGGGGGCGTTCATGGACGGAGATCTCAGGCGCGGGAGGGGATGATGCCCAGCAGCGGCGCGGCGGAGCATTGTTCGATGTCTTCGACGCCGCGTACGCGCTGGTCGACGAGTTCGAGCAGCAGCGCCGAGCCGAGGCCGAGCAATGTGCCAAGGAAGACGGCGAGAGCAAGGTTGAGTGCTGTGCGCGGGCTGGAGTGCTGCAGGGGCGACGTCGCCGGGGCGAGCACGGCGATGTTGGTCTGCTGGGTGCGGCTCTCCAGGCTGGTCTGCGTCAGGCGCTGGGCGACGAGGTCGTATGCGCGCTGCGCGGATTCGACGTCGCGCTGGAGAACGGCGATCTGGTCACGCCGTTCGCGCAGTTGCAGTACGCGTTTCTTTTGGGCATCGAGCGCTGCGCGCAGATCGGCTTCGCGCGCGAGGTTGGAGCGGGTGGCACTGCCGATCGAGCTGGCGATGCGTTGCGTTTCGGCGCCGATCCTCTCCCGCAGGGAGCGGATTTCGGCCTCGATGCGGGTGTAGTCGGGGTGGTTCTTGCCGACGCGCGAGGCGAGTTGCTCACGCGTGGCTTCCTGGCGCGCGAGTTCGGCTTTCAGGCCCTGGATGAGCCCGCTTTGTAGGACTTCCGGCATGGTGTCGGCCGCACCGGCCTGCCCCTGGCGGGAGCGCGTTTCCATGCGCTGACCCTCGGCTGCGACGAGCTGAGTGGAGAGTTCGGCCAGGCGGGTGGTTTCCACGTCGAGGCGACCGTCGCTCGGGACGATGCCGTGCTGGAGCTGGTAGTCGGAAAGACGTTTCTGGGCCGCTTCGACCTTCTCGCGCAGGGGCACGCTTTGTTCGTCGAACCAGCGTGCGTACTGGCGAGCCGGTTCGACCTTGAGTTCGAGGTTCACTTCGATGTAGGCCTGCGCAAAGGCGTTGGCGACCGCTGCGGCGAACTGGGGGTCGGAGCCCGTGAAGGCGATGGTGATGACATTGCTCTCGCGTGAGGGCTTGACGCCGAGCTTCTTTTGCAGCGCCTCGGCCAGCCAGACGCGCAACTCGCCGTTTCCGTCAGCTTCGGCCTGCCATTGCTCGCGCACGGCGGGCACTTCATCGAGCTTGAGCATCGCAACGACACGCTCGGCGACCCGGTTGGAATTGATGATGTCGACCTGGGTGGCCATATAGCCCGCCATCATCTGCGGGGGCAGGATGGCGCCGGCAATAGGGTCGGCCGACTTGGCATCGATGACCAGGACTGTCTCGGCGGTGTATTGGCGCGGAAGCAGCACGCTGACCAGCAGCGTGGTTGCGACCACCGTGCCAAGCACGCAGGCCACGACCAGCCAGCGGGCGCGCAGGATGAGGAGAAACTGGTGGAAGGTCATTACGGCGCGTTCCGGAAATTGCGGGGGTGATACAAACGGGGTCAGGGGAGCGACGATGTCCCGTCAGAAAAGGCTTTCGCGCACAAAAATCACGTCGTCGGCGCGAAGGAGATCTTCCAGTGCCGGCTCGATGACGGACAGCCGTCCTTCGGTGTCGCGCCGTTGAATCTGGAGGCCGCGAACGGTGCCGCGCTGATTGATGCCGCCGCCGGTGGCGAGCGCCTGCATGACACTCATGTTCCGCTCCAGCCGGAATGCTCCGGGACGCTGCACTTCGCCGTAGATGTAGAACGTGGGCGCACGATGCACATAGAGGATGTCGCCGCCGGCCAACGGGATATCGTTCTCGGTGCCCTTCAGGAACAGCGCGGGAATATCGATTTCGCGACGTATCGACTTGCCGTCGCGTAGGCCGATGAGCACAACGGTGTCCGCGCCGTTGGGGGCGATCCCACCGGCGCTTGCGAGCATGTCGGAGAGGCGCAGGTTGGAGGTTTCCAACGGATAGCGGCCGGGGCGCCCGACGAGGCCGATTACGGAGACCTGGTTGCCGCGCATCTGGACGGGCAGGATGCTGACCTGGGGTTGCAGTACGAAGCCCCCATCGCGCAGGAGGCGTTCGATGAGCCGTTCGGCAGTGCCCGCGGTCTGGCTGCCGACGGGGACACCGCCGAGCAGCGGGAAAGTAATTTGTCCGCCTTCCGAAATTCGCGCTTCGGTCGTGAGATCCGGATTCTGATAGACGGTGATGCGGACCACATCCCCCGGCCCCAGAACATAATCCGCCGTCCCCGGGCGGCTGATGTCGGCAACATCGGCCCGCGCCGGCGAAACAATGCCGAACGCGAACAGCAGCGACAGGATGATCAGGAGAATGGCTGTAAAGGAACGGTGGCTCATGCGTTTGCGGATATTCCGGTTCAGTGTGGCAGGGAAAGCGTATGTGGCGTGCTGGATCACTTCAGGCCGCCGGCCCCTTTGTCGAGCGTGGCCTGGCTGAGGGCGGCGCCCGATGCAATCGCGGGCCCAGCCACGGCCGTTGCGCCATTGGCTAGCGGGGAGGCGAAATCGCCTACGTACTGGATGCTGGTGCGGTCCCGCAGACGACCGAGTTCCTCCCGCGCAAGCGCCTGCTTTTTGAGATTGGTGAGGTAACGCTCGATGAACGGCGCAGCACCAACCGCGTCGATCGGCTGTTCGCGGGAGGCGGCGATCTGGATGACTGCCACGACGCCGGCTGAGGCCAGCAGCCCGATCTCACCGTCTTTCATCTTTGCCAGCTGCTTGACCAGATCGAGCGGCAGTTCCTCGGCCGGTTTGAGTGCGGAGTCGGCCTTGAAGCTCAGATTCTCGCGCCGAAGCCAGGCAACGATATCGTCCAGGCTCGCCGCCTTGTCGGCCGCGGCGCGCAGGTCCGCTTCGCGTCCGGCGGGCACTGCGACACGCAACTCGCGCAGCGCATAGATGCGACGTTTGCTGAATAGCTCCGGATTGTCCCGATAGAAGGCTTCGACCTCGCTGGTCTGCGGTTCGGCGACCTGTGCAGCGATGCGCTCGACGTAGGCGCGCGCAACGACTTCGCGCCGCGCGGCATCGAGTGCGGCCATCACCGTGGGATCACGATCGATTTTCTGCTCTTCGGCTTGAGCGACGAGCAGTTCCTGATCTATGAGCCGTTCGAGGATCGCGCCGCTGGCTTGCTTCACTTGCTCGCCAGCTATCCCCCCGAGCCGTGCGAGCTCCGCGTTGACCTGATGCACGGTGATTTCATACGAACCGACCCGGGCAGCGACCTGTGACGCGATCGGAGTGTCGGACTTGGCGCCGCAGCCTGCCAGAGCGAGGGCGAGTAGCGGCATGCCAAGCGATGTACGAAATTGTTTCATCATGAAAAATCCATCCTGCAGGACTACAAGTCAAATCTACAATGCCAATGTGTTACTTGCATGGCCGGCAGCAGCACGTCTTTGCGATGCATCCGACTCTCTCCACAAACAGCAAGACACGCCTGCAACCCGAGACCGGGGGCAGGCGCCGAGGAACATCGCAGGGGTGCGTTCGGGGTCGCCTAGCGGCGCAGGCGTCGCCGCGCAACCACGCCGACCATGCCAAGGCCGACTAGAAGCATCAGTGCGGCATCGGGTTCGGGGACGCTAGGTACGAACTGAGGGTTTCCGCCGGCCGCTATCGCGACGAACTGTCCGCCACTCGCGAGCGCGAGCTCGCTCACAAGACCGCCTACTCCGCGGGCTTCCACATCGCCAGCACGAAAGGTGGAAACGATGCCTCCGCCATTTTGATTCAGGACGGCATTGAACGATGTGCCCGCATCACTGGGATTTCCGCTCTGCCCCGCCAGGGCCGCTCCGGCCATACAAATTCCGACGAGACCTGTTCCCAGGAATTTCAACTTCATTCATGCCCCCCATTCTGATCACGTACATCCGAGAGATGCAACAAGCCCCCACGTCGCTATCCGGACAGCACCGTAAAGGATGCCGTCCGGATAACATGATTTTACATATTTGTTAGGCGTATGTATTTACGCTACGCAACTTTCATGCTTTGAAATGACATAGATCAAACGCGCGAGTTTCGACGCAGCTGGGACGAAGCGGACTACGCCCTGTCCGACCCTGACCTTGCGGAACATGATCAGCGGGATGCGGCACGGCGACGTGCCGCCATCCCTACCATGCCAAGGCCCGTCAGAAGCATGAGATAGGCTTCCGGTTCAGGTACCGGCGGGACTTGCGCGACGCCGAATGTGATCTGTGCCGTGTCGAGACTGGCCTTCACGAACGAGGAGCCCGCCGCGTTGGCGAACAGGGTTGAGTCCAGGGTGATGTCAAGGAGACTGCTCGACAGGCCCGCGGCAGTGAATCCGTCGCCGCTGGAGCGCCAGGATCCGGCCGAAAGAAACGGCGATCCGGCAAAGCTCCCTGCCCCGCCAAGGGTTGTGAGGCCTCCGTTGTCGAGCGCGGCAACGTTCAACACCGATGCGATGCCAAAGGATGCGTCGGAACCAGCGATGGTGTAGCTGCCGCCTTCGAAAAGGCTTACCGAGTCGAGCCGGTAGCCGTCAGCGGCGACGACCTGAAAATCCAGGACAGCGTCAAGCAAGGCTGGCCGGCCTCCGCCCGATCCAACGGAGAACCCCGAAGGGCTGAAGGACAACAGGTTGCCGATAAGAGTCGGCGTGCCGAAGAGCGAGTTGAGTGTGTCGTCGTACGAAACAGAAAAGCCGTTTCCGACGAGACTGACTGTGGCTGCGCCGGCGCTGGCTGATACAACGGCTCCCGCGATGGCCGCGGCGAGCAGTTTGAGTTTCAATGTCATGCAGAGTGCCTCGATGAGCGTGAATTGATCGTGGTGAAGCCCCATCCATGGGAAGACGGTGCTAGCGGCGCTCGCACCGGCGGGCACTGATTGAGCCCGCTTGTTGCGACCGTTCCGCACGCTTCAGCATCCCATTCGGCATTTTTGCATATTGCATACAAACGGCCATCTGGCATAAGTGATAGGTTTTCAGAATGCGAGCTTCGCCGACATGAATAGACTGGCAGCACGGTATCCGGGATACGCATCGGATGACGAACGACGTTCGTTGCGCGCCCCCAGCTGGAGCGAGAGGTTCCTGGCCGGCGACCATTCCAGTGCGAGGGCGCGTGCCTGCGTGCGGTCATCGCGATCCGGCGCGACAATACCGAAGGGATCACCGCCGTAATCGCGCTTGAGCCATTCGAGCCGCCCACGCAGACGTAGCTTGTTACCGATCTGCCATACGGGGTCGACCGATACCGCACGCGTGATGACGAAGTTGTCGGCCACATCCTCGCGTGCGCCCATCTCGCGGCGCGCGGTCATGCCCAGCGCGAGCTTTCCCGTCGGGTTCCAGTCGAAAGTGACGCGACCGGTCAAGCCGTTGAAGTCCTTGTCGCCCGCATGAGGGTATTGGCGCGCGGTGTAGCCGACTTGACCGCTCACCCGACTATGGCCGGTCACGCCCCAGTCGGCGCGCAGGAGCAGGTCGCGCTGCGTGTAGCCTGTGACCGTTGTGAGTGTTTCATTGCGTTCGGGATAGCGGCCCTCCGCATCGCGGCCTACCAGCGCCAGCGTGCTACCGGCCAAGGATCGATACTGCACGAGGGCTTCGACGGCATCTTCGATGTACTCGGATCCGGCGGATTCCCGGTCGTCGAATCGGCTGTCCATCCGAGCCCACCCGGCTCCGAACGACCACTGTGGATGCATCAGGTAGCGCGCATCGGCGCGGTACTGGCGGAAGGTGTTGATGCTACGTACGGTGCCGATGCGATCGGAGAAGCTGCGCAAGCGTTCGTCCTGCCGGGCGGAAATTGTGCCGCTCCACTGGTTGCCGAGAATCCACTGCCAGGCGGCGCCGAAATTGTGTGCAGTGAAATCGAGGTGGTCGAACTCGAGATAGTCGCTCCGGGTCAGGGCAAAGTCTGCTGTCAGCCGTTGCCGGCTGTAGGTGCGACCCAGCTGTGCCGCGAGTGTGGTGACGCTGAGCCGGTCGTCCCGTGGACGACGCGATCCTTCGATCTCCGGGCGCGCACCATCAGCCACGCGGAAGAGGTTGTCCTCCCAGACGAGATCCTGGCTGACGGAGATCGTTAGCGGGTCATTTTCAGACGCAGCAACGGGAAGTGTTCCTGTTCCCGCGATCACCAGAAAGCTGAACAAAATCCTCGCATAAGCATTCGCTTGCGCCGATGCGTAAACATGCTGAAGACATGTTTGTGACGGTATGTTGCGACATGTACGTCTGCTACGCGATGTGTTATGCATGGTTTGTGAATGTCAATGCGGTATGCTTATCGAAAATTTTAGCCGCTCCTTTTATCATGTTTGCATCAAGCTACAAACAGGGCACCTTCTGGCGGGGCAGTTTATCGGCTGCACGCGCCATCGAGTCCTTTCTCGATCCGGTTGCAGCAACAGCCCTGCTGTTTGCCGTCGCGACCGTGTGTGGAGAGCGATTCGGCCCCCCCTACGTGATCGTGGGACTTATTTCCTTCTCGCTGACCTTCCCAGGCGATTTCTGCCTTCGCGATACCACGCGGAGGATGGTCCGAAAAACCTTGACTTCATGGCTGTTGATCGCTGCCGTATTGTTGGCATTCGGCCACGCGAGCGGATACGTGCATTACTTCGCCGAGGAGGTCGTCTTTGTGTGGCTGGCCAGCCTCCCGCTGGCGTGGCTGGTGACTCGCTGCGCTGCACGCCTGTTGCTGTCGCAGATGATGTCGAGCGAGCTCCGCCAACGGCGCGCGGTGGTTGTCGGTTGCAACGAAACGGGCTTACGTCTGGCAGGGGAGCTTGCGCACGATCCGTTCAACGGAATTTCATTTGCGGGCTTCTTCGATGACCGGGGCCGCGAACGCCTCGATGGAATCGGCGATAGCCCGCTGCTTGGCCGGATCGGTGAGCTGGCCCAGTTCGTGAAGCAGCATGCGGTAGACCATATCTACGTGGCACTGCCGATGGCGAGCCAGCCGCGCATCCTGCGGTTGCTGGATGACCTGAAGGACACCACAGCGTCCATCTACTTTGCGCCTGACATCTTCCTGACGGATCTGATCCAAGGGCGTGTCGATCACGTTGGCGGCATGCCGGTGGTGGCCGTATGCGAGACGCCTTTCACGGGATTCGACGGCTTCGCGAAGCGCGTGTCCGACATTTTCCTGTCACTACTGATCCTCGCGTTGATCGCTCCGGTGATGATAGCCGTCGCCATCGCGGTGAAACTGAGCTCGCCCGGGCCGATCATCTTCAGGCAACGGCGTTACGGACTCGATGGCAAGGAGATTGTCGTTTACAAGTTTCGCTCGATGACGAGCTGCGACGACGGCAGTGAGGTGAAGCAGGCCACGCGCGGTGACCAGCGGATCACGCGCGTTGGCGCGATCCTTCGCAAGACGTCGCTCGATGAACTGCCGCAATTCATCAATGTGCTGCAGGGACGGATGAGCATCGTCGGGCCGCGGCCCCATGCAGTGGCGCACAACGAGACTTACCGCAAGCTGATCAAGGGCTACATGGTGCGGCACAAGGTGAAGCCCGGGATCACCGGGTGGGCGCAGGTGTGCGGCTACCGCGGCGAGACGGACACGATCGAAAAGATGGAAGGACGCATCGAGTACGATCTCGAGTACTTGCGCACCTGGTCGCTGTCGCTCGACCTGTGGATCATCGTGAAGACGGTGCTGCTGGTGGTGCGTGACCGCAACGCGTATTGAGGCCGTGCGTTCGGGGTTGCTGCGGAAGGAGGCCCCCCTTCCGCAGCGATGATGCAGAAGGGAGTCAGGCCTTCGCGAAAGTGATGCTCCCGCCGTACCCCTCGACCTTGATCTTGTCCTTCGCGGCAAACTGCCCTTCCAGTATCGCTCGCGCCAGCGGGTTCTCGATCTGCTCCTGAATGGCGCGCTTGAGCGGTCGCGCTCCGAATATCGGATCGAACCCGGCCGTTGCCAGTTCCTCGAGGGCGTCGTCGCTGACCTCGAGTGCCATATCCAGGCGCGCGAGGCGCTTCTCGAGGTACTGCAGCTGGATGCGGGCGATGCTCGCGATGTGCTTTTCGTCGAGCGCGTGGAAGACGACCACCTCGTCAATGCGATTGACGAACTCGGGGCGGAAGAAGGTCTTGACCTCGGCCATAACGGCGAGCTTGATGACCTGGTAGTCATCCCCCGACATCTGCTGGATCATCTGGCTGCCGAGGTTGGAGGTCATCACGATCACGGTGTTCTTGAAGTCGACCGTGCGTCCCTGACCGTCTGTCATCCGCCCGTCATCGAGCACCTGCAGCAGTACGTTGAAGACGTCCGGATGGGCCTTCTCGACCTCGTCGAAGAGAATGACGCTGTAGGGCTTGCGACGCACCTGCTCGGTCAGGTAGCCGCCTTCTTCGTAACCCACGTAGCCCGGAGGCGCGCCGATCAGGCGGGCAACCGAGTGCTTCTCCATGAATTCGCTCATGTCGATGCGGATCAGGTGCTCCTCCGAGTCGAACAGGAATTCGGCAAGCGTTTTGCAGAGTTCGGTCTTGCCGACGCCCGTGGGGCCGAGGAAGAGGAAGGAGCCGTACGGGCGGTTCTCGTCCGACAGGCCGGCACGCGAACGGCGGATCGCGTCCGACACGAGCCGCACGGCCTCGTCCTGGCCGACCACCCGCGAGTGCAGGCGCGATTCCATTTGCAGCAGCTTCTCGCGTTCCCCCTGCATCATCTTGCTCACCGGAATGCCGGTTGCGCGCGATACGACCTCGGCGATCTCTTCGGATCCAACCTGAGTCCTCAGCAGCTTGAACTTGCGCTCTCCGCTGCCCGCTGTCTCTGCGGCCTTGAGCTGTGCCTCCAGTTGCGGCAGTTTGCCGTACTGCAGTTCGGCGAGCTTGTCGTACTGGCCCTTGCGCTGCATCTCGGCCATCTGGGCACGCAGCTTCTCGATCTCTTCCTTGATGTGCTGGCTACCCTGCACGCTGGCCTTCTCCGCGCGCCAGATCTCGTCGAGGCTGACGAATTCGCGCTCGAGTTTCTCGATCTCGTCGCGGATGAGAAGGAGGCGCTTCTGCGAGGCCTCGTCGGTTTCTTTCTTGACCGCCTCCTGTTCGATCTTGAGCTGGATGAGACGGCGTTCGAGCTTGTCCATCGCTTCCGGCTTGGAGTCGATCTCCATCTTGATCCGCGCTGCAGCCTCGTCGATAAGGTCGATTGCCTTGTCGGGCAGGAAGCGGTCGGTGATGTAGCGATGCGACAGTTCGGCCGCCGCGACGATCGCGGGGTCGGTGATGTCGACGCCGTGGTGGAGCTCGTACTTCTCCTGGAGTCCGCGCAGGATGGCGATCGTGGATTCGACCGAAGGTTCGTCGACGAGCACCTTCTGGAAGCGGCGCTCGAGTGCGGCATCCTTCTCGATGTACTTGCGGTACTCGTCGAGTGTGGTGGCGCCGATGCAGTGCAGCTCGCCGCGTGCGAGGGCCGGTTTCAGCATATTGCCCGCATCGATGGCGCCCTCGGCCTTCCCCGCGCCCACCATGGTGTGGATTTCGTCGATGAAGACGATGATGCGCCCCTCTTCCTGGGCGATCTCCTTGAGTACCGCCTTGAGGCGCTCTTCGAATTCGCCCCGGTACTTCGCTCCCGCGAGCAGTGCGGCCATGTCGAGTGAGAGCACGCGCTTGCCTTTGAGCGTTTCCGGCACCTCATCGTTGACGATGCGCTGGGCGAGCCCCTCGACGATCGCAGTCTTGCCCACGCCCGGCTCGCCGATCAGCACGGGGTTGTTCTTGGTGCGCCGCTGCAGGATCTGTATCGCGCGCCGGATCTCGTCGTCGCGGCCGATGACCGGGTCCAGCTTGCCGGCGCGCGCGCGTTCGGTAAGGTCGAGGCAATATTTTTTCAGCGACTCGCGCTGGCCTTCGGCATCCTGGCTGCCCACGGACGCGCCGCCGCGTACCGCCTCGATCGCAGCTTCCAGCGGCTTGCGCGAAAGTCCGTGCTCCTTGAGCAGGCGCCCCGTTTCACCCTTGTCCTCGGTCAGGGCGAGGAGGAACATCTCGCTCGCGATGAACTGATCGCCGCGCTTCTGCGCCTCGCGGTCGGCGACGTTCAGCAGGTTGGAAAGATCGCGGCCGATCTGTACCTCGCCTCCATGTCCTTCGACCTTCGGAAGGCGGCTCAGCAACTTGTCCAGCGCCGTCTTGAGCGGCGGGACATTCACCCCTGCACGCTGCAGGAGCGAAATGGTGCTTCCATCGTCCTGCCCCAGCATTGCGAGGAGCAGGTGCACGGGCTCGATGAACTGCTGGTCACCTCCGACCGCGATACTCTGGGCGTCGGAGAGGGCCTGCTGGAATTTTGTGGTGAGCTTTTCGAAGCGCATGTCGACCATCCTTTGTCCGATTGGGGTTGACCTGTGATATGGGGGTCGCACCACGCAATTCAACCTTCAAGCCATCGGGATACGTTCCCATTATGGGCGATGGCGCTGAGCCTGAACCCAAATTCGGCACCTTGCACTTGCTGCATTGCAGCATCCATGTTCAAATAGCTTCGATAAACTTTCACTGGTACTGCGGCCTTTCGCCAACGTGCTATGTTGAAAGAATTCATGAGGGGCATCGAAGCCTCGAAAATTTTTCAGCGCACGTGGAGGAAGAACATGGCGACCAAGCAGGATCAGTTCAACGAAATCCAAAAGAAGAACTTCGAAGCGGCCATGCGCCTCGCGCAGATGTCGATCGAGAACTCGCAGCGCATCATGGAGCTGCAGGTTGCGACCGCCAAGAGCCTCTTCGAAGAGGGCGTGCAGAACGCGAAGGCGCTCTCCTCCGCCAAGGATCCCAAGGAAGTTCTGGAGCTGCGTTCGCACTACACCCAGAGCGCCACCGAGAAGATGCTCGCCTGCGCCCGCGAAATGGCGGAACTGGCCAGCCGTACCCAGGCCGAGGTCGGCAAACTGGTGGGCGAGCAGCTGTCGACCGGCAGCAAGGATGTGTTCGAATCGATGCAGAAGATGTTCACGGGCATGCCGATCACCGACCAGAACGCCATGTCCGCGATCCAGAATGCGATGGACACGACGCGCGCTGCCTTCGAACAGATGAGCCGCGCCTCGGCCGAGGCCTTCCAGATGTTCACCCAGCAAGGCAAGGGCAAGAAGTAATCCGGCCTGCTTGATGCAGAACGGCGCCCGAGGGCGCCGTTTTCATTTCAGGGTGGCGAGGCCGACCGCCTAGCGGCCGCCCTGCTCCCAGCGCGCGGCGGCGGAGTCGTCGCTGTCACGGGCGTCGACCCAGCGCGCCCCTTCTGGAGTCTCTTCGAGTTTCCAGAACGGCGCGCGCGTCTTCAGGTAGTCCATGATGAATTCGCATGCTGCGAAGGCCTCGCCGCGGTGGGCGCCGGCGACGCCGACGAAGACGATGCGGTCGCCGGGTTCCAGTCGCCCGAAACGATGGATCACCCTGACACCATACAGCGACCAGCGCGCAGACGCCTGCTCGACGATCTCCTCCAGGGATTTCTCGGTCATTCCCGGATAATGCTCGAGCGTCATCGCGGCGACGTTGGAACCACCGCTCACGTCACGCACCAGGCCAAGGAAGGTCGCTACCGCACCGACCTCGTTGCGCCCCGCCGACAGGGCCGCGATCTCCGCCGCGACGTCGAAGTCTTCCGCTTGCACGCTCACCGTCATGACTCAGCCTCCGGTGACCGGGGGAAAGAAGGCGATCTCGTCGCCCGGCAAGACGGGATCGGCCGGTGCCGCCATGCGCTGATTGCGCGCGGCGCGGACGTTGCGCCCTTCGCCCAGGGCCTTCCACTTTTCGCCGCGCTCGGCGAGAAAGGAGCGCAGTTCGCCGACGGTCGATACGCCGGACGGGAGGACGAAGCTCTCCTCGGTGCAGCCGAGTGCTTCCTTGAGCGATGCGAAATACAGGATCTTGACGGTCATGGTGTCAGCAAAGGAGTTCGCCGTAGGGCAGGAAGCGGATCATCTCACCTTTTCGGACGGGCGTTTCGGCAGGCACGTCTGCGAGCCCCTCGGCCCACACGATGGATGACAAGGCTGCTGCGCCCTGGTTGCCGTGGATCTCCACGCCACCCGAATCGTTGATGCGCGCGCGCAGGAATTCGCGTCTCCGGTCGGGGCGCGGCCAATCGAAGTCGGCGCGCAGTGTGAGTGCCTTGGGAAGTACCGACGCAGCCCCCTGCGTCGCGAGGACGAAGGGGCGCACCATCAACAGGAAGGTGACGAAGCTGGACACGGGATTGCCCGGCAGGCCGATGAAGGCCGCGGCGCCCACGTGGCCGTAGGCAAGCGGCTTGCCCGGCTTCATCGCAATCTTCCAAAGCTCCAGCGCCCCCTCGGCCTGGACTGCAGGTTTTACGTGATCCTCCTCGCCGACCGATACGCCGCCGCTGGTGAGGATCAGGTCGTGCCCTTGCGCAGCCTGGCGCAGCACGGCACGCGTTGCATCCAGCTGGTCGGGAACGATGCCGAAATCGGTCACGGCGCAACCCAGCTGTTCGAGCAGCACCCGCAGCTGAAAGCGGTTTGAGTTGTAAACGCCGCCGGGGGGCAAGGCTTCGCCGGGCATGACGAGCTCGTCGCCGGTGGAAAACAGCGCAACCCGCATCCGGCGCAAGACGGCCAGCTGGGCGATGCCGACCGATGCGGCAAGTCCGATCTCCTGGGCGCGCATGCGGGTCGCCGCAGGCAGGACCACGTCACCCGCCGCGATTTCGCTGCCCGCGGCGCGCATGGCCTCTGCGGCGCGCGGGACATGGTTGATGATCACCTCGTCGCCGGCATGCTCGCACAGCTCCTGCATCACCACGGCGTCCGCGCCGGGCGGCAAGGGCGCGCCGGTAAAGATGCGTGCGGCGGTGCCGGGCTGCAGCGTGGTGCCTACGCTGCCCGCGGGTATGCGTTGAGATATCGGAAGGCGCGTTCCCGCGGCGGTCACGTCGCAGGTGCGCATCGCGTAGCCGTCCATCATCGAAGTGTCGAGCGCGGGCACCGCGATCGGTGAACGAACGTCGGCCGCAAGCACGCGCCCGTGGGCCACCAACGTGTCGACCATCTCCAGGTCGCGGATTGGCCGGGCTTTGGCCAGCAGGCTCGAACGCGCTTCGTCGAACGGCAGCATGTCAGGATTCATGACGGGACGAGTAGTCGAGGATGAATTGGACGATCTTGTCCGGCTCGTTGAGCGGCAGGAGGGGCAAGGGGCTAACCAGCGGGACGTCTGCCGCGACCGCGACGACGTGTGGATTCTCTTGCCACAGGGGGGGCTTGCCATGCGCCGGACGATGGACCTCGACCTTCGGCACCGGCGCAGCCTTGAAGCCCTCTATCAGGACTACGTCGCACGGCGACAAGACGCGCAGCTGCTCTTCCAGCGTCGGCTCTGGCGCCCCTCTGAGCTCATGCATCAACACCCAACGGTCGTTCGACAGCATCAGGACCTGGCTCGCCCCTGCCTCCCGGTGACGATACGAGTCCTTGCCGGGCTTGTCGAGATCGAACCCGTGATGGGCGTGCTTGATCACCGACACGGACAGCCCCCGTGCGTTGAAGCCGGGAATCAGCTTTTCGATCAGGGTGGTCTTGCCGGAGCCGGACCAGCCGGCGATACCGAATACGATCATCGTGTTGGTGTCTTCGATGGGGGAACGGGAAGAATAACTCAAGCGTCGCGCTGAACGCACGGCAAGGCAACGACCGTTGCAAAACCGCCCCCGGGCGTACGGAAGTTGGTGGTCTGCCCCCGGTACAGGCGTGCTGCGGCCAACTGGACCGCGCCACGATAGGCATAGACCCGAAGGTCCATCTTGAGGTCAGTGGCCACGCCCTCGACGGAGAGGCGACGTGCGCTCGGGGGAACCAGCGCCTGGGCGATGTAATCGCCTGCGAGGATGTTCGCGAAAACGCTGCGGGTCAGCTTGTCGCCGCGGTATGCGGCCCTGCTCCCGTATCCCGTTGCCGGCTTGAAGAACAGGTCACGCCGGTTCTTCCACAAGGAGTCGCCATCCTCCGCCCGTACCCGCACGGTGCGCGGGATTCCTTGCACGAGGACGCCACGCGTGGCGGCGTCGACACCCAGCGTCTGCAGGAACTGGTCGTCGCACAGCAGCGCCAGATTGCCCTTGTCGGCATACAGGGCGTGCGCACGCGGGTGCGGCGTGATCAACGCTGCCTGCGACTTCCAGGCCGCTGCGAGGGCGGCCGACTCGGGTTCGTCGAGGCTGAAGTCGGTGAGTCGGTTGTACACGAGGTCCACTTCTTCGCCGTCGAGCAGGAGTCGCCCGTCGACGAACTGTAGTGCGGCTGGATCGCAGATCCACGCCTTCAATCCATGGCGCTCGAACAATCGCTGGAAGAGCAGGAACTCGGGCAGGAGATACTGGCTCTGCGGCTCGCGATCGACGATCGCGACGGTTCGCAGGGGCGCGTCGCCGCGGACGGACCTCCACTCGGAGACGAACATCTCGAAAAAGGCTCGTTCGGGATCCCCCGGGCTGCGCACCGCGAGGGGCGCTACTTCCGCGCAGCACGCGCGCTGGGCGCGCGCGAGCGCGACGTTGAGCAATCCGCCGCCGGCATTGGTGTTGATTTCGATGAGGCGCGGGCCGTCTGTGCCGAGGTGGAAATCGAAGCCGAGAAACACCCCGCTGGCGGCACAGGGAATGCGCGCGCTGGCGGGTGCGTGCGCCAGCGCGGCGGACTGCCAGCCTGCGGAGTTGACTACGTGATCCACTGCTTCGACGAGTGCAGCCGCGGCGTCGAGGTGCCGCTCGGCGACGAATGCGACCGAATCCGCGAACAGGTGGGGCCGCGTTGCGTTGATCGTCGCGAGCAATGCGCCGTCGCGCGGATCGCGTTCGAGTTCCGCCTTCAAACGTGCATGATCCAGCGAAACGCATTGGCAACCGCGATTCATGCGTTCGACGATGTCCTCGCAATCGCCCTCTGCGATCGCCCGGATCAGCGGATCTGTTGCAAGTGCCGATGGCGCGGTCATTGGCGCTCCGTGATGAGTGGCAAATCAGGCCCCGCGAGGAGGCGGGAGTTGCTTCAGGAATGCAATGGCCTCCGCTTCGGCGCGCGTGCGTCGCATCGGCGGCAAACTCCGCCAGACGATCTTGCCGTACTGCTTTTCGATCATCCGCGGATCGCAGATGCACAGCACGCCGAGATCGCGCTCGCTGCGGATCAGGCGCCCTGCCCCCTGTTTCATGTTGATCACGGCACGCGGCAACTGGTAGTGCATGAACGGATTGTGCCCGCTCTTCTGCAGATGCTCCACCCTCGCTGCAAGCACGGGGTCGTCAGGCGGAGCAAAGGGCAGCTTGTCGATGACCACCACCGACAAGGCGTCACCGGGTACATCGACGCCCTCCCAGAAGCTCTGGCTTGCCACGAGCACCGCGTTCCCCATGCGCCTGAAGCGATCGAGGAGCTCGGAGCGCGATCCTTCGCCCTGCAGCAACAGCGGCAATTCCTCCCCCGCGCGCTGGAGCCCCTCCGAGATCAGCGCGTGGATGCGCTTCATGGCGCGCAGTGAGGTGCAAAGCACGAAAGTACGCCCGCGCGCGGCGCGAATCAGGGGCAAGGCGACGCGCGCGACGGCCTCGGCATAGTCGGGGTGGTTCGGATCGGGCATCGCGGCCGGCGCATAGAGCAGCGCTTGCTTGGCGTAGTCGAAGGGGCTCCCCCAAACGGCCGTGACAGGCGGCGGGTCGATCCAGCTCAAGCCCATCTCGTTGCAGTAGTGGGTGAAGTTCTGCCCCACAGCCAGCGTCGCCGAGGTGAAGATCCACGCCCGCGGATGGCTCTCGAGCTGGCGCCGGAAGACGCCCGAGACATGCAGCGGGGTCGCATTGAGCGCAGCGGACTGCTGGAACACCTCGACCCAGCGGACGAATTCACCCGCGTCCGGCGAGCGCCAGCGGACCAGCCGCTCGCCGACCTCGGCCGTGCGGCGCAGGCAGTTCGCGAGCCCTTCGCTGCGCTCTGCCTGGGTTTCGAGTACTGCCGCGATGGCATCGATCTCGGCATCAAGCGCGTCAAGGCTCTTGTCGAAATCCGGCAGTGCAGCCGCCTGTGCCGCAGACAGCCGTGCGGGTTCGCTTCCGAACGCCAGCCGGAAATCGCGCGCCGCCTTTTCGAGCGCGCGCGTGGCGTCAATGAGTTCCCGGCAGTCGCGCGCGCCGGCGAGCGTCTCTGAACGGGTGTCGCGCGCGAGTTCGAGTATCTGCGCCGTCGACACGCTCTCACCGAAGAACAGGCTGGCCGTTTCGGGAAGCTGGTGGGCCTCGTCGAAAATCACTGCGTTGCAGGACGGCAGCAGCTCCCCCATCCCCTCGTCGCGCAACATCACATCGGCGAAGAAAAGGTGGTGATTCACGACCACCACGTCGGCATCCATCGCCGCGCGCCGCGCTGCCAGCACGAAGCATTCCTTCACATCGGGGCATTCCTGCCCCAGACAGTTGTCCCGCGTGGAAGTGGCGGCAAACCAGGCGGGCGAATCCTCGCGCACTTCGCTGCATTCGGCCTTGTCGCCGCTTTGCGTGATCTTGGCGAAGCGCGCGATGGTGCGCAGGTCCGCTGCGTCCTGCGCAGTGAGAAATCGCCCGTCGCGCTCGTTACGCGCCAAGTGGTAGGGACACACGTAGTTCGCACGCCCCTTGAGCAGCGCGATCGTGACGGGGGTCTTCAGCGCAGCCCGGATGGTCGGAAGGTCGCGATTGAACAGCTGGTCCTGCAGCGTCTTCGTCCCCGTGGAAAGGATCACCTTTCCGCCGGACAGGAGGGCCGGCACGAGATAGGCAAATGTCTTCCCCGTACCCGTGCCGGCTTCGGCCACCAGGACGCGATTCTCCCGCAGCGCATCGGCAATGAGGCTGGCCATCTCGAATTGCTGCGGTCGCGGACGAAACGATGGTATCGCCTCGGCGAGCGGCCCCTCGGGCGAAAAGGCATTTTCGAGATCGATCATCGCAGACCCGAGGCTCCCAGCTTGGCCAATCTCGGGCTCAATCTACGCGGTGGCCCTGCGCGAGGTATTCCCGGCTGCGCATCTCGATCAGCCGGCTTACCGTGCGGACGAATTCGTGTGCGTTATGCCCCTGCGTGTAGAGCTCGGCGGCGTCCACCTCGGCGCTGGCGATGAGTTTCACCCGGTGGTCGTACAAGACGTCGACAAGCCAGGTGAACCGGCGCGCCTCAGAGGCGCTACCCGCGCTCATTCGCGGGATACCGGACAGGATCAGGGTATGGTGCTCCCGCGCGATCTCCAGGTAATCGTTCTGCGAGCGCGGGCCGCCGCAAAGCGTCGCAAAGTCGAACCAGATCACGCCGGTCGCATGCCCAAGCACCGGCAGCTTGCGTTCGAACAGGTCGATCTCTCCGGCAGCGGGTTCACTTGCCGCCAGATGATAGAAGTCCTCGCGCATCTTGCGCTCCGCCGTGCCGTCTGCCGGGACGAGGTAGATCTCCATCTGCTCCAGGGTCCGCAGGCGGTAATCGGTGCCGTGGTCCACTTCGAAGACGTCGAAGCGCCGTTTGATCATCTCGATCGTCGGCAGGAAGTTGATGCGCTGCAGTCCGTTCGGATACAAGCCGTCGGGCGGGTAGTTCGAGGTCATCACGAAAATGACGCCGCGTGCGAATAGCGCTTCGAGCAGGCGCCCAAGAATCATCGCATCGGCGATGTCGGACACGTGAAATTCGTCGAAGCACAACAGCCGCGTTTCCTTGGCCACGCGGTCTGCCACCCGCTGCAGGGGATCCGGCTCGTTGTTGAACTTCCTCAGATCGTTCTGCACTTCCTGCATGAAGGCATGGAAATGCACCCGCCGCTTGCGCTGGTACGGAACCGAGTCGTAGAAGCAATCCATCAGGAAGCTCTTGCCGCGTCCCACGCCTCCCCAGAAATACACGCTGCGGGGCATCTGTGGCCGGGTGAAGAGCTTGCGCAGGGTACCGCGCCGCGCAGCCTTGAAATCCAGAAGATCCGAATAGAGCGCCTGCAGGCGCTGTGCAGCCGAGCGCTGCTCCGGGTCCGACTTGTAGCCACGAGCGGCGAGTTGGGCCTCGTAGGCCTCGAGCATCCCGTACTGCGGGACATTCAGGACGCGATGGGGCATGGAATCTTCTTGAAACCGTAAAGCGAAAAAACGAGGGTGGTCCGGGATTATCCCGCACCACCCCGCGAGCGACCAGCCGGAAGGCCGATCAGAAGTGCAGCGGACGCTTATCCACCGCGAGGGCCGCCTCGTGCACCACTTCCGAGAGGGTCGGGTGGGCGTGGCAGATGCGAGCCAGGTCTTCTGATGCGGCTCCGAACTCCATCGCGACGACGGCTTCCGAGATCAGCTCGGATGCGTTGGCGCCGATGATGTGCACGCCGAGGATGCGGTCGGTCGTGGCGCAGGCCAGCATCTTGACGAAACCCGTGGGGTCGCCGGAGCCGAGCGCGCGGCCGTTGGCCATGAACGGGATCTTGCCGGCCCGGTAGGCGACGCCTTCGGCCTTGAGCTGCTGTTCCGTCTTGCCCACCCAGGCGATCTCGGGCGAGGTGTAGATCACGCCCGGAACCATGTCGAGGTTGCAGTGCCCGGCCTGCCCCGCGATGATTTCTGCGACCATGACGGCCTCTTCCATCGCCTTGTGCGCGAGCATCGGACCGCGGACGACGTCGCCGACCGCGTAGACATTCGGCAGATTCGACTTGCAGTGCCCGTCGACGACGATCTGGCCGCGTTCATTCACGTTCAGGCCGATTGCCGCGGCATTCAAACCGTCGGTATTCGGGACGCGGCCGACGGACACGATCAGGCGATCGCACTCCAGCTTGGCCTCCTTGCCGTCCTTGTCGGTGTAGGCGACGGACACGCCCTTCTTGGTGACCTTCGTGTCGCCGATGGTCACACCCGTCTCGATCGCAAGACCCTGCTTCTTGAAGACCTTGAGTGCTTCCTTGGCAACGTCGAGGTCGGCAAAGCCCATGAAATCGGGCAGCGCTTCTAGCACGGTCACTTCGGAGCCCAGACGACGCCATACCGAACCCATTTCCAGGCCGATCACGCCGGCACCGATGACGCCGAGCTTCTTCGGCACCGAATCGAAGTCCAGCGCGCCGACGTTGTCGCAGACGATCTTGTTGTCGACCGGAATGCCGGGCAGATGACGGGGCTTGGAGCCGGTCGCAATGATGACGTGCTTGGCTTCGACCGTCTCGTTGCCGACCTTGACCACGTAACCGCCCGCACCAGCGCTTTCGAAGCTGCCATGGCCGGCCAGGAAGGTCACCTTGTTCTTCTTGAACAGGCCCTTGATGCCCTGCGTCAGCTGGTCGACGACCTTGTTCTTGCGACCGATCATCGTCGGCACGTCGATGCTCACGCCACCGCTCACCTTGATGCCCTGGCCCTCGAACGAGTGCTCGGCCTCCTCGAAGAGGTGCGAGGTGTGCAGCAGCGCCTTCGACGGGATGCACCCAACGTTGAGGCAGGTGCCGCCAAGACGCGGTTCGCCCTTCGGATCGGCATACGGGTTGGACTCCGCGCACGCCGTCTTGAAACCCAGTTGTGCGGCACGAATCGCCGCCACATACCCGCCAGGGCCGCCGCCGATGACGAGTACGTCGAATTGCTTGTCAGCCATCATTCACTCCCGAAAAAGGAAAAGCGTGGCGCTTCGCCGGACGGAAAGGTCCGGCGAAGCGCCACGCAGCATGTCGATTACACGTCGAGGATCAGGCGAGCCGGATCTTCCAGCGCTTCCTTCATCGTCACCAGGCCGAGGACCGCTTCGCGGCCGTCGATGATGCGGTGATCGTACGACATGGCCAGGTAGTTGATCGGACGGATCACGATCTGGCCGTTCTCGACGACCGGACGATCCTTGGTCGCATGGATGCCGAGGATGGCCGACTGCGGCGGGTTGATGATCGGCGTCGACAGCATCGAGCCGAACACGCCGCCGTTGGAGATCGAGAACGTGCCGCCGGAGAGTTCCTCGAGCGACAGCTTGCCGTCCTTGGCCTTCTGGCCGAACTCGGCGATCTTCTTCTCGATGTCGGCGATCGACATCTGGTCCGCATCACGCAGGATGGGCACCACCAGGCCGCGCGGCGAACCGACCGCGATGCCGATGTCGATGTAGCCGTGGTAGATGATGTCCGTACCATCGACCGACGCGTTCAGGATGGGGAATTTCTTCAGTGCGGCGACTGCGGCCTTCACGAAGAAGCCCATGAAGCCGAGACGGACGCCGTGCGCCTTCTCGAACTTGTCGCCGTACTGCTTGCGCAGCGCCATGACCGGGGCCATGTTCACTTCGTTGAACGTCGTCAGGATCGCGTTTTCGTTCTTCGACTGGATCAGGCGTTCGGCGATGCGTGCACGCAGGCGGGTCATCGGCACGCGCTCTTCCGGACGATCGCCGGTCAGCGTGAGCGAGGCAGGTGCTGCGGCGGGTGCTGCGGCCGGACGCGGCTGGGCGGCAACCGCATCTTCCTTGGTGACGCGTCCGCCACGACCGGAGCCGGCGACGTCGGCGGCGGCGATTCCCTTCTCCTCGAGAATCTTGCGCGCGGCCGGGCTGGCGGCGCCGGATGCAGCGGCCGAGGGGGCTGCAGCAGCGGGCGCCGCCGCAGGAGCAGCTGCCGCCGCGGGCGCAGCGGCACCGGCGGAAGCCTTCGCCTCGGTGTCGATCTGGGCGATCAGCTCGCCCGAGGTCACGTTGTCGCCGTTCGCCTTGATGATCTTGACCAGCACGCCATCGGCGGGAGCCGGGGTCTCGAGAACGACCTTGTCGGTCTCGATGTCGATCAGGTTCTCGTCACGCGACACCGCGTCGCCTTCCTTCTTGTGCCACGAAACCAGGGTGGCTTCCGAAACCGATTCCGACAGTTGCGGAACTTTCACTTCAATCAGCATGTAGTCTTCTCCCGAAGTTCGAGCTCTTGCTTATTAGTTGGGCGATTGTTGCGTCGTGTCCTGAATGGGACCGAATGCGTTTTCCAGAACAGCCTTCTGCTGCGCGTTGTGCTTGGCGTAGTAGCCCACGGCAGGCGAAGCCGATGCCGGGCGGCTGACGAGCAGCAGCTTGCGCTTGGTGCCCAGCACGTTGATGAGATGCTGACGCGAAGCGAGCCAGTACCACGCACCCTGATTGCGGGGCTCTTCCTGGCACCACACCACTTCCTTCGCGTTCGGGAACTGGTTGATCGCGGCGGCGAAGGCGTCCGTCGGGAACGGATAGATCTGCTCGATACGAACCAATGCCGTGTCGGTGATCTTGTTCTCGCGACGATGGGCCAGCAGCTCGTAGTAGATCTTGCCCTGGCACAGGACCACGCGCTTCACCTTCTTCGGATCCAGCTTCTCGACTTCGGGGATCACGGTCTGGAAGCTGCCGGTGGCGAGTTCGTCCATCGTCGAGATCGCTTCCTTGTGACGCAGCAGCGACTTCGGCGTAACGATGATGAGCGGCTTGCGCACCTTGCGCAGCATCTGGCGGCGCAGCAGATGGAACACCTGGGCCGGCGTCGTCGGGACGCAGATCTGCCAGTTGTTCTCGGCTGCGAGGCTCATGAAGCGCTCGGGGCGGCACGACGAATGCTCGGGACCCTGCCCTTCATAGCCGTGCGGCAGCATCATCACGAGGCCGCTCAGGCGTCCCCACTTCGCTTCGCCGGAGCTGATGAACTGATCGATGACGACCTGCGCGCCGTTCACGAAGTCGCCGAACTGGGCTTCCCAGACCACCAGTTCGTTCGGTTCGGTCGTGGAGTAGCCGTATTCGAACGCCAGCACCGCCTCTTCGGAAAGCACGGAATCGTGGCATTGGAAGCCGGCCTGCCCGTCCTGGATGTGATCCAGCGGCTTGTAGATGCCTTCGTCCCAGCGCTCGCGTTTCTGGTCGTGCAGCACGGCATGGCGGTGGAAGAAGGTTCCGCGCCCGACGTCTTCGCCCGAGATCCGCACGCGGTAGCCCTGTGCCAGCAGGCTGGCGTAGGCGAGGTTTTCGCCCATACCCCAGTCGAGCGGCAGATCGCCCCGTGCCATCCCGGCGCGGTCATCGATGATCTTCTTCACGCGCGAGTGCAGCGCGAAGGTCTCGGGGACGGTCGACAGCCGCTCGCCCAGGCGCTTGATCTCGCTGACCGGGATCGCCGTGTCGCAGGCGTCGGTATATGGTTGCTTGAGGAACGGGGTCCAATCCACCGAGAACTGACGGTTGTGGCCGGGCAGAACCGGATTCGACAACAGTTCGCCGCGATCGAGATGTTCGCGGTACTCGGCGATCATGCGATCGGGCTCGTCCGCCTCGCAGGTTCCCTCGGCGACGAGGCGGTCGGCATACAGCTTGCGGGTACCGGCGTGCTTCTGGATGGTGCGATACATCAGCGGCTGGGTCACCATCGGCTCGTCCTGCTCGTTGTGGCCGAGCTTGCGGAAGCAGATGATGTCGAGCACCACGTCCTTCTTGAACTCCTGGCGGAATTCGACGGCGAGCTTGGTGGCAAACGCAACCGCTTCCGGATCGTCGCCATTCACGTGGAAGATCGGTGCCTCGACCATCTTGAAGATGTCCGTGCAATACAGCGAGCTGCGGTAGTCGCGCGGATCGGAGGTCGTGAAGCCGATCTGGTTGTTGATGACGATGTGGATCGTGCCGCCCGTGCCGTAACCGCGGGTCTGCGAGAAGTTCAGCATCTCCTGGTTCACGCCCTGCCCCGCCACGGCTGCATCACCGTGGATCAGGACGGGAATGACCTGGGTCTTGGCCTCGTCGTTGCGACGCACCTGCCGTGCGAACACCGAACCTTCGACCACCGGGTTGATGATCTCGAGGTGCGACGGGTTGAACGCCAGCGTGAGGTGCATCGGCCCGCCCGACGTCATGACGTCGCTGGAGAAGCCCATGTGGTATTTCACGTCGCCCGCGGTGAGGTCCGCAGCAGCCTTGCCCTCGAATTCCGAGAACAGCATCGACGGCGACTTGCCCAGCGTATTCACCAGCACGTTCAGGCGACCGCGGTGGGCCATGCCGATCACCACTTCCTGCGCCCCGAGCGATCCGGCAATGCTGATCAGCTCGTCCATCGCGACGATAGCGGATTCGCCGCCTTCGAGCGAGAAGCGCTTCTGGCCGACGTATCGCGTGTGCAGGTAGCGCTCGAGCGTCTCCGCAGCGGTCGTGCGCTCGAGGATGCGCTTCTTCTTCGCCGCATCGTAGCGCGGGGTTGCGCGCACGCTCTCGAGGCGCGCCTGGATCCAGCGCTTCTGCGAGATGTCGGAGATGTACATGTATTCGGAGCCGACCGAGCCGCAGTAGGTCTGACGCACCGCTTCGAGGATCTCGCGCAGCGTCGCGTGGTCGGTCGAGAAGCCGTGGAACGAACCGGTATTGAAGCTGCGCGACAGGTCCGCCTCGGTAAAGCCGTAGTACGACGGTTCGAGCTCGGCGATGTGCGGCCGCTCGGTGCGACGCAGCGGGTCGAGATTCGCCCAACGGTTGCCGAGGAAGCGGTAGGCATTGATGAGCTGCAGCGTGCTCACCTGACGCTTGTCGTCACCTTCGGAGACGACGGTACGGACAGCGCCGCGCTTCGCCATCTCGGTGAACGCCGCGATCACGGGCCCGTGTGCCACGTCGCGCAGCGCAGCGCCGCTTTGCGACTGGAGGTTGTCGAAATAGGCGCGCCACGATTCCGGCACCGACGCCGGATCGGACAGGTAATTCTCGTAAAGCTCCTCGATGAACGGCGCATTGCTGCCGAACAAATGAGAAGTGGATCGTTGCTGAATGGTCATTTGTTATGCCACCTGTAGTCTTATTGCGTTGCTTGGGCTACTCGACGCTGCATGCCCGGCATCTCCAACAAAAACGGGATGGCCGCGTCGAACGACCATCCCGCGGAGATCATCGCCGGGATTCTCTCCCGCCCTTGATCATCAGTTACGGACGCTGGGCCAGGTCCGGAACAGTGCGGCGTGCCGCACCGATGTACAGCTGGCGCGGACGACCGATCTTGTACTCGGGGTCGGTGATCATCTCTTCCCACTGGGTGATCCAGCCGACCGTACGTGCCAGCGCGAAGATGCAGGTGAACATCGACGTGGGGATGCCCAGCGCCTTCTGCACGATACCCGAGTAGAAGTCGACGTTCGGGTACAGCTTCTTCTCGACGAAGTACTCGTCTTCCAGCGCGATCCGCTCGAGTTCCTTCGCCAGCTTGAACAGGCGGTCGTTCTCGAGGCCGAGTTCGCCCAGGACGTCGGCGCAGACCTTGCCCATGAGCTTCGCGCGCGGGTCGAAGTTCTTGTACACGCGGTGACCGAAGCCCATCAGCTTGAAGCTGTCGTTCTTGTCCTTCGCGCGCTTGATGTACTCGCCGACGCGCGATACGTCGCCGATCTCTTCCAGCATGTTCAGGCAGGCTTCGTTCGCGCCGCCGTGTGCCGGGCCCCACAGGCAGGCGATACCGGCCGAGATGCAGGCGAACGGGTTGGCGCCCGACGAGCCGGCCAGGCGGACGGTCGAGGTCGAGGCGTTCTGCTCGTGGTCGGCGTGCAGCGTAAAGATGACGTCCAGTGCGCGCACCAGCACCGGGTTCGGCTCGTACGTCTCGCACGGCGTACCGAACATCATGTGCATGAAGTTCGCCGTGTAGTCGAGGTCGTTGCGCGGGTACATGAAGGGCTGGCCCATGTTGTACTTGTAGGCCATCGCGACGATCGTCGGCAGCTTGGCGATCAGACGGTTGATCGAGATGTTGCGGTGAGCTGCATCCGAGAAATCCATCGCCTCGTGGTAGAACGCCGACAGGGCGCCGACCACACCGACCATGACCGCCATCGGGTGCGCGTCACGACGGAAGCCCGAATAGAACTTCGTCATCTGGTCGTGCAGCATCGTGTGGTTCTTGATCGTCGTCTCGAACTCACCCTTTTGTGCCGCGTTCGGCAGCTCGCCGTTCTTGAGCAGATAGGCGACTTCCAGGAAGTTGCACTTCTCGGCGAGTTGCTCGATGGGATAGCCCCGATACAGCAGCTCGCCCTTGTCACCGTCGATGAAGGTAATCGTGGACTTGCAGCTCGCGGTCGAAAGGAACCCGGAGTCATAGGTGAAGAGACCGGTCTTGGCACCCAGGGTGCGGATGTCGATGACATCGTTGCCGTGGGTGCCGGTCATCACCGGGAATTCGACGGTCTTGCCATCGACGGTAAGCGTTGCGGTGCGTTCAGTGCTCATAGGTCATCCCTTATGCGTGCCCGTATTAACTACTAGCTCCCTGTAACGACCGTCCTGCCGAGTCAGCGCTGACTCAGCAGTCCGATCATCTCCTTCCAGCGGTCGACCTCGCAGGGGCTGCTCCCGTTGACCATGGCCCACAGCTCATGGTCCTCGCAGCGGAGCAGATCCTCGAGGTCCGCCAACTGACCGTCCGTAAGACGGTCGAAGTCCCTTTCCAGAAAGCGTGCGAAGACGAGGTCGAGCTCCAGAAGAGCCCGACGACACTGCCAGCGCACGCGTCCCCGGTTGATGTTCATACTGCCCGGCTGACCATCATGTCCTTGATCTTGCCGATCGCGCGCGTCGGATTCAGGCTCTTCGGACACACGTCGACACAGTTCATGATGGTGTGGCAGCGGAACAGCCGATACGGATCCTCGAGGTTGTCGAGACGCTCGCTCGTTGCCTCGTCGCGCGTATCGGCGATGAAGCGGTAAGCCGCGAGCAGGCCAGCCGGCCCCACGAACTTGTCCGGGTTCCACCAGAACGACGGGCAGGACGTCGAGCAGCACGCGCACAGGATGCACTCGTACAGTCCGTTGAGCTCTTCGCGCTCTTCCGGCGACTGCAGGCGCTCGCGCTCCGGCGCAGGCGTGTTGTTCACCAGATAGGGCTTGATCGAGTGGTACTGCTTGAAGAACTGGGTCATGTCCACGATCAGGTCGCGGATGACCGGCAGGCCCGGCAGCGGACGCAGCACGATCGGCTGGGCCAGGTTGTCGATGTCCGTCAGGCAGGCCAGGCCGTTCTTGCCGTTGATGTTCATGGCGTCCGAACCGCACACGCCTTCGCGGCACGAGCGGCGGAACGACAGCGAATCGTCCTTCGCCTTGAGGCGTACCAGCGCGTCGAGGAGCTTCTTGTCCGACTCCTCGAGTTCGACGCTGATGTCCTGCATGTAGGGCTTCTCGTCACGATCCGGATCGTAACGGTACATCTTGAATTGAACAGTACGCTTGCTCATTTAACTATCTCTCCCGCACTTAGTAGGTGCGCTTGGCGAGCGCGATCGGCTCGACGTCGTGCGACAGCGGCTTCATGGTGACAGGCTTGTATTCGAGGCGATTGCCTTCGCGATACCACAGCGTGTGCTTGAGCCACTCATTGTCGTTGCGGCCGTTCGGGAATTCCGCGGTATCCGGCGCGTCGTCGCGCACGTGAGCGCCACGCGACTCCTTGCGGGCCTCGGCCGAAATCATCGTCGCCTTCGCGACTTCGATCAGGTTGTCGAGTTCCAGCGCTTCCATGCGCGCGGTGTTCCAGACCTTGGACTTGTCCTTGATCTCGGTACGCTTCGAACGCTCTGCAACGTCAAGGATGGCGGTCACACCTTCCTTCAGCAGCTTGTCGAAACGGAACACGCCGGCGTGCTTCTGCATGGTGCGGCGCATCGCCTGCCCCACTTCCGCAACGCTCTCGCCACCGGTCTGGTTCTCCAGCCGGGAAATCCGCGCCAGCGAAGCATCGGCGGCGTCGGCCGGCAGCGGCTTCAGCGACAGGTTGCCGCTCTGGATGTCCTCGACCACAGATTCGCCGGCCGACTTGCCGAAGACCAGAAGGTCGAGCAGCGAGTTCGTGCCAAGACGGTTCGCGCCATGCACCGAGGCGCAGGCACATTCGCCGGCAGCATAGAAGCCGACGACGGGGGAGTTCGGCTCGCCGTCCTTCGGCACGACGACCTGGCCCTTGTAGTTGGTCGGGATGCCGCCCATCTGGTAGTGGCAGGTCGGGACGACCGGAATCGGCGCCTTGATCGGATCGACGCCGGCGAACTGGATCGAGATCTCGCGAATGCCCGGGAGACGCTTCATGATCGTCTCGGGCGACAGGTGCGTGATGTCGAGGAGCACGTGATCCTTGTCGGGACCGCAACCGCGACCTTCGTTGATCTCGGTGACCATGGAGCGGGACACGACATCGCGCGAAGCCAGATCCTTCAGGTTCGGCGCGTAGCGCTCCATGAAGCGCTCGCCGGAGGCATTGCGCAGGATGCCGCCTTCGCCGCGAACGCCCTCGGTGATCAGCACGCCCGCGCCGGCCACGCCGGTCGGGTGGAACTGCCAGAATTCCATGTCCTCGAGCGGGATGCCCGCACGTGCGGCCATCCCGACGCCGTCGCCGGTATTGATGAAGGCGTTGGTCGAGCTGTAGAAAATGCGGCCGGCACCACCGGTGGCGAAAATCGTCGCCTTCGAGTGGAAGATCGACACTTCACCGGTTTCGAGTTCGAGCGCGGTGACACCGACGACATCGCCATCCTGATCGCGGATCAGGTCGAGCGCGATCCATTCCACGAAGAATTGGGTGTTCGCACGCACGTTGCGCTGGTAGAGCGCGTGCAGCATCGCGTGACCGGTACGGTCTGCAGCTGCACAGGAACGGGACACCGGCGACTGGCCGTAGTTCTGCGAATGACCGCCGAACGGACGCTGATAGATCTTGCCGTTGTCGGTACGGTCGAAGGGCATGCCGTAGTGCTCGAGCTCGACGACCACCTCGTTGGCCTTGCGGCACATGAATTCGATGGCGTCCTGGTCGCCCAGCCAGTCCGACCCCTTAACGGTGTCGTACATGTGCCAGTGCCAGTTGTCTTCCGTCGAGTTGCCGAGCGAGGCGGCAACGCCACCCTGTGCCGCCACGGTGTGCGAGCGGGTCGGGAAGACCTTGGTGAGCACGGCGGTCTTCAGGCCGGCCTCGGAAAGTTGCAGGGCCGCACGCAGACCGGCACCACCGGCGCCGACGATAACTGCGTCAAAAGTACGCTTAGCGACAGTCACGCTCACAGCCTCCAAAGAATCTGCGCAGCCCAGCCGGCGTAGCCGACGAGCAGGAAAATCGTTACGAGATGCAGGGTCAGACGCACGCCGACCGGCTTGATGTAATCCATCCAGATGTCACGCACCCCGATCCAGGCGTGATAGAAGAGCGCCAGGAAGAACAGGAATGCGAAGAAACGCACGATGCCGTTGCGGAACAGGCCGGACCAGGTCTGGTAGGTCATCTCGGGAAGACCGAGGGCAGCCGCGGCGAAAAGGATGGTGAAGATCACCATGAACAGCGCGGTTGCGCGCTGCGCGATCCAGTCGCGCAGGCCGTAGTGAGCACCGACGACGATACGATTTACCATAGCTTCACTCCGATGATCACGGTCAGCGCGATGCTGACGACCAGCACGATGCGCGAGCTGTTGCGGGCCGACTGAAGGTCGATGCCCTTGTGGAGGTCGAGCAGCAGGAAGCGGATGCCCGCACAGAAGTGATGCAGGTACGCCCAGAGCAGCCCCAGCAGAAGGAGCTTGACGAGCGGGTTGCCAACCACGCTCTTGTACGCTGCGAACGACTCGGGCGAAGCGAGGCTGCGATCGAACAGGTACAGGAGGAACGGCATCATCAGGAACAGCCCCGCCCCGCTGACCCGATGAAGAATGGATACGATACCCGGCAACGGCAGCCGGATCTCGTGCAGGGCCAGGAATTTGGGCCGCTGCTTGCGCACTATGGCTTCTGACATATTGTTTTACCCCTAGTTTAGCGACGGTTGCCCGACGCGGTTCTCCCAACTTGCAAAGCGCGGGAATTATATACGCGGAAGCTATGCATTCCGCCGCCCCGCCCGCTCAATTCAGCTCATTCAGATAAAAATGCTCGGCCGTGGAATAGAGGCCGCGCCGCCATTCGACCGGTTTATCGCCATAGGTGTATGTGACGCGCTCGACCGACAGAAGCGGAGTGCCTTCCTGCACGCGCAATGTCTCGCTGGTGGACCGGTCGGCCGCCACTGCACGGATCCGCTCCTGCGCGCGAATCATGCGCAGCCCGAAGCGCGTTTCGAACAGGCTGTAGAGCGATCCGTTCCAGCTCTGCAGCACCTCAAGGGTCAAGCCCTGGAAAATCTCGCCCGGTAGATAGATCTCGTCGATGACCACCGGTTTTTGGGCGAACTTGAGCAGGCGTCGTACGATGATGATGGGCTCGCCCTGCTCGATGCCGAGCATGCGCGACGCTTCCTGTCCCGCCTTGGCGCGCCAGCAGTCCATCGGCACGCTCTGCGGGTGAGCGAGATCCCCATCCATCGGCACGAGGCGCAGAAATCGGAAAAGCGCACGCGGATCGTTGTGCGACGCAACGAAGGTGCCCTTGCCCTGCTTGCGCACGAGAAGGTTCTCGGCCGCCATCTCGTCGATTGCCTTTCGGACCGTCCCCTGCGAGACGCTGAATCGCGAGGCGAGCTCCTGCTCGCTCGGAATCACCTGCCCGGGACGCCATTCGCCCGACTCAAGTGCCTGAAGAATCAAGCTCTTGATCTGCCGGTAAAGCGGACTGAAGGTTGGGGATTCCTGTGCCATGGGCGCATTTCATCACAAATTTTTTCGAACGTCCATTATCGGTCTAATGTCTTATATAAGACAAGTGACATTAATTGACACGCACTGGACTTGCTTCTACCATCCTCCCGCCCCGGAAACCGCTTTCGCGGATTCCATAGTCGAACGCCGAGCTGCAATCGCGGGCGCAAGATCTACAATCAAAACCGTCTTCTCTTCAATTCGCTTTAGAGGGAGTACTCAGATGAGCAAAGCCCCCGTCCGTGTCGCCGTCACCGGCGCTGCCGGCCAGATCGGATACAGCCTGCTGTTCCGCATCGCCAGCGGCGAAATGCTGGGCAAAGATCAGCCCGTGATCCTGCAACTGCTCGATCTGCCGCAGGCCCAGAAGGCGGTCAAGGGCGTCATGATGGAGCTGGAAGACTGCGCCTTCCCGCTGCTCGCCGGCATGGTCGCGACGGACGACCCGAACGTCGCATTCAAGGATGCCGACTACTGCCTGCTCGTCGGCGCCCGTCCGCGCGGCCCCGGCATGGAGCGCGCCGACCTCCTGACCGCGAACGGCGCGATCTTCACCGTTCAGGGCAAGGCGATTGCCGAGAACGCCAAGGAGACCGTCAAGGTCCTCGTCGTCGGCAACCCCTGCAACACCAATGCCTACATTGCCGCCGCCGCTGCCAAGAAGGTCGGGCGCACCAACCCGAACAACTACCACGGCATGCTGCGCCTGGATCACAACCGCGCCCTCTCGCAACTCGCCGCCAAGACTGGCCGCCCGGTCTCGAGCCTGAAGAAGATGGTCGTGTGGGGCAACCACTCGCCGTCGATGTACGCCGATTACCGCTTCTGCACCTCGAATGGCGATTCGGTCAAGGCGCTCGTCAATGACCACGCCTGGAATAACGACGTGTTCCTGCCGACCGTCGGCAAGCGCGGCGCGGCGATCATCGACGCACGCGGCCTGTCGTCCGCCGCCTCGGCTGCGAACGCTGCCATCGACCACATGCGCGACTGGGCCCTCGGCTCCGACGACTGGGTCACCATGGGCGTTCCTTCCGACGGCTCCTACGGCATCCCGGCCGGCGTGGTGTTCGGCTTCCCCTGCGAGTGCAAGAACGGCGAATTCAAGATTCTCCAGGGCCTCGAGATCGACGAGTACTCGCGCGAGAAGATCAACAAGACCCTCGCCGAGCTCGAAGACGAGCGCGCAGCCGTTGCCGACATGCTGAAGTAATCAGCAGGCGCAACATCAAAAGGAAGAGCCGCGGCTGAGCGCCGCGGCTTTTTTTTGTCCGGCAGTTTAAGCAGAATCGAACCCTCGACACGTTTATGGACAATGCCATGCAACACCCTGCCGACGTTCTTTTTGCCGGGGAAAAACCCTTTCCGGCGCTACCCGCCGTCGATCACTACGCGGGCTCGGAGAAGCTCATGCGAAAGGCTCTGCAGTTGCAGCAGGAGCTCGGGCCGATCTTCGATGTGACCTGCGACTGCGAGGATGGTGCTCATGCCGGGGCCGAGGCCGAGCATGCGACGATGGCTGCCGAAATGATTCTGTCAGGAGACAATCGTTTCGGTCGCGTCGGTGCACGCATTCATGACATCACGCACGGACATTGGGAGCAGGACCTCGAAATTCTTGTCGGGCTGGCGGGGCGCCGCCTGGCGTTCGTCACACTGCCCAAAGTCCGCTCCGCGCGTGACGCTGCGGAACAAATCCGGGCGTTGCGCGCGGTCGAAGCGTCGCACGGAATAGACAAGGCGATTCCGGTGCACGTGTTGATCGAGACGCATGGGGCGCTACGCGAAGCATGGGAGATCGCTGCCCTGGATAGCGTCGAGTCACTCGACTTCGGCCTCATGGATTTCGTGTCCGGACATCATGGAGCGATCCCCGGAAGCGCGATGACCAGCCCCGGGCAGTTCACACACCCGCTGGTGGTCCGGGCCAAAGTCGAGATCGCCGCCGCGGCGCTCGGCAATGGCGTCGTCCCGTCCCACAACGTCACCACCGAGCTGAAGGATCTCGATTACATACGTGGGGATGCGGACCGTGCGCGCCGCGAGTTCGGCTACCTGCGCATGTGGAGCATCCATCCGAACCAGATCCGGCCCATCGTCGAGGCGATGCGCCCGGACTTCTCGGAGGTCGAAGCCGCGGTCGAGATTCTCGTCAATGCCCAGGCCGTTGGCTGGGGGCCGACCCAGCACAAGGGCAAGCTCCACGATCGGGCCTCGTATCGGTATTTCTGGGAATTGCTATCGCGCGCCAAGGCGACCGGGATGGCGATCGGGGATGAAGCTGAACGGCGCTTCTTCGGTTGAAGGCGCGCCCCGCGAATCGGGGCTTTCAGGTCAGAAACAAGCCGCGGCCTCCGCGATCAAGGGGCTGCGGGCCGTTTCGCCGGTGCGACGCGACTCTTCGGCGCTGTCCATGTCGCGCCGTATCAAGAAGCGAGAAAGCTGGCGCTCCCGGCGAGGCGCGCATTCGACCGGCCGGGAAAGCGAAACACTCAGCGACCGCGGTACTGGCGCGGCGGCGGGGGAGGCGCGTCGCTTCGCTCTTCCTTGTGGCGGAAGCTGATCCGCGCCTTGGTAAGATCGTAGGGTGACAGTTCGACGCTGACCTTGTCGCCGGCCAGGATGCGGATACGATGCTTGCGCATCTTGCCCGAAGCGTAAGCCTGGACTTCCACGCCGTTTTCGAGGGTCACACGAAAGCGCGTGTCGGGAAGTACCTCATTCACGACACCTTCCATTTCCAGCAGTTCTTCCTTCGCCATTTCAACTCCTCGAAAACAGGCAATATCCGGCGGCGCGACGGTCAGCATCAGCCCGCACGACGACCGTCCGTGGCGCGGCATTCGACCCCATCGCCCACAAGGGCAATGGCGCGACATCGGAACGCTCCAGACAATCGGAAATATGCAAAGCCGGGGAGGCGATGACGCTTTCGCTGCGACGTCGGGGATGACCGCGACAACCGGCAGAGAATGAGCCGGAACGGGGTTTCGATCCGGATCTTTAATGCCCGAATTATAGCGGATTGCGCGATCCGCCCCCAAATCCGGCGATTTCCGGATTCGATTGTGCGTCGCACATGTCCGCCTTTCCTTATAATGAAACGATGTCGGCTCCCGAAACCTCCCCTGAGACCTGTACCGTTTTTTTTGCCGACCTGGCCGGCAGCACGCAGCTTTACGAGCGCGCCGGGGACGCCGCCGCCTACCGCCTGATCGAGCAATGCCTGCTCGGGATGCGACAGGAAATCCTGGCCTGCGGCGGCAGGGTAATCAAGAACACCGGGGATGGACTGCTCGCCGTTTTTCCCGACGCGAACAACGCGCCCGAGGCGGCGATACGGATTCACTACGTCGTTCAGGATCTGCCTCGCGTGTCGGGGCACAAAATGGCGGTGCGCGTCGCGTTCCATACCGGAACGGTGATCGTTAGCGACGAGGACGTCTTTGGCGACACGGTGAATGTGGCGGCCCGTCTGCTCGAACTGGCGACACCCGGGCGTGCAATTGCATCCGAACAAAGCGTCCTTGCGCTCAAGCCGGAATGGCGCAATCTCATGCATCCGCTCCAGAGCAGAAGCCTGCGGGGGGTGTCGCGCCTGACGGCGCCGTTCGAATTGGTGTGTGAATCCGCGGGCGATCTGACCGTGGTTCAGAGCGTGCAACTCGGTGCTGAAGACGCAGCGGAGTTGCGACTGAGCATTGCGGACCGTTCAATGACCCTGAACGCTCAGGCTCCGAGCGCACGACTGGGGCGCGGAAGTTCTTCGGAGATCCGCGTAACGGACACGCGCGCCTCGCGGGAACATGCCTACATCGAACTGCGTGGCGACAAGTTCGTTCTTGTCGACCGGAGCAGTAACGGCACCTTCGTCGCCATTGACGGTGAACGCGAGTTCATACTTTCGCACGAGGAAGTCGTGCTGCGAAAACGCGGGCGTATCGCCCTTGGCAGATCCACCGCGGAAAGTCACGACGTCATCGAATTCACCTGCCTGTAAGTAACGCGGCAGGCGTCGAGGCGCCCTCCTCCGCGGCACTTCAGTGCTTGGCGCAGTCTGCACGGCAAGCCGCGCAGTTGCTCCGATCCACCCGTTTTCCGAGTGCCTGCTGGAGCGCACATACGGATCGCCGGCAACACACGACCGCCGCACCTTCCTTGCTTGCCGCTTCACGGAAACGCTGCATTACGTTGTGTCCGAGGAAGTCGGTGAAGAGAATCACCATTCCTATCCCGGCCGGCAGAGTCGCACTACGGCGCTGGTGAGCCGTTTCCCGGCCGCTTACGTGCCCGGCAATGCGGATCCCGAATTCCGACAGGACATTCGGAATGTTGCCGAGGCGATCAGCTCCCACAATCAGTGCATCCATGTTATTCCTCGTCGGTATTGCGAATCATTCGCAACTATAGTGCCTGCAATGCGAACTATTTGCAAGTAAGAATTGTTCTCGATAGTATTGCGCCATCACCTCATGACGAAACAAGGAAACCCCCGATGAAAAAGACGCTGATCGCTTCCATCCTCACCGGCATCGGTGCCCTGTCCGGCCAGGCCATCGCCGCCGACACGGAGCTGAACCTGTACTCGGCGCGCCACTACCAGACCGACGAGGCCTTGTATTCAAACTTCACCAAGCAGACCGGGATCAAGATCAACCGGATCGAAGCCAAGGAAGATGAGCTGCTCGAGCGCATCCGCAACGAGGGTGCGAACAGCCCGGCTGATGTCTTCATCACCGTCGATGCATCGCGCCTGGCCAAGGCAGACGAACTCGGGATCTTTGCGCCGGTGAAGTCCAAGGTGCTGGAAGAGCGGATTCCCGCGCATCTGCGTGCCGCGAACTGGTACGCGTATTCGACGCGCGCTCGCGTGATCGTGTACAACAAGGATTCGGTGAAGGCGGACGATGTTCAGACCTACGAAAGCCTCGCCTCCCCCGCACTCAAGGGCAAGATCTGCTCGCGCTCGGGCAGCCACCCGTACAACATTTCCCTCGGGGCGGCCCTGGTGAAGCACAACGGCGCTGAAGCGACCGAAACCTGGGCCAAAAACGTGGTCGCGAATTTCGCTCGTGCCCCGAAGGGCGGCGATACCGACCAGATCAAGGCAGTCGCGGCTGGCGAGTGCGGCGTGACGATCGCCAACACTTATTATCTTGCGCGCCTGATGAATTCCGACAAGCCCGAGGACAAGGCCGTGGTCGCGAAGATCGGCACCGTCTGGCCGAACCAGAATACTTGGGGCACGCACATCAACATTTCGGGCGCGGGCATGCTGAAGAACGCCCCGAACAAGGGTGCCGCGGTCAAGTTCCTCGAGTATCTGGCGTCGGACGAGGCGCAGGCCTACTTCGCCAACGGCAACAACGAGTGGCCCGTTGTCGCGAACGTCAAGGTGAGCAACGCTGCGCTCGACACACTTGGCAAGTTCAAGGCGGACACGCTGCCGATCGGCGAACTCGCCAGCACGACCGCCGAAGCGCAGAAGATCTACGACCGCGCGGGCTTCCGCTGATCGTTAAGTCTGCGGCGGAGGCTCCGTCGCAGACTTAATTTCGACAAGAGCGAGAAGGGAAAAGGATGACGCCTTCCGGTTTGACCGGAAGGCGTCATTTTTTGTACTACCCCCGCAACGCGCCCGAAACGAGCATGTTGCAGACCGACCTCCTTACTCGGATTGCGGGCTCGGTGTCGTATTCGGCTTCGGGGAACGCTTGCGGAACTTGCGTGCAGGCTTCTTGGCCGGCACCTCGTCTGCGTTTGGGGCCGCAGGAGTGGCGTTCTTTGGGGGGGCTGCCGGCTTTTGCTGCGCGGGAGGCTTGCCTTGTCCGCCTTGCTTTTGCGGACGGCCCCCTTGGCGCGGCCCGCGGGCCGGCTTGACGCCCAGCCCGGTCGATGGGGTCGGGCGCCTGAGGTTCGGGTCGGGCGCGCCCTCACGATTCCCGGGGGCAAGGCTGATCTCGAGTTCGTTGAGCTCGTCCCATTCGGCGTCGGAGCGCTGGTTGTCGGGTATCGCCAGCAGTTCCTGCAGGCGACGACGCGGAGAGGTCGATTGCGGTGCATTCATGGTCGAATTATCCCATCGTTCGGGCTTGCACGCTCTTGTTCTTGCTCAAAAAGTCTCGCCTGCAGCGGGTACTGCGGACGCCTTGGCCTTGTGGCGAGTCGTTCACTTGGGAAAACGACGTGACACTCGCTCGACGATCGATCCGCGCGCGGCGACCTCGGTCGCCCCAGCCTGCTTGGCCGCCTCGAATGCCTCGGGATCATATTGCGGAGCGAAAACGATGATATCGACTTCGGGAAAGTTCGCACGCAACTGCGTGATGTGATCGCAAGCATTACGCACCGCAAGATCGACCACGATGCAGTCTGGCGTTTCCGTGCCGCGCTTCTTGAGCATGGTCGCACCCGAGGCCTTCCACTCGGACTCGAGGCGCATGCGGTTAATCAAATCATCACACCACAACAATATCTTGATTGTCATCCCCTAACCTCCGCAATCTTTCTCATTCGAAACGCAATCTAGACTTCCGTTTCCTCGACTGTGCGCCGGTTCCCGCGCGCAATCTGGCGCGAGATGATGAACATCGGCAGCAGGCCAACGGCGACAATCGTGATGGCAGCGGTCGATGCCTCGGCCAGCCGTTCGTCCGACGCGAGCGTGTGCGCCTGCGTCGCCAAGGTGTCGAAGTTGAACGGCCGCATGACCAGGGTCGCCGGCAATTCCTTCATCACGTCGACGAACACGAGCAGACCGGCAGTAAGGAGGCTGCCCCGCAGGATCGGGACATGGACGCGTTGCAGCGTCGCCCACTTCCCGATACCGAGGCTGCGCGAAGCGTCGTCCATGTTCGTGGTGATCTTGCCGAGACTGCTTTCGACCGTATGCAGGGCGACGGAAAGGAAACGGCTCAGGTAAGCATACACCAGGGCGGCGATTCCACCGGTCAGCACAAGCCCCGGATTGACGCCCGTCACCCCCTCCAACCAGGCCGCAATCGCGTGGTCGAGCCGCGTGACAGGGATAAGCACTCCCACCGCGATAACCGAACCCGGCACGGCGTAACCGAGTCCTACGATGCGATTCAGAACGCGGGGAAGGTGCGTGCGTGACAGCCGTGCGGCATAGCCGAGGAGGATCGCCAGCAGCACGGCGAGGAGTGCCGTGACGAGGGCGAGCACGAAGCTGTTGCGCGCCAGTTGCACGAAGCGAGCGCCAAACTGCGCGTCGCCGTCAACGAGCGCCATGCGCACGAGCAGGAAGGCGGGCAAGAGAAAACCGAGCAGGAGCGGCATGAAGCACGCCAGCGCGGCGACAAGGCCCAGCGGACGCGACAGCCGGACCGGGGTCGGCGCTGATTGCTGGCGAGAGGTGTTGTTGAACCGGGCCCGTCCGCGGCTGGCGTGCTCGAGCACCAGCACGAGCACGACAAAGGCCAGCAGCACCGCGGACAACTGCGCGGCGGCGACGCGATCGCCGAGCGAGAACCAGGCGCGGTAGATGCCGGTCGTGAAGGTCTGAACACCGAAGTAGGAGACGGTTCCGAAATCCGCCAGCGTTTCCATCAGCGCGAGGGCGGATCCGGCAACGACCGCGGGTCGCGCCAGGGGCAGGGAGACGCGGAAGAAGCTGCCCCAGGGGCCGAGCCCAAGGGACCGCCCGGCTTCCAGCATTCCGGACGCGCGCTCGAGGAAAGCGGTTCGGGCCAGGAGGTAGACGTAGGGGTACAGGACGAACATGAACATCGCGACCGCACCACCCGCGGTGCGGACGTCGGGGAACCAGTAGTCTCCCGCCTTCCATCCGAAGACCTCGCGCAGCCCGGTTTGCAGGGGGCCGACGAACTGGAGGAAATCGGTGTACACATAGGCCATCACGTATGCCGGGACGGCGAGCGGCAGGACCAGTGCCCACTGGAAGAAGCGACGCCCGGGAAATTCGGTCATGGTGGTCAGCCAGGCCGTCGCGACGCCTATCGTAGATACGCCGAGGCCGACGCCGATACACAGGATCAGCGTGTTGCGGATGAACTCCGGCAGAACGGTCGACGACAGGTGGCTCCATGTCCCCGCGGTACCTCCCACGAACACGTTCGAGAAGACGGAGATCACCGGCATCGCGATCAAAACGGAGACCAGCAGCGACCCGGCCGTCAGGGACGACCAGCGCTCGTGCAACTTTCCCAGCCCTTCCAGAAATCTCATCTCGCTCCCGACGGGGTCACGCCGCGAGGTCCATTCCACGCGGCAGGTTATCGAGAATTATAATTCATCCCATTTCGCTTACCGCGATGCAATAATGGCCATCGCACTTTTCAACGCTGTATCGGAATCTCCATGTCCCACCTCGAGCTGGCCGGCATCGATCTCGCGTACGGAGGTCATCAGGTTGTCCGTAATCTTTCTTTTCGCCTCGAAAAGGGCAGCATCGGCTGCCTGCTGGGGCCGTCCGGCTGCGGCAAGACAACCGTATTGCGCTGCATAGCCGGTTTCGAGCCGGTCATGTCCGGGGTGATCCGGCTCGATGGCGCCGTGGTAAGCGGGAGCGACCTGCATGTTCCGCCCGAGCGGCGGCGTATCGGAATGGTGTTCCAGGATTACGCGCTGTTCCCCCACCTTTCGGTTGCCGGGAACATCGAGTTCGGTTTGCGTCACCTTGAAGCCCAGCAACGTCGCGAACGTGTCGCGGAGTTGCTGCGCGTCGTCGGATTGGCCAGCCAGGGGCACAAATACCCGCACGAGATGTCGGGAGGCCAGCAACAGCGGGTCGCCCTCGCCCGCGCACTTGCCCCCCGCCCCAGCCTGCTATTGCTCGACGAACCGTTTTCGAACCTCGACGTGGAGCTGCGCGAACGCCTGTCCTACGAGGTGCGCGACATCATCAAGGCGACGAACACGACCGCGATTCTGGTCACGCACGACCAGCACGAGGCCTTTGCGGTTGCAGACGAGATCGGGATCATGAATGAGGGGTGCATCCAGCAGTGGGATACGCCGTACAACCTCTATCACCGGCCCGCCAATCGTTTCGTCGCCGACTTCATCGGACAGGGGGTGTTCCTTCAGGGGCTGGTGCTCAACGACCATGAGGTCAGGGTCGAACTCGGAACGCTTAACAGCGCAATTCCCGTCGAGTGCGGCATCGGCTGCGGCAACTGCGACCGCGACTGCACGGTGTCGGTGCTCCTGCGGCCGGACGACATCGTGCACGACGACACGAGTACGCTGCAGGCGGAGGTGGTGCACAAGGCTTTCCGCGGGGCGGACATCCTCTATACGCTGAAACTCGAGAGCGGAGCAAGAGTGCTGTCGCTGGTGCCGAGTCACCACAATCACGCGCTCGGCGAGCGGATCGGGATCCGACTGGACGTCGATCATGTCGTCACCTTTCACGAAGGGTCGGACGAGGCGGTGAAGGAGCGCCCACTGGTCGGCCCGATCCGGGCGCAATGAGCGCCGGCGATGATTCCCTGGCTCACCGGCAGTCCGCGGTTTCCTCCGGTCGAATCGGCGCTGGCTGACCCACCCGGCCTGCTCGCCGCGGGGGGCGAACTTGCACCGGAATGGTTGCTCGCCGCGTACCGACAGGGAATCTTCCCGTGGTACAGCGCGGGTGAACCGATACTCTGGTGGAGTCCGGACCCCCGACTGGTGCTCGTTCCGTCGAGGATGAAAATTTCCCGCTCGCTCGGCCGAACCTTGCGCCAGCATCGCTTCGAGATTCGCTTCGATACGGCGTTTTCCGATGTCGTCGCTGCGTGCGCGGCACCGCGGGAGCCTGGTGGGGGGACGTGGATCACCGAGGAGATCCAGGCAGCCTATCGCCGCATGCACGAACTCGGCCATGCACACAGTGTCGAAGCGTGGTGCGATGGCGAGCTCGCGGGGGGGCTTTACGGCATCGGGCTCGGGAGGGCATTCTTCGGGGAATCGATGTTCAGCCGCCGCACGGATGCATCCAAGGTCGCGCTTGCGCACCTCGCCCGGTACCTCGCGTCGAGGAATTTTGCGGTGATCGATTGCCAGATGACCACCACACATCTGCTTTCGCTCGGGGCCTTCGAGATCGCGCGCGCCGAGTTCCGCGCCGGCCTGGAAGTCTGGACGCGGGAGGGGGACGGGCCCGGGCGCTGGCCGCGGGACGCGGGCCGGGGATTGTTCTGAGCACATACTCGCAGACATGCAGAAAGACTATCCGTACGCACTGATCCAGTTTTACGCGACGGCGCCTTATGCGTGCTCTTACCTTCCGGAACGGGTGGCGCGTTCGCAGGTCGCGACCCCCGGACACCTCATCGACACGGCCGTGTACAGCGAGCTCGTCCGTAACGGTTTCCGGCGCAGCGGCATGTTCACCTACCGCCCCTACTGCGATCATTGCCGCGCCTGCGTGCCGGTGCGGATTCCCGTCGATGCCTTTGTTCCGGACCGCAGCCAGCGGCGCAGCTGGGCGCGGCACTGCACGCTCGAGGCGCGCGAGCGGGATCTCTCCTTTTCCGAAGAGCACTACGCGCTGTATCAGCGCTATCAGGGTTCGCGGCACGCAGGCGGTGGAATGGACCAGGACAATCGCGAGCAATACGCGCATTTCCTGCTGCAGAGCCAGGTGGATACGCGTGTCGTCGAGTTCCGCGATCAGGGTGTCCTGCGCATGGTCAGCGTGATCGACCGCCTGAGCGACGGTCTCTCCAGCGTTTACACGTTCTTCGATCCCGACGACCCAAAGGCGAGCTACGGGACCTATGGCGTGCTATGGCAGATCGAAGTGTGCCGCCGATTGCACTTGCCCTATCTCTATCTGGGGTACTGGATCAAGGACAGCCGGAAAATGACCTACAAGATCCGCTTCCACCCTCTGGAAGGACGCATCCGGGGCGAATGGCGCCCCCTGGATCCATCGACGGATTCTGATTCGGAATAGCACGCGGCGTAGCTGCCGTCCGCTGGCACGCGCTTTCTTCGGAAATCCGGGGGGCGAGGCGCGGCGCGAAACGGTAGAATTCGCGGATGCTATACGATATCGCCCGCCCCATCCTGTTTTCGCTCGATGCGGAAACCGCCCACGAATTTTCCCTCGCCGCCCTGAACCTTGCTGGACGGATCCTTCCTGCTGGCAAGCCGGTGCCGTCCGATGCGGTCGAGGTCATGGGACTCAGCTTCCCCAACCGTATCGGCCTCGCGGCCGGGCTGGACAAGAATGGCGAGGCGATTGACGGGCTCGCACGGTTCGGTTTCGGCTTCCTCGAGATCGGCACCATCACTCCGCGCCCGCAGCCGGGCAATCCGCGCCCGCGGCTGTTCCGCCTCCCGGAGGTGCGCGGCATCATCAACCGCATGGGTTTCAACAACCACGGTGTGGACGCGCTGGTCGCAAATGTCGGCGCGGCGAAGTTCAAGGGCATTTTGGGCATCAATATCGGCAAGAACTTCGACACGCCGATCGAGAACGCCGCAGACGACTACCTCGCCTGTCTCGACAAGGTCTATGCGCTGGCGAGCTACGTGACGGTCAATATTTCGTCGCCGAACACCAAGAACCTGCGCCAATTGCAGGGCGAATCCGAACTGGACGACCTGCTCGGCCGGCTCAAGGAGCGGCAGGCACGGCTGGCCGACAAGCACGGACGCTATGTGCCGCTGACGCTGAAGATCGCACCGGATCTCGAGCCTGCCCAGGTGACCAACATCGCCGATGCCCTGCGGCGCCATCGTATCGACGGGGTGATCGCGACGAACACCACGATCTCGCGCGAGAAGGTGCAGGGCGTGCGCTACGGCGAGCAGCAGGGCGGCCTGTCCGGTGCACCGGTGTTCGAGGCCTCGACCGCGGTCGTCGTCCAGCTTGCGCAGGCGCTCGGCGGCGAACTTCCGATCATCGCCGCCGGGGGCGTGCTGGACGGACGCGGTGCTCGGGCCAAGCTCGAGGCCGGGGCGCAACTGGTGCAGGTTTATAGCGGCCTGATCTATCGCGGCCCCTCGCTCGTGCAGGAGTGCGTGCGCGCAACGGCCGATTTCGGCGCGGACCGCTGACAGTGCCACCCGATGGCCCCAAAAGGCATATGCCTATAACCCGTTCAGGGTTGAGCGGGACATAACGGCGGGACATAATTCCACGGATATCAACCGGTTCTCGAACATGACCAGCTACATCTTCATCATCATCGGCGCTGTTCTGGTGAACAACGTCGTCTTTGTCCGGATTCTCGGGCTGTGTCCCTTCATGGGCGTGTCCAAGAAGCTGGAGACGGCGGTGGGCATGGGCGCAGCGACGACGTTCGTGCTCACCCTGGCGTGCGGAACGAGTTACCTGATCGATCACTATCTGCTGGAGCCGTTCGATCTCGCATTCATGCGCACGCTTTCGTTCATCGTTGTAATCGCGGCGATCGTGCAGCTCACCGAGCTGGTCATCCAGAAGACAAGCCCCGTCCTTCACCAGGTTCTCGGCATCTATCTTCCGCTGATCACGACCAACTGCGCGGTGCTGGGCATCCCCTTGCTGAACGTCGGTCTGCGGCATGATCTGCTGGAGTCCCTTCTGTTCGGCTTCGGCTCGTCGATCGGCTTCACGATGGCCTTGATCCTGTTCGCCGGGATTCGCGAACGCCTGGATGGCGCCGACGTCCCCACGCCGTTTCGCGGCACGGCGATCGCAATGGTCACGGCAGGCTTCATGAGCCTGGCGTTCATGGGTTTTGCCGGGCTGGACCGATTTCACTAGCCCAAGCCTCCGAACCCCTACCCCAAACTGATCCGGCGCAGGCGGAGCACTCCGGCAGCGGACTGTTCCCCGACGCCCCGAACCTGGCACACACTCCATGTTGACCGCCATCCTCATCATGACAGGCATCGCCATCGTGCTCGGCGCAGCACTGGGCTATGCCTCGATCCGTTTCAAGGTCGAAGGCGATCCGCTGGTGGAGAAGATCGACGCGATCCTTCCCCAGACGCAATGCGGCCAGTGCGGCTACCCCGGCTGCAAGCCGTACGCGCAAGCCATCTCGAACGGGGAAGCCGACATCAACCAGTGCCCGCCGGGCGGCGAAGAGGGTATCCGCAAGCTCGCCGACCTGCTGGGCCGCGAATTCAAGCCGCTCTCGGAGGAGCACGGCACCGAGAAACCGAAATCGGTCGCGCGCATCGACGAACAGGTATGCATCGGGTGCACCCTGTGCATTCAAGCCTGTCCGGTGGATGCGATCCTCGGCGCGGCGAAGCAGATGCATACCGTGGTGGCACCGCTGTGCACCGGGTGCGAACTGTGCGTTGCGCCCTGCCCGGTCGACTGCATCTCGATGGTTCCGGTCGCGGAGACCGTTGAAAATTGGAAATGGAAATATCCGGTGCATGAACTGAGGTCTGTCGCATGATCACCCGCCTTTTCGGCTTCAAGGGCGGGGTCAAGCCCGAATCGCACAAGAACGAATCCTCGGGGACACCGATCCAGAAGGCGCCGATGCCGAAGCGGCTGGTCATCCCGCTGCGTCAGAGCATCCGCTCGACGGCACGGTGCCTGGTCCAACCCGGGCAGAAAGTGCTCAAGGGCGAGCACATCGGCGAGGGCGAAGGCGGCCTCGGAACGAGCGTGCACGCCTCCACCTCCGGGACCGTCGTCGAGATCGCGCCGTACCCGATGGCGCACGCGTCGGGCCTGGAAACCCTCTCCGTGGTGATCGAGCCGGACGGAGAGGACCGCTGGATCGACCATACGCCCCTCGACTTGCCGACAGTGTCGCGCGAGGAGGCGCTTGCCTGGCTGCGCGGCTGCGGCATCGTCGGCATGGGTGGCGCCGGTTTCCCGACCCACGTGAAGGTCGGCGGCGGACGCGGGATCGAGACGCTGGTGATCAACGGGGCAGAATGCGAACCCTGGATCACCTGCGACGATCGGCTGATGCGCGAACGTGCGCCCGAGGTGCTGTCGGGAGCGATGATCCTGCGTGAGTTGATCGGCGCCAAGCAGGTGTTGGTAGGCGTAGAGGACAACAAGCCGGAAGCGATCGCTGCGATGCAGGCTGCGGCGAGCACGCTCGGGGACGGCATTGCGGTGGTCCCCGTTCCCACGCTCTACCCGGCGGGCGGTGAAAAGCAGTTGATCCGGGTGCTGACCGGCGTCGAGATTCCGCAAGGGAAGCTCGGCACCGATTTCGGTGTCCAGTGCTTCAACGTCGGAACGGCCCACGCCGTGCACCGCGCGATCTGCTTCGGCGAGCCCCTCGTTTCGCGTGTGGTGACGCTGACCGGCAACGTGGCGCGCCCCGGAAACTACGAAGTGCTGCTCGGCACGCAGGTTGCGGAGCTGCTGGAGCTGGCCGGCCCCAAAGCGGATACGGATCGCTACATCATGGGTGGCCCGATGATGGGTACCGAGCTGCAGAGCCTCTCGGTGCCGGTCACCAAGGGCACGAACTGTGTGATCTCGGCCTCGCCGGCACTCTTCCCGCCTCCCCCGCCGGAGCTGCCGTGCATCCGCTGCGGCGCCTGCGCGCGTGCCTGCCCGGCCGAGCTGCAGCCCTTCGAGCTGTACTGGTTCTCGCGTGCGAAGAATTTCGGCAAGGCGCAGGAATACCACCTGTTCGACTGCATCGAGTGCGGCTGCTGCGCCTTCGTGTGCCCGTCGCGCATCCCGCTGGTCGACTACTACCGCTTCGCCAAGGGCGAAATCTGGGCAAGGGAACGCGAACGGCAGGCGTCCGATCAGGCGCGGGAACGCTTCGAATTCCGCAATTTCCGCCAGGAGCGCGAGAAGGAGGAGAAGGCGGCCAAGCTCGCCGCAAAGGCCGCCGAAACGCGCGCAAAGATCGCGGACACGGGAGAGCCCGCGCCAGCACCGACCGAGGCCGAAGATCCGAAGAAGGCGCTGATCGCGGCCGCGCTGGCACGCGCCAAGCAGCAGCAGGCCGCGGTCACGCCCAGGAACACCGAAGACCTGAGCGCCGACGTCCAGGCGGAAATCGCCGATATCGACGCCCGCCGCGACAAGCTAAACCAGCAAGACGCCGACAAGGCGCCCTGACATGATCAATTCTCCGTATATCCGCAAACCGGCCAGCGTCCAGGGGGTGATGCTGGCGGTCCTCATCGCGCTGGTCCCCGCCATCGTCGTTTACGCCTCGCAGATTGCTGCGGTCGTGCTCGTCAACCTCGCCATCGCGACGTGCGCCGCGCTGGCCGGCGAGGCATTGGTGCTCAAGCTGCGGGGCAGACCGCTGGCGCCGGCGCTCTCCGACCTGTCGGCGGTGGTCACCGCGTGGCTGCTGGCGCTGTGCTTCCCGCCCATCCTGCCGTGGTGGGCGACCGCGCTGGGAGTCCTCATCGCGATCGTGGCGGTCAAGCACCTTTATGGCGGACTCGGGCAAAACCCGTTCAACCCTGCGATGGTCGCTTACTGCGCCATGATCGTCGCCTTCCCTGCGCTGATGTCGCAATGGCCGGCCGCCGGCCAGCTGGATTTCGCCACGCAGCTGGGGTTGGTGCTGGGCGGGGCGCGCGAGCTCGATGCCATCGCGAGCGCCACTGCGCTGGACACGATCAAGACAGGCCTCCGGACCGCGGGGGCGACGGTCGAGTCGATCATGGGTCAGAACGGAAACTTCGGCTTCGTGAGCGGGCGCGGCTGGGAATGGCTGGCGCCCGCCTATGCCCTGGGCGGCATGTACCTGCTGGCACGCGGGATCATCACGTGGCACATGCCTGCGGCCTTCCTCGGTGCCCTCGCTGCGATCTCGGCGGCCTTCTGGCTGGTCGATCCCGCGCACTACGCGTCCCCCCTCTTCCACCTCGCGAGCGGCGGCGCAATGCTGGGCGCGTTCTTCATCGTCACCGATCCGGTCTCGGGCGCAACCACGCCTCGCGGCAAGCTGATCTTCGCCGCCTCCATTGCGTTGGTGGCCTACATCATCCGCAGCTTCGGCGCCTTCCCCGAGGGCGTCGCCTTCGCGGTGCTGCTGCTGAACATCTGCGTTCCGCTGATCGACATGAATACGCAGCCGCAGGTCTTCGGGCACAGGGGAGACAAGGCACGATGAGCGCCCGTTACACTGCAGCGCGCACTTCGGTGCGCACGGCCGGCATCATGGTGCTGTTCACCGTGGTCTTCACTGCCCTCATGTCGGCGACATTCCAGCTCACCCGTCCGGCCATCGAGGCCTCTGCGCTCGAAGGCAAGATGCGTCTGATCCGCGAGGTGCTGCCCCCTTCCGCCTACGACAACGCGCTCCTGGAAGATTCCGTAGCGCTCGGTCGGACGCCGGAACTGGGGCTCGATCAGGGCGGACACATCTACCGCGCGCGCATGGCCGGCCAAGCGGCCGCCCTGGTGCTCGAGGTCGTCGCGCCGGACGGCTACGCGGGCCGGATCCAGCTGGTGGTCGCGGTCGGTGTCGACGGGCGGGTGAGCGGCGTCCGGGTCACGGCGCACAAGGAAACCCCGGGGCTGGGGGACTACATCGATCCGAACAAGGATCGCAACAAGTCGCAGCCCTGGATCGGGCAGTTCGCGGGGGTGTCGTTCGCGGACGTCGGCCTGGAGAAGTGGAAGGTCAAGCGCGACGGCGGAAACTTCGCCTACCGTAGCGGAGCGACGATCAGCGCGCGTGCGGTGACAAACGCGACCGCGCGCGCCGCCGACTACGCGATCCGCAACCGCGACGCGCTGTTCGCCGCACCGGCTGGCGGAAGACTCTGACGGAGAACGCTGAATGAATCTGCAAAGCTTTCGCGAATCGGCCTGGAACGGCCTGTGGCGCCAGAACACGGGCCTGGTGCAGTTGCTCGGCCTGTGCCCGATTCTCGCCGTGAGCACGAGCGTGGTGAACGCGGCAAGCCTCGGGCTGGCCACCGTGGTGGTGATGGCGGTGTCGAACCTCGCCGTGGCATCGCTGCGGAACTTCATCCCCTACGAGATCCGGATCCCGGTGTTCATCCTGATCATCGCGGCGCTCACCACGGTGGTCGATCTGGCCTTCAATGCGTATTTCCACGATCTTTATCTCGTGCTTGGCATCTTCATACCGCTCATCGTCACGAACTGCATCGTGCTTGCGCGCGTCGAAGCCTACGCGGCGAAGAACGATCCGGTTTCGTCGACCGTCGACGGCGTGATGATGGGACTGGGCCTCGTGTGGCTTCTGGCGGTGCTTGGCGGTCTGCGAGAGCTCGCCGGCAATGGCACGCTGTTCGCGGGCATCGAGATGATCTTCCCCGGGCTATCGGCGATCTCGGTGTTCGGCCCCGACTATCCCGGCTTCCTGATCGGCATCCTGCCGCCCGGCGCCTTCTTCGCGCTCGCGTGCCTGATCGCGCTGTCGAATGTGATCCGTGCACGCGCCGCGAAAAGGAAGGCCGCGACACAGGAGCCCGCCGCACCGGCCGCCGACCAGCCGGCGTCGGCGGCCTGAGGCCGGCAGCGAGCATGAAGCGGGAGTCCGTCCGCGAGTTCTTTCGCCGTCTTGCGGAAGCAAATCCGCATCCCACGACCGAGCTCGAGTACGGATCCCCTTTTCAGCTGCTGGTGGCCGTAGTCCTGTCCGCCCAGGCAACCGACAAGAGCGTGAACCTCGCGACACGAGGTTTGTTCGCTGACGCCCCGACCCCGGAGGCCATCATCACGCTGGGTGAGGAAGGTGTCGCCGCGCATATTCGCACGATCGGCCTGTATCGCAACAAGGCAAGGAACGTGGTGGCACTGTCGCATCTGCTGCTCGAACGCCACGGCGGCGAAGTGCCGCGCGATCGCACCGCGCTGGAGGCGCTGCCCGGCGTCGGACGCAAGACCGCTAATGTGGTGTTGAACACGGTGTTCGGCGAGCCGGTGATGGCCGTTGATACGCACATCTTCCGCCTTGCGAACCGTACCGGGCTGGCGCCCGGCAAGGATGTCCTCGCCGTGGAGCACGCGCTGATGCGACGCGTGCCCAAGGAATTCCTGCGGGACGCTCATCACTGGCTCATCCTGCACGGCCGCTACGTCTGCACCGCGCGCAAGCCCAGATGCGGCGAGTGCCTCGTGCGCGACTTGTGCGATTTCCGCGACAAGACCGCCTAACCCTCCAACAATCGAGAGCAAATGTTCAATCCATCCCGCGATCAGGTCCGTACCTTCTTCATCGATAGCTGGCGTAAATATCGCGCGAAGGAGGTCCTGACCCCGATCGAGCACATGGCCAACGACCTTATCCTGCTCCACCCGGAATATCACGCGCTGCTTGAGGACCCGGAAGCGGTCACCAGGGAGTTTCCTCCCGAGGGCGGGCAGCTCAATCCCTTCCTGCATCTGTCGCTGCATCTGGCGATCGAGGAACAGCTGTCAATCGACCAGCCCCCCGGCTTGCGCGCCGCGTTCGAGTCCTGCCAGGCTCGCCGGGGCGATCGGCACGCCGCCCTGCACGACGTGCTGGAGTGTCTCGGGGAGACGATGTTCGATGCGCAGCGGAACAACCGGCAGCCAGACGGCGAGGCTTATGTCAGCTGCGTGCTGCGCCGCGCGGGTTGAGGCGGTGTAAACTCCGCTGATGTAGCCCCGGCCACCAGCGCCGTTGCGCCCTGCCCGCCCCGCTGACGTTCCGCGTGGGCTTTCCCGAGGAGCACTGCCGGACATGGAAGCGCTACCCGAACTTTCCATCCTGCTCGTGGAGGACGATCCCCTCCAGGGCGAACGCATGGCGATGCTGCTGCAGGGCCTCGGACAGAAGGTCAGGGTCGCGGAATCGGGGGAAGTGGCGCTCGATCTGTTCGCGGCAGCGCCCGCCGATCTTGTGCTCATGGACGTCATGCTGCCGGGCATCGACGGGTTCGAGACGACGCGGCGGATCAAGTCGATGTGCGGCGGCCGCTGGGTGCCGGTGATCTACATGACCGTACTCGGCGGGTGTGCAAATCTGGTCGAGGGTCTTCACGCCGGCGGCGATGATTACCTGGTGAAGCCGGTGGAATTCGAGATCCTCGAGGCGAAGCTGCGCTCGGCGATGCGCACGCTCGGGCTGTACCGCGACCTGGAACGGTCGCGCGACGAACTGGCGCGCACCAATGCGGCGCTGCGCGGGGCAAACCGCGAGCTGGAATGTTTCACATACGCCGTCGCGCACGATCTCAAGTCGCCGCTGCGTGCGATCAACGGCTATGGCAGCCTGCTCGCTTCCAGCGAAGCCGGCCGGCTCTCCGACGACGGGCATTCCTGTCTTGAGAAGATTCTTGAGGGGACCGAGCGCATGGGTCTCCTGATAGACGATCTGCTCGAATATTCGCGCATCGAACGCGGACCGACGGCCTTCGAGGAGATCGACGTGCGCGAGCTCGTCACACAGCTGATCGCGGACTTCGACGAGGAGATTCGCGCCAACGGTGCCACGGTGGAGCTTGCGCCGTCCTGCGCCTCGCTCCTGGCGGACCGCAGCGGACTGATCCAGGCCTTGCGGAACCTGCTTGGCAATGCGCTGAAGTTTTCGGCAAGGGTGGCCAGGCCCCGCGTCGTCATCGCATGCGAGCGGAACGACGACGGCTTCCATGTCTCCGTGCGCGACAACGGCATCGGCTTCGACATGAGCCACCACGAGCGCATCTTCGACATCTTTCATCGGCTGCACCGGGACGACGAATATCCCGGCACGGGGATCGGGTTGGCGATCGTGCGCAAGGCTGTCGCGCGCATGCAGGGGCGGTGCCGGGCCGAAAGCGCGCCCGGCCGGGGGGCAAGCTTCCATCTCGAGTGGCCGTTACCGTCCGCGGCATTGAACACTTAGTGTCCTTGGTTGGTGGAGCCCATATAATCGGGGTTCGCCAACGAGAGGACCCCCCATGCGTTTCGAAGGATCACGCGATTACGTCGCCACCCCCGACCTGATGCTCGCAGTGAACGCGGCAATCAAGCTGCAGCGACCGCTCCTGATCAAGGGCGAACCCGGCACGGGCAAGACCATGCTGGCCGAACAGGTCGCCGAGGCGCTGGGTCTGCCGCTGCTGCAGTGGCACATCAAGTCGACCACCAAGGCCCAGCAGGGCCTGTACGAATACGATGCGGTTTCGCGCCTGCGCGACTCGCAACTGGGCGACGACCGGGTCAAGGACATCGCCAACTACATCGTCAAGGGCGTGCTGTGGCAGGCGTTCGAATCCGAAACTCCGTGCGTGGTGCTGATCGACGAGATCGACAAGGCGGACATCGAATTTCCCAACGACCTGCTGCGCGAGCTCGACCGCATGGAATTCCATGTATACGAGACGCGCAAGACCATCCAGGCGCGCAACCGGCCCATCGTATTCATTACGTCGAACAACGAGAAGGAACTGCCGGACGCCTTCCTGCGCCGCTGCTTCTTCCACTACATCCGCTTCCCCGACCGGGACACGATGCAGCGGATCGTGGACGTGCATTTCCCGGACCTGAAGAAGGATCTCCTGCGCGAGGCGCTCGAGGTGTTCTTCGGGCTGCGCGATGTACCGGGCCTGAAGAAGAAACCTTCGACCTCGGAGCTGATCGACTGGCTCAAGCTGCTGGTGGCCGAGGACATCCCGCCCGAGGCGCTGCGCGCACAGGACCAGCGGGCGGTCGTGCCGCCGCTTGCCGGCGCGCTGCTGAAGAACGAACAGGATCTCCATCTGTTCGAGCGGCTCGTATTCATGGCGCGCAACAATCGCTGACGGTCAGGCGTCGATTCGAGATCAAGGGCTGAAAGGCCCGACGAAGGACGAGGACCATGCTCATAGATTTTTTCCTGCATCTGAAGGCGAGCAAGCTGCCCGTGTCCACGCGGGAGTTCCTGACGCTTCTGGAAGGTCTGCGCGATGGCGTGTGCGGCCATGCGATCGACGATTTCTACTTCTACGCTCGTACCTGCCTGGTCAAGGATGAGTCGCGCTACGACCGTTTCGACCAGGCATTCGCCGCGTACTTCAAGGGCGTGACGGAGATCCCCGGCCTCGAGAAGGAGCTGCCGGAAGAGTGGCTGCGGGCGATGATGAAGAAGCACCTGTCGCCCGAGGAAAAGGCACAGCTCGAGAAGCTCGGCTGGGACAAGCTGATGGAGGAGTTCCGCAAGCGCCTCGAGGAGCAGAAGGGACGCCATCAGGGCGGTTCGAAATGGATCGGCACCGGCGGCAAGTCGCCATTCGGCAACGGCGGCTATCACCCCGAGGGCATCCGCGTCGGCGGCGAGTCCGCGGGTAACCGTACCGCGATCAAGGTGTGGGAGAAGCGCGAGTACCGCAACCTGGACGATTCACTGGAGCTCGGCACGCGCAACATCAAGGTCGCGCTGCGACGGCTGCGGCGCTTCGCGCGCGAGGGCGCCGCGGACGAGCTGGATCTCGACGGCACGATCGCCGCGACCGCTCGCAATGCCGGCTGGCTGGACCTGATGATGCGGCCGGAACGCCACAACGCGGTAAAGGTGCTGCTGTTCCTGGATGTCGGCGGGTCGATGGACGACCACGTGAAGGCGTGCGAGGAGCTGTTCTCCGCCTGCCGGGCGGAATTCAAGCACCTCGAGCACTTCTACTTCCACAACTGCGTGTATGAGTCGGTGTGGCGCGACAGCCATCGCCGCCACGCGGAGCGGATCCCGGTTCATGACCTGATCCACAAGTATGGCCCGGACTACAAGCTGATCTTCGTCGGCGACGCGACGATGAGCCCGTACGAGATCCTGCATCAACATGGTTCGATCGAGCACATGAACCGCGAACCGGGCGCCGACTGGCTAAGACGCCTGCTCGACGCCTGGCCGGCAGCCGCGTGGCTCAATCCCGAACCGGAACGGCTGTGGCCTTATCGGCAGTCGATCGAGATCATCAACAACATCATGGCCCAGCGCATGTACCCGATGACCCTCGAAGGACTCGAACGCGCGATGCGGCAGCTGTCGAAGAAGACCTGACGACTTAAACGAGTTCGCGGCGTAAGACGCGACTTACTCCGTGAAGGGCAAGGGCTGCATGCCGAAGCCCTCGTCGAGGCCCTTGATCTGCTGCAGCAGGCCGTCCAGTTCTTCCTGGAGCCGTGCCTGGGAGGACGCATCGAGCAGGCGCAGCGCCTCCGGCAGGACTCCGCGGGCAGGCGACGGCGCCCGCGCCAGCAATTCGCGCCCCGCCGGCGTCAGCGACAGCCGCACGACGCGTTGGTCGGCACTGTTGCGCGCCTTCGCGACCAGGCCGTTGGTCTCGAGCTTGTCGATCATGTTGGAGGCGGTCGACTGATGCAGGGCCATCCGTTTGGCAAGTTCGCCCACACGCAGGCCGGGCTCCTCGAGCAATTCCTGCATTGCCCATAGCTGGGCGCCGGTAACGCCGCTCTGTTTCTCGACCCATTGGGAATGACGCTGAGCCGTGCGAATCAACACCCGGAAACGCTGCAGGACGGACAGCGGGCTCACCTGGCTCGGCTGACTGCGGTCGGCGGACTTGCTCACGATACGAGACCCCTTTTTGCAACATCCGGGAGATCCCGGCAAAAATATTTGTGTAAATATTGTGGAACCCCTTCGGGTTTCCCTACGATCTTTCGGGATATCGTAGCGGAAGCGCCGGCGAACCCCAACAAATCCAGCAGTTGCGGACTTCAACTCCAACGGGCCATCGTGTCGTCCAACCTCCCTCCAACCGATGCGAACCGTTCGGCTCGCACCTTCCGCCACATCGCGCGATCGAGCCGCCGCTACGCGAGCCCCCTGATCTCGCTCGGCCACTGGCGCCGGCGCGCCCTCCTCGTCGGCGCAGCACTCCTCGCCGGACTCTTCGCCATCGTTTTCGCAATCGGCGCCGAGCACGCGATCGAATTGCACGCAAGGATCATTGCAAGCTCGCCCTGGCTGTCGCTCGCCCTTGCTCCCGCCGGATTTGCCGGCATGGCATGGGTCGCCCGGCGTTTCTTTCCCGCCACCCAGGGAAGCGGGATCCCGCAAACGATTGCCGCTTCGCTCAGCCCCGATGCCGAGGTGCGCGGACGCTTGCTGTCGCTGAAGATCGCAGGCGCCAAACTGGTTCTGACTCTCGGCGGACTGCTCTCGGGGGCATCCATCGGTCGGGAGGGGCCGTCGGTGCAGATCGGCGCCTCGGTGATGCATTCACTGGCCGGGAGACGCTTCGGTCGTATTGCATCGAGCCGCAACCTCATCGTTGCCGGTAGCGGAGCGGGTATCGCGGCTGCATTCAATACGCCCCTGGGCGGAATAATGTTCGCGATCGAGGAGATGTGCCGCCATCATGCCTTCCGCGCAAACAGCACGACGCTGACGGCGGTGATCTTCGCGGGCCTGATGTCGCTCGGCATCCTCGGTAACTACACGTATTTCGGCCGTACGCCGGCGGCGCTCAGCTGGCCCGCGGGCATCTGGCCGGTGCTGATCTGCGGCGCGGCAGGCGGCATCCTGGGTGGCACCTTCAGCCGACTGCTGGTTGCTTCCGCACGCGGCCTGCCCGGTCGCGTGGGCAATTTCGCCGCGGAACGCCCGATCGCCTTCGCAGCCGGCTGCGGGCTCGCGACCGCGCTCATCGGACTCGTGACGGGAGGTGCCACTTACGCGACCGGCTATGCCGAGTCCAAGGCGGCTTTGGAAGGAACCGCACCGCTGCCGGTTTACTTCTTCGCAGCGAAGATGCTGGTCATCTGGCTCGCCTTCGTCAGCCGCATTCCCGGTGGAGTCTTCGCCCCTGCACTTGCAGTCGGGGCAGGACTCGGCTCGACGCTGGCGGCGCTGAATCCCGGTGAGGAAGGGCCGGCGCTGATGGTCCTGGGCATGGTCGCCTTCCTTTCGGGCATGACGCTCACACCAATCACGTCCTTCGTGATCGTGATGGAGATGACCGCAAATCACGAGATGCTGATCCCGCTCATGGCCGCATCCGTCATCGCATACGGCTTCTCCAGATCGGTGTCGCCTCGCGCCCTCTACGACGCGCTGGCGGTTCCTGCCTTGGAGCGCGCGCAAGCGGAGGTCGGACGCGACGCCGCCGCGCGCGAAAAGGCGGACGCGTCGTAAACGAAAACCGCCCGCAAGGCGGGCGGCTCCGGCGATGCCTGAATGGCGGCGCGCGCGGATCAGTTGCCGCTCATCGCCATCATCAGCTGGTTGATGCGCTTGACGAAAGTCGCCGGATCGTCGAGCGTGCCGCCTTCGGCGAGCAGCGCCTGGTCGAAGAGCACCGCTGCCCAGTCGTCGAACTGCTTCTCCTCGTACTTCAGGCGCATCACCGCGGGGTGCTGCGGGTTGATCTCGAGGATGGGCTTGGATACCGGCGCCTGCTGGCCGGCAGCCTTCAGGATGCGAGCGAGGTTCATCCCCATGTCGTGCTCGTCGGCGACGAGGCAGGCGGGCGAATCGGTCAGGCGGTGCGTGACGCGCACGTCCTTGACGCGCTCGGCGAGGCTCGCCTTCATCTTCTCGAGCAGCTCCTTGTACTCGTCGGCGGCCTTCTCGGCTTCCTTCTTCTCGGCTTCGTCCTCGAGCTTGCCGAGATCCAGGCCGCCCTTGGCGACGGAGACAAGCTGCTTGCCGTCGAACTCGGTGAGGTTGCCGATCACCCACTCGTCGACGCGATCGGACAGCAGCAGCACTTCGATGCCCTTCTTGCGGAAGATCTCGAGGTGGGGGCTGTTCTTCGCGGCATTGAACGATTCGGCCGTGACGAAGTAGATCTTGTCCTGGCCTTCCTTCATCCGGGCGATGTAGTCGGCGAGCGAGACGGTCTCGTCGGGCGTGTCGTCCTTCGTCGAGGCGAAGCGCAGCAGGCCGGCGATCTTCTCCTTGTTCGCGAAGTCCTCACCGACGCCTTCCTTCAGCACCTTGCCGAATTCCTTCCAGAAGGTCGCGTACTTCTCCTTGTCGGAGGCTTCGTCGCTGGTGGCGAGGTCTTCGAGCAGGCCCAGCACCTTTTTCGTGCAGCCGGCACGGATGGTGTCGATGTCCTTGCTTTCCTGCAGGATCTCGCGCGAGACGTTGAGCGGCAGGTCGGCCGAATCGACGACCCCGCGCACGAAGCGCAGGTAGGTCGGCATCAGCTTCTCGGCGTCGTCCATGATGAAGACACGCTTCACGTACAGCTTGATGCCATGGCGGGCGTTGCGGTCCCACATGTCGAAGGGAGCGTGCGCCGGGACGTATAGCAGCTGGGTGTATTCGTGGCGGCCTTCCACGCGGGCGTGGCTCCACGCGAGCGGCTCGTCGTAGTCGTGGCCGACGTGCTTGTAGAAGGCCTTGTACTCGTCGTCGCTGATGTCGCCCTTGGAGCGCGTCCACAGCGCGTTGGCCTGGTTTACGGTCTCGTCCTCGTCCGTCGTGACCTGCTCGTTCTTGTCCTTGTCCCACTCCTCCTTCTTCATCAGGATGGGCTGGACGATGTGGTCCGAGTACTTGCGGATCAGGCTGCGCAGCTTCCAGCCGGAAAGCAGGTCGTCCTGGTCGTCGCGCAGGTGCAGCGTGATCTCGGTGCCGCGAACGGCCTTGTCGATCGCCTCGACCGTGTATTCGCCGGCGGCATCGCCCACCATCGAGCATTCCCACTTAACGCCCTGCGAGGCAGGGAGGCCCGCGCGGCGCGTGACGACGGTGACCTTGTCGGCAACGATGAAGGCCGAGTAGAAGCCGACGCCGAACTGGCCGATGAGGTGGGCGTCCTTCTTCTGGTCGCCGGTGAGTTGGGAAAAGAATTCCTTGGTGCCGGACTTGGCGATGGTGCCGAGATGCGCGATCGCCTCGTCACGGTTCATGCCGATGCCGTTGTCGGCAACGGTGACGGTCTTCGCATCCTTGTCGAAGGAGATGCGGATCGCGAGTTCGCCCTCGCCTTCGAACAGCTCGGGCTTGTCGAGGGCCTCGAAGCGCAGCTTGTCGCAGGCGTCCGACGCGTTCGAAACCAGCTCGCGCAGGAAGATCTCGCGGTTGGAGTAGAGCGAGTGGATCATCAGGTGAAGGAGCTGCTTCACCTCGGCCTGGAAGTTGAGGGTCTGGGCGCCGGTGGCGGTCGTCATCGTTTGAAACTCCGTTGTCACAGGAATGCGCCTGCATATGGGGCGTATTCCGGGAATTTCAAGCACCGCCGGCAGCGATCACTCGTAGCGGATTTCGACGACCTCGATTTCGCGCGGACCCGCCGGGCTCTGGAAGCGCACGACGTCGCCTTCGCGCGCCTTCATCAGCGCACGGGCGAGCGGCGAGATCCAGCTGATGCGGCCGACGCTGGCATTGGCCTCGTCGACGCCGACGATCTGCCAGGTCTGCTCCCCCTCGCCGTCCTCGTCCTCGACGTCGAGCACGGTGACGGTCGCGCCGAAGAAGACCTGCTCCATGCCCTGCTGACGCTCGGGGTCAACCACCTCGGCCGACTCGATGCGCTTGATTAGGAAGCGGATGCGGCGGTCGATCTCGCGCAGGCGCTTCTTGCCGTAGATGTAGTCGCCGTTCTCGGAACGGTCGCCGTTCGATGCGGCCCACGCGACCGTTTCGACGAGCTTGGGCCGCTCGATGCGTACCAACTGGTCGAGCTCGACGCGCAATGCGTCGTAGCCGCGCCGCGTCATGTAGTTCTTTGTGCCCGGGGGCAGGCGGACCGCCGCAGGGACGTCGTCGTCATCGTCCTGGCCGTCGCCTTCCTTGGTAAATGCCTTGCTCACCGTGAGGATCCATCCTGTCGAGGGAACGGTCACCTGTGCCGTGCCCCCTCCGTTTTCTGTACTGTTACCGGATGCAACCGCATCCGCGGCCGCAGCGCCATCGCTTCATGATAACGGATCAGTGCTTCAGCCGCGCAGGATGCGCCCCCCAGCGGCTGCGCGGAACGAGTCAATCCTATAAACTGCGGGGTTTTCACAAACAAATTGCAATCGCGAGGCGCTACCGCGGTCGACCGCTCCCGGGCGACACTTCGGCAGTCTCGCGACCAGCGCGCATATCGCCCTGCGAAAAGCGCGTCGCCGCGAATTCAACGCATTTCCGCCGATTCATGACCCAAGCTGCCACCCCCTCTTCCGCCGATCTCGATGCACTGCGTCTCGAAGTAGCAGGCCTCGTCGTCGAAGCCCTGAACCTGGACATGGCTCCCGAATCCATCCCGGCCGACGATTCCCTCTTCGGCGAAGGACTGGGCCTCGATTCGATCGACATCCTCGAGGTCGCGCTCGTCGTCTCGAAGCGCTACGGCTTCCAGTTGCGCGCCGACAACGAGGACAACGTCAAGATTTTCCGCTCCCTGCGCAGCCTCACCGAGTACGTCGCGGCCAACCGCACGAAATGAAGCCTGCACTCGTCCGCGTCGGGCGCGGACTTGCGATCGGCGTCGCCGTGGTCGCCTGGGCGGTCGCTGCGCATTACACGAGTGCGCTCGTCGATGAGTCGTCCTGGGGGGCGCTGCTTGCGATCGCACCCTTCGCGGCGATCGCCGCGGCTTTCGCCTGGCAATCGTCGCGCCGCGCCGCGATGCTCGGCGTGCTTGCGGCCGCAACGCTTGCGTTGGCGCTGGCGTGGCCGACGCTTGCGCGCAACGTCGGCTGGCTCTATTTCGTCCAGCACGTCGGCACGAACGTCCTGCTGGGGATTGGTTTCGGACGCACGCTCGCGGCCGGGCGCGAGCCGATGTGCACGCGCATCGCACGCACGATGCACGCGACCGTCAGCCCCGCGCTCGCTCGCTATACACGGCAGGTGACGGTCGCATGGACGATCTTCTTCGCCGCGACTGCGGCGATTTCCTGTCTGCTGTTCGCGTTCGGCTCCATCGAGACGTGGTCCGCCTTCGCCAATCTCCTGACCATGCCGCTGGTCGGAATGATGTTCCTTGCAGAGTACCTCGTGCGCCTCAGGCTGCTCCCCGAAGATCGCAGCAGCATCCTGGACGCCGTCCGCGCGTACCGGCGCGCGTCGCCCACCGCAAAACCTGTTAACGAGCAATGACGCACCCCGCTTCCGCAACACTGCCGCTCCTCGCCCATACCAAACCGGATGCCGTGGTCGCCTGGCGGCATGACGGCCCCGTGACGGTCGAACGCTTCCTGGGTGACGTTGAGCGCCTCGCATCCTCGCTACCCGCGGGCGGACACGTCCTGAACGTGTGCGCGGATCGCTACCGCTTCACCGTCGGGCTGGCCGCGACGCTGGTGGGCCGCAAGATCAGCCTGCTGCCCTCGACGCATACCCCCGAGACCGTCCGGCAACTGCAGGTGTTCGCGCCCGACACGTTCTGCCTGACCGACAGCCCGGCCTGCGACATCGACTTGCCGCAACACCACTTCATCGAGTCCCCGGTGGCCGCTTCGCCGGAAGGTGGCGCGGTGCCGATGATCGACGTGGATCAGGTCGTGGCCTATGTGTTCACGTCCGGCTCGACCGGCACGCCGATGCCGCACGCGAAGACCTGGGGGCCGCTCGTGCGCAACATCGCGGCAGAGGCCGACAGGCTGGGGCTGGTCGACAAGCCGTTCACGCTGATCGGCACCGTTCCACCACAGCACATGTACGGTTTCGAATCGACCGTGCTGCTGGCGCTGTTGTCCGGCGGCGCGATCTGGACGGGGCGGCCGTTCTATCCGGCGGACATCGCGGACGCGCTGGCCGCAGTTCCCCGTCCGCGCGTCCTGGTCTCCACGCCGTTCCACCTGCGTACGCTGCTGAGCGCAGGGACCGAGGTGCCGCCTGCGGACCTCGTCGTATCCGCCACCGCTCCGCTGTCGGGCAACCTCGCGGTAGCGCTGGAGGCACAATTGCAGTGCCCGCTGATCGAGATCTACGGCTGCACCGAAACCGGCCAGACGGCCACCCGGCGCACGGCCGAAACGGCCGAATGGCAGCTGATGCGCGGTCTCGCGCTCACTGTTGAAGACGAGAAGGTGTGGGCACACGGAGGCCACGTCGAGACGCCAACGGTGCTGAGCGACATCATCGAGCCCACCGCGGACGATCGCTTCCTGCTGCACGGGCGCTCGGCGGACCTCGTGAATATCGCTGGCAAGCGCAGCTCGCTCGGTTACCTGAATCATCAGCTGAATGCGATCCCGGGTGTCGTCGATGGCAGTTACTTCATGCCCGAAGACGAGCAGACCGACGGGGTGACGCGCCTGACAGCTGTCGTCGTCGCTCCGGGCCTCGACCGCGCGACGCTGCTGCAGGCCTTGCGCGAGCGAGTCGATCCCCTGTTCCTGCCGCGCCCGCTGATCTTCGCTGACGCCCTGCCGCGCAACGCGACGGGCAAGCTTCCGCGCGCGGCACTGGAGGAACTGCGGCGCACGCTGGGCGGCAGCGAATGATTCACGAATCGAGCGTGCGGATTCCCGCCGATCATCCGTCTTTCGCGGGACACTTCCCTGGCCGGCCGATCGTGCCGGGCGTGGTACTGCTGGGCTTGGCGACCCGCGCGCTCGGGGGTGCGCTCGGGCGCCAAGTGCCGCCCTGCGGCATCGCATCGGCCAAGTTCCTGCGCCCGGTCGGCCCGGATACCGAACTGCGCATCCGCCTTACCGAATCCGGAACGAACTGGCGCTTCGACATCCTTGCCGGGGACGACTGCGTCGCGACCGGCGTCCTGCGAGTCGATCCGGCGTGAGCGACGCGTCGAGCGCAACGCCCCGGCGGGGAACCGCCGAATGGGCGAGCCGTCCGGAACGCAGCAACTACGCGACGCTGCGGCTGATGACATGGATCTCGCTGCGACTCGGCCGCCGCGTGGGACGCGCGGTGCTGTTGCTGATTTCGGCCTACTTCCTGCTCTTCGCGCCGGCCGCCCGGAAGGCCTCGAGAGAATGGCTCCGACATGCGCTGGGCCGACGCCCTGCCGCCATGGAGCGGTTCCGGCACATCTTCAGCTTCGCGAGCACGATTCACGACCGCATTTATCTGGTGAATGACCGTTTCGACCTGTTCGACATCCGCGTACACGGGGGCGAACTCGTGCGGGCAGCGGTGGATGGTGGCCAGGGCGTGTTCCTGATGGGGGCGCACCTGGGCAGCTTCGAGGTCATGCGCGCGATCGCGCGTCAGCAACCCGGGATGCGGGTGGCGATGGTCATGTACGAGGAGAATGCGCGCAAGATCAACGACACGTTGGCCGCGATCAATCCGGCCGCACGCGCGGACATCATTCCGCTGGGGCATCTCGATTCGATGCTGCAACTGAAGGAGCGCCTTGATGACGGCTCGCTCGTGGGCGTGCTCGCGGACCGCAGCCTGGGCGACGACCCGTCGCAGCCCGTCGATTTCTTCGGTGAGCCCGCGGAGTTTCCGGTCGGCCCGTGGCGCATCGCGGCCATGCTCAAGCGGCCGGTGATCCTGATGGTGGGGTTGTATCGCGGCGGCAACCGCTACGACGTGCACTTCGAGGAACTCGCCGATTTCTCCGCGGCAACGCGCGAGAACCGGGCACGGCTGATCGATGACGCAGTCGAACGCTACGCCGCACGCCTTGCGCACTACGCCGGACAGGCACCGTACAACTGGTTCAATTTTTTCGATTTCTGGCGCAGTGCGCGACGCCGCGCGACGCATTGACCGCCCCTGGAGTATCCGTGTTCAAAGCTGCATCCATGCGCCTCCTCGTCGCCGCCCTGCTCGCCGCGGCTTCCTTGCTGCACGGCCCGCAGGCCATAGCGGCCGAGTCGTGGACGGTTGCCCAGCTGATGCAGGCCTTGGGCAAGCACCGCAGCGGACAGGCCACCTTCCAGGAACGGAAGTATCTCGCCGTGCTCGACCAGCCGGTCGAATCGTCCGGCGAATTGCGCTTCCAGGCGCCCGACCGGCTGGAGAAGATCACCCTCAAGCCGCGTCCCGAAGCGCTGGTCCTCGAAGGCAACAACCTGAGCGTGACGCGTGGCAAGAAGCAGTTCAACGTGCGCCTGTCCGACTACGGCGAAGTCGCCGGTTTCATCGACAGCATCCGCGCGACGCTGGCCGGGGACCGCGATACGCTTGAGCGCACCTATGCGCTGCATCTTGCCGGCAATGCGGAACGCTGGACCCTGACCCTGCTGCCGCGGGACACTCGCATGGCCGAGGTCGTGACCCGCATCAACATCACCGGCACACGCGGGCTGCTGCGTGAAATCGAGATCCTCCAGGCGGACGGCGACCGCTCGGTCATGGAGATCGTGGCGCTGGGGCAGGCACGGTGACACGCCGTTTCCTGCCGGCACTGCTGCTGTGGCTGGCCTTCGTCGCTACCTGTGCTGCCGTCGTCAGCCAGACGCGTTTCACGGCCGACCTCTCGGCCTTCCTGCCCGAAGCGCCCACCGCAGAGCAGCGGGTACTGGTCGAGCAGTTGCGCGACGGCATGGTATCCCGCCTGCTGCTGGCCGGCATCGAGGGCGGCGACGCCGCTCAGCGGGCGCAACTCTCGCGTGCGCTCGCCGCCAAGCTGCGCGCCGATGCGGCCTTCGGCATGGTCGCGAACGGCGAGCCCGTCCATCGCGAGAGCGACCATGCCTTGCTGTTCATGCACCGTTATGTGCTGAGCCCCGCCGTGACCGCGGAGCGCTTCACGTCGTCCGGTCTGCAACAAGCGATCGCGGAATCGGTCGACCTCCTCGCCTCGCCGCTCGGCATGCTCACGAAGTCGCTGCTGCCGCGCGACCCCACCGGCGAACTGATGCAACTGCTCGAACGGCTCGATGGTGGATCCCGCCCCGCGATGCAGGAGGGAGTATGGGCTTCGCGGGACGGCAGACGCGCCCTGCTGCTCGTGCAGACCCGCGCCTCGGGCTCGGATCTCGACGGCCAGCAGGCGGCGATCGATTCCCTGCGCAGTGCCTTTGCGAGCGAGGCATCGAAACTACCTTCCGGGACCGATCTGAAGCTGCTGGTTTCCGGCGCCGCCGTGTTCGCGGTCGATTCGCGATCCACCATCGAGAGCGAGGTGACGCGCCTCGCCCTGGTGTCGGCCGGGATCATCGTTGCGCTCCTGCTCTTCATCTACCGCTCGCCGACAGCCCTCCTGCTCGGGCTGCTGCCGGTGATATCCGGGGCACTGGCCGGCATCGCCGCGGTCAGCCTCGGATTCGGCGTGATGCACGGGGTCACCCTCGGTTTCGGCACCACCCTGATCGGCGAGGCGGTCGATTACGCCATCTACCTCTTCGTCCAGTCCGGTTCGACAGCGACGAACACCGGGCGCAACACCTTCTGGCCGACCATACGCCTCGGGGTGATGACGTCCATCTGCGGCTTCGGCGCGCTGATGTTCTCCGGCTTTCCCGGCCTGGCGCAGCTCGGCCTGTATTCGATCGCGGGCCTGATCGTCGCTGCGCTCGCGACGCGCTACATCCTGCCGCACCTGCTGCCTGCAGGATTCGCGATCCGTGACGTGACCCCGTTCGGACTGCGACTTCAGCGCGTCGTCACAGCAGTGCGCAGACTGCGCTGGATCCTTGCCGGATTGGCGGCGCTGGCCGGAGCCTTCGTGTTTGCCCAGCACGGCCGGATCTGGAATCACGAACTCGCGGCCCTGAGCCCGGTGCCGCCGCAGGCGCAGGCGGTCGACGCCATGTTGCGCAGCGATCTCGGCGCGCCGGACCTGCGCTACATGATCGTCGTCCGTGCAAACGATGCCGAGGGCACGCTGCAAAAGGCGGAGGCGGTATCCGCGCGGCTGCAGGTGCTCGTCGATGCCGGGGAGATCGGCGGTTTCGAAAGCCCGTCGCTGTATCTGCCGTCCCGGGCCCGACAGCTCGAACGCCGCTCCGCGCTCCCCGAGCCGCAGGACTTGCGCGAACGGCTCACGAGCGCGACCGCGGAGCTGCCCCTGCAGGCCAGCCGCCTCGGACCCTTCGTCGAAGACATCTCCGCAGCGCGTGAGCGCCCCCCTCTGACACGCGCAGACCTCGACGGAACGAGCTTCGCGATGGCCGTCGACTCGCTGCTCCTGCGTCAGGGCGCGCAGTGGACCGCGCTGCTGCCGCTGCGCGCGCCCGTCGAGGGGGCGCATGCGGGGGAAATCGACCCCTCTACCGTGCGCCTCGCGCTCGACGCGGCGGCGGAGGCCGCCCCGCTCTTCATCGACATGAAGAGCGAATCCGGGCAGCTCTACGCGGGCTACCTGCGCGAGGCGATCATGCTGTCGCTTGCGGGCGTCGCAGCGGTCATCGCCCTGCTTGCGCTCGCTCTGCGTTCGCCGCGGCGCGTCCTGCGCGTCCTGCTGCCGCTCGCTGCCTCGGTGCTGACGGTCGTGGCCGGACTCGTGCTCGCCGGCGTGGCGCTGACGATCCTGCACCTCGTCGGCCTGCTGCTGATCGTCGCAGTGGGCTCCAACTACGCGCTGTTCTTCGACGGCAAGGGCGACGAGGACGCCCCTCCGCCCGCGACCCTCGCGTCGATGCTGTTTGCCAACCTCACGACGGTCGCCGGCTTCGGCGTCCTCGCATTCTCCTCGGTTCCCGTGCTGCAGGCGATTGGCGGCACGGTCGGCCCCGGCGCCCTCCTCGCCCTGATCTTCGCCGCCGCCTTCGCC
>NZ_WTVK01000170.1 GCF_012910805.1 Aromatoleum evansii
CACCACGATCACATCGAACTGGTTTTCACCCTGCACATTGCCCGCCACGCCAGCACCTCCCGAAGGGTCGTTCGCGGTGCCAGCGAAGCATGGGGCAAGAGAACCCCAAGGGCACCGTCATCGTCCGGGATGATCGCGGGCGGGGGCGGGACTTTCATCGTCAATGCGGACTATGGGGAAAGGCGGGCGTCTAGAAATCGGGCGGAGCGGACTGTCGCCCTCCCAGCGACGGAAGTCCGCTTTTTGCCCCACAGCTGACCTCTATACGCTAGCGTCGTGAGCCATTCTGAATTCTAAAAGCATCACGTCTCGCCGTGATCAGCACGCGGCGATCGCTATGAACCCAACACGGAATTGATGATCACGAAGGTGAACAGGCTGTAGAAGTTCCCCAAACTAAGTAACGTATCTTTCTTGTAACCGGCATTTATTAATTTTTCGTATGCATTCAACATGTTCAAAAAATACAGCAGGGAACCAAACATGAAAAGGAAGCTGACCGTAATCCAATGAAAAGGCCCTTCTTCGTAGGCCGGATTCCGGAGCTCGTAGTGTCCTGCCCCCAAAACGAGAGCGCAAAGACCCAAATTGCGAACGTGCTCGAACATCTGCTTGGAAACGTCATCTCGGGATAGGGAACGTAGCCACCGCCACCTCTCAGTAAGCCATGCATTCAGTCGTCGCAAATTGTTCATTCTTTTCACTGCCCCTCCTCTTGGAAGCTTAGTTGAAAACTCGATGATCGGTCAGCGGTCCACTGCGGGGAGAAGGTGGCCTGCCCCCGATTCTCCGGACAGTTTCGGTAGCTACACAGCCACCATATTTTCTTCAAACTGAACCGGGCTGAGATATCCAAGCACGGAGTGACGCCGCCGCGGATTGTAGAAGCGTTCAATG
>NZ_WTVK01000171.1 GCF_012910805.1 Aromatoleum evansii
GTTCGTCGATGATCAGCAGCTTGGGGTCGGACATCAGGCCGCGCGCCATCGCCAGCATCTGCGCCTCGCCGCCGGAGAGCGTGCCGGCCGGCTGGGTGCGCCGTTCGCGCAGGCGCGGGAACATCGCATACGCCTTCTCGCAGCGTTCCTGCGCCTGCACCCGATGCTGCTTCGCGAACGCGCCGAGCATCAGGTTTTCCTCGATGGTCATGTCCTTGAAGATCATGCGCCCCTCGGGGATCATCGCAACGCCGGAGTCCAGCATGTTCCACGTCGCGGTGCCGTTGAGCGGCTTGCCGTTCAGGCGGATGCAGCCCTGGCTCAGCGGCACGAGCCCCATCAGCGCGCGCAGCAGCGTGGTCTTGCCGGCGCCGTTGGGGCCGATGATGGTGGTCAGCTCGCCCGGCGCGACGGTCAGCGAGACGTCCCACAGCACGTTGATGGCGCCATAGCCGGCACGGATGTTTTCGATCTCAAGCATGGCTCGCTCCCGTGTAGCTCTTGATCACTTCCGGATCGCGGAAGACCTCGTCGGGCGTGCCGTCGGCGATCAGCTCGCCGAAGTTGAGCACCGCCACGCGATGACACAGATTGCTGATGGTCTCGATGTCATGCTCGATGATCAGGATGCCGACCGCGAATTTTTCGTGCAGGTCCTTGAGCATGCCCATGAAGCGCCGCTTGCCGTTGGTTTCCAGACCCGCCAGCACCTCGTCGAGCATCAGCAGCTTGGGGTTCGTCGACAGTGCCTTCGCGACCTCGAGCGCCTTCAGTTCGGTCAGCGCCAGTTCGGTCGCGGCGTTGCGGTGCGCCTTGTCCTTGAGGTTGGTGAATTCCAGCACTTCGGTGATCTTGCGCTCGTCGA
>NZ_WTVK01000172.1 GCF_012910805.1 Aromatoleum evansii
GCCGATTCGCCGGCTGCATTTCTTGTCTAGCTGTTCAAGCGCTTTTCTCGCTTCCACTTCAAGTCGGCAGACAATCTTGTTCAAAGGTTCGACCTGGTCGGCAAAGGCAACAGATTGCCCAAGCGAGAGGATGCCGTGCCGAGTGTTACCCGACTCGTATGCATGCCGACCTATCCGGCCAGCGATGTGTGGCATGAGTGTTTCAAGGTCGCCGCCAGCTTCGATTTCGATTTTCCGAACAAGATCGGTAGTGTCATTACGAAGCGCGCGTACCGTGTTCTTGAGCGACTCCATGACGAGTGCGGTGTCGGTTTCTTGCGCCGCTATAAGCCGGGCTTTGTAATTTGGATGGGCCCAGATTTCCTCTGCAACGAGGAATCGCGTGCCGATCGCGACACCGTCGGCGCCGAGCGCCAGTGCTGCCACGAGCTGCGCGCCGGTCGCGATACCGCCCGCAGCGACGAGCGGCAGCCGGATGTCGCGCGCCGCGAGCGCGGTCTGCACCATCGTGCCAATCAGCTCGGTACCGGGATGGCCGCCGCATTCGGCGCCGACCACTGTGATCGCGTCAACGCCGGTGGCCTGCGCCGAGCGCGCGTGGCGCACGGTCGGCACCTTGTGCAGCACCTTGATGCCCGCCGCGTGCAGGCGAGGGAGGTAGGGTTCGGGATTCCTGCCGGCGGTCTCGACGAAGCGCACGCCTTCCTCGCAGACGAGGTCGACGACGGCGTCGACCCGGTCGCCCTTGGCGAGCTTGGGCAGCATCGAAATATTGACGCCGAAGGGCTTGCCATCGGCGAGTTCGC
>NZ_WTVK01000173.1 GCF_012910805.1 Aromatoleum evansii
CGGATCACCGCCGAGCTCTTCGCAAACACGCTCGACACCCCCTTGCCCACCGGGAAGGCGCGCGGATGCACGTCGTAGGGCGTGCACTTCATCAAGAGCTCGCGCACCTTGGGGCCGGTCAGCTCCAGCACCGTCTGCCCGCCGGTGACGTTCATCACCGCGTAGTGGCCGCTGAGCTCGCGCCGCAGCGCGGCCTCGGCTTCGAACTCGAGGCCCGCCGGCACGACGATCAGCCACTCGTCCGGCGACATCCACTGCAGGCTCACGCCGCGCGACTCGTCGCGGGCGACCGCACCGAGCGCGAGCGGCAGCGCGAGGCCCAGCACGCGCTCCACGCCAGCGCGGAAGGCGTCGTCCTGGGCGTTGCCGCGCAGCACGAGATGGCCCAGGAAGGGTTTTTCGCGCACCACCACGCCCGCGTCGCGCGCCGAGGCGGCGAGCACGACGTTGATGCGCGCCCTCACCAGCGGCGACTCCGACTTCACTGCGCCGCCGCGCGGGTTCAGATCCATTTGTGCGTAATCAGACATTCTGGCGTGCTCCTTCGGCATCAAAGAAGACCGGGCTCACGACCTCGGCCGCATGCACCCGGCCGTCGGCCATCGGCAGATAAACGGTTTCCCCCAGGCGCTTGGCGCCGCCCTTGACGACCGCGAGCGCGAAGGAGTGGCCCAGGTTCGGGCTGTAGTAGCTCGACGTCACATGCCCGACCATCGGCATCGGGATGCGGATCTCCTTCTCGAGCACGATCTG
>NZ_WTVK01000174.1 GCF_012910805.1 Aromatoleum evansii
GCGATGTGGGCCTCGCCCTTGGGGCGGAACTCTTCTTCCTCGCGGGTTTCCGCGCAGTGCGGGCAGTAGATGTGCAGCATGGTGTCCTGCTCCTCCTCAGTGCGCGACGCCCGCGGCGCCGTGTTCGTCGATGAGTTTGCCGCTGATGAAGCGGTCGATGGAGAACGGCGCCGCGAGCGGATGCGCCTTGCCGGCCGCGAGCGTCGCCGCGAACACGTTGCCCGAGCCCGGGGTGGCCTTGAAGCCGCCGGTGCCCCAGCCGCAGTTGAAGAACAGGCCGCCGACGGGCGTCGCCGAGATGATCGGGCAGGCGTCCGGGCAGGTATCGACGATGCCGCCCCACTGGCGGTTCATGCGCACGCGCGAGAACATCGGGAAGAGCTCGACGATGGCCTGCAGCGTGTGCTCGATGGTCGAGTAGCTGCCGCGCTGGCCGTAGCCGTTGTAGCCGTCGATGCCGGCGCCGATCACGAGGTCGCCCTTGTCCGACTGGCTGACGTAGCCGTGCACCTTGTTCGACATCACGACGGTGTCGAGGATGGGCTTCATCGGCTCGGACACCAGCGCCTGCAGCGGGTGCGATTCGATCGGCAGCTGGAAGCCGGCCATCTTGGCGAGCACGCCGGAGTTGCCGGCGGTGACCACCCCCACGGTGTCGGCGGCGATGAAGCCGCGGTTGGTCTCGACGCCCACGACCTTGTTGCCGTTCTTGCGGATGCCGGTGACTTCGGTCTGCTGCAGCATGTC
>NZ_WTVK01000175.1 GCF_012910805.1 Aromatoleum evansii
CGCTGTTCGCCGTCACGGCACTGGCCGAGATCATCGGGTGCTATCTACCCTGGCTGGTGCTCAAGCAGGCCAGGACCGCCTGGCTGTTGCTACCGGCCGCAGCGTCGCTGGCACTTTTCGCCTGGCTACTGACGCTGCATCCGACTGCGGCGGGGCGAACCTATGCAGCCTATGGCGGCATGTACATCGCAGTTGCCCTCTTGTGGCTGAGGTTTATTGACGGCATACCACTGACGCGCTGGGATCTCGCAGGCGCCGCGATTGCGCTGCTCGGCATGGCGGTTATTGCGCTGCAGCCTTCGGAGAACATCTCCTGAAGCGCCCCGACCGAAAGCACCAAGCCGGCTCGCCTTTCCGGCGACGGATAGTGGCCGGCGGTCACTTGCGAAATAGCGGCAAACCGTTGAACACCATGAGAACACCCGCGCTCATGTCGGCAAACACCTCCGCGGCGCTGGGTATCAGTCGCAAAATGCTGGGGGAGAAGAGTAAAGCGCGGCATCGCTGATGCGGGCCCGATAGGTATCGATGCCGGCAGCGCGCCGGTGTCGTGGACGAGGAAGAGGAAGATCGTGCAGCCCGAACACTACGACGCCTGGTACGCATCGCGGCGCGGCGCCTGGATCGGCGGCATCGAGTGTCGCCTCCTCGAGGCGCTCCTGGCGCCACGCGGCGGCGAAACGCTGCTC
>NZ_WTVK01000176.1 GCF_012910805.1 Aromatoleum evansii
AAACTATTGACCGTCAATAGTTTGTGAGAGAAAAAAGCCTGATTTTTCGCGGGTTCCCGGCTTGTGTTTCTTCGGGGTTCAGGCAAGCTACCTTGGAGCCTCGGGGCGGGGTTTGGGGGCCGGAACAGGCCCCCAAGGTGTTGCAGTTGCTCTTGCCCCGCAGGGGCACAAGCTCCCCTGCTCCCCGTCGATTACCCACATGGCCAGCGGAGCGCGGGGCCGGCTTTTGCATCCCACCATCTACCTCGTCGCCTCGGCGTCCAGGGGCACGCAGGACGGGCGCGGTCAAGGGAGAAACCGGAGGCCGCACGCGGAGCGCAGCCCGAAGGGCGAGCACCGAACGGGTGAGGATTTCAGGGCGCAGCCCGGCCCTTGACCGGAGAAGCCCGGCCGGAGGGCACCATGACGACGAATAAAGGCGCGAGGTAGTGGTGGGGTGCGGCCCCGCGCGTAGCGGATTCAGCGCACCAGCGCCGGCACACCACGGATCAGATCCACAGCCTGAACTTTCGCGCGCGAAAGTTCCTCGATGCGGCCTTCAGGCCGGGCAAGCGGAGCGCGCAGCGCCGGCACGGCGCGGAGGCGTCAGGGATTGACGCCCGAAGGGGCGAGACGCCGCAGGCGGCTCGATGCGCAGCACGAAAGCCCGGCCCCGCAGGGGAGACGCCCAGGGGT
>NZ_WTVK01000177.1 GCF_012910805.1 Aromatoleum evansii
ACTGGCAGCGCGCGTGGCGCAATCCGACGCCGAAGAAGAAGTACGACATCGTGATCGTCGGCGGCGGCGGCCATGGTCTCGCCACCGCCTACTACCTCGCCAAGGAACACGGCATCACCAACGTCGCCGTGGTCGAGAAGGGCTGGCTGGGCGGGGGCAACACCGCGCGCAACACCACCATCGTGCGCTCGAACTACCTGTGGGACGAGGCCGCGTGGCTGTACGAGCACGCGATGAAGCTGTGGGAAGGGCTCTCCCAGGACCTGAACTACAACGTGATGTACTCCCAGCGCGGGGTCATGAACCTCGGCCACACGCTGCAGGACATGCGCGACATCCACCGCCGCGTGAACGCCAACCGCCTGAACGGCATCGATGGCGAGGTGCTGGACGTGAACCAGATCCAGGAGATCGTGCCGATCATGGACCTGTCGAAGAACACGCGCTACCCGGTTCTGGGCGCCTCGTGGCAGCCGCGCGGCGGTGTCGCCCGTCATGACGCGGTGGCCTGGGGCTTTGCGCGCGGCGCCGATGCGCTGGGCGTCGACATGCTGCAGCAGACCGAAGTCACCGGCATCCGCAAGAACGGCAACAAGGTCGTGGGCGTCGAGACCAACCGCGGCTTCATCGCCGCCGACACCGTGGGGGTGGTCACCGCCGGCAACTCCGGCG
>NZ_WTVK01000178.1 GCF_012910805.1 Aromatoleum evansii
ACTGGCAGCGCGCGTGGCGCAATCCGACGCCGAAGAAGAAGTACGACATCGTGATCGTCGGCGGCGGCGGCCATGGTCTCGCCACCGCCTACTACCTCGCCAAGGAACACGGCATCACCAACGTCGCGGTGGTCGAGAAGGGCTGGCTGGGCGGGGGCAACACCGCGCGCAACACCACCATCGTGCGCTCGAACTACCTGTGGGACGAGGCCGCGTGGCTGTACGAGCACGCGATGAAGCTGTGGGAGGGGCTCTCCCAGGACCTGAATTACAACGTGATGTACTCCCAGCGCGGGGTCATGAACCTGGGCCACACGCTGCAGGACATGCGCGACATCCACCGCCGCGTCAATGCCAACCGCTTGAACGGCATCGATGGCGAAGTGCTGGACGTGAACCAGATCCAGGAGATCGTGCCGATCATGGACCTGTCGAAGAACACCCGCTATCCGGTGCTGGGCGCCTCGTGGCAGCCGCGCGGCGGTGTCGCCCGTCATGACGCGGTGGCCTGGGGCTTTGCGCGCGGCGCCGATGCGCTGGGCGTGGACATGCTGCAGCAGACCGAAGTCACCGGCATCCGCAAGAACGGCAACAAGGTCGTGGGCGTCGAGACCAACCGCGGCTTCATCGCCGCCGACACCGTGGGGGTGGTCACCGCCGGCAACTCCGGCG
>NZ_WTVK01000179.1 GCF_012910805.1 Aromatoleum evansii
CCCGCGCGTCGTGCTGCAAGCCGTGCTCGCACTGTGGACACAGGCTCCCGCGACGCTCGCGGGCACCGATGCCGGCGAAGCCCTCCGCGCCACGGCCGAGACGCTCGTACGCCCCGCCGCCGAAGCGACGACGGCGCGCTCACGCGAACCGCAGACCATCACCGCCGACGCCGCGGGCAACTCGGTCGCCCCCGCACCGACACCGCCGCAAGCGGGCCCCCCCGACACCGCCGCACCGGCAACGGACACATCGCAGACCCCCGCAGCGCCACACCCTGAGCCCGCCCCGGCCCGGTCCATCCTCTGCGCCGACGCACCGGTGCCCGCAGCCGATCCCCCTTCATCCTCCCGAGTCTCCTCCACCGCGGCCTCGCCCGCGGTACTTCCGTCCGCTGCGGATGTGGACTTCCACACCCGCGGCGGCGGTTTCTTCTTCCTGCTCAACGTGCTCAACCTGCCGGCCCTGCGCGACTGGCGTGCGACCCTCGCCGAGCCCCACGCCGGCTGGCGCGAGCTTGTCCGCCTCGCCCGCGGGCTCGACTTCACCCCCGACGCCCCGCTCGCCGCCTTCCTCACCGACGCCTGCGCCCTCGACCCGCAAGACACTCGCGACGACGACCCCGTCGCCGTTCTCACGACGCTACCC
>NZ_WTVK01000017.1 GCF_012910805.1 Aromatoleum evansii
GGGCGGGACCCAGGGGGAGGAAACGGGACGGCCCGTGAAAAGCGTTTGGAAGGGGTGAAAGCACTTCGGGGCCGCGTCGGGCCCCGATTTCGTTTCAGAAGAGACCGCCCTGGCGGGACTTGATATCGGCCAGTCGGCAGCGGGTGACGATCTGGCGGATGCGCATTTCGGTGAGGTTGTACTCGCGGGCGAGCTGGGCGTAGTTGTCGCCGCGGAACTTGCCGTAGATCTCGCGATCGCGGATCGACAGCTCCCACTCCTGGCCCTTGGCGATGTAGATGTGACCGCCGCCGAGCTCGCGACGGGCTTCCTCGGCAATCGCCATGGCCGCCTCGGCCGCGGGTTGGTGGTCGAGCTTCAGGTGCTTGGTCAGCCAGCGATAGGCGGCGTGGGCGATCAGGCCGAGCGCCTCGGGGTATTCGTCGTCGAGGATCAGTGACACAGTTCAGCGCCCCGCCAGCTTGAACTGCAGCGTGCGGTGCAGCGCACCGACGATGTGCTTCAGCGCCACCGAGTCGGCAAAGTCGACGCACTCCGCCCAGCCGTTGCGCTTCGCGATCGCGTCCGCGTACTTGAGGGTGTGCACCTCGCCCGTCACGCGATGCAGCTCCGCGAGCAGCGCGTCGATCTTCGCCAACAGCGGCGCCCGGTCGGCCGTCGGCGTCGTGCGCTTGCGCCCGGCGTAGCCGCTCTTGCCGCGGTTCAGGTGGTTCAGCACCTCGGACAACTGGCCCATCGTGCAGTCGGAAAGGCTCGCGCAGCCGGTCAGGTTCCTCACGATCTCGCGGCGCGCGTCGTTGTCCAGGCCATTGGCCTTGCAGGCTGCGAACACCGCGCGCCGGCGGGCGGCGATCTGGGCAGCGAGGGGGGCGGATGCGGCCATGGTCAATCTCCGGGTTTCAGGGTGGCGATACCGATCGCCGCAACGATGAACATCAGCAGCCCCAGGGGGCCATCCACGATCCCCGCAGCGGGGATCAGCAGCACATAGGCAATCAGCGGCATATCGGCCTCCGTTGGCGTTACTCGTCTCGCCGGATGGCCCCGTTGTAACGAGGCCATCGAACCAGCCGGGTCAGGGGTTGAGGGCGTCGTCCAGCGCCTTGCCGGCCGAGAACTTGACGGCGATGCGCTCGGGGATCTGGATCTCCGCGCCGGTCTGCGGATTGCGTCCCGTGCGCGCGGCGCGCGTGCTGGTCTTCAGCTTGCCCAGGCCGGGCAGCGTGACTTCCGCATCGTTGAGGGGATCGGCCGCCGCGAAGTGCTTGGCGATGACCTTGCCCTGGGCGTCGAGAATGGACTCGACTGCCACCTTCGGCAGATTGGTGTAGGCGGCGATGTCGTCGATCAGTTGAGCTTTGTTCATGCTTCGAATGCTCCAAAGTTTGTACGGGTTGCCGGCTCCCGGCTGCCTTTTCGGGTTGCCCCTGGCGGCTCTTTGCTTTTTCCGTACCGGCTGGTTCCGTTATGTGCCCGACGGTTTCCTGCGGTTCGCAAATTCGTGGGGGGGGCTCAGCCGTCGGTCTGCTCACTCATCGTTCAACCACCGTTTGCAGTCATCCGCGCCCGATCGCGCAAGCCACAGCACGCCGCCGATGAGAAGCGCGAGCAGCACCGAGAGGGACACCAGGAATTGGCCTGTGGTCATGTCAAACCGCCGCCAGATCCAGCGGAATCGCCCGGTACTGGTCCGAGTCGCCGATGCGCTCGTACACCCGCACGTAGGTCGCGGTACCGGTGCTCTGGATCGAATCCTTGATGGCGTCCATCGCACGCAGCCACTCGTCGTCGTCGATCTCCAACCGCAGCAGCTCGAGCACCGCGGCCGTCTTGATCTGGCCCTTGGAGTCGGTGCGGAACGCACGATCGACCAGGGCCCGGATGTGCGGGTTGGCGCCCTGGCTCCAGCGCTCGATGCAGGCGTTGATCAGCGCCTTCGCCGCCTCCAGCTCCTCGGTGAAGGTGATGCGCTCGGCCACCGAGCGCTGCACCTTGAAGCGGCCGTCGTAGGTCGTGATGCTGACGTTGCCCTTCTTGCCGCCCAGGGTGACCTCGTAGCGCTCGCCGGCGATCTTCACCAGGTCGGCGATATCGTTCAGGGCGCGGGCCTTGAACGCGGCCAACTGTTGGTTCAGCGCGACCGCCAGTCCGGACAGTTCGCGGGCGATCTCGTCGCGCAGCAGATCCTGTTCGCGCACCTGGTCGCGCGGCACGAGGTGGCCGGCGGCGTTGCGCATGTAGCCGTCGGGGACGGCGGTATCGGTGGTGCTCATCGTTCAGGCTCCGGTCTGGGGAAAAATGGGGGCGCCCGGCACGCCGAGGAGCAGGGCAAGGCGCTTGGTGGCGCCGGGGGGAATCTGGAACAGCTCGTCGCCGTCGACGATGTCGAGGCGCCCGTCGGACCACAGTGCAAACTCGATGTCGCGCTCGGGTTCGGCAGCCCGGGGCGCGCACGCCCAGCGGTCGGTAACGACAGGCAGCGGGATTTCGGCGACGGTGAGATCGCCCTCTCGATACAGTGGCTTGGGCGCACGGCGATCGACGGTCGGCGCGGCAACCTCGGGAGCCTCGGCGGCAGCGGTGCTCGCATCGGCGATCGCCGTCAGCGCCTCGGCTGCAGCAGTGACGACGGCAGCCGGTACCGGCTTCTCGGTCAGTGAGGCAGGGGCCGGCTCCGTCGCGGGGTCGTAGTACGCCGCCGCCGTCCGGCCGCCGTTCTGGACCTCGATCACGGCCAGTTCTCCCTTGGCGACCAAAGCCTTCAGGGCGAAGCGGATGTTCTGCGGCTCGTCGAACAGCTTTTCCGCAAGCTGCGCAACCCGCCACGCGTCGGCCTTGCACACGCCGGACATGTGTTTCGCGAGCTCGGCCTGCAGCGTTCCATGCGCGCGGCGGGCGTTGGTGGGCATATCCATAACGGGCTCCTTCTTGGTTTCGGTTTTCTTGGCCGGCGCCGGCTTCGGCGCAACGGCGGGTTTCGGGGCGCTGCGCGGGGCGAAGGCCTGGAACAGGTCGTCCGCCCGCGGCTTCACGAACAGCGCGGTATGACTGTTGCTCGTCCAGCCGGCGCTGCTCGGCGTCAGCCCGGTCGGCCAGAGCGCCAACCACGGTTCCGGCTCGCCCGTCTTCTGGATGTGCGCGGTGTTGATGCGCCGCTCGCGGTACAGCTGCTCCACCGCGGCCCAGAAGGCGGGCTCGGCGCCGCCGACCATCGCCAGCACGTCGGGTGCGCGCGCCGGTCGCTGACCGGTCGCCTTGGCGATCTTGGCGAGGATGCGCTCGGGCAGATCGATGCTCATGCCTTGCGCTCCCACTTGTCGCAGACAGCGTTTTCGGTCGTCGCCATGCCCGTCTCGCCGGAGGCCATCGGGTGGCCGCAGCGAAGCTTCACGCCGCGCCCCTCATCGCCCTTGGCGTACGACTCCATGAAGAAGCGGTTGCAGGTCGCGCAGCGCTGCTCGCGACCAGCCTTCTTGCGCTCGGTCGGCGTCACCCAGGCCATGCGGTACCGGGCCTGCTCGGTCGGCGTACCGGTCTGATCGGCCTTCATTCCGCAGCCCCCTTCCGGTCGGCCACCACTGCCCGACCCGCTGCGGTGATGACGTAAAACGCGGCATTCTTCGGCCCGCGGCGCGCGACCTTCACGTGGCCTCGGTCTAGCGCGACGGCGATGGAGCGCGTCAGCTGGCTCTTCGTCACGCCCGCCACGCCATGCCGGGCACGCATGTGGCACATGCCCAGCGGCTCGGACGCTGCGGCCAGCTCGGCCAGCCACAGGCCGATATGCGGCTCCAGCACCCGAGTTTGCCGTTCGCTCATGGCGCGCGCCGCGGCACTGCGGGCGTCCAACCATTCGCGCCAGTCGGCGCTCAGCGCGGACACCTGGGCCACGAGCGGGATCGGGATCGAGCAGTTCATACCCGTTCCTCCCAGATGACGATCACGCCACGGAACGGCGCGAACGCGGTCGCCACTGCTCCGTCGTGCCGGCGGGGCATCCAGCGGCGCGGGCCGGCGGCGTCGAGCAGCGGAGCGATGCTCTGCGCGGGATCGCGATTGATGTGGACGGTCGGCTCGCCGCGCGCCGGGAATTCGCCGCGCAGATGCTGCTCGAGCACCTGCAGGCCCATGTCGCGCAGCGCCCGAACGGCCGCGTTGAGCGTGATCAGCCGGTCGAGCGTGTCGCGGGAGAGGACGCGCGGAGGTGTGGCCGCGGGCAGATCCGCACCGCAGTGCGACACCAGATGGAGTTGTGCGGCCATGTCAGCACCCCTTTACGATGTCCGCCGTCACCTTCGCCGCGCCCAGCTCGGCGGCTAGGTTCATGGCCTTGGTGACCAGGTTGTTGACCACCAGCGGATAGGTCATGGAGACCGTCGCGTTGCGCTGCGGGCCGCGCCCGACCAGCGTGAGGCGAGCGCGGATCGCGTCGAAGGCGGACTCGTCGAGGATCTCGGTCGTGCTGCGCCCATGACGCTTGAACTTGAGCGCGAGGTAGTCGCCGACCTGGTTGTCGAGCGGCAGCAGCTCTACCACTTCGCAGCGCCGGATGACTTCGCGCGCCTCGAAATACTGGCGTTCATTGAGCTTTTCCTTCAGCTCGGGCTGGCCGATCAGCACGATGGAGAGCAGCTTCTTGAAGCCGTCCTCCATCTCCCAGAAACGCTTCAGGTACTTCAGCGTCTGGATCGACAGGTCGTGCGCCTCCTCGATGATGAGCACGTGGCTCTGACCGCTGCGGCCGGACTCGACGAGGGCGCGTTCGACCTGCCGCGCCAGCGCCTCGAGGCTGCGCTTCGCGTGCTCGTTGGGTTTGACGTCGGCGAGGATGGCCTGGCAGATGTGCGCGGACTTCAGCGCAGTCTTGTCGAAGGACTTCGGTTGCACGACGGCCACCGGCAAACCCTCGCGGCCGATGCGGTCGATCGTCTCGCGACGCAGGGTGGTCTTGCCGCTGCCGGATTCGCCGACCACGGCGATGAACCACCCGCCCGTCTTCGCTGCCTGGTACATGGCCTCGCGTACATAGCGCTGGTCCGCAGAGAGGAACAGATCCTCGGGCCCCTGGACGTCATCGACGAAGGGGTCGCGGAACAGGCTGAAGTGTCGTTTGGCTTGCGCAGAAAGCATTTCGGTCCCTATGTCGATGGTGTCGTTTTGTTCCGGTTTCGGGCTGCGGGTCTCACCGATCCGCGTGCCCAACGGTTTGATGCTGTGGTGAATGACTACGTCCTCGTCCCAGATCTCGGCGAGCTGCTCGGGAGGAACGCCGCGCGCGACCAGGAACTCCTCGGTTGCCTTCTGGATATCGGCCCACGGCGTCTTCGCCGGCCGCCAACCGTTGTTGAGCATCCGCACCACGGCAGCGCGCGACAGCGTCTTGCGGCCGGCATAGCCGGTGCCGCTCTGCGGCAAGCAATCGGCGAGTTCATCCTGGCGAATGCCATGCCGCAGCAGCACCGCCTTCAACTTGATCGGCATCGGCTCCGGGCTGTCCGCTGCCGGCGCGTCTTTCGGGGCTTTCATGCGCGCCCCCTTCCAGTCGTGTCCATCGCTACAATCTCCCTTGCTGTTTGCTGTACCGGGGTGTCTCACCACCCCATCCTCGGCCCGTCGGGTTGCCCCCCGCCGGGCCGTTTCCTTTTCAGGCACCCACCGCCTGCAGGCGCGCACCGGTGTTCTCGCCCTTCAGTCGCGCCGCGATGCTTGGCAGGTCTGCGTCCTTCACTCCGTCCGGGTAGCGCGACGACAGCCACGCGTACAGGTCCTGGCGTTCCACCCCCAGCCCGCGCAGCGCCTGGGCGGCTTCGGTGGTGGAAAGCGGGGGCGTCTCGAAGGTGCTGGCCTGGATGGCGATGTCCGTGCCGCGGCGCGGGAGCGCCACCGGGATCTCGATGCCGGAGAGGTGGCGCACGGCGTCGACCGCGCCGCCCATCAACGCGGCATTGCTGCGGCGAGCCTTGGCCATCTCCTCGGTCGTCATGCCGGGGAACAGCAGCGCGTCGAGTTGCTTGGCGCTGCGGTCGGCATCGCTCTCCGGGCGCGACGCGTACTGCTCGCCGATGACCGGTGCGGACATCGGACGGCCCCAGGTGTCGAATTCGTCGGCGCGCGGCTCGAGGCGGTAAGTGATGTCTTCGCCGTCGAAGCGCGGCACCCGCATGCTGATGGCGCACTGGCCGAAGAGCAGCGGCGAGATCTCCAGGCGATCGCCCGCACACACGCCGGGCAGGCCGGCAACGTCATAGGTGCAGGGACGTTCGGCGCGCGGGTGGGCGTAGCTGATCGTGAGATTGCGCGCGACCTTGCGGGTCTCGACGCGGCCTTCCAGAAACGCCTGGCACACCTCCTCGGGCGGCAGCAGGCGCAGCTCGTCCTCGCGGATCCGCATCCACAGGTCGTAACGCGCAGTCGGGGCCATGCCGTCGCGGCGCAGCCGGGTGTCCTGCCCGGGGATCGCGTTGGCGCCATAGGCCTCGGCCCATGCCGCGGCGGCGGCATTCAGCTCGGCCACGCTGTGCACCGGATCGAAGCGCAGGCGGCTTTCGAACTGGGTCTCGGTCAGGTTGTTCGAATTCTCGACGCCGCCCTTGGCACGGGCGTTGCCGGCGGCGTGGGTGATGCTCTCGACTTCCAGCGCGCGCAGCAGGTTCTGCACCGGCGTGGCCGTGTTGGCGCTGCCCTTGTCCCACATCAGGATCTTCGGCACGCCGTGGAAGCGGCGCCCTTCCTGCCGGCCCCACGCGAACATGAGGAAGCGGTACAGGTTCAGCGGCGACTCGCCCGCGGCCTCCACGTACCACGGCATGAACAGCCCGCTGGCGTGGTCGTAAATGACATAGCGCCAGCACTTGAACTGGACCTTCGCGAGCTTTTCCAGCTTGTTCTTGTAGAACTCGTCGTCGCGGATGATGCGCTGCTCGCCGCGCAGGTAATACACCAGGCACAGGCTCGGATCGACCTGATGCACGTGGTTCGGGTGCAGGCTGCGCAGCGTGGTCGGCGCGCGTGCTTCGGACTGCTGCTTCACGCCGAGGCGGCGCGTGCGGATCAGCCGGTTCATATGCCCAGCTGATACCCCCAGGTCATGTCCATTGACTGCAGCGATGCTGCCGGCAACCGGCGTGAACAGTGTTTGCTTGCCGTTCTGGCGCACGCTGCCGCGCTCCAACGCCGCGACGAACGAGAGCGTTTCCGGCGCGACGCTGGTGCGGCCCTTGTCGGCGCGAACCTTGCGACCGCTGGTCCAGCCGGCTTGGCGCTCGAGCTCGGCGTACAGCTTGGAGCGGCTCCAGCCGTACAGCGCTTGCGCCTCGTCCAGCAGGGCGCCCTTCCTGCCGTGCGCTGCGGATTCCAGCCTGCCGGCCAGTTCGCACAGGTAGTCGCGGGTCGGATCGGTGGCAATGACCATGATCGCCCCCTCAGTCCGCTTTGCCTGCCGGAACGTCCAGGACGCGACCTTCCAGCTCGCCGCGCCAACCGGCCAGCGTCGCCTCGTAGTGCCCCTGCAGCTCCGCGAGCTGCTGCGCGAGGCGGTCCAGGCGATCGCCGTACAGCGTGGCGAGCTGGCGCAGGATGATGCGCTCCGCCTCTTCGTTGCCGCCCCATTGGACGTCCTGCTGCAGGATCACGGAATGCATCAGGTAGAGCTTGCCGACGGCGTCATCGAGCACGTCGAACCCGCCAGAGATCTCGGCCTTGAACGCGCCGACCTTTTCGTCCCAGGGATCAACGACCGGTTTTCGCGGCGCCGTCGCGTCGCGGGTCGAAAGTTCGTCGATCTTCGCGTTCTTGTCGGCAAGCAACCGTTCCGTGGCCTTCTTCTGCTCGCGCATCTCGCGCACCGCGGTGCGCAGCTCCTTGACGCTCATCGTCGCGACGTCGTCGAGGGAAAGCTCGCCGGTCTGGCCGGTCAGCTCCAGTTCCTCGATCTGCTCGTCGTCGAGGACCAGCATTTCGAATAGCTTGGTCTGACTCCCGGCAGCCTTCAAAAGCTGCGTCGACGCAGTATTTGAGAACTTGCGAGCGGTCTGCATGAAGCGCTGTGCGACGCTCTGCTCGATCCCAAGCACATCAAGTCGTGCGATGAAATTGCCATGCGGGCACGCCGACTTCAGCACCGTGAGACCGCGCCCGACCTCGAGGCACGCCTCCACACTGCGCCGCATGTTGGCCGCGATGTCGCGTTGGATCAGGTCCGGATCAGTCGAGTCGGCGGGTAGCAGGTAGCCGAGCTGAACCGCAAGGGCACGCGTGGTCGCTTCCTGCTGCCGATGCGCCACCGCGAGTCCATCAAGCGCCTGCAAATCGGAACGCACTTCCTGTTGATCGGGGAGCACTTCCGCAGGCAGCGCGGTTTCATGTGCTTTACGGGCCATCGTCAAATCTCCCTGGAATAGCGGTTTGTGATCTCATCGAGGCGTGACCGCGCGCGAGTCAGCGCGGTCGAAAACGCCAGCGAAAGCTGAATGGGCTTCGGCCCCAACCGCCAGCGGCCGGTCTCCTGGATCTGCTCGGCAAAACCGACCTCGCGCAGGTTGTGCAGGTCGCGCGTCGCGGTGCTCGGGTTCACCCCGAGCGCCTTCGCCAGCTCGCCGGGCGCAAGGCCCTGGAATTCGTTACCGGCCAGCACCAGGAGCGCACGCAAGATGCGCTGTTGGGCGGGGCTGTCGTAGTTCTCCCTGCTCATTCAGGAAACTCCAGTTCGGGTTGATCGGCCTTGCGCACGTTCTCGCGATGCCAGGAAAGGGATTCGAGGCCGGTGCCGAGCTTGGCCAGGCAGTCGTCGCGGTTCATCTCCCCAGCCATGAAGGCGAGCAGCGCGCCGACGGCGCCGTGCAGGGTGGCCTGAAGCACGTGCACGTCGTCGGGGTCGGTCTTGCGGCCAGTGGGGATCTCGATCACCACCTTGTGGGCCGCGGCAGCGAGGTAGCGCACCACGGCGTCGGAGCCGGTCAGGTGTTCCCAGGCGAGCAGGCGGTTGGCCGGCATGCCGTCTGTTTCGAGCCACTTGTAGAGGGTGGCCGGCGTGGTGCTCATCAGCTCGGCAAGTCGCTCGACGTTGCGGCGGTGCTTGCTCAGCGCGGTCGCCTTGTCCATTTCGAACGCGGCGCGCAGGCTGGTGGGCATGGGTTTCGAAGGTCTGGGGCTCATTGGAATCGGGCGAAATCACATTGCGCTAAAACAAAACCTGTTTGGAATGGGCAAAACGGCTTTGCGAGTTGTTAAAATTCGTAGCGTCGAATAGTTGAGGGCCGCAACTGCGGTTCAGGCTGCGTAGCGGTGGCCACGGGTAGGCGCGAGCGCCTTGGCCGGATCGGTGCAGATCTCGCCGTCCTTGAGGCCCAGCTTGATGGCGATCTCGTGAGCCTGACCACGCACGCACTTTTTGCGGCCGCCGAGGACTTCGAAGACGAGATTGGGCGAGAACTTGTTGGCGATCGCCCACTGAGTGATGGAGATGCCCTTCGCCTGAAGTTCGGCGCGGGCTTCTTCAGCGGTACGTAGTTTCATGGGTGCTCCTTCGGGGGCTGGCGGCGCTCTGGAAAGTGCCGTCTAAGTTGCCGTTCGTGGTTGGACGGTGTGAATGAATGATGGTGCAGAAAACTGCACCAGTCAACACTTTTTTTGTGCAGGTATCCGCGTGATCGGGGAGCGAATCAAGGAAGAACGCCAGCGCCTCGGCCTGAATCAGACCGAATTCGCCGCCCTTGCCGGTGCGGCGAAACGGACTCAGATCGATTGGGAAAAGGGGGCGTCATCGCCAACGGCCGAGCAGCTCGCCGCGATCGCCACCGCGGGCGCCGATGTCCAGTACATCGTCACGGGGACGCGGCGCGGAGAAGGGATTGGCCTACCGGCGGTTCAGCAGGCGGTATTGAATGCGGTCGATCTACTCTCGCTGGAAAAGAAGATCGATGCGGCCCAGCTGGCTGCGGCCGTGGTGAAGCTTCTGGCGGCGGAGGTCCGCCCAGCTGCGGCGGCGGTGGCCCCGGTAGAGCGCTACGAGGGATCCAAGCAGGTATTCAACGGACCCGTGGGCGATGTGGCAGGCCGGGACATCCTGAAGACAGGAAGGAAGCGGAAGGAATGACGCAGGAGTTCAATGGGCCGGTTCACGGCGATGTCGCCGGGCGGGATGTCGTCTACGAAACTCCGAGTTCCGTGCGTGGAATCAACCTGAGCGGTAATGCTTCAGTCGGACAGATCATCCACGGCCCCATCGAACCCGTATCACAAGCCCCGGAGTCGCAACTACAGGCCGAGTTTTACCGCCATACGGGGATCTGGTGTCCGCGCGAGGCTCGTGAATTGTTCGAGGATCTGATGAAGAACAATGCCTTTACAGCACGAGAGCTGGCGGTCAGTTGGCGCGCGAACTCGCTCAGATGGGAGGACGAGGCCAAGAAGGTAAGCATCGTCGTTCCCATGCTCGAAGCTGTCTCAGGATGGGCGATGGTCGGCGTAATGCTGATCTACTTTCTGACCCAAGCGGTGCCGCTCATCTTCGCGAAAGGCGGACTCGAGAACATGACAGCTTTTGCGGCTGGCGTAGTGATGTATCTGGGCTCCGCCTGGATGGTAGCCCGCTTCATCTTGTGGCCGAGACGAGTCGCCATGCGAGTCCGTAGGGCATTGGCTCGCAGATCGACGTATCACTCAGAATCACGGAGGGCATAGCTATGGCTCAGTACAAGTACCCGCACTTCCTGAATCAATTAGATCATGCCGCATACGACGTATCGCATGCTCCTGGCCTGATTTGCCCAGATTCGGGGATCTACAGGTGTGAGGGTTGTGGAGACGAGATTGCCTCAAACAAGGGCAACCCATTCCCACCTCAGAACCACCACCAACACGCCCCGAATCAGGGAGCAATCCGCTGGAAGCTGATCGTTTTCGCGCAGTCCAAGCGGTAATCCGGGAGCGCATCCAGACATGCTCAAGATGATCCTGGTCGCGTTTGTCGCGGCCGTCTGGCTGCCGGCGCACGCGCAAGTCTTCAAGTGCCAGGAAGGCGGAAAGACGGTGTTTTCGGACCGGCCGTGCGGTGCCGGCGCCAAGGTGATAGACGCCAGCCCGGCCACAGGCGAAGGCGACCGATCCGGGTACAACTCATCGTCGGCGCGGCTCCAGAGAAACATGGAGTACCTGCGAGAGAAGGAGCAACGCGAGGACGCCGCGCGCAGCCAGCGCTACGCCGAGGAGGATCGCGCGAAGCGGCTCGCGGAGATCGACCGGAAGCAGCAGGCCCGACGCTGCAACGACATCCGGGCACGCATCGACCGGTATGACGCGCATCTCCAGGAGCGCAACTACGAGAACACACGCAGGTACTACAAGGCCGAGAAGGTCGCCGCGGAGCAGCAGTTTGAGAGGGAGTGCAAGTAACTGCGTCGAGAGTCTCCCGCAGAGGCCAACCCCGAGATAGTGCTGGAGCGCAGGCGCCGGCCTCCATCCCAAATTTATTAGACATCAGTTCAATACGATGAGCCATCCCCACGATTACCTGAATGCCTTGCGATCCAGATCCATTTCATTTCGAATGCTGCAGTCGGAGCTACGAGCCAAAGGTCTTGCAGCAGCGTCGGGATGGGATGGGCTGTTGCAGCGTTACGCCACCCTCCCTGGTGCAGCCGAGGAACGCAATGAGTTGACGGAGCACTTCAAGGATATCTATAGCCGCCAACTCTTCTATGGCAGAAAGGCAGTTTCGATCTATGCCGCTGATGAGGCTGTAATTCAGCGTCTTACAGTAGGCTTGGCGGACCTAGTCGACAACACGTCACCCTTCGCGGCGCGCTACCCAATGCCCGTCGACGAGGCGACGTTGAGGCAGTGCTCGTTCGACCCAGTCCTCGTCTCTGTCGAACGAGACGGTGACAACGTCCGCATAATCAGTTCATGCAAGCGCTTTTATAAGGCGCGCGAACCGATCGAAATGAGCGCACTGGAAGAATCGGCCCAAACAGCGCTATCCGGCTACGACGAGGTGTTTGGGGTCAAGATGGGGATCGTTCAGGCGTTTGACTTCATCGTGCTTCGCAGCGACCTGAATCGTCTGGAGATCCACATCGACCTATGTTGTCCGATGGTTGCCGAGGATTTGTCTCGCGCAAGAAGTTGGTACATGGAGCGCATTTCCCCGCTGATCGGAGATCTCGACGGCTGGAGTGCAGGTTTCGGGTTGCCGAAGAATTTCTTCCCTCTAATTTCAACGCTCTACAACACGCCAGACGGGAACGTCATCAGCCTCGGGCATGCAACTGGCACCAAGTCAGTCAAAGAGGAGAAGATGCGCCAAAGGTCACTTGACCTGAGGGAAGAGTTGTTTCACAAAGAAGGTATCCGCGCCATCGGTCACACCGACGCATTCTCCATCATGAAGGCATGGAGTGTTGATGGCAGTATCGGTCGGCCTACGGTGACGATCCCAGGGCATTTCTCGATCGCAGGTGCGATTAACGCACACGTGCCCCATGTCATCGTCGAGGGGTGTGCGACACGCGAAGACTTCGAAACGATATTGGCGAAGCTGAACTAGCAAGAACATGAACCGAGAGTCGGCAATGCGACAGATTAACCACGACCTGGGGCGGGATCCCAGCGTGCGTGCTGCCTGTATTGCCATCGTCGACTATCTCGCCGGTCAGCCGGTGCAGAACCTGCAGCACATTACCTTCGGTGCTCTTGGGCGCATGGCGGGAACAACTTCGCTTGCTGAGATCATGCCGGCTATCCGCTACCTGACTGGCGCAGCGCTTCCGTTGCTTGACCCCCAGTTCGAGTTCATTGACGGGGAGTTCATCGAACCCTTATCGACAACCGAGGTGGCAGAGGCACGGGGATCCGGCATTTTCTATCATCCGGAATCGGGCGAGCAGGTGGCCGACTTCGCTACGAAAATCTTCATGCACTTCTCCTTGAGCGAAGAAGGCAAAGGTTTGACGACGTGCCGGTGAAGCTGCCCGAAGAAATGTCACTGGCGGAACTGGCTGAAATGGAGCAGTGGGCTCCTGACTTGGCTGCCTTCGCAAAACTCACTCTGGCGACAACGTTCGACCAGTTTGTCGACGCACTGAATCAGGACATAGACCAAGGCGTGCGCCTCATGGAGGACGATCCAGGCGTAAGGATCAATGACGGCGAAGATCGACTTACGGCCGACCTCCTGACGTTCTTAACGGGGCGCGGTTACGACGTTACCCACGACGAGAAGATCGGGGGGCACTGCGATCTTGTAGTGAAGCACCGGCGACAGTCATTTCGTTGGCTTGGTGAGGCCAAAGTTCACAAGAACGACTATGGATACCTGCGCCAGGGCTTCGATCAGCTATGTACCCGATATGCACGCGGCACCCCCGACTCTCCCCAAGGTGGGTTGATCATTTACATCAGACAACCGAAGGCCTCCTCGGTGGTGTCAACGTGGCGGTCCAAGCTTACTGGGGCGGGATTGGAAGAATTCGCTCACCGAGACTGTTCGCGGCGCCCAGGCTTGTCGTTCTTCTCATGCCACACTCACAAGACGTCAGGGCTTCCATATACCGTGCGCCATATTGGAGTTGTCCTTCATTTCAATCCTGAAGATCGTCGCTGACATAACCAAAGTCCTTTAACCGAGGACTACTCCACGCGCGCGCGAAACTGCGCGCATGGCTACCCGACCGCTCGATCTCATCGTCATCCACTGCTCCGCCACGCCCAACGGGCGCTGGACGAGCACGCTGGACATCGACCACTGGCACGCTGAGCGTGGATTCCGCCGCGATCCTTCGGCGGCTGCCCGCTTCAACCCCGACCTTCGCAGCATCGGCTATCACTGGGTGATCTACCCGAACGGCGCCCGTGCCAACGGGCGGCATCCGTCCGAGGTCGGTGCGCATGCGCGCGGGGTCAATTCTCGGTCGCTCGGGATCTGCCTGGTTGGCACCGACCGCTTCACCTACCCGCAATGGGGCGCCCTGCTCGACCAGGTGCGCCACCTCGCGAACACCCATCACATCCCCCTGCGGCCCGCCGACGCGACGAATGGCTATCGGGGCGTGTGCGGGCATCACGAGCTTGCCGGCGTGAATAAGGCCTGCCCGGGCTTCGAGGTCGCCGACTGGCTCGCGAACGACATGCTTCCGCTGCGCGACCACCTGATGGAGCTGCCGAAATGACGGTCCGTGTTTCCGTTACGCATGATGACGCCGACCACCCGGCGACGCTGGTCGTCGAGGTGTTCCGCGTCGGGCCCGGCGGGGCGTTAAGCGACATCCCCGTGCGGGCGAACCACGTCGATCCGGGTTCGGCCGTGGCCGTGGATCTGCGCTCCGACGATGTGCTGGTGGTGCGCGAACTGGGGCCGCTGCGCGTATGAACAACCGTAAGCCCTGGTGGCGCAGCAAGACGCTGCGAGTGAATGCGATCGCCGCCGCGCTGGTCGCGTTCGAGGCGTCGTTCGGCCTGCTGCAGCCCTTGCTGCCGGTGAACTTCTACAGCGCGATCGCCGTGGCCCTACCGGTCGTGAATGCGGTGCTGCGCGTGGTGACGAATCAGGGGGTGCGCCTGTGACGCCGCTCGCGCGCTACATCGGCCAGTTCAGCGGCGACTTCATCGGCGGGCTGTTCATGGCGATCGCGCTCCTGGTCAGCGGCCTCTGGGCCGGCTTCGAGATCGGTGCCGCATCGTCCCAGATCGAGCTCGCACAAGTGCGCGAAGCGGCTGCCCGCGATCAGGCAGCGATTGCCGAGCACGCCAGCCGGCGCCTGCTCGATGCCCAAGAGCGCGGCGACGCGCTGACTACCCAACTCGAAACCGCCAACCGTGCCGCGATGCGGCTGCAGGAGAACCTCGATGACGCGATCCGTCGCGCGACCACTGGCCGCCCTTGTCTGCGCGAGCCTGCTTTGCGCCTGCTCAACGGCGCCCACGGTATCAATCTCGGAGTGCCCGCGCCCGCCGGCCGCGCTGATGCAACGGATGGAACCGCTACCGCCGCTGCCGGCGAGCTGGTCAGCACCGACACCGACGTCGCCCTCTGGATCGCCCGCGCCGGGCGCCAGTACGACGAGTGCCGCCGCCGTCTCGGCACCCTGATCGACTGGCACGGAGACGCGCAATGACTGTGCAGGTTGAATTCTGGCAGCTGGTCGGTTTGCTGCTGTCGTTTCTCGGCTTCGTGTTCGCGGGCGCGAAGCTGCTGTTTGCCCAGATCGATCGCCGGCTGGAGACGCGGTTCAAGGCGGCGGACGAAGCGCGCCAGCAGGATCTGACGACTTACCGCGAAATGCTGGCGCGACACGCGGCCGACGAGATGAAGCGCATGGAGGAAGTGCGCGAGATCGACCGCGGCTTCGACGCGTACCGCAGTGCGCTGGACCTGCGCATCGTGGCGATGGGCGACCGCCTGGCGCGGGTGGAGCAGGACGTGATGCACGCGCCGACCGACGACGACATGAAGCGCCTGCATGAGCGCATCGACAGTGTCGCCGGGACCCTGAAAGGACTTGAAGGCCAGTTCACCGGCGCCAACCACACCCTGCATTTGATTCACTCCTACATGCTGAAGGGACGCGAATGACTTTCGCCCAGCACCTCACCGAAGATCGTCGCCTCGTGATCCTGCGTTTGCTCGAGCAGGCGCCGGACTATTGCGGCAACGCCTACCTGCTGCACAGCGCCCTGCCGGACTTCGGCCACAGCGTGGGCCTGGACCGCCTGCAGACGGATCTCGCCTGGCTCGACGAGCAGGGCCTCGCGAAGCTGACGACGGTCGCCGGGGTGAGCATCGCGCAGCTCACGCCCCGCGGCGCCGATGTCGCGCACGGCCGCGCCACCGTGCCGGGCGTCAAGCGCCCGTTGCCGGGAGCCTGACCGTGGCCCGCAAGAGCAGCATCCAGCAGCTCGACCCGCGCCTGCGCGATGCGATCGACACACTGATCCGCGAGGGGCGCTTCACGCTCGACGACATCCTCGCGCACCTTGCGCAGCTGAACGGCGGCGAGCCGCCGGTCTCGCGCTCCGCCCTGGGGCGCTATGCGCAGCGCGCCGAGGAGCAGATGCGCCGGTACCGCGAGGCGCAGGAAGTGGCGAAGGTGTGGGTCGCGAAGTTCGAGAGCGAGCCCGACGGCGACGTCGCGCGACTGCTGCCCGAGATGCTGCGCTCGGTGGCGTTCCAGACGCTGGGCAACATGGGCGAGCGCGAGGAGTCGGCCGAGGCCCAGGAGGTGATGTTCCTGGCGAAGGCGATGAAGGACCTGGCCAGCGCCGACGTGCTGACCACGCAGCGCATCCTGAAGATCCGCGAGGAGACGGCGAAGAAGGCGGCCGTCGAGGCGGTGAAGACGGCGAAGGCGCAGGGGCTGAGCGACGAGGCGGCGGAGTTGATCCGGCAGAAGATTCTGGGGGTGGTGTGATGGATGGCCATTTCAATGGACTCACGCCCGCACAGGCCGAGCGCCTCGCCGTACTGGCAGAGGAGCTTGGTGAAGCAGTTCAGGCAATCGGGAAGATCCTGCGGCACGGATATGAAAGCAGGTCGCCGGCCGGGGCAACGAATCGCGAAGCCCTGGAGCGTGAACTCGGGGACGTCTATGCGGCAATGGACATGCTTTCCGATGCTGGCGACCTCAATCCTTTTGCCATCTCCATCGCGATGACGCGAAAGAAGGACCGGGTCGGTCAGTACTTGCACCACCAAGGCAGCGGCGATGTCGCATCCTGAGGGCAGAGTCCCCGAACCTCGCGACGCCCGCACCCCCATGGCGCTGCTGCCCTACCAGCAGCGCTGGTGTGCAGATAAGGCGCAGGTGAAGGTCATCGAGAAATCTCGCCGGATCGGCCTCTCCTGGGGCGAGGCGGCGGACACGGCACTGCTCGCGGCGTCGACGTCCGGCATGGATGCCTGGTACATCGGCTACACGAAGGACATGGCCGAGGAGTTCATCCGCGACTGCGCGGACTGGGCGCGCTCCTACGGCCTCGCGGCCGGCGAGATCGAGGAAGGCGAGGAGGTCTTCATCGATGGCGACGAGCAGAAATCCATCCTGACCTTCACGATCCGCTTCGCCTCGGGCTGGCGCATCACGGCGCTGTCGTCCAGTCCGCGGAACCTGCGCGGCAAGCAGGGGCGCGTGATCATTGACGAGGCGGCGTTCCACACGGCACTCGGCGAGCTGCTGAAGGCGGCGCTTGCGCTGCTGATCTGGGGCGGCGAGGTGCATGTGATCTCGACGCACGACGGCGCCGAGAATCCGTTCAACGACCTGGTGCAGGACATCCGCGCCGGCAAGGTGCCGTACTCGCTGCATCGGGTGACCTTCGACGACGCGGTCGCGGAAGGGCTTTACGAGCGCGTGTGTCTGCGCACCGGCAAGACGCCGACCGACGAGGACAAGGCGGCGTGGGTCGCCGGCATCCGCGCGCAGTACCGCGACAATGCGGCCGAGGAGCTGGACTGCGTCCCGAAGAATTCGGGCGGCGCCTGGCTGAACCGGGCGCTGATCGAGGCGCGCATGATCGACGCCCCGGTGCTGCGGTGGAAGCCGCCGACCGAGGACTTCGCACTGTGGCCCGAGCTGCAGCGCACGGCCGAGATGCGCGACTGGCTGGACCGGAACCTGCGCCATCTGCTCCTGGATCTCGACCCGAACCTGCGCAGCGGCTTCGGCATGGATTTCGGGCGCTCGGGTGACCTTTCCGTGCTGGGCGCCTTCCAGATCAAGCAGAACTTGACGCGCCGCTTCCCGTTTGCGATCGAGCTGGCGAACTGCCCGTTCGACCAGCAGCGCGAGGTGGTTTTCTACGTCGGCGACCGCCTGCCGAACCTGATGGCCGGCAAGCTGGACGCGCGCGGCAATGGCCAGTACCTGGCCGAGAAGGCGGTGCAGAAGTGGGGCCCGGATCTGATCGAGGCCGTGATGCTGTCGCAGACCTGGTACCGCGAGAACACGGCGCCGTTCAAGGCGGCGTTCGAGGACGGCACGATCGAGGTGCCGCGCGACGCGGACCACCTCGACGACCTGCGCGCCTTCCAGGTGATGAAGGGCATCCCAATGATTCCCGATGCGCGCACGAAGGGTGCCGACGGGCAGCAGCGCCACGGCGACGCGGGTGTGATGTACCTGCTGGCGCACGCAGCAAGCCGTGCCGAGGTGCCGCCGGCCGCGGGCGAGACGGTCGAGGCCGAAAGCGAGACCTATCGCGCCGAGCGCCCTCGCTTCGGCGGGCTCGGCGGCGGGTTCATTGGACGTCGTCGGGCATGAAAAACCCGGACTCGAAAATCCGGCCTCTGGCGCCTTTGGAGGGCTCTGGTGGCCCCGATGGCTGTCGCTTCCCCCTCTACGGGCCTTGTAACACCCGTAACACGCGTTACAAATCAATTTCCGACTGAGAGAACCATGGGCTTTCGCGCAACCTTCCGAAAATGGCTCAGGGCCACCCCCGCGGCCGAGGAGTCCGAGCGCCTGGTCGAGGCCGCCGGCAAGACGATCGACGCCGACGACGAGAACGGCTGGCGCCGTCTCTCGGGCGACGTGACGCGCGACCTGTCGCCGCTCGCCCAGGACCGCATGCGCGAGACGGCGCTGTACCTGTGGGACGCCAACCTGCTCGCGAATCGCATCATCGAGCTGCCGCTGGCCTACCTGCTCGCCGAGGGCGTGGAGCTGCGCGCGGACGATGAGGGCATGCAGGCGGTGCTCACGCGCTTCTGGTCCGACCCCGTCAACCAGATGGACGTGAAGCTGCCAAAGAAGGTGCGCGAGCTGGCGATCTTCGGCGAGCAGTGCTGGCCGACGTTCGTGAATGAGCACGACGGCCACGTGCGCCTGGGCTACCTGGACCCTGCGCTGATCGCGACCGTGGTGCTCGACCCGGACAACCCCGAGCAGCCGATCGGGATCGTGACGACGAAGGACCGCAAGGGCGTCGCGCGCCGCTTCCGCGTGATCGTGAACGGCCCGGAGTCGGTGTTCACCGAGCGCACGCAGCAGATCCGCGAGACCTTCACTGACGGCGAGGCCTTCTTCTTCACGGTGAATGACCTGTCGGTGTCGAGCCGCGGCCGCTCCGATCTGCGCGCGCCGGCGGACTGGGTGGATGCGTACGACCAGTTCCTGTTCGGCGAGATCGAGCGCTACAACTTCCTGCGCGCCTTCATGTGGGACGTAACGCTGTCCGGAGCGACGCCCGAGAAGGTGGAGGAGCGCGCGCGGAAGATCACGGCGCCGAAGCCCGGCAGCGTGCGGGTGCATAACGACAGCGAGAAGTGGGAGGCGGTGACCCCCGATGTGAAGGCCGGCGACACGACCGAAGGGGCGCGGCTTTTCCGTAATCACGTCCTGGGCGGAGCAACGATCCCCGAGCATTGGTTCGGCGGCGGCGGCGACGTGAATCGCGCGACGGGCGAAAGCATGGGCGAGCCAACATTCAAGGCCTTCAGCATGCGCCAGCGCCTGGTGAAGCACATCCTGGAGTCGATGGGCCGTTACGTGATCCGTCAGGCGATTATGGCGAAGAGTGCGGAGCCGGACTGGGACGACGAGCGGCTCGCAGTGGAAGCCGTGTTCCCGGAGATGACGGCACGCGACACGACAAAGTACGCCGCCGCGATCGTCCAGGTCGTGACGGCCGTGGCAGCGGCGATCGACGCCGGCTTGATGACCGAGGAGACCGGTGTTGCGCTGATCGCGACCGTCGCCGGCCGGCTGGGGGTCGAGATCGACCCGAAGGCGGAGCTCGTCGCGGCGCAGGCGGCCCGGGCGGCGAGGCGGGCTGAGGACGTGTTCCCGCCGTCGGTCGACCCTGAGCCCGAGCTGGGCGACGAATGACTACCCCCGCCGAAGCGGCGCGCAAGGCCCTACGAGGCCGCACTCGCCTCATCAACGATACGGCCGGCGAGGTTCGCAAGCTCCTCGCGCAGGCGGACCGGCAGATTGCCGCGATCCTCGCGGCAGCGCCGAGCGACTATCAGCAGTGGCTCCTGCCACAGCTGCAGGCGGAGATCCGCCGTGCGCTCGCTGTAACAGGCGGCGAGGCCGCATCGGCCGTGGATCTCGGCCAGCAGGCTGCTTGGCGTGCCGGCTCGACCCTGGTCGATGATGTGGTCGCGGCCGCGGGCGTCCGGTCCGCGCTGCCACAGCTCGACGTGCAGCAGCTCACAGCGATGCGCGGCTTTCTGACCGAGAAGATCAAGGGTGTGACGCTTGAGGCGGCCAACGCGATCAATGCCCAGCTCGGACTGGTGACGATCGGGGCGCAGACACCTTTCGATGCCGTGAAACAGGTTTCCAGCATCCTGAAGGCGGACACGCAGCGCCGCGCGACCACGATCGTGCATACCGAGCTCGCTCGCGCCTACTCCACCGCCAACCAGGCGCGCATGGAGCAGACGGCGAAGCTGGTGCCGGGGATGAAAAAGCGCTGGGTGAAGTCAGGGAAACTTCACCCGCGGTTGTCTCACGCTGTGATTCATGGCCAGGAACAACTTGTCGGGGCCCCATTCCTGCTGGAGGGCGGTGCAGTGAAGATGATGTACCCTCATGATCCAAGCGCTCCGGCCCGACATACCATCAACTGCGGCTGCGTGGCCGTCCCGGTAGTGCCTGGGTTCAGACGAACAACGACTTAGGCTTCCGCTTATTCAGATGGGGCATTTGCGATGAAGAAATTGCCTGGACCCACCCGGCTAGAGAAGACCGCAGGAAGCTTGCCGGTCGAGGGTGTGGCAACAATCATAGCAGCGATCGCAGGTGGTCCATTGGCGGCACTTCTGCCAGTGCTTTCAAACTCGCTTGCCGGTGAGCGTCTCCGCAGGCGCATTGAAGCGCATCTGACCGAGGTGTCGCGCGAACTGCAGGAGCAGCGGGAGGCACTTCGGAATCTCTCGGACGCTCAATACAAACTGCTCAATGAAGCCGTCCTTGCTTTCCTGCAGACCACACAGGCTGAGAAGCTCGAAATCTTGCGAACGGTTGTGCGACGTTCGCTTGTTGCCCACGATGTGGAGCCCCAAGAAGCAATCATGCTGTCTCGAATCATTCGAGACATCACGGCCGAAGAGGCGCAGTTCGTGGTCGAACATTTTTCCAACAGATTCGTTCTGATTAGCGATCAGTCTGTTCCCCCTGCTGCCGAGACACTCTATGTTCAGCCCGGATCGCGCGACGAATTAATTGTTGCTGGCTTGGCTTCCTTGGGTGTCCTTAGTGTTGGTCAGCCAACATACGGACAGGCGCTACGGTTCTCGCAGATCACGGGAAAGCTCATCGTTTTGTTGACCGCTTATTAGTCCTACGAGACTCGTCCTCAAGCGCCGAACATAGCGAGTTCCAAAATGTTTTAAACGAGGCCGCCTCGCGCGAGCCCCCATCATCGCCCCGTCATTCACCGATCGACAGATCACCGACGGAGCCCGCGATGGAAAACACGATGGACCTGGAACCGGCCGCAGCGGCCAAGCTCGTGGGGCGCGAAGTCCCCGTTCTCGACAAGGAAGGCAAGGCGACCGGAAAGACCGAGCGCAAGCCGATCGCCGCCGCTGAAGTCTTTGCCTGCCGCGTGCGCGATACGGCGGTGACCGTGATCACCACCTCCGGCGAGAAGCTGACCGGCAATCTGCCGGTGAAGGCCGAGAAGTGAAGATCCCGCCGCAGGGCATCATCGGCGCACGGCTGATCGAGGCCGCTGCGACCGAAATTCTGGCCATTGTCGAGCTGGTGCGCGCCGCCGTCTGCCGCGCGCTCGGTCGCGAGTACGTGCCGATCGAGGCAGTGTTCGCCGATCGCATGATCGTGCGCCAGGACGGCCGCTACATGGCTTACCCCTACACGCTGAGCGACGATAACCAGGTGCAGCTCGGCACCCCCTTCGAGGTGGTCGAGGGTTACACGCCGGTTCGGATGGCCGAAGCCCGCGCCGGCGGGGCCGTGTTCCTGGAATCCGTCGGCGAGCCCGACGCCGGCAAGTGGATGATCCGCGTGATCGAGGCCGGCGAGTCCGGCAACCGAAACTATTACCCCGATTCCGTGCTGCGCGACGCGGTGCGCCTGGTCGAGGGTGCGCGGGTGTTCGCCAAGAGCGACGAGGAACACCTGAAGACGAAGGGCAAGGACGTGCGCAACCTGATCGGCCGCGTATCAAACGCCCGCTTCGTCGAGGGGGCCGCGCCCGACACCGGCAGCATCGAGGGCGAGCTGCAGCTGATCCAGCCCGACGGCGATGTCGCCGTGAAGATCCGCGAGGCGTACCAGCGCGGCATGCACGACCTGTTCGGCTTTTCGATCGACGCCGACGCGACCGCCAAGCTCACCACCCGCAACGGGCACCGCATCCGCGAGGCCACCCGCATCACCAAGATCCACAGCGTGGATCTGATCATCGAGCCCGGCGCCGGCGGACGCCTGCTGCGCATCGTCGAGGCTCAATCCGACACTGACCCGTCCGAGGAGGACCGTGACATGGCATTGCGCCAACGCATGATCGAGGCCATTCAGGCCCACAACCCGCAGTTCGACGGCGCGAACGCCACGGACGAGCAGATCGAAACCGCTTTCCGCGAGGCCATTGCCCCGCGCACGTCCGGCCAGAGCGATGCCGGCGCGCAGGCGCTGGCGCAGCTGCGCCTGGTCGAGGCCCGCATGACCGCCCGCGAGACGATCGGCGCCGCCAAGCTGCCGCAGCCGGCGAAGGACCGCCTGCTCACCCGCTTCACCGAGGCGACCGCACCGTTCACCGCGGCCGACGTCACCAAGGCGATCGACGACGAGCGCGCCTACCTCGCCCGCTTTACCGAATCGGGCAAGCCGATCATCCCCTTCGACGAAGCCGCACAGGTCGAAGACCGTTCGGTGAAGGTCGGCGAGATGCTCGACAACTTCTTCGCCGGCAAGGATCGTGTGCATTCCTTCAAGGAGTGCTACATCGAGATCACCGGCGACAAGTCGCTCTCTGGCGATCTGCGCCAGTGCGACGTCTCGCGCCTGCGCGAATCCATCGGCGATCGCTTCGTCGAGTCGCTGACCTCGGCTTCGTGGGCCAATGTGCTGGGCGATTCGATCACTCGCCGGATGCTCGCCGAGTACGCGCAGGAGACCGACCTGCAGGCGTGGCGCAAGATCGCCAGCGTCGTGCCCGTGTCGGACTTCCGCACGCAGGAACGCACCCGCCTGGGCGGCTACGGCAATCTGCCGGCGGTGGCCCAAGGTGATCCGTACGCTGCGCTGACCAGCCCGGGTGACGAGAAGGCGACCTATGCGGTCACCAAGCGCGGCGGCACCGAGGATCTGACCCTCGAGATGATCCGCAACGACGACGTCGGCGCGATCCGTCGCCTGCCGACCGAGCTGGCGCTGGCCGCGGCGAACACGCTGTACGAATTCGTCTTCGACTTCGTCCGCACGAACCCGACGATCTACGATGCCAAGGCCTTGTTCCACGCCGACCACGCCAACCTCGGCACGACCGCGCTGGACGCGACGAGCTTCGCTGCGGCCCGCCTCGCTATGATCCAGCAAGTGCGCGCGGGCTCGTCGAAGCGCCTGAACATCGGTCCGGCGACGGTGCTGGTGCCGTTCGAGCTGCAGGAGGCCGCCTACAACCTGTTCGTGCGGGGCCAGAATCTGGACAAGACGTTCGTCCAGACCATCAACCCCGAGGTGATCCCGGTTTCGTACTGGACGGATGCGAACGACTGGGCTGCCGTGGCCGATCCGCGCCGCATTCCGACCATCGAGGTCGGCTTCCTGGACGGCCGCGAGGAACCGGAGCTGTTCGTGCAGGACACGCCGAATGTGGGCAGCCTGTTCAGCAACGACAAGATCACGTACAAGATCCGCCACATCTACAGCGGCGGCGTGATGGACTTCCGCGGCCTGCGCAAGCACGTGGTCGTGTAACGGGATATCCCCCCGAAGGGGCGCTGATCCCGCGGGCCGGTGGAGTCGGGGAGGCCTCCGTCACTGGCCCGCGTGGGAAGCCCCGCGCCAAAACCCTCCCCACTCCCCTCCGCATTACCAAAACCCTTTAACCGCGGCGCCCCGCGCGCGTGCGGCAGCATGTCGGCAGTCCATCCGGAGCCGCCATGCTTTCCGACTTTCAGACCCTTGTTGATGACCTGGTGCGCGACAGCGCGCAGTGGGTAACGCCCGGGCAGCGCGAGCGCGCGATCGGGCTGGCGCTGAGTCGCTACAGCACCGATCGCCCGCGCCAGCTGGTCGCCGATGTGACGAGTTCGGGCGGCCAAGCGCTGCCGCTCCCGACCGGCTGGGTGTCTGGCGCAAGCGCGTTGGAAGGGGTCGAAACCCCCGTCGGTCAGATCCCACCTGCTCTCCTGGTGTCGTCGCAATGGGCGATCTACCGCGGCCCGCTCGCCGAGGAGATCCGCCTGGCACGCAGCCTGGTTGCGGGCGATGTCGCGCGGCTGACCTTCACCGCCCCGCACCAGCTCTCCGCCACCGAAGACACCATCCCGCCCGCTCACCGCGAGGCAGTGGCCTGCTACACCGCGTCGCTGCTCGCCGAACAGGTCGCGACCGTGCATGCGAACGCCGCAGACCCCACGATCGCCGCCGACCGCGTCGATCAGGCGCATCCGGCCCGCGAATGGGCTGCCCGCGCCAAGAGCTACCGCAACCGCTACTTCGCCACGCTGGGCATCGAGATCAACGCCCAGGGCGTCGAGCAGCCGCGCATGGAGGCTGCCGGCGTGGTCGTGGGTCTCGAGCTGCCGACCACCCACGGCCGCGGCCGCCTGTACCGGAGGTGAGCGCGATGCGGATCGACTTCGACCTCTCCCAGCTGCAGCGCCTTGCCGCCGCGTTCGAGCGCGCCCCGCAGATCGTCGACGAGGAAGTGGAGCGCTTCGTCGCCGCCGCCACCGCGCACCTGCAGGCCGAGGTGCAGGACCGCACTCCGACGACTCACGGAACCCTGCGCGGTTCGATCATCGGCGACGTGCGCCGCCTGCCGGGCATCGGCGTCGAGGGGGTCGTCGGCACGTCACTCTCGTATGCGCCGGCCGTCGAGGACGGCACCCGTCCGCACATGCCACCGGTCGCGCCGCTTGCCGCCTGGGCACGCCAGAAGCTGGGCGTGACGGGCCGCGAGGCAGATCGCGCGGCCTGGGCGATCGCCCGCAAGATCGCGCGCGTCGGCACCGAAGGCGCGCACATGTTCCGCGACGCCTTCGAGGCCAACCAGGTGCAGATCCGCGACGGCCTCGACGAGTGCCTGGCACGTATCGATGCACGCATTGTGGGGGCCGTATGAGCCGGATTCCCGCGATTCGCGCCGCGATCCTCGCGACGCTGGCGAACGTGCAGGACGTCGGCCGCACCCATGGATTCGAGCGCTATGCCGCCGACCGCACGCGCATGCGCACCCTGTACGTGGCCACCATCGCCGGCGCCGAGCAACTGCGCGGCTGGTTCGTCCGCCGCCGTTCCTTCACCTCCACGCGTACCGGGGCGACCCGTCGCACGATCACGACCTCGTGGGAGATCGTCGGCTACATGGCGATCGCCGACGAGGCCGAGACCGAGCTGGATTTCGATGCCCTGATCGACGCCATCGCGCAGGTCTTCCACGACAACCCCGACCTCTCCGGCGCCGTCACGACCACGATTCTAGACGACGGCGCCGGGGTCACCCTGGTGGATAGCGCTCCGGTGATGTTCGCCGGCGTGCTGTGCCACGCCGCCACCCTGCGCCTGCAGACCCGTCACACCGAGTGACACAGCCATCCCACCGCAAGGAGCCCTGAAAATGGCCGAAACCAACGCACTACTCTTCGCCGGCGACCTGTACCTCGCCTTCAAGGACAACGCCACCGGCCTCTATTCGGCCCGCCAGCGCCTGGAGTGCGACGCCCTGTCGATCGCCACGCCGAGCGAGATCAAGGAAAAGATCTCCAAGGGCCGCGACACCTACGGAAACGCCTTCGTGAGCTTCGGCGTGCCGCAGCCCACCGAGTTCGAGCTGACGCTCTCCGAGATCACGCGCGAGATCTTCGCGATGCAGCTCTCCGCCGTCATCGAGACGCTGACCGTCGCCTCCGGAACGCTGACCGACGTCGCCGTCACCGCGGTGCTCGACGCGTGGGTCGAGATCGGCCACGAGAACCTCGCCGCAACCGGTATCACGGTGAAGAACGCGGCCGGCACCGTGACCTACGTGGAAGGGACCGACTACGAGCTGAATCGCCGGCTCGGCTTCCTGAAAGCCCTTTCCACGGGCGCGATCGCCGCCGGTGCGGTGCACGTGTCGGGCGCGAAGGATGCGATCGCAGGCCAGAAGCTGCTCGGCGCGCGCAACTACAACAGCACCTTCAAGTTCGAGCTCGACGGTATCAACCTGGTCACCCGCAAGGACATGATCCTGCGCGCCGGGCAGGCGACGGTGTCGAGCCAGGACGCGTGGGACTTCCTCAGCGGCGAGCTGACCGACGTGCCGCTCAAGGGACGCCTGGAGATCCCCGGCGCCGGCCTGCCGCCCTTCACCCTGGAGTATCGCGACTGATCGCGGGCGGCCCTGTCATCAGGATAGGGCCGCCACTCTTACCGCACTCCGGCCGCCCAGACCCCCATGTCGAAACTCACCGCATCCGCCCGTGTCATCGTCAAGACCGAAGGCAGCGAAAGCCTTTCGGCCGTTGCCGACAACGTCAGGCGGATTGGCGCCGAGAGCCAGCGCGCCGCCCCGACTCTGACTCCAGTCGCAGACGGCATCCAGCGCATCGGCCGCGAGGCAGGTGTCGGACGTCAGGCGCAGCAGCTTGGAGATCTGGGACGCGCAGCGACAGCTTCCGCGACCGGAGTCGGTGCCCTCGACGGCGCTCTCGCAACCCTGCCCGCACGGCTGGGGCCGATCGCCGGTCTGATCGGCGGTGCGTTCGCCGTCTCGCAAGTTGCGAACTTCGCCGCTGCACTCTCTCCGGTATCCGATGCAGCGAAGTTGCTCGAGGCCCGGCTGGGTCTGGCGGTCGGAGCCACGGGGAACCTTGCCGGGGCAATGGAATCGGTGCGCACCAGCGCGAACGAGACCGGCGCCGACATCAACGCCATCGGCGGCCTCTACGGCAGTCTCGCGCAATCGACGCGCGAGCTGGGCACCAGCCAGGCCGACGTCGCGCAGCTCACCGACACGATCAACAAAGCCTTCGCCGTCTCTGGCACGGCCGGCGCCGCGGCGGCTGGCGCCATCACCCAGCTGGGGCAGGCTTTCGCGAGTGGGGCCCTGCGCGGCGATGAATTCAACAGCGTCAATGAGGCCGCCCCGCGATTGATGCAGGCGCTCGCGGACGGCCTCGGCGTCGCGCGCGGCGAGCTCCGCGGCATGGCCGAAGACGGCAAGCTAACCGCCGAAGTCGTCGTCGCCGCGCTGAAGTCGCAGTCGGCCGCCATCGAGGCCGAGTTCGGCAAATTGCCGGACACGGTCGGCCAGGCGACTCAGCGCCTGGCGAACGAGTGGCAGGTGTTCATTGGTCAGCTGGACAAGACGACGGGCGCGTCCGACACGGTCGCCGCCGGTCTGAACATGGTCGCCGCGAACCTCGACAACATCGCCGACGCTGCAGTCAAAGCGGGCGAGCTCGTGACCGCGGCGCTAGCCGTCAAGGCCGCTGCGGCCCTGCGCGGCTACATCACCCTGACCGCCGCGAGCACCGCAGCCACCACGGCGCAGGCCGCAGCGCTCACAGGCCTGGCCGCCGCCGGCCGTGCCGCGACCGGTGCGATGCTAACGCTCGGGCGCGCCCTGCCGGCGCTCGCTGTCGTCGGCGTTGTCGCCGGCGTCGTGTCTCTGGTGACCGAGTTTTTCCGCGCCAAGTCCGCCGCCGAAGAGGCCGACGAGGCGGTCCGCAAGATGCTCGAGAGCACGCCGACGAACAACGCGGCGAAGGAAATCGAGCTCGTCGCGACGAACGCCGAGGCAGCACGCTTCAAGCTCACCGAAATGGAAAAGGTTTTCGGGGAGCTGCGGGCGAAGGGGCAGGATGCTGCTGGCGCCCTCGATTCGGTCGTCAAGACGGCCAACCTCACGAGCATGGACGGCATCGCCGCCCTGGTAACCGGCCTCGACCAACTGCGCGCCGGCGCACAAGTGACGGGCGAGCAGATCGAGATCGCGCTCTCGCAGCGCCTGCGCAAGCTGAGCGTGGCCGACCTGCGCGACTTCGGCATCCAGGCGGAAATGGCCTTCAACCGCGGATCCTTGTCCGCGCAGCAGCTCGGCGTCGCGCTCGATTCCCAGGCGCGCGCCGCGCTCCAGCGCCTCGGTGTAGATGCCGATGCTGCCCTGACCGGGATGTCCGCGAAGTTCCGCGAGGCCGATGGGGCGGTGCAAGTTCTGGCCGGCCAGTTCGACCGCCTGCAGGCGTCCGGCGTCGATGCCGGCGCCGTCCTGCAGCAGTCGATCGACGGGGCGATCAAGGCGGCCGCGAACCGAGCCGAGCTGGACAACCTCGCAACGACCGTGCAGCGACTGGGCGAGGAAGGCAAGCTGGCCGAGTCCGCCGTGGTTGCTGCCCTGGATGCGATCCGTCGCAAGGCGGATGAGGCGACGCCCGGCGTCAACGGTGTGACGGAAGCGTTCAAGGAATTGGGCGTCGTCACCGATGCGACCTTGGGCGAAGCGGCCGCGCGGGCGCGCACGGCGTTCGAGCAGATCCGTTCGTCCGGCACGGCCTCGGCCCGCGAACTGCAGCAGGCGTTTCGCGCCTACGCCGAGCGTGCGATCGCCGCGAACGGTGGCGTCGCCGATGCGGCCCTCAAGGCTCAAGCGGCACAGCACGGCCTGAGCCTCGAGGCGGACACCGCAGGCAGGACGGTCGTGCGGGCAATGGGCGAAGGCAGAGCGGCAACCGCCGCGCTCGGCGACGCGGCAGAAGAGGCCGCCGCGAAGTTCGGTGAGATCGGAGCTGCTGCAGAGGAGGCGGCCAGCAGCGCAAACGCCGCGTCCGATGCGACCTCGTCGCGTTCAACCGACGGCGGGATGCGTACCGTCGGCGGCGGCGATTCGTTCCAGGAAGCCATGCGGCGCGGGCTCGTTGAAGATCCAATGCTCGGCAACCAGTTCCGCGAAGCCTACAACGCGTTCTACAACCAGCAGCTCGCGCAGATGCGTCCGCTTTCAACGGACGACTACTTTCGCAAGCTCAACCTTGCCAACAACGCGGCGCTGACAGCGGCCGCGGACTTCGTGAACAAGCAGCGCGCCGAGGAAGAGCGCACCGGCGTCCGTACGAACCGCTACGAAGTGACCCTTCGCTCCGGCTACTTGCAGCGCAAGGTCAATGTCGCAGGCGCAGACGACGCCGCGGCCCTGAACTCGTTCTTCGAGCAGCTCGAGCGCGAGATGTCGAGATCCTCATGACCATCACCCTGACCGCCGGCGCCACAACGCTCGCCCTCGACCCCGATCTCCTCTGGGACGACGAATTCGCCTGGGCCGCGACCGAACAGAGTTTCACGCGCGGCCTCACCGGCAAGCCGATCATCCAGGCCGCCCTGCGCCAAGCCGGCCGCCCGATCACGCTGCGCAACGAGGACGACTCGAGCGCCTGGATGACCCGCGCCGACATGGCGCAGCTGCAGGCCTGGGCCGACACGCCCGACCTGCGCCTGACGCTCACGCTGCGCGGCGTCGCGCGCCTGGTCGTGTTCCGCCACCACGACGGCGGCCCCTTCGAGGCCCGCCCGCTCGTCCATTACGCCGACCCACAGCCCGCCGACTGGGTGCTGGCGACGCTTCGATTTATGACTGTTACCGAGTAACGCCCGATGGCAATTCAGGAAAACAACATCGTCTTCGTCGCCTCCCAGGTGATGGCCGACGTCCCCGAAGGCGGCGGCGCGGCGACGGGCACCGTCATCGTCGACGGCGCCATGAACAACGTCTTCGAGGACATCAGCGACCTCGACCGCGCCTACGGCCGGTTCAACCTGCGCAAGATCTTCATCGCCGTGCGCGAGCTCGGCACGAGCCTCTATGCCGGCGCGAAAACCGTCATCACCGCGCTGCCGACCGATCCCGCCCTCAGCTACACGCTGTTCGCGACGAACGACCCGTTCGACACCCGTACCGAGGCGGCCAGCCGCGTGCAGGCGTATCTGTTCAAAGGGACGACCTGGCCCGGCTACCTGAACGAAAACCACATCAGCGGCATGCAGACGATCTCGCTGATTCAGCGCGTCGGCTCGCAGCTGCCCGCCATCGGTAAAACGCTTTGCATCGTCCAGGACGAGGGCCTCGCCACCGAGACGGAGCAGTACGTGCGCGTCACGGGCGTTGGGTTCGTCGAGGCGACCTTCACCGATGGCGTCGGCGATTACACGCGCTGGATTGTCACCCTGACCATCTCCGACGCGCTGCGCTACAACTTCAATGGCCATTCGATCGCGCGGGTTGAATCCGCGTACTCCTACATCGGCAAAGCGCGTATCCGCGACACCTCGGTCGCCGACGCGACGCGCTACTACGGCGCGCAGCCGCTGCAGCTCGCGGCGGCGATCGGCGATCTGCAGGTGCGTGCCGCGTCGATGTTCGCGCAGCTGGTGCCGAGCGCGCAGACCGAAACCCCGCTCGTGTCGCGCACCTTGGCCGACGGGGTGGCGCCGATGATCGCGTCGTCCGCGGCGGATCTCACCTACACCGCGGTGGGCGCTGCCATCGGCCCGAACCTGCGCCTCGTGCTGCGTGGCGGGGCGATGCCGGGCACGGTGTCGGTGACGGTGGGCGCCGTGACGGTGACCGACGACCGCGCGGGCAATGTCCTGTCGGGCACGACGATCATCGGCACCATCAGCCATGCCACGGGCGAGATCGCGTTCTCGAGCAACGCGCCGGCCGCCTCGGGCACCGCGAACATCACGTATCGACCGGGCGTGGCAGCCGCCAACCAGGCGCACACGCGCACGCAGTCGGTCACGGTCGAGAACCGCGCGCTCAACTGGGTGCTGACGCTCGCGCCCATCCCCGCGCCGGGCTCGCTGCAGATCGCCTACATGGCGCAGGGCAATTGGTATCTGCTCACGGACGACGGCGCGGGCGGGATCGTCGGAGCCGAGGCGTCGTATGGGGCGGGCACGATCAGCTATGTGACGGGCGCCGTTTCGATCACGCTCGGCGCGCTGCCGGATGCCGGCTCGCAGATCCTGTACACGTGGGGCTCGCCGGTTCATTACGTGGTGCGGGCCGGGGCAACGGAAGACGCCGCCGCAACGCTGCGGCTCGAATTCACGTTGGCGCAGCACCCCGTTGTGCCGGGCAGCTACACCGCGAGCTACCCGGTCGGCGGGGTGTCGCGCAACGCCACCGACGCATCGGCCAACGGCTCGATCAGCGGCACGGGCGTCACGGGCACCATTGATTACGCCACGGGGGCGGTCGCGCTGGAATTCACGGCGCCGCCGGACTCGGGCGCGAGCGTGACGAACGCCTACACCTGGCGGAATGGCACGGGGCTGATGAGCGGCACCACTGCCACCATCTCCGGCGGGCAATTCACCGTTCCCGGCACGGCGCCGTTCCGCAACGGCGGCACGATGCTGTTCAACGTGGTGACGAGCAAGGGCAACGTGAGCGCGTCGGCGTTCATCACCACCGGCGGGCAGGTGCGCGTGAAAGCCGGCGGGGCAACGCTGCAGACCTACCGCGTGTCATGGTCAGAGCAGCCCGTCGGCACCTTCGATGCCGCGACGGGCGTCGTCACCCTCACGGCCTCGCTGTCGGTGATGGTCATGATGTGGACCGAGAACATAAAGTCGTGGGAAGGCCCGGTCGAGTCGGCCTCACTCGCGGGCGTGTCGTCGATCGCCGTCGAGCGCGATACCGCTGCGTTCGACCCCAACGCCATCACGGGCGAGGTGGTTGCACTGAGCACCGCCGGCCTCGATCTGGACCTGACGACCACCGTCGGCGACGCCACGGTCGCCTCGTCGGTGATGCTGTCGATCGCCGGCAGCATCTACGTGGACCGCGGCGGCGTGCTGTACAAGGACCCCAGCGTCACGACCGGCTCCGGCCTTGCCGCCGGCAGCATCGACTACTCGACCGGCCGCGCAAAGATCACCAGCTGGGCGAACAACACCGCGCTCGGCCTGCAGGTCATTAGCTGCCTGACCCAGTACGGCGAGTTCACCGCCGTCGCGGCATCGTTCCGCGCCCCGATCGCGCCGCTGAAGCCGACCTCCGTCAGCATCACCGCCACGGCCGCCGACGGCACGCTGATCTCGGCCACCTCCGACGGCGACGGCAACATCAGCGGCGCCCTGGTGCGCGGCGAGGTGAACTACGAGTTCGGCACGGCGTGGCTCGAATTCGGCGAGCTGGTCGCGACCGTCTGGACGCCGCGCGACGTGATCCCCGCGACCATCCGCTACAACGCCGTCGGCTACACCTACCTGCCGCTCAACGCGGACATCCTCGGCATCGACCCCGTGCGCCTGCCACCCGACGGCCGGGTGCCGATCTACCGCCCCGGCGATGTCGTGATGGTGATGAACGTCGCCGACACCGCGCCGGCCACCGTCGCCAACGGCGGCACCATCGACTGCGGGCGGACCCGTATCGCCTGGGTGCGCGTCATCGACGCCAACGGCGCAACGGTGACCGCCGGCTACACGCTGAACCGCGACACCGGTATCGTCACCTTCACCGACGTCACCGGCATCGTCATGCCCGTGACGGTACGCCACACCGTGGGCGACCTGCGCCAGATCACCGATGCACAGATCAGCGGCCAGCTCACGCTCGCCCGCGCGCTCACGCACACGTATCCGGTCGAGGGCACGCTCGTCGCCTCGTGCCTCATCCACGGTGACCGCCGCGCCCGCGTGTCGGCCGTGTGGGACCAGGCGACGTGGGACAACACCTGGGTCGACAACATCGTCGGCTCGGCGGCGACGGCGACGCTCGACACCATCGCGCACCCCATCACCGTGACGAACGAGGGTGCCGAGACCGAGCGCTGGCTGCTGCGCTGGACCAACACCACGAACGTCGAACTCATCGGCGAGACGCGCGGCCTCGTCTATAGCGGCGCATTCACCAGCGACATCGCCCCCATCAACCCGCGCACGCGCAACCCGGACGGCTCGGGCGGCGTGCCCTATCTCACCATCCCCGTCGCGGCCAACGGCGGCGGCTGGAGCGCCGGCAACGTCGTGCGCATCAACACCGTGGGCGCGCTCGCTGACATGTGGCTCGCGCGCTCGATTCAGCAATCGGACATGCCCGCCGGAGATGGCGCCGACGGGTGCGAGATTTACGCGCTCGGCAACATCGATCGGCCGTAAGGGAGGCCTGCAGCAATGGCAATCATCAATAACGCGGTGCGCTCGTACAACAGCACCATGCCCAATGGTCCGCAGCTAGCGGGTACAGCCGGCTCACTTGTCGCGCTGCTGAAGGCGTGTTTGGTGGACGGATTCGACCCCCGGTCGGTCAATAGCATCTCAGTCTCGGGCGGCATCGCCACGGCGACGATCAGCGCGGGTAACCCATTCGCCGCAAACGACGTGATCCGCATCGCCGGGGTGACCGGAGCGCTGTCGGCGCTCAATGGCGATTGGCGTCTGAGTTCAGGCGCTGCAACGACCTTCACGTTCGACGTCGGCAGCATGCCGGACGGGAGCGCTGCCGGCACGATGACCGCGCTGCGCGCCCCGGCGGGCTGGGTCCAGGCCTTTTCTGCGACAAACAAGGCGGCATTCAAGTCGGGGGATGTGACGGCGACCGGCAAGCTTCTCCGGGTCGATGACTCTATCGCGACCTACGCTCGGGTGATCGGCTACGAAACGATGTCGGATGTCGACACCGGCACGGGCCCGTTCCCGACAGAAGCCCTGGTGGCGGGCGGCGGGTATTGGGGAAAGAGCAGTGCGGCGAGCGGGACCGCACGGACGTGGCGCATTCGAGCCGATGCGGGCGGGTTTGAAATCTCTGTCCAATACGACGGAACGACCTGGCAGACGCATTGGTTCGGGGATTTGCTGCGCGAATCGCCAACCGATGAGGCCGCTGTGCTGCTTACGTGCGGCGAAAACACGTCTCTTTCTGCGATGGGCAATCTGCTGACGGTGAACAACAATGCCGGCCGTTTCATGCCGCGAGCCTATTCGCAAGCAGCGGGGGCGGTCAGGGCTCGCGAATTCGCACACCCGTTGACGGGGAGCGGCGTTGGCTTTGGCGGACTCGATTATCCGGCCCCCGGAAGTGGACTTTTATATGTAACCCCCATTGAAATATGGGAGAACGGCGCCGTGATTCGGGGGGTGCTGCCGGGGGTATACGGGCCGCTGCATTCGCAGTCTCAATTGACCGACGGCGCGCTCGAGACGAGCATCGCAGGTCTCCCCGGCCGGCGATTCGTGGTGCAGAAGTCGAACTCCAATATAGGCCCGGGAGCGTTCGTGATTGACACCACGGGGCCGTGGCGATGAGCGGGCGAATCTTGCGTCGCATGGTGGCCACCGATGCATTGGCCGGCGGAACCGGATACCTCGAGGGGACAACAAAGGTTGCCGGTACGCCAGATGCGCCCGTAAGTCGGCGCGTGCATCTGATCGTACAAACGAGTTCTCGGACAGAACTGGCGTTCCCCGGGCGTCTCTCGCGGACCGTGTGGTCTGACCCCGTTACGGGAGCGTGGCGCTTCGACTATATCAATGCGGCGGCCAAGTTCGCTGTGATCACGTATGACCACACCGGCGTCAATGACCCGGTCGCAAAAGTCGGTCTCACCCCAACCCCGATGCCGAATGTGATCTGACATGGACCTCTCCACTTCTCACACCAATGCGCGCAACGCAGCCGCGCGCTTGCCCGCGCTGCAGGCCTCGTTCGATCTCCTCGACTCCGGCCCCGCCGCACCCTACGTCGAACTCTACGGCACCGTCCGCCCAGCCCCTGGCGCCGCTCCTGGTGGCTCGCCGCTCGTCACCGTCACCATGTCCAACCCGCCGGGCACCGTCGACGGCGCGCTGTTTCGCATCGACCTCACGGTGCCCATCGAAGGGCAGATCGCCGTCGCGGGCGGCGCTGTGTGGGCCCGCATCTACGACGGCGCGGGCGCCTGGTGGGCCGACGCCTCGGTCTCCGACGAGGCCGGCAGCGGCGAAATCAAGCTGCAGGTGGTAACGCTCGCCGTGGGGGCCTTCGTGCGCATCACGTCCGCGATCCTGCAGGGGTAATCGGTGGCCGTCGATCTGCGTTTCTGGCGTGCGGTTACGACGACCCCTGGGGCCGTCGAGCTCCGCTTCGCCGACGCCCCCACGCAGACCGACGTTACCGGCTCGCTCGCCGCAACCCTCCCGGCGGCACAACCGCCCGCGCTGGCCCTCGCCGCCACGGGCGACAGCTATGTCCTGGTCACCGGCACGCTGTCGGCCAGCCTCCCGCTGCCGACGCTGTCGCTCACGCTGGAAGCCATCGAGGCCCCCGTCGGCGTCACGATCGACGCGACGCTACCCGCGCCGATTCTCCCGGCCCTCGAGCTGGCTGCCCTCGGCGAGCAGCTGCAGGCCGTCACCCTCGCGGCGACGTTGCCGGCCCCGCAGATCCCGGCCCTGTCGCTCGATGTCGCCGTGACCTACGACAGCGCGCTCCCCGACGTCGTTGGGCCTCGCGCCGCCCCCCGTCACGCCTCGTCGCTCGCCATTTCCGCGGGCCTCGTGACGCCCCAACAGGCAATGCGGCCGGCGCCCACGCCGGGCGACGCCCCGCACGCACAGGCGCTGCCGCTGGCGACCGGAACCCGCCCGCGCGACCAGGGGATGCTGCCCACGCAGCGCCCCTCCCGGGTGCGCCACCAACACGGCGCCGCGCTTGAGTCCGGCCTGCGTCCTCGCCACGCCGACCATGAGCGCGCCCGTCGTGCGCTCCGGCAGCGGCACCAGTCCGGACTCGCCGCCGCTGCCGGTTCCCGGCCCCGTCATGCGGAGCAGATCCGCACGCGGCAGCACCGGCGCGCCGATCACCAATCGGGTCTGCCGCTCGACCGTGCCGCCCGCACGCGTGCCCACAACGGCCTGCCCACCGCTATCCGCCGCAGCATCCGCCACCAGCAGGCCGTACCGCTGCCGGTCGGAATGTGGCGCCCCGACCCCGTTACCGAGCCGCCGGTTCCGAACCCCTACAGCAGCCCCGTTCATCTGCTGTTCTGGCGCCTCAATGACGGCACGACGAATCTGCGGTTCGGTAACCGGCCGCCGGCGCCTGGCGTCGTTATCCCCGTTCGGGAGTTCTACCTAGTGATCAACACCGTTACCCTCGTGCGGGCCGATAACGGCGCGCCCGTGCCCGCCCGTCAGTTCTCGGCCAGCATCGACGTCGACAGCTGGACCTGGAGCTGGAGCGCGACACTCCCCGCCAGCGCGTTCGGCACCGTGCGATCGCCGGCGCTGGGCGAACAGGTCGAACTCATCGCCACCCTGAACGGGTCCCCCCTGCGTCTGGTCGTCGAGCGCATCGGCCGTGAGCGGCGATTCGGCGATGGATGGGTCAAGGCCTCCGGTCGCGGCCGCGCCGCATGGCTCGCCGATCCTTACGCCGCGATCGAAACCCGCACCAACGCCCAGGCACGCACCGCCCGCCAGCTCCTCGAGGACGCGCTCACCATCAACGGCGTGTCGATCGGCTGGACCGTGGATTGGCGCATCACTGATTGGCTCGTACCGGCCGGTGCATGGAGCCATCAAGGCACCTATATGGATGCCGCGACGCGCATCGCCGAAGCTGGTGGCGCCTATGTGCAGGGGCACGCCTCCGACCAGACGCTCATCGTGCTGCCGCGCTATCCGGCCGCGCCGTGGGCGTGGTCATCGCTCACGCCCGACCTCGAGCTGCCCGAGGACGTGGTCGAAGTCGAAGGGATCGAATGGACGGATCGGGCTGCGTACAACGCCGTCTATGTGACCGGCGGTTCCACGGGTGGCCGCCACGACCGCATCCTGCGCACCGGCACCGGCGCCGACCGCGTCGCCCCGCAGATCGTCGACTCGCTCGCAACGGCCCCCGAGATGACGCGGCAACGTGGTCTCGCCGCGCTCTCCGACACCGGCCGCCAAGCGCGCATCACGCTCCGGTTGCCCGTGCTGCCCGAAACCGGCCTGATTACCCCGGGCAAGCTGATCCGCTACATCGAGTCCGGAACGCCTCGCCTCGGCCTCAGCCGCGCGCTCGAGGTCAGCCACGATTACCCGCAACTCTGGCAAACGATCCAGGTGGAAACCCATGAGCTGGAACCCATATAAGCGCCTGATCGCGCTCCTCCCCGGCGCGCCACTCCTCACTGGCGAGGTCGTGGCCGCGCACGCCGACGGCGTCACGATTCAGCTCAGCGACGGCGCACAACTGCGCGTCCGCGGCGAGGCTGCGGTCGGCGAACATGTGTATGTACGAGCGGGAGTGATCGAGGGGCCGGCACCCGCCCTGACGGGCGTCGATCAGACGGTGTAACGCGCCGGTAGGGATATTGGATCAGGCGCAATTCGTTTGCGCAGGGTCCAAGCTCAAGCGAGTGTCAATTTTCGCGCAATTCGGTGCCAATTATCGCGCGCCGCTACATGATCGCGCCGACGATCGCGCCGGCGATGTTGCCCATGCCGCCGAACACCACCATCGTCAGCACCGCGATCGACTCCATCAGCGAGAACGACTCGGGCGACACGAAGCCCTGGAACGTGCCGAACAGCACGCCCGACACGCCGCCGAAGGTCGCGCCGAGCGAGAACGCCAGCAGCTTCATGTTGCGCGTGTTGATGCCGATCGCCTTGGCGGCGAGCTCGTCGTCGCGCATCGCGGCCCACGCGCGGCCCACGCGCGAGATCTGCAGGCGCTGGATGAAGATGATCGAGCCGATCACGCACGCGAGGAAGAAGTAGTAGTACAGGAACAGCGAGTTGATCGCGAGTTCTTCGGTCACCTGGACGTTGCGCGACAGGTCCCAGCCGAACAGCACGATTGGATCCAGCGCGTTGATCCCCTGCGGCCCGTTCGTGATGTTGATCGGGTAGTTCAGGTTGTTCATGAAGATGCGCACGATCTCGCCGAAGCCCAGCGTCACGATCGCGAGGTAGTCCCCTCGCAATCGCAAGACCGGGAAGCCCAGCGTGATGCCCGCCATCGCCGCGAAGAAGGCCGCCAGCGGCAGCACGATCCAGATCGGCATGTGCAGGTCGAAGTGCGGCGACGCGAGGAAGGCCGCGGTGTAGGCGCCCACCGCGTAGAACGCGATGTAGCCCAGGTCGAGCAGGCCGGCGAAGCCGACGACGAGGTTCAGGCCCAGCGCGAGCAGGATGTAGAGCAGCGCGAAGTCCAGCACGCGCACCCAGGTGCGGCCGAACATCATCGCCACCAGCGGCGCGCCGATCGCGATCGCGATCACGAGCCAGCGCGCGGCCTGCGGGTTGCGTTTGCCCAGCCAGGGAACGGCCAGTGCGAGTTCGTTCATGTTCTTGTCACTCCCGCGTTATGCCCGGTCGGACACGCGTTCACCCAGCAGGCCGGTGGGCCGGAAGATGAGCACGAGGCCGAGGATGATGAAGGCGAAGATGTCCTGGTAGGACGAGTTCAGGAAGCCGAAGGTGAGGTGCTCGATGTAGCCCGCGCCGAAGGATTCGACCAGGCCCAGCACGATGCCGCCCAGCATTGCGCCGCCGAGGTTGCCGATGCCGCCCAGCACGGCCGCCGTGAAGGCCTTCAGGCCCGGCATGAAGCCCATGCCGTAGTGCGCGATGCCGTAGTTGCTCGCGAACATCACGCCCGCGACGGCCGCGAGCGCGGCGCCGATGACGAAGGTGAGCGCGATGATCATGTTGGTGTCGACGCCCATCAGTGCGGCGACGCGGTGGTTCTCGGCGGTGGCGCGCATCGCGCGGCCGAGCTTGGTCTTGGTCACCAGCAGGACCAGGCCGGCCATCATCAGGGCCGAGACGATGACGATCGTGATCTGGATCGGGGTGATGAACACGCCCTCGATCGGCTGCACCGGCGTCGTCGAGATGAGCTGCGGGAAGGTGTGGTAGTTGCGCCCCCAGATGATCATCGCCAGCGTCTGCAGCAGGAAGGACACGCCGATCGCGGTGATCAGCGGCGCGAGCCGCGGCGCGTTGCGCAGCGGGCGGTAGGCGAGGCGCTCCATCGTGAAGGCGAGCAGCATGCACACCGGGATCGCGACCAGCAGCGACAGCGTCAGCATCGCGATCGGCGACATGCCGGGGGCCACCCCCATCAGGAACATCATGGTCTGCAGGGCGGTGAGCGCGCCGACCATCACCAGGTCACCGTGGGCGAAGTTGATCAGGCCCAGGATGCCGTACACCATCGTGTAGCCGAGGGCGACGAGCGCATACACGCTGCCGACGACGAGGCCGTTCACGATCTGTTGAAGAAAGATTTCCATGTTTACCCTCGGAAGGTCGGGTGCGGGCCGCACAGGGGTGAATGATGCGGGGTGGCCGTCGTGAGGCCGGTCCGCCGTTCGGACGCTGGTTTGGCGCGCGCCGTTCGCGCGCGCATGAGGTTCGGCGCGGGTGTGCCCGCCGGACCGCAGGAAAGCTCAAAATACATCGGGTTACATGTCGCGAGAGTCACAAAAAAGGGGGTGCGATCGTGCTGCGTGATCGCAACCCCCGCTTCGGGTCATCCAGACTGGCGGGCCGGAATGACCGCCGGAATTACATTGGTGCCCAGGTGCCGGCCTTGAACTGGTACATCGTGATGGCGCCGTCCTTGATGTCGCCCAGATCGTCGAAGGCTACCGTGCCGGTCACGCCGGAGAAGCTGCCCTTCTTCAGCTCGGGCAGGTACTTGGCCGGCTCGACCGAATTGGCCGTCTGCATCGCATTGATCATCGCCGTTGCCGCGTCATAGGCATAGGGCGAGTAGATCTGCACGTCGGCGTTGAAGCGCGCCTTGTAGCGGTTGCGGAACTCGGTGCCGCCCGGCATCTTCTCGATCGGCAGGCCGGCCATCGAGCAGTAGGCGTTGGCGCCGATCGCCTCGCCCGCGAGCTTGATCATCTCCGGGCTGCAGCCGCCGTCGCCGGTGACGAACTTCGCTTCCACGCCGAGCTGCTTGAGCTGGCGCAGCATCGGGCCACCCTGGGCGTCCATGCCGCCGAAGAAGATCACGTCGGGCTTGGCGCCGCGGATCTTGGTCAGGATCGCGTTGAAGTCGGTCGCCTTGTCGGTCGTGAATTCGCGCGCGACGATCTTGCCGCCGCCCGCCTTCACCGCCTTCTCGGTCTCGTCGGCGAGGCCCTGGCCGTAGGCCGTGCGGTCGTCGATGATCGCGACGGTCTTCGCGGCGAGCGGGCCGACGATGAACTTGCCGAGAACGCCGCCCTGCTGGACATCGTTGGCGATGGTGCGGAACACGCCCTTGTAGCCCTGGCGGGTGAGGGTGGGGTTGGTGGCCGAGGGCGAGATCATCGGCACGCCGGCCTGGTTGTAGATGCGCGAGGCCGGGATCGTGGTGCCGGAGTTCAGGTGGCCGACGACGCCTTTCACGCCGGCGTCGACGAGACGCTGTGCGACCGTGGTGCCGGTGCGCGGGTCGGCCTGGTCGTCTTCGCCCATCAGTTCGAACTTGACCTTCTTGCCGCCGATGGTGACGCCCTTGGCGTTGGCGTCCTCGACGGCGAGGCGTGCGCCGTTCTCGTTGTCCTTGCCGAGGTGGGAGATGGTGCCGGTCAGCGGGGCGACGCTGCCGAGCTTGACGACCATTTCCTGCGCCTGGGCGACGGACAGGCCGATGCCCATGATCGCGAGTGCGACGACGGTGTGCTTCATGTTTCTCCTCCAGCGAGATCGATTCGTGAGATTGAGGGCCTGAACGACACTTTTGGCCTTCGTGAGCGCCGAAGGGCCGCCAGGGTACTGCACGTGATACCGCCTTTCCGTTCGCCCCCGACTATCACCGATGCGGCGCAACGGTCCCGGGGGGCTGAAAAGTTCGCGTATTCTGCCCAAAAACGGACCGTGATGCGCAAATTGCAACAGTGCTGTGCAGGATCCGGGCTTCTGCAGCGCAGCAAGGACTCGCCGGGGGCGTGATTCGTCGATGACGAGAGCCTGCATTGCGGGCCCGGATCATTGTCTGGTGCGGGTTTCGAACGGATCGACCTGTCTTTGCACGCATGATGCATTGCACAAGTCGTGCCAGATTGTGGAAAACCCTAATGCCGCCAGTCGGCTCCCGCCCGCCAGGCCCCCGCAGGCAAAAGAAAGGGGCGCCGCAGCGCCCCGATCCGGTTCTTTTCCGCCGCGCGCCGCACGCTCGTGGTGCGGTGCGCGCTTCACGCGATCAGTTGAGGGCTTCCCACTTGCCGCCCTTGAACTGGTACAGCGTCACGCCGCCGTCGAGGATGTCGCCGTTCTTGTCGAAGGCGATCTTGCCGGTCACGCCGGGAACGCTGAGCTTCTGCAGTGCCGGCAGGTACTTGCCCGGTTCGACCGAGCCCGCGGCCTTCATCGCCTCGATCAGCGCCATCGCGGCGTCGTAGCTGTACGGGGCGTAGAGCTGCACGTCGCCCTTGTACACTTCCTTGAAGCGCTTGTTGAACGCGGCGCCGCCCGGCATCTTGTCCATCGGGATGCCGGCCTGCGTGCAATAGGCGTCGCCGCTCATCGCGTCGCCCGCGAGCTTGATCATCTCGCCGGTGCAGGCGCCGTCGCCGCCGAGGAACTTGGCGCCGAGGCCGAGCTGCTTCATCTGGCGCAGCATCGGGGCGGCCTGCGCGTCCATGCCGCCGAAGAACACGGCGTCGGGCTGCTTGCCCTTGATCTTGGTGAGGATGGCGGTGAAGTCAGTGGCCTTGTCGTTGGTGAACTCGCGGCCCACGACCTGTACGCCTTCCTTCTTCAGGCTCTCGGCGAAGGCATCGGCGAGGCCCTGGCCGTAGGCGGTGCGGTCGTCGATGATCGCGACCTTCTTCGCGCCCAGCTTGTTCGCGTACGTCGCCATCGCCGCGCCCTGCTGCAGGTCGTTGGCGATGACGCGGAAGGTGACCTTGTAGCCTTGCTGGGTGAGCTTCGGGTTGGTCGACGACGGCGTGATGACCGGCACGCCGGCCTGCTCGTAGATGCGCGAGGCGGGGATCGAGGCACCCGAGGTGACGTGGCCCACCACGCCCTTAACGCCCGCGTCGGTGAGGCGTTGCGCGACGGTCGTCGCGGTGCGCGGGTCGGCCTGGTCGTCCTCGCTGAGGAGCTCGAACTTGACCTTCTGGCCACCGATCGTGGTGCCCTTGGCGTTGGCGTCCTCGATGGCGAGGCGCACGCCGTTTTCGCCGTCCTTGCCGATGTGGGCGATCGGGCCGGTGAGCGGGCCGGCGTGACCGATCTTGACGACGGTCTGGGCATGGGCGGCCGACAGGCCGGCCGTGGCGAGTGCGAGGGCGATCAGGGTCTTCTTCATGAACCGTTCTCCGGAGCGTTGTATGCGGACAGGGGCCGGTTCGCGATTGTGCCGCGCCCCGGTATGGTGCGATTCTAGCCCACGGCCGAGGTGCGCCGACATAATGTGATGCGTCGGCGATACCAGCCGCCCGTGAAGACCCCGTCGACGAGGATGCGTCCGATGAATCGCCTGTTTGCCCTGCTGTGCAGCCTGCTCGCGGCGCTGGGGCTTGCCGCCTGCGATCAGTTCAACCTGAAGGAGCTGGAGCCGGGGGTGTCGACGGCCGCCGACGTGCGCCAGCGCTTCGGCCCGCCGCAGATGGAGTGGCACAACGACGACGGTTCGGTGACCTGGGAATACACGCGCCAGCCCATGGGCACGGAGTGCTTCATGATGACGATCGGCACCGACGACGTGCTGCGCAAGGTCGAGCAGGTGCTGAACGAAAGCAACTTCGCGCGCATCCAAAGAGGCATGACCGGTGACGAGGTGCGGCGCATCCTCGGCGCGCCCGGCACGCGCGAGCGTTTCGGACTCGCGAAGGAAACGGTGTGGGGCTGGCGCGTCGGCAAGGAGGCTTCGGGCGATCCGGTGTACTTCCTGGTGCATTTCAACGACGACGCGCGTGTCGCGCGCACGAGCCGCTTCGTCGAACAGCGGGGGTGAGGTCGTGAGGCAGGTTGCAGCGCAGGTCAAATCCCGCCGCGTAGGACGGCGTATCGCAACGCTGCTCGCGGTGGCGGCGCTGGTCGCGGGCTGTGCGCAGACGGGGGGCTTCCGTCCCGTGGCGAGCGAGGCCGAGGCCATCGCCGTGCATGGCGAGCCCGCGCGGCGCTGGCACAACGAGGACGGCACGCGCACGCTGGAGTACCCCACGCAGCCCTTCGGCCATGTGACGCTGATGGTCACCGTCGACGCCGCCGGCTCGGTGCTGCGGCAGGAAAACGCGCTGTCCTTCGAGAACCTTGCCCGCATCGAGCGCGGCATGACGCGCGAACAGGTGTCGCGCCTGCTCGGCACCCACCGCTCCGTAGAGATCTTCCGCCTGAGCGGCGAAGAGGTGTGGGACTGGAACATCGAGAACGACGGCCCGGGCATCTACACCTACTTCAACGTGCACTTCATCGACGGCAAGGTCGTGCGCACCAGCCGCACCTACATCTTCCCGCACGACGGGCCGGAGATGGGCGGGCGCAGCGGCGTTTTCCCGTTCCCGGCATTTCCGCTTCACCTCCCGCGTCCGCGCCACCTCGTGTCCGCGTCCTGACCGCGTCCTTGTACCCGGGCGGCGGCGGGTTCTGCCGGTATACTGTCGCAATACGTTGACAGAAGGTTGCGCGATGATCCGGTTCAGGGCAGACGACGGCGAACACATCCACGTGAAGATCGAGGGCGAGGGGCCGCCGCTGGTGCTGCTGCATGGCTGGACCGCGAGCCATCGCGACTGGAGCCCGTTCATCGAAGCCTTCGCCGCGCACCATCGCGTCTATCGCTGGGACGCGCGCGGGCACGGCGGCCATGCCCTGCATACGGACACCCCGGTGAGCGCCGCACGCATGGCGCGCGACCTCGAGCAGATGCTTGAGCACTGGAAACTGCGCGACGCCGTCGTCATCGCTCATTCGATGGGCGCGCTGACGCTGTGGCAATACATCCGCGACTTCGGCTGCAGCCGCCTGCGCAAGATCGTCATCATCGACCAGTCGCCGCGCCTCGTCACCGACGAGCACTGGCGCTGGGGCATCTACACCGACTTCGATGCGGGGCGCAACGCCGCCTTCGTGCGTTCGCTGCAGGAGGACTTCGCCGAAGGCGTGCTGCGCCTGGTCGGGCAGAGTCTCAACGAGCGTGCGCGGCGCAAGTATCTGGAGAACGGTGAAGGCATGGCGCTCGCGCGCCAGCGCCTGCGCGAGATGACGCCGCAGCCGCTGATCGACTGCTGGTCCAGCCTCGCCGCGGCCGACTACCGCGATGTGCTGGAGAAGATCGACGTCCCCGCGCTGCTGGTCTATGGCGGTGCGAGCAACTTCTACCACGCCCGCACCGCCCACTACGTGCGCGACAACATCCCCAACGCGCTGCTGCACATCTACGACGACGTCGACCACGCGCCGCACCTGTGGCAGCGCGAGCGCTTCGCGCGCGACGTGCTCGACTTCATCGACGCCGCGGACTGAGCGCCCGCAGCGGACGGGGCCCTACTTCGGCGAGCAGAACCACAGCTTGTTGCCCTCGCTGTCGAGGAAGGCACCGACGTAGTGGCTGCCGTCGTAGAGCTCCAGCGCATCCGAGATCTTCACGTCGAGGCCGCGCAGGGCGGCTTCCAGCGCGGGCGCGTCCGCGCATTCCAGGGTGATGCGCGGGTTCGGCTCCGCGGTCGGGCTGCCGTACCAGTCGTCCTTCAGCATCAGCACCGTGCCGCCGAGTTCGAAGCCGACCTGCCGGCCGCCTTCGCTCGCCGGGGCGAGGCCCAGCGTCTCGCCGTAGAACCTGTTCGCGCGCGCGACATCGCGTACCGCGAGCGCGACGACCTTCACGCATTTCAAACCGAGTTGGGGGGTGTTCATGATGTCCTGCTGCCCAAGCGGAGGCTGCAGCTCATTCCGGATTCTGCGTCCGGTACCGGGGCTGGCCCCCAGTGACAAAGCCGCCGTGACGATTGCTCCCGGCGGGCCGCCGCTGCCCGCAGGTGCGGGCACCGATCATTCACGCTAGCACCCGTCCGGGAAAGTGCAAGGGCGGCACTGTCGCCATGATCCTTGCATGACGTCCGCCGGATGGCGCGATCAGGCGACGATGACCCTGTCAATAGAGTCATTCATCTAGTCCAGCACTCCATCGTCAGGATTTCCTGCCGTGATCGGGACGCGTAGCCTGCGGCAGTGCATAGGGCAGCACCCACGCCGCGGCCGATTGCAGCGGGCCCCGGCTCCAGCGTTCGACAAACGGAGGAACACCGACATGTCACACCGCACCCTGCGCGTCCTCTTCGGGCTCGCACTTGGCGCCGCAGCCGCCGGCGCGCTCGCCGGCAGCGGCACCGATCCCGCCGACTACAACGCCTTCTACGCGCCCGCCTACCAGATCCCGGACCCCGGCCTGATGGGCGCGTCGGCCGCGCGCGGCAAGGACATCTTCCGCTCCACCTACCGCTACCTCGGCGCCGAAAGCGGTAACGTCGCCGCCAACGGCAAGCCCTATGTCGGCAACAAGCTCGCCTGCGGCAACTGCCACATGGACGAAGGCACGCGCCCCTACGCGGTGCCGCTCGTCGTCGCCGCCATCGAATATGCCGATCCGAAGTTCAGCGCGCGCGAGAACGTCGCACGCGACCTGCCGATCCGCATCAACGGCTGCTTCGAGCGCTCGCTCGCGGGCGAGATGATCCCCACCGACAGCCAGTGGATGAAGGATCTGATTGCCTACGTCGAATTCCTGTCCACCGGCCTGCAGCCCGGCTACACCTGGCAGCAGGTGCCCGGCCAGGAGACCCGCAAGCCGGCCGCCCTGACGCGTGCCGCCAGTCCCACGCGCGGCGCCAACATCTACAACGACCGCTGCCGCAGCTGTCACCAGGAGGACGGTTCGGGCGTGTGGCGCGACGACGAGCAGCGCTTCCGTTATCCCGCGCTGTGGGGGGCGAACAGCCACGGGCTGATGGCCGGCATGGGGCGGCTGCAGACCGCGGCGGCCTTCGTGTACAGCAACATGCCGCACGACAAGGTGAATGCGCTGGACCCGAACACCCTGATGGCCGCCGAGGACGCCTGGGACGTCACCGCCTACCTGCTGTCGAAGCCGCGACCCTTCAATCCGCGCCACATCACCGAGGACTGGGTCGGCGTGGGCCCCGACGGGGTGCCGAACGCGCTCAAGCGCGCGGTCGATGCGAGCTACGACTTCACCATGCCGCGCAAGGATGCGGCCGGTGCGTGGTCGATCGACCCCGCCAATCCGCCCGCCTTCCCGCGCAGCCAGCACATCTACGGCCCGTTCCAGCCGATCACGGACGCCCTCAACCAGGCGCGCCAGTCGCTCGGATACTGATCCGCCATCTTTTCGGCGGTGTGTCGAAGAGGTCCGGAGTTCCGGGCCTCTTTGCATTTTGGCCGCACCGGGTAGATCCTCTCGTGACGGGCGGGAAAGGGTGCATTTCCTACCCGGATTGCGTATCCTGTGACCCTCCCGGCAGCGCTTTTCCCCGATCTTCCATATTGTTACAATTCATTTCGATGGTTTGCCGCCCTCCGGTATCATGGGCCAAGAATCTGTCCGGGCATGCGCGGGGAATTTCACCCGGGTCCGTGCCGCCCGGTTAATCCTCGGCTATCCCGGCTGGACATCCGCGTATGACTTACGATCCATTCCGCGCCCGCGTGGGCCATCGCGAGAACTCCCGGCGGGCAGGGGCAGGCTTCACGCTGATCGAGCTCCTGATTGCCGTTGCGATCGTCGCCATCCTCGCTGCGATCGCCATCCCGTCCTACACCGGCTACGTCCAGCGCAGCCGCATCTCCGAGGCGACGAACGAGTTGGCCACGCTGCGCATGCGCCTCGAGCAGTACTACCAGGACAACCGCAACTACGGTTCCACGGGGTCGGCCTGCGGCGTCGCGGCGCCGTCCGCGGACGCCTTCACCATCACCTGCAACGACGGCGGCGGCAGCAACCAGACCTTCCTTGCGACGGCCACAGGCAAGGCTTCGCGCAACATGGCCGGTTTCACCTTCACGATCAACCACGACAACGTGCGGCAGACAACCGCCTTCCCTGGTGCGAGCTCACTCCCGCGCGACTGCTGGCTCCTCCGCGCGGGGGATTCGTGCTGAATTTTCGGCGCTGCGCCGGGCGACAGACGGGTTTCACGCTCGTCGAGGCCCTCGTGGCCGTCGGCGTTCTGGCGATATTGGCGTCCCTTGCGGCGCCGAGCTTCCAGACGACCCTGGTCAACTTTCGCGTCCGGGTCGCCGCCGAAGGGCTCGTCTCCGGGCTGCAACTGGCGCGTGCCGAAGCCTTGCGGCGCAACCAGGCGGTGCGCTTCACGTTGACCGACGGCCGCGGCAACTGGTCGGTCGCGACAGTGAGCCCGGTGAGCACGATCCAGGAAGCGAAGGGGACGTCCGCGGCCGGGGTGGCGGTCGCCGCGAACGCTTCGCAGACCAACGTCGTCTTTCTGCCCTCGGGTCTCGTCGATACCGCCGCGCCCCGCATCGAGGATATCGATCTCACGACGCGCGTGCCGGGCGTGAGAAACCTGCGCGTCCAGGTGCATGGCGGCGGTCTGGTGCAGCTGTGCGATCCCGCCGCAACGGGGAGCGATTCGAGAAAATGCTGACCGGCGCGACTCGGGTGGGCACGCGCGGCGAGCGCGGTTTCAGCCTGATCGAAGGGCTGGTCGCCCTGCTCGTTTTCTCGGTGGGGGCGCTCGGCCTGATCGAGATGCAGGCGCGCGCCGTCCAGTTGAGCACCGAAGCGCACGACCGCGCCAACGCCTCCCTGCTCGTGAATCGCCTGTTTGCCGAGGTCGCGCTGAAGGACACCGCGGACACCCCGGACCCGTCGGAAAAGTACCTGCTGACGCGCACCGCTTGCACGGACGGCATCTCGACCACGCATCCGGCCTACCCATGGACGCGGCAGGTGTGCGCGGAATTCGACGACGCGAACATCATCATCGAGCGTCCCGCCGGGGTGTCGGCCTACTCGCTGATGGTGACGCTGGAGTGGGCGGGGCGCTACAGGAACAAGGATGGCAGCGTCGTCACGCGCGACCCGCGTCGCCATCAGGTCACCAACCGCTTCCACTGGCAGTGATCATGCAGCGTACTCCGCGTCCGGGTCGGTCCGCATCACCCCGCAGCAGCCGTGGCATCTCGCTGGTCGAGCTGATGATCGGCCTCGTCGTCGGGCTGATCATCACGCTTGCGATCACCTCGTCGGTGGCGACCATCGGCAAGCAGTTCCGCATCACCGGCGCCGGGCACTCCGCGGCGGAGGGGGCGCAGGTCGCCGTGGCCCTGATCGATCGCGACCTGCGCGGTGCCGGGGCGGCACTCTTCAACGGTTCGTTCGCGAATCTGTGCCCCGGCTACAACATGTATGACAAAGGGGTCGTGACGGCGAACAACAGCAATCTGTACAGCCTTCACTATCCGGTCCGGATCGAGTCGGGCGCATCGGCCACGGCGTCGGACATGGTCGAGATCATGGTAGGGGCGCCGGATTTTTACTCCGGAGAGATCCTCCCGATCGTGAAGGAGATGCCCAGCTCCTCCGACATCATGAAGATCAGCGACACCAATCTCGCGTCCGAGGACCAGATTCACGTCGGCGACACGGTGCTGGTGGTCCAGGCGCCGCCGAACGAAGCGAAAGCTCCGTGCACGCGCTTCAAGGTCACCAAGATCTCCGGGCAGACGCAAAGCGATCAATGCACGAGTTTCAAGACGGGCTGCAACGTGCATTTCGGCAGTACTTCGGGCGACGTCGTTAACGATTTCAATCCGACAAATCCGAACACGACCTACACCCGGCCGGTGTCCTACGGCGTGGGTTCGCTGGTGTTCAAGATGCCGCCGGGCTGGGTGAAGCCCGAGTTCGAGTACGTCCAGTATGCCGTCGCGTGCGGCGCACTGCTGCGCTATGACCCCATGAAGGTCGATCCGGTCGCGTTGCGCACGACGTGTCCGGCCACCTACAAGAATTTCGCGATGGCCGCGGACATCGTGATGCTGAAGGCCCAGTACGGCATCTCGACCGAAGGCAGCGACCAGATCGCGGTGTGGGAGAGTGCCCCCTCCGCGGCCCAGTACAGCGCGTTCAGCACGACTCAGCGCGACGAGTACCTGAAGAAGCTGCAGCGCGTGAAAGCCGTGCGCCTGGCAATGGTCGCGCGCAGTCGCGAGCCGGATACCGGAACGGTCACCGCGCAGGCGCCCATCGTATTCGACGGTGCAGTCACCCTGAACCTCTCCGGCACCCCCGTGCCGGCCGGCAAGACCTGGCAGCACTACCGCTACCGGGTGCATGAGACGGTCGTTCCGCTGAGGAATCCGCTATGGAACCGATGAGCGAACGTCCCCATTCCGCATGCCTGCGCAACGGCCGCGCCGAGGCCGGCGTTGTCCTCCTGGTCGTGCTGATCGTCCTCGTGCTGATGAGTCTCGCCGCCGCGTCGGTGATCCGCTCGACCGATACCGGCACTTTGGTCGCCGGCAACCTCGCGTTCCGCCAGGCGACGATGTACGCGGGTGATATCGCGATCAACCGTGCGGTCGAGGAGCTGCAGTCGGGCGCCTACACCGCGCGCACGTACTATCGCAGCGTCTTCTACTTCAAGGATGCCGCGGGGAAGCCGAACTTCAAGGACGCCGGCCGGATCGCCTCCGACGCGATCTGGGAATCGACGGCCGTCCCCTGCATCGACGAGAACGGCCGTGCGACGAATTGTGCGATTGATACGGGCAATTACCGCATCCAGTACGTCATCGAGCGCCAGTGCAAGTCCGACCCCGTGCTGACCGACGGCGAGGACATTCGCAGCAAATGCACCGTCGATCCCGAAACGGTCGCGCTGGCCGCGGCAGACGCCTTCGCGAAGAAGAGCGGCACCACCGTGCCGCCCATCGAGGCGACGAAGCTCGATGTCTATTACCGCGTCATCATCCGCGCACGCGGCCCGCGCGGCGGCGTGAATTTCTACGAAGCAATGCTCGCCGCCAAGGCCCAGCCGGGCCCGTGAGCGGGTGCTGTCGCTTCCGGAGCAGAGTCTCATGTACAAGCCGATGCGACGAATCGCACCGCTCATCTCGTCCTGCCTCTCCATCCTCGCCGCCTGTGTTGCGCCGCCGCTGGCGGCGCAGACCGACCTCGCCGACTTCCCCATGGTCGTCGGCAATACGGCGCCGCCGAACTACCTGTTCGTGCTCGACAACTCCAGCTCGATGCGCAACATCGTGCCCGAGGCGCCGTATTCCGCGACCTCGGGTGCGTATCCGTGCCCGACCGACAAGCAGGTTGCGGCCACGGATGCGGTCTATCTCGTGGTGGTGGGCAACAAGCCGCGGGTGCGCCTGATCGTCCCCAAGCAGTCCAGCTTGAACTGCACGGACGTCGCTCCTTGTGAAGTCGGGACGAATGCGAGTCAGGTCTGCTTCGCCGATTCGGTAACCTATGAAAATGTCCGCCTGCTGGCCGACACCGACGGGATGGTCTATGCGCCGGGGCGCTATTCCGGACATTATCTCAACTGGTATTTCCGCGACGGAACGTTGACGAGCTGGTCAGACCGCAAACCGAATACGAGGACGCGGCTGGAGGTCGCGAAGGCCGCGCTCAAGGACGCCGTTGCGGCGATCCCGGTCTCATCGGTCGGAGGCAGCGTCAGGGCCGGTCTCGCCACCTACAACGGCAGCGACGGCGGAAGGCTGGTCCGGCCGGTGGGGGCGCTGAACGTCGCCGCATTCAATACGAGCGTCAACGGCATCACTGCCGCCCCGAGCGTCGATGCCGCGCCCCTGTCCGAGACCCTCGCAGACATCGGCCAGTATTTCAGCGTGGGCTATACGGGATCCCTGACGCTGCGCTCCGGCAGCACCGTGAGCGTCAATGAATTCTTCCGCCAGGGCGGCTCGGTTCCGCACGGCCTGCTGGACCGCGACGGGGCGGCTCCGGTGCAGTCCGGCTACTGGTGCCAGCGCAGCCACGCCTTCGTGATGACCGATGGAATTTCATCCGAGGACGATGCGCTTTCGTTGAACAAATATCTGTGTAACTACGATGGAGAGACGAGTTCCACGGCTTCCTGCGACAAACTCGACGTAAAGACGAATACCGGCACGCCGCACACGGGCCACCTCGCGCCGAACGGTGAAACACACCTGTATGGCACCAACGGCAGCGACTTCCTCGATGACGTCGCCCAGGCGCTCTACGAGACGGACCTGCGTCCCGACATCGTACATCCCCGGGGCGAGAAGAAATCCAACAACGTCCGCACCTACACGATCGCGTTCGGCGACGCCTTTACCGATCCGCTGAAGGATCCGCGCAAGGATTCGCTGCTGGTGGAGGCCGCGACGCAGGGCGGCGGCTTGTCGGCCAAGGCCGGGAGCCAGTCTGAACTTGCCCGCGCCTTCACCAGCGCAGTCAATGCGGCCTCCCAGCAGGACAGCGCCGCGGCGGCCGTCGCCGTGACGAGCCAGCGCATTGCGGCGAACACCATCGGCTACGAATCGGTGTACCAGTCCGGCTACTGGACGGGCGACCTCATTGCGCACTCCCTGGACCTGTCGACCGGCCTGCCCATCGGCGATCCGCTGTGGTCGGCGCAGAAGAAGCTCGACGATCTCACCAATCCCGCGTCGAGCCGCAAGATCGTATCGCTCGGGGGATCGAGCGGCGCCGCATTCACTTCCGGCAATTTTGCAAACACGGCGACCGGCCTGACGCCGGACGTGATCGACTTCCTCCGGGGTAACCGCAGCAAGGAGGGAGCGGGCTTCCGTTCGCGTCAGCACCTGCTGGGCGACATCATCAACGCCGAACCCGTCTATGCCAGCTTCGCCAGCGGGCCGGTGGTCTTCCAGGCCGCCAACGACGGCATGTTGCATGCGTTCGGCGGAGGCGACGATCTCAACAACGACGGCGGCGACGAGCTGTGGGCCTATGTGCCGAAGATGCTGCACGGGGATCTTGCCCGCCTGACCGACCCGAATTACGCGCACCGTTATTTCATCGACGCAACGCCGGCCCTTGCCCAGGTCAGCTCCACGAGCTTTACGGGCACCTTGCTCGTCGGCGGGCTGGGCAAGGGCGGCAGCGGCTACTATGCCCTGAACGTCACCAATCCCCGTCCGGCCACCCAGGACGCGGCGGCAGCGATGGTGAAATGGGAGACGGTCCCCTCCGCCACCGGCAGCGGGTTCAGCTTCGGCACGCCGCTGATCGTGCGCACGCCCAACGACGGCTGGCTGGTGCTCGTGACCTCCGGCTACAACAACAGCGACGGCAGGGGCTACGTGTGGGCGCTGGATCCCGCCGACGGCCGGATCGTGAAAACCATTGCCACCGGCGTCGGTTCGGGCTCCGCCCCGGCAGGACTCACCCATCTGTCGCGTCTCAGCATCGCGGCAGCGGATGACGTCGCCTACCATGTGTATGGTGGCGACCTGCTGGGCAACGTCTGGCGCTTCGACCTCTCCACCTGGACGGCGGTGAAGATCGCCGAGCTCAGGGACGGAAGCGGCGCACCGCAACCCGTCACGAGCGCACCCGCGGTCGGGCAGGTCGCGGGCGATGCGAACAAGTTCTTCGTGTATGTCGGCACGGGACAGTATCTCGGCGAGACGGACGTTCCCGGGACGGGGCAGAACGCCCACGCCACGCAGATTCAGTCGATGTACGGCATCATCGACGACGTTGGCGTGTCGGCGCCGACGCTGCCCAACATCCGCGGCAGCAATGGCAACCGTTGCGACAACGGTGGCGATGGCGCCTTCGTGTGCCAGGGCACGGCCAACCTGACCGCGACGACTGTGAGCCTGACGACCAATCCGCTTCAGGCAGGCGTGCACCGCGGCTGGTACTGGGACATTCCGATGCAGTACGGTCGCGTTAACACCAATCCGGCACTGGACCCGTCCGGCGTCCTCGTATTCACGGTGAACGTTCCGGTGCGCGAGATCTGCGGCAAAGGGGGCTCCAGCTGGCTCATGATGATCGACGCCGGCATGGGAGGCGCGATCGCCAAGAACTCGACCTCGAGCGAGGTCTATGCGAGCGGACAATTCATTGGCGACGTCCTCTCCAGCCGCCCGGTGATCGTCGTTACTTCAAAAGGCAAGTTCGTGCTGACACGCACCACGGGCGCGACGACCAAATCCAATCTGCTGCCCAATCGGCCGGGAGGCGGTGGCGGTGGCTCGAAGGGAGCGCGCGTGATCTACTGGCGCCCGCTCATGTAAGGTCGCAGCTGTGGCGCCGGCTTGGCATCGGCGGGAAAATTCCATAGAATCACTCGCTTGCCGAGGAGCGCTGCGACCCGATCTTGACGGGCCAGGCTCGGCAACCGAACAACGGCGCTCGCAAACCACCACCGGGGTTTGCCGCGCCGTTCGCTTTTTGTGCGCTCCTGCGGCCTTCGCCCGGTGCCTGTGAATTCGCCAGACCGAGGTAGAACATGCAAGCCGACCGCAGCCAAGAACTCCGCGACCTTCTCGCCCGCCGCATCCTGATCCTCGACGGCGCGATGGGGACGATGATCCAGCAGCACAAGCTGGGCGAGTCGGACTACCGCGGCGAGCGTTTCCGTGCGCACCCGAAGGACCTCAAGGGCAACAACGACCTGCTGGTGCTCACTCGCCCCGAGGTCGTCGCTGGCATCCACCGCGCCTATCTCGACGCCGGCGCGGACATCATCGAGACCAACACCTTCAACGGCACGCGCGTGTCGCAGGCCGAGTATGGGCTGGCGGACGTCGCGTTCGAGATCAACGTCGCGGGTGCGCGCCTGGTGCGCGAGCTGTGCGACGAGTACACCGCCAAGGATCCGGCCAAGCCGCGCTACTGCGCCGGCGTGCTCGGGCCGACCTCGCGCACGCTGTCGATCTCGCCGGACGTGAACGATCCGGGCTTCCGCAACATCAGCTTCGATGCGCTGGTCGATGACTACTACGACTCCGCGCGCGGCCTCCTCGAAGGTGGCGCGGACATCCTGCTGATCGAGACGATCTTCGACACGCTGAACGCCAAGGCCGCGGTGTTCGCGGTCGAGAAGCTGTTCGACGAGCTCGATCGCCGCGTGCCGGTGATGATCTCCGGCACGATCACCGACGCCTCCGGCCGCACGCTCTCCGGCCAGACTGCGGAAGCCTTCTGGAACTCGCTCGCGCACGCGCGCCCGATTTCCTTCGGCCTCAATTGCGCGCTGGGCGCGAAGGAGCTGCGCCAGTACGTCGAGGAGCTGTCGCACGTCTGCGATACCCATGTCTCCGCGCACCCCAACGCCGGCCTGCCGAACCCGCTGTCGCCGACCGGCTACGACGAGACGCCGGAAGCGCTCGCGACGGCGATCCGCGAATGGGCCGAAGCCGGCCTCGTGAACATCGTCGGCGGCTGCTGCGGCACGACGCCCGCGCACATCGCCGCGATCGCACAGGCCGTCGCCGATGTCGCGCCGCGCCAAGTGCCGGAGATCAAGAAGAAGCTCCGCCTGTCGGGCCTCGAGCCCTTCAACGTCGGCGCCGACAGCCTGTTCGTCAATGTGGGCGAGCGCACCAACGTCACCGGCTCCAAGGCCTTCGCGCGCATGATCCTCGAAGGCCGTTTCGACGACGCGCTCGCGGTCGCGCGCCAGCAGGTCGAGAACGGCGCCCAGGTCATCGACATCAACATGGACGAGGCGATGCTCGACTCGCTCGCGGCGATGGAGCGCTTCCTCAAGCTCATCGCGTCCGAGCCGGACATCTCGCGCGTGCCGATCATGCTCGACTCGTCGAAGTGGAGCGTGATGGAGGCGGGCCTCAAGTGCATCCAGGGCAAGGGCGTCGTCAATTCGATCTCGATGAAGGAAGGCGAGGCCGAGTTCCTGCGCCAGGCGCGCCTGTGCCGCCGCTACGGCGCCGCGGTGATCGTGATGGCCTTCGACGAGAAGGGCCAGGCCGACACCTATGCGCGCAAGACCGAGATCTGCAAGCGCGCCTACGAGCTGCTGGTCGGGATCGGCTTCCCGCCCGAGGACATCATCTTCGATCCGAACATCTTCGCGATCGCGACCGGCATCGAGGAGCACGACAACTACGCGGTCGACTTCATCAATGCCGTGGCGTGGATCAAGCAGAACCTGCCCTACGCGAAGACCTCGGGCGGCGTGTCGAACGTTTCCTTCAGCTTCCGCGGCAACGACCCGGTGCGCGAGGCGATCCACACGGTCTTCCTGTATCACGCGATCAAGGCCGGCATGGCGATGGGCATCGTCAACGCCGGCATGCTCGGCGTGTATGACGACCTGGAGCCCGTGCTGCGCACCAAGGTCGAGGACGTGGTGCTGAACCGCCACCCCGGCGCAGGCGAAGCCCTCGTCGAGTTCGCGCAGTCGGTGAAGGAAGGCAAGGCGAAGAGCACCGGGCCGGACCTCGCATGGCGCGAGTGGTCGGTCGAGGAGCGCCTGTCGCATGCGCTCGTGAAGGGCATCACCGAGTTCGTCGTCGCCGACACCGAGGAGGTGCGCGCGAAGCTCGAAGCCGAAGGACGCCCGCCGCTCGCCGTGATCGAAGGCCCGCTGATGGCCGGCATGAACGTCGTCGGCGACCTCTTCGGCGCGGGCAAGATGTTCCTGCCGCAGGTCGTGAAGTCGGCGCGCGTTATGAAGCAGGCCGTCGCGCACCTGATCCCCTTCATCGAGGCGGAAAAACTCAGGACCGGCGCGACCTCGAAGGGCCGCATCGTCGTCGCGACGGTGAAGGGCGACGTGCACGACATCGGCAAGAACATCGTCGGCGTCGTGCTGGGCTGCAACGGCTACGAGGTGATCGACCTCGGCGTGATGGTGCCGGCCGAGAAGATCCTGAACGCTGCGCGCGAGCATGGCGCGCAGGCGATCGGCCTGTCGGGTCTGATCACGCCCTCGCTGGAGGAGATGAGCCACGTCGCGGCCGAGATGCAGCGCCAGGGCTTTGACGTGCCGCTCTTGATCGGCGGCGCGACGACGAGCCGCGCGCACACCGCGATCAAGATCGCGCCGCACTACGGTCAGCCGGTCGTCTATGTGCCGGACGCCTCGCGCGCGGTTGGCGTCGTTACGGCGCTGCTGTCGGAAGGCGGCGCGGCGGACTTCAAGGCGCAGCTCGCCGCCGACTACGACAAGATCCGCGCGCAGCACGCGAACAAGAAGGGCGTGCAGCTCGTGAGCCTGGAGGCCGCGCGCGCCAATGCGTTCCGCACCGACTGGGCCGCGGAGGCGGTTGCCGCGTGCAGCAACAGCCACCAGGCGGGCTACCAGCCCTACGTGCCGTCGAAGCCGAACATGCTGGGCGTGCAGGCGCTCACCGTGCCGCTCGCCGAACTCGTCAACTTCATCGACTGGGGTCCCTTCTTCCAGACCTGGGATCTGGCCGGCAGCTTCCCGAAGATCCTCGACGACGAGGTCGTCGGCGAGACCGCTCGCAACGTCTATCACGACGGCCAGGCGATGCTCGGGAAGATCGTCGCCGAGCAGTGGCTGGAGGCACGCGCGGTGTTCGGTCTCTTCCCGGCCAACAGCGTCGGCGACGACATCGCGTTCTACGGCGACGAGACCCGCTCGGCTGCGCTCGGCATGTGGCACGGCCTGCGCCAGCAGCACGAACGCCCGTCCGACAGGCCGCATTACTGCCTGTCGGACTTCGTCGCGCCCAGGGATTCGGGGGTCGCCGATTACGCCGGCGCCTTCGCCGTGACGGCCGGCATCGGCATCGAGAAGAAGCTCGCCGAGTTCGAGGCTGCGCACGACGACTACCACGCGATCATGCTGAAATCGCTTGCCGACCGCCTCGCGGAAGCCTGCGCGGAGTGGCTGCATGCGCGCGTGAGGAAGGAGTTCTGGGGCTACGCGGCCGACGAGACGCTCGACAACGACGCGCTGGTCCGCGAGGAGTACCGCGGCATCCGCCCGGCGCCGGGCTACCCGGCCTGCCCGGACCATACCGCCAAGGGCGGGCTTTTCGCGCTGCTCGACGCCACGAAGAACACGGGAATGACGCTGACCGAGTCCTACGCGATGAACCCGGCCGCCTCGGTCAGCGGCTTCTACCTCGCCCACCCGCAGGCGCAGTACTTCGCGATCCCCAAGATCGGCCGCGACCAGCTCGAGGATTGGGCGCAGCGCACCGGCATGAGCGTGGACGAGGCGGCGCGCTGGCTCGCCCCGCTTCTCTGACGTCCTGCGCAGACTGTAGCGCGACCCCCTCGTGGGAGTGGCTATGTGGGAGCGGCTTCAGCCGCGAAGCAGCAGTGTTGCGGAGTGATCCGCCCATTCGCGGCTGAAGCCGCTCCCACAAGAGGCTTCCGTCGAGGGGTTACGCCTGCTTACCCCGCATGCCATGGTTTCGGGCTAAGCTCGCAAGCAAGGGAGCCTGTGCGCTGCGCCGGCTCCCGGGCAATTGCGAAGGAGAGACCCGATCATGCAAACACGCCTGCGAAACCGCCGGTCTCGCGGACCGGCTTCCATTACCCGCTTCCTCGTCGGCCTGGCCCTCGCGCTGGGCATGACGGCATCGCTGTCCGCCGCGGCCGCAGAGGGTTCGACCACCGCCGAGGACGTCGGCCATGGTGTCGGTTCGACGATGCATGACATCGGCACCGGCGCGCGCGACGCCGGCAAGGAAGTGGGCCAGGCGGCCGGGAAGGCCGGCAAGGCGATCGGGCACACCGCGCGGGATGCCGCCGTGGTGACGTGGGACGCGATGAAGCGCACCGGCATCACGATCGGCCACACCGTGCGCGACGGCAGCAAGGCCTTCGTGCGCGGGATCAAGGGCGAACCGGAGCGCTGAACTCGTCCGGATGCACGGGGATTCCTCGCGCCTGAGGTACGGAACCACGATTTTCGAGCGAGAATCGTGGTTCTTTTCTTTTCGGGCTCCCCGGCGCGGCCGGGAGGGGCGAGATGGATCTCAGCCAGATCACCGAAGCAATCCAGCGCGACGCAGTGTGGGTCGTCTTCGTCAATGTGCTGCTGCAGCAGCTCGGTCTGCCGGTGCCGGCCGTGCCGACGCTGCTGGTCGCGGGCAGCCTCGCGGCAAGTTCCGGCCAGGCGGGCGCGATGCTCGCCGCAGCGGTGCTCGCCTCGGTGTTCGCCGACTGGGTGTGGTATCTCGCCGGGCGCATCTTCGGCTATCGCGTGCTGTCCGGCCTGTGCCGGCTGTCGCTCAATCCCGGTTCCTGCGTGACGCAGACCGAGGCCCGCTTCATGCGCTGGGGTGTGTGGTCGCTGGTCGTCGCGAAGTTCGTGCCGGGTTTTTCGACCGTCGCGCCGCCCATCGCGGGGTCGCTGCGCATGCCCTTGTCCGGCTTCCTCGCGGCCGCCGCCGCGGGGGCGGCGCTGTGGGCGGGAGGCGCCATTCTCGCCGGATGGTGGCTGCGCGACGAGTTGCAGAGTGCGCTCGCGGCGATGAGCCGCCACGGCACGACGATGATCGTCGGACTGGTGTTTGCGCTGGGGGGGTGGATCGCGTGGAAGCTGTGGCAACGCTACCGCTTCGAGAGGCTCGCGGCGATCCCGCATATCACGCCGTCCGAACTGATCGAGGCGCTGGCGTCCGACGAGCCGCCGCTGTTCCTCGACCTGCGCGGCGCCGCGCTGATCGCGGCGAGGGGGGCGATCGACGGCGCGCGCACGGCCGAAATCGACAACCTCCTGCGCGCGGTGGGCGATTGGCCGCTCCAGCGGCCCATCGTGACGATGTGCGCCTGCCCCGGCGACGCGACGGCGGTGCGGGCCGCGCACGTGTTGAGCGATCTCGGCTACGTCGCGGCGCGGCCCCTCAAGGGCGGCTACGAGGCCTGGCAGGCGGCAAACCGCCCGGCCTGAGCCGGTGCCGCTACTCGAATAGCGCGCCGACGCTCTCGCCGGTATGGATGCGTTCGATCGCCGAGGCGAAGAGCGGCGCCACCGTCAGCTGGGTGATCTTGTCCAGGCGCTTGTCCGGCGGCATGTGCACGGTGTTGGTGACGACGATGGACTCGATCGGCGCGTCGCGCAGGCGCTCGATCGCCGGGCCGCACAGCACGGCATGCACGGCGCCCGCGTGGATCGTGCGCGCCCCGGCGGCCTTCAGCGTGCCTATCGTCGACAACAGCGTGCCGGCGGTCGAGATCTCGTCGTCGAAGAGCACCACGTCGCGTCCCTTCACATCACCGACGACTTCGCCGTGCGTGACGTTGGTGTCGCTGACGCGGCGCTTGTCGATGATCGCCATCGGGATGCCCAGGCGCTCGGAGAAGCGCCCGACGCGCTTCGCGCCGCCCGCGTCGGTGGCGACGGCGACCATGTGCGCGAGGTCGTGGTTGCGGCGGAAGTGCTCGGCAAGGGTCGGGATCGCGGTGAGGTGGTCGACCGGCACTGAGAAGAAGCCGTGCACCTGGTCGGCGTGCAGGTCCATCGTCAGCACGCGGTCGGCGCCCGCGGTCTTCAGCATGTCGGCGATCAGGCGGCCCGTGATCGAGATGCGCGGGGCGTCCTTCTTGTCCGAGCGCGCGTACGAATAGTAGGGGATCACCGCGGTCACGCGCCGAGCCGACGCGCTGCGCAGCGCGTCGAGCGTGATCATCAGCTCCATGATGTGGTCGCTCACCGGCTCGGTGAAGGACTGCACGACGAACACGTCGCGTTCGCGGACATTCTCGCGGATCTGCACGTGCAGGTTGTCGTTGGAGAAGCGCGAGATCTCCATCTGGCTCAGTTCCAGCCCGAGCTTGTCGCAGATTTCCGCAGCCAGCGCGCGGTTCGAGTGGCACGCAAAGATGCGCAGGGCGTCGTTCATCGCATTCGCTCCGGTGGCGGTCGCGCCGCGGGGCCGGCGCAACATCCCGTTGCGAATTGTAGCTGCCACGACGGGGCCGCGGCACGATGCGAGGATGCCGGAGGGCGATTCAGGCGCCGGGAAGCCTCCGTGCGCCGTCCAGTTCGAGGATAGGGCCGGGGTGGCGACGAGGTCAGACCCGCGTCACGATGGACTCCTTTCCCGTTTGGAGCGCAGCGCTCAGGTACGCGGATCCTGATGCTGGAAGTAGGCCACCCATTCGGTCCGGCTGATCTTGCCGTCCGAATCGGTGTCGATGTCGCCGAAATACTTCACGAGTGGCGCCGAGGCGCGTGCTTCGTCGCCGTCGATGCGGCTGTCGCTGTTGCGGTCGAGCAGGCCGAAGACGTAGTTAGCGTCCGGTTCGGGTTCGGTGGCGCGTTGCGGCTGGGAGTCGAGGGCGACGGGCGTGAAGGCGCCGGCGGCTGCGGCGACCAGCGGGGCCAGCACGCTCAGCGTCAGGCTGGCGCAGATCAGGCGTTTGGTGAGCACGTTGTTTCTCCATACTGGTGACTCCTGCGGGAAGCGCAGGACACCGCCGTCACTTTGCAAGCAGCGGGCCAGTCACGGAAAAGTGTTTTGTATCAACGTGTTGAAGCCATTGGCATGGCCGTGGCAGGGCGAGCGGGCGCAAAACCGTCGCCTGGCGGCGACGCCCGTGGCAGGCCGCAGCGTGCAAACGGGGCACGGCGGGGCTTGTGCGCTGTCGCCCGGCGACGACAGGGGCGTGGCGGGATGCTGCGTTGCAGCGTCGGCTGTGTGGAGGGACGTTACGGGGTGGCGGGCGGCAATTCCCGCGCCGCTCAGCGGTACAGCAGGAAGGGCTCGCGCTCGGCAGCCCAGGCGGACTCGTCGGGAACGGTCAGCGCGTCGAGGTCGGCCGGGGTCGCGGCCGGATCGTCCACCCAGCGGCGCAGCAGCTCGCTGCCATTGATGAGGTCGATCGCGAGGCGGTCGTGCTCGTACTCGTAGGGGAAGTCGCGCCACAGCGGATAGTTGGGCTGCAGGCGGCGCAGCGCCTTGAAGGCGAGCGCCTGCAGGCGCCACGGGCGGAAGGCGCCGTGGTCGTAGTGCGCGGGGTCCTCGACATGGATCTGCAGGCCGCTGCACAGTTTGCCGGCGTGCTTGTGGAAGGTCGGCTCGAACCAGCACTCGCGCAGCACGCAGCCGGCGAGCCAGTGCGGGGCCAGATGCTGCATCTCGGCCCGGATCGCGCGCGCGTCGATGTCCGGCGCGCCGAAAAGCTCCAGCGGACGCGTCGTGCCGCGGCCTTCCGACAGGGTCGTGCCCTCCAGCATCACGGTTCCGGCGTAGGCGCGCGCCATCGACACATTGGGGGCGTTGGGGCTGGGGTTGATCCAGCTGCGCTCGCCCAGTGGCCAGCCGTAGCCGGGCGCAGCGTCCGCTTGCCAGCCTTCCATCGCGATCACTTCGCATTCGACGTCGAGCTTCAGCGTCGCGACGAACCAGCGCGCCAGTTCGCCCATCGTCAGGCCGTGGCGCATCGGCAACGGGCCGGCGCCGACGAAGCTCTCCCAGCCGGGGCGCAGGACGAGGCCTTCGACCGGCCGCCCGGCGGGGTTGGGGCGGTCGAGCACCCACACGGCCTTGCCGTGGCGCGCGGCGGCTTCGAGCACGTAGCGCAGCGTCGTGATGAAGGTGTAGATGCGGCAGCCCAGGTCCTGCAGATCGACGAGCAATACGTCGAACGTGTCCATCATCGCGTCGGTGGGCCGGCGCACCTCGCCGTACAGGCTGAACACGGGGATGCCGTGCAGCGGGTCGATGAAGTCCGGCGATTCGACCATGTTGTCCTGCTTGTCGCCGCGCAGGCCGTGCTGCGGGCCGAAGGCGGCGGTGAGCGTGATGTCGGGCAGGGCGCCCAGTGCGTCGAGCGAGTGGGAAAGTCCGCGCGTGACGGATGCGGGATGGGCGAGCAGGGCGACGCGGCGGCCGGCGAGCGGGCGGCGCAGTGCGGGTTCTTCGAGCAGGCGGTCGAGGCCGAACCGGATGGAGGCGGTCATGGTGTGCGGAACGTTTGCGCCGCGTTCAGGGCCGGGCCAGGGGCAGCGTGAAGGCGTCGCGGAGGTGGAAGTCGGGGCGCTCACCGGGGTGGCGCAGGGCCCAATAGGATAGCGTGCCGTCGAGCGTTTCGACGACCGTCGTGAGCCCGAGTTCGAGCGGCGAGCCCTGCGGCAGGGCGGTCGCGTCGAGCGTGGCGTCGAGCACGAGCCGGCCCGTTTCGAGGTGCGACACGATCATCGGGGCGGCCGGGGCGATCCCGGGTGCGCTGCGCTGGCGGTAGGCGTCGAAGTCGTAGATCGCCCATTCGCCGGAGGGCGAGAAGTTGAACTCGCGGTAGGCCGGGCGGCCGGGCGTGGCGACGAAGGCCTCGCAGCAGGTGTGTGCCCACAGGCCGTCAGCAGCGCGTGGGGCGCACGTGGCGGGAACGAGCACGTGCTGCACCTCACCCAGGAGTTCGAAGCGCAGCCGCAGGCCGCCGCGGTCCTCACGGAAGACGCGTACCGCGATCGAATCGATCGGGCAGGGCGGGCTGCCGGGGAAGGGAAGAAGCTGAGCCGTCGCCGTCACGGATGTTTGCCGCGCTCGAGCGCGATGCTGAGCGAGAGGTAGGCGACCGGACAGACTTCATTCACCGGGTCGTTCGAGCCGCTCGCCGCCTGCTGGCTGCGGTCGGCGAATTCCTGGTGGCGCGGTCCGATGTTCTGCGCGGTGAGGCCCAGCCGCACCGCGTGACCCGCGACGCGGGTGGTGTAGGTGATGTTCGCGTCGGCCGTCGTGTAGGGCTTGGCGATGAAGCGGTAGCGCGGCACGTAGCCGTCGCCGCCGGCGAGCGGGCCCATGCGCAGCACGCTGACCATGCTCGTCCAGCCGCCGCCCCAGTCCTGCAGCCAGCTCAGCGCCGCGGTATAGGGCGCGCTGCGGTCCTCGATCGCGGCGCTGCGGCTGTCGCGGTCGAGCATGGCGTGCGCGACGCGCAGCTCGGTGCCCGGCAGTGGGCGCGTCGACAGCTCGTACTCGATGCCGCGCAGGCGCACCGTCGAGTCGAGGTTCTCGTAGCGGGTCGAGCCGAGGCTGAAGGGCAGCGGGCTCACGCTCGGCGACAGCAGGGGGGCGGGGTCCGGGTCGGGCTGCGGCACGCGCACGACGAAATCCTGGATGTTCTCCTCGAACACGCGCACGTCCAGCGTCGTGTTCCAGGTCTCGAGGCGGCCGAAGTAGCCGAGTTCGCGGGCGCCGACGCGCGTCTGCTCGAGGTCCGGATTCGGCACGTAGGGGCGGACCAGCTCGAGGCCGCTCGCCGGATCGATCGCGCGGATGTCCGCGTAGCGCGCGAACACGTTGTTCTGGCGCAGGCCGCGCGAATAGCCGGCGCGCAGCGTGTGCCCGGGGGCCGCCTGCCAGTTGACGAAGGCGCGCGGGCTGAGGTGCGTTTTCCCGCCGGAATACCGCTCCACCGCGCCTCCCAGGTTCAGCGTGACGTCGTCCAGTGCGCGCCACTCGACGTTGCCGGATGCGCGGTAGAGGTACTGGGGGTCGGGGTTGCCGCCGAAGTAGAGGAAGGGCGCGTCGACGTCCTCGCGCTGGGCCTCCAGGCCCCACACGAGCTGCACTTCGGGGGCAGGGGCGCTGCGCCGCTGGATGCCGATGCTGTCGCGTACGCTGTCGCGGTTGCGGTTGAGCGGCACCGCCGGAAACATCGGTGCGCTCGCGAGCCACTCTTCGCGCACGCGCTCGTGATTGCGGTAATAGTTGAGCAGCCATTCCGTGTCCGCGGAGTCGTTGTGCTGCCACTGCAGATGGATGTTGTGGCTGTGATGCCGGCTGTGACGGGTGCCGTTGTTGTCGAACACGGAACCCTCATAACCCTCGCCGCGTACGCCGCTATTGCTCGCGATGCGCACGAGCAGCGCGTCATCGGCGCCCATCTGCAGATCTCCGCGCAGGGAGAAGGTGTCGGTGCGGCGAGTGTCGTGCAGGCCGTCGAAGCCTTCGTCCCGCTGCGTTGCCGCGCTCATGCGCAGGGTCAGGGGGTCGCCGCCGCCGCTCCAGCTGAATGTCGCGTCGCGGATGCGGTCGTCGCCCGCGCGCAGGTCGACCCGCAGTCCGGGGTCCTCGACGCTATGCCGGGTGATGATGTTGATGATGCCGAGGAATGCGTTGGCGCCGTAGCTCGTCGCATTGGTGCCGCGCACCACCTCGATGCGGTCGATCTCGTCGAGCGTGAGGGGCAGGGCGGTCCAGTCGACGCCGCCAAAGGCGCTGCCGTTTATCGCCGAGCGGCCGTCGACCAGTACCTGCATTTCGGTCGGGTAGTCGCTCGACAGGCCGTGGTAGGTCACCCACTGCGCATGTCCGCGCTCCTGTCCGATCTGCATCCCCGGTACGAGCCGCAGCACCCGCGCGAGGTCGCGATAGCCGGTCGCGGCGATCATCTCGCGGTCTATCACCGTCACTGCGCCGGGCACCTCGTGCCTGGGCTGGGGCAGGCGCGTCGCGCTCAGCACCAGCGGCAGCTCCTCGAAGTAGGGTGACTCGGCCGCGGATGCAGGTGGCGTGACGCCGGCAAGCAATGCGAGCGTCAGGTGCAGGCTGAAGGGGCGGGGCGACGAGGCAGCCAACTGAATTCCGGTCCTGGGGCGACGGATGCCAAACCGCAAATATTACCCTGTTCGATAATCCGATGGTGATAGCGCGGATATTTTCACTGATTATTCTGTCGTGTTCAGCCAGGGAATAATTGTAATAGTGCATTGCGCTAAGGTGCGACCGCCGGATTTGCGGAACCCTCTGACGGCCGTGCGTCTGCCGCCGGCAGGGGCGGCCCCGGCGTGGAGGCGTCGCGCAACGCCGTGTAACACAGCGCAGCCGCGGCGCCGGAACGCCGGCGCCGGAATCGCGTCCCATTTCCGGCGCCACGGCCGGGGCGCCGGCTTTTTCGATCCCTTTGGCAAGGAGAGTGTGATGAACATCCGGACTGGCATTTGTGCAATCGCCGTGGCGCTGACGACGAGCGCCTGTGCGACCTGGGACGGCATGTCCGCGCGCGAGAAGAGCGCCGTGATCGGCGCGGGCGTCGGTGGCGTGGCCGGTGCGGTGATCACCGACGGCGGGGTGCTCGGCACGGTCGGCGGTGCGGCCATCGGCGGTGTGATCGGCGACCAGGTGGGCAAGAATCGCCGCCGCTGAACGGCAGGCCGGCCGTGAGCCGGCCGCAGTCAATCAGGAATTGCGGAACCTGTGCTGCGGTTGCGCAATTCGCGTTCCTTGCGGGCGGCATGATAAAAAGACGGATTGTCCGTTTGATGACCCGTCATGATCGAATTCCTCACCGACCCGCAACTCATCGTCGCCTTTCTGACCCTCACCGCACTCGAGCTGGTGCTGGGCATCGACAACATCATCTTCATCTCCATCCTCGTCGACAAGCTGCCGCCGGAACGCCGTGCGTTCGCGCGTCGCCTCGGCCTGTTCCTCGCGATGTTCATGCGCCTGGCGCTGCTGTCCATCCTCGCGTGGCTCGCCGGCCTCAACCAGGCGTTGTTCGAGCTCTTCGGGCACGGCTTCTCGGCGCGCGACCTGATCCTGCTGGGCGGCGGCCTGTTCCTAGTGTGGAAGAGCACCGGCGAGATCCATCAGCTGATGGAAGGCGAGGAGGGCGAGGCCTCGTCGGCCGTCAAGGCGACCTTCACCGCGGTGATCATGCAGATCATCGTGATCGACCTGGTGTTCTCGCTCGACTCGATCATCACCGCGATCGGCATGGTGAACAACCTCACCGTGATGATGGCCGCGGTGATCGCGTCGGTCGGCCTGATGATGGTGGCCTCCGCGCCGATCGGCAATTTCGTGTCCAACCACCCGACGGTGAAGATGCTGGCGCTGTCCTTCCTGATGGTGGTGGGCGTCGTGCTGATGGCCGAAGGCTTCGGTCACCATGTGCCGAAGGGCTACATCTACTCGGCGATGGCCTTCTCGGTGGTGGTGGAGATGCTCAACATCCGCATGCGCAAGCGCGCCGCTCAGCCGGTGGTGCTGCACGAGCCCTACGTCGCCGAGAAGCAGCCTGCCCGCTGAGGACGAGCGGCAGCGCGTGAAGCTTTTGGTGGGAGCCTGTTGCGGCTGAAGCTTTTGGCGGAGGCAGTTGCGGGTGGAGCTTTTTTGGGAGCGGCTTCAGCCGCGAATGCAGCCGTCGGGCCACATCAGACGCCGATTCGCGGCTGAAGCCGCTCCCACGAGGCGCAGGCACTCCCGCGGCACGCAGGCACTTCGCTACGCAAAGCTTCGTGCGGTCGCCCCTGGGCTAGCCCGCGCTGCCGCCGTTGCCGTTTACGCCCTGTTCGCGCTCCTCGCGCGCAACCGCGGAAAGATCGCGCAGGTACCAGGCCGCATAGCCGAATCCCGCGGCGGCCACCAGCGCCGTGAACATCAGTTTGTTGTCGAAGGGCAGGCCGGCGGCGAGATTCGCGATGACGACATAGCCGAGGTAGAAGGCGGCGACTAGGCCGCCGAGGATGCGGGTGAGGGCGAAGACCTTGCGCTGGCGGAGCGTGGGGGCGGCTTTGGGCATGGCGGGCGGATTCCGGTGGGAAGGTGGGGCTGAACTGGGGCGCATCATCGCAGATTTCCGCGGATTTGCCGCCCCTGGCCGGTGGCGCGGGCTAATTCCTTGATAGAATTGCATTTGTCCCGCCTCGCCGATTCCGGCCGGCGGCTTTGTTTTTTTGCGAACCGATCCATGGCCGAGACTCCCTATCCGCCCGAACTGATGCGCGACGTCGCGAAGCGCCGCACCTTCGGCATCATCTCCCACCCCGACGCGGGCAAGACCACGCTCACGGAAAAGCTGCTGCTGTTCGGCGGCGCGATCCAGCTCGCCGGCACCGTCAAGGCCAGGAAGAGCGCCCGCCACGCGACCTCCGACTGGATGGAGGTCGAGAAGCAGCGCGGCATCTCGGTGACCAGTTCGGTGATGCAGTTCGACTACCAGGGCCACACCATCAACCTGCTTGACACGCCGGGCCACCAGGACTTCTCGGAAGACACCTACCGCGTGCTGACCGCGGTCGATGCGGCAGTGATGGTCATCGACGCCGCCAAGGGCGTCGAGACGCAGACGATCAAGCTGCTGGAAGTGTGCCGCCTGCGCAACACGCCCATCATTACCTTCGTGAACAAGATGGACCGCGAGGTGCGTGAGACCTTCGACCTGCTGCAGGAGATCGAGGAGGTGCTGAAGATCGACTGCGCGCCGATCACCTGGCCGATCGGCATGGGCAAGACCTTCCGCGGCGTCTATCACCTGCTCGAGGACCGCGTGTTGCGCTTCACCGCGGGCGAGGAAAAGCGCAGCGAGGGCGAGCTCATCAAGGGCATCGCGAATGCCCAGCTCGACGAGCTGTTCCCGCTCGAAGTCGGCAAGCTGCGCGAGGACGTCGACCTCATCCAGGGCGCGTCGACCCCGTTCTCGCTCGGCGACTTCCTCGCCGGCAAGCAGACGCCGGTGTTCTTCGGCTCCGGTATCAACAACTTCGGCGTGCAGGAGATCCTGCAGGCGCTGATCGACTGGGCGCCGCCGCCGCAGCCGCGGGTGGCCGGCACCAGCGGGGCCGACACCCGCCTCGTGCAGCCCGCCGAGGCGCCCTTCACCGGCTTCGTGTTCAAGATCCAGGCGAACATGGACCCCAAGCACCGCGACCGCATCGCCTTCTTCCGCATCTGTTCCGGGCGCTACACGTCGGGGATGAAGGTCAAGCACGTGCGCGCGGGCCGCGACATGAAGCTCGCCAACGCGCTGACCTTCATGGCCAACGAACGCGTGCTGATGGAGGACGGCGTCGCCGGCGACATCATCGGCATCCACAACCACGGCCAGCTGCACATCGGCGACACCCTCACCGAAGGCGAGAATCTCGGCTTCAAGGGGATCCCTTACTTCTCCCCGGAACTCTTCAGCGCCGCACGCCTGCGCGACCCGCTCAAGTCCAAGCAGCTGCAGAAGGGCCTGCAGGAGCTCGGCGAGGAAGGCGCGATCCAGGTGTTCGAGCAGGAAGGCGGCAACATGCTGCTCGGCGCGGTCGGCCAGCTGCAGTTCGAAGTCGTCGCGCAGCGCCTCAAGGACGAGTACAAGGTCGACGCGATCTTCGAGTCCGCCGACATCCACACCGCGCGCTGGCTCACCTTCCCGGACGAGCTCACGCGGCGCAACTTCGAGCGCGAGCAGGCGATGCGCATCGGCAAGGACGTCGATGGTAACCCTGTGTATCTGGCCTCCAGCCGCTACAACCTCGAAGTGACGATGGAGAAGTGGCCCAAGGTCGGCTTCCACGCGACCCGCGAGCACGGTCAGGTACTCGCCTGAGCGGAGCAGGCGTGCCCCGGATCGCGTGAAGGATGTTGCATCGCAGCATGGTGCGGTTGTTTCCTTCACGCAACACGGGTATCTGAATGGCGTGGCGATGCAGGATAATCCCCGCATCTCATGCATTCGGGCGCCGACGTGTCAGGTAACACCAGCAACAAGAAGCCGCAACGGCGAGGTTGGTTCAGGGCGCTGCGGCGCACGCTGTTCTGGCTGTGTGTCCTGGCGATCATCGTCGGCGGCGTCGCCGCGTATTACGAGAGCGAAACGTCCTGGCTGCAGGCGCGCGAGATTCCGCGCTATGCGGCGAAGCTCGCCTGGGAGGTCCAGCCGGGTCCGAGCGAGGCGATCCGTTTCCCCGAGCACGGCCCCTTCGACCAGCGCCTCGGCTACACCCAGCTGAAGGAATTCTCCGAGCGCCTCGCGGCGCGCGGCTACGCCATCGAACGCCAGGCACGTTTTTCCGACGCGCTCCTCGACTACGCCGGCCGCGGCTATTTCCCGCCGTATCGCGAAAAGACGCGCAGCGGCCTTGCGGTCAACGACGCGCGCGGCGACACGCTGTATGCGACGCACTATCCGATCCGCCACTACGACGACTTCGACAGCATCCCGCCGCGCATAGTGCAGGGGCTGCTGTTCATCGAGAACCGCGATCTGCTCGATCCCGAGCGGCCGCACATGAACCCGGCGGTGGATTGGGCGCGTTTCGGCCGGGCGATCTTCGCGCAGCTGGCGAAGGTTGTCGATGAGGACCTCAACACCCCGGGCGGCAGCACGCTCGCGACGCAGATCGAGAAATACCGCCACTCGCCCGACGGCGTCACCCACTCGCCGCAGGAGAAGCTGCGCCAGATGGTGTCCGCGAGCGTGCGCGCCTATCGCGACGGCGCCGAGACGCTGCCGGCGCGGCGCGAACTGGTGCTCGACTACCTCAACACCGTGCCGCTGTCGGCCGCGCCGGTGTATGGCGAGGTGCATGGCCTGGGCGATGGCCTGTGGGTGTGGTTCGGCGCGGACTTCGCACGCGTGAACGCGCTGCTGGCGAGGGACGAGGCGAGCGGCGACGAGCTCGCCGAGCAGGGCCTCGCGCTGCGCCAGGTGCTCGCGCTGATGATCGCCCACCGCCGCCCCTCGCACTACCTCGGCCGCGGCCGCGACGACCTCGCCAAGCTCGCCGACGCACACCTGCGCATCCTCGCCGAGGGCGGGCTGATCAGCGCCGCGCTGCGCGATGCGGGCCTCAAGGCGAAGCTCGCATTCCGCGACTCCGCGGTCGACCCCGCGCGCGTGCCCGTGCCCGCGGACAAGGGCTCGACGCTGGTGCGCACACGCATCGCGGGCATGCTCGACGTGTCGCTCTACGACCTCGACCGCCTCGACCTGCGCGCCGCGACCACCCTCGACGGCAGGCTGCAGGAGGTCGTCACCGAGTACCTGCGGCGGCTCGCCGAGCCCGAGTTCGGCCGTGACGCGGGGGTCATCGGCGAGCGTCTGCTCACCCCGGCGCAGCTCGACAAGGTGCATTACAGCTTCACCCTGTTCGAGCGCACTCCCGGCGGCAACCGCGTGCGCGTGCAGACCGACACCACCGACCAGCCGCTCGACATCAACGAGGGCAGCAAGCTCGAGCTCGGTTCCACGGCCAAGTTGCGCGTGCTCGCGACCTATCTCGAGATCGTCGCCGAGCTGCACCAGCGTCACGCGGAACAGTCCGTGGCGGAATTGCGTGCGGTGCAGGTCGACCCGCGCGACCACATCAAGCGCTGGGCGATCGACTACCTGATCCGCACGGCCGACCGCAATCTGCCTGCGATGCTCGAAGCGGCGCTGGAGCGCACCTATTCGGCAGGCCCGGGCGAGGCCTTCTTCACCGGCGGGGGCTTGCACACCTTCAACAACTTCCGCAAGGAAGACGACGGTCGCGTGCCGACGATCCGCCAGGCGCTGCAGGCCTCGATCAACCTGCCCTTCGTGCGCCTGATGCGCGACATCGTGCGCCACACGATGTACGAGGTGCCCGGCAGTACCGCGAAGCTGCTGCAGGACGACGACGACCCGCGCCGCAGCGAGTATCTCGCCAAGTTCGCCGATCGCGAGGCGCAGGTCTTCATGCGCCGCTTCTGGCGCAAGTACAAGGGACAGAGCCCGGAGAAGATCCGCGCGACCTTCATGGACGGCCTGCGTCCGAGCGCCGACCGCCTCGCGGCGGCCTACCGTTACCTGAACCCCGAGGCCGACCTGAAGACCTTCTCGGTCTTCGTGACGGAGCGCCTGCCGGCTGCCGATCTCGGCGAAGAGCGGCTGGCCGCGTTGTACAAGCGCTATGCGCCGGGCTCCTTCGATCTGCCCGATCAGGGCTTCATCGCACGCGTGCACCCGCTGGAGCTGTGGCTCGCCGGCTATCTCGCGACCCATCCCGACGCGAGCTTCGACGAGGCGATCGCCGCGAGCAAGGCCGAGCGCCAGGCCGTGTATCGCTGGCTGTTCCGCACCCGCTACAAGGGCGCCCAGGACACGCGCATCTACACGATCCTCGAGGTCGAGGCCTTCCTCGACATCCACCGCCGCTGGGTGCGCCTGGGCTATCCGTTCAACCGGCTGGTGCCCTCGCTCGCGACCGCGCTGGGCAGCTCCGGCGACCGTCCCGCGGCGCTGGCCGAGCTGATGGGCATCATCGTCAACGACGGCGTGCGCCTGCCGACCTCGCGCATCGACCGCCTGCATTTCGCGCCCGACACGCCCTACGAGACCGTGTTTGCACGCCGTCCGGGCGAGGGCGAGCGCGTGATGTCCTCCGAGGTGGCCACGGCGCTGCGCGGCGCCCTGTCCGAGGTCGTCGAAGGCGGCACCGCGCGCCGGCTGGCGGGTGCCTTTGCCGCGCCCGACGGCACGCCGCTCGCGGTCGGCGGCAAGACCGGCACGGGCGACAACCGCATCGTGATCTCGGGCGGGCGCGGCCAGGTGAAGGGGGGGGTCGCGATGAACCGCACCGCGACCTTCGTCTTCTACCTCGGACCACGCCACTTCGGCACCCTGACGGCGTACGTGATCGGGTCGGACGCCGCGGCGTTCAAGTTCACGTCCGGCCTGCCGGTGCAGATCCTCAAGTCGATGGCGCCGACCCTGCTGCCCTACCTGAGCCAGCCCGTCGCCGAACCCGAGCCGGCGCGCGTGCCGCCGACCGAGCCCGCGCGCGAGGCGGAAACATCCGCCGAGGAGCCGGCACGCGGCAATGCCGACGCCGGCATGGCGACCGGCGAGGTCCGTTCGCTGGCGCCGGCGCCGGAGGGGCAAGGCGAGGCCGAGCGCGCAAGACCGCAGAATTGAAAGGATTTGTTTGAACGGTCGGCAACGGCGCTCCATGGCCGTTGAATACTCGGGATCCCGGCGTGTACGCGGTTGACGCGGGACGCGCCGGATCCGTCCGCCCCGGGAGGGGTTATTAAGGCGGCAATTAAGTACAACCGTTCGCCCTGAGCTTGTCGAAGGGCATGGGCAGGGCTTCGACAGGCTTAGCCCGAACGGTATTTGCTTGCCGGGATAATGGTCCGGAGTGACACCAAAATGGTCCGCAACCTGAAGAATGCCCTGCGACTGCTGCTTATCGTCCCGCTGCTGCTCGTCCTGACCGGCGCGAGCGGCACCGCCCTGGCCGATCCGCCCGCACGCGCGGGCCGCCTGTCGGTTGTTGAGGGCGAAGTGGCCCTGCGCCGCGACGGCAGTCGCGACTGGGAAAGCGCGGCCGTCAATCTGCCGATCACCACCGGCGACGAGATCGCGACCGAAGCCGACGGACGGGCCGAGCTGCGCATCGGATCGAGCGTGCTGCGCCTCGACAAGGCGACCGCGGTCGAGGTGCGGCGGCTCGACGACGAGCGCATCCGCGTGCTGCTGAAGGAAGGCAGCGTCGCCATGCGCATCCGCAGCGCCGAGCGTGAGGACGCGATCGAGGTCGAGACGCGCGATGGGGTGGCCGTGCCCGCCGAGCCGGGCCGCTACCGCGTCGACTTCGTCGATTCGGGAACGCTGGTGAGCAACCACGAAGGGCATGTCGATTTCCGCACCGACGACCGCCACGTCGGTGTCACCGAGGGGCGTCGCGCCCAGATCTGGAGCGAGGGGCCGACTCAGGTGGTGTGGGACGAGCCCGACGAGGACGATTTCATGGAGTGGTCCTTCGCGCGCGACCGGCGCGACGACCGCATCGCGCGCAACCGCTACGTCTCGCCCGAGATGACCGGCGCCGAGGATCTGTACGAATACGGCGACTGGCGCGAATACGACGACTATGGCCCGGTGTGGTTCCCGCGCGACGTGCCCTACGGCTGGGCTCCCTATCGCTACGGCCGCTGGGTGTCGATCGCGCCGTGGGGCTGGACCTGGGTGGACGACGCGCCGTGGGGCTTCGCGCCCTTCCACTACGGCCGCTGGGTGCGCATCCGCGGTGTGTGGGCGTGGGTGCCGGGCCGCTACATCGCCCGCCCGGTGTATGCGCCTGCGCTGGTGGCGTGGATCGGCACGCCCGGCGTGAGCATCACCTACACCTCGGGCCTGCCCAACCTCAGCTGGTTCCCGCTCGCCCCGCGCGAGGTGTACGTGCCGTACTACCGCTACAGCCCGACCTACGTGCGCCAGATCAACATCACGCACGTCACCAACGTCGTCGAGATCGAGCGCGTGGTGCGCGAGCCGCGCCACGTGCGCTATGCCTTCCGCGACCGCAGCGAGGCGGTGACGCGGGTGTCGGAACGCATCCTGCGTCCGCCCAAGCCCGTCGCGCTCGACGTCGAGCGCCGGCGCGAGCAGCGCGTGCGCGAATGGGAGCGGCGCGGCTTCCCGGTGCGCGAGGTGGTGCGTCCAGACGGCACGCGCGTGCGCACCGTGCAGCCCGCGCAGCTCATCCAGCAGCGCGAGGAGCGCCAGCAGGCGGTCCGCGAACAGCGTCAGGACGAGCGACAGCGTCAGGAAGAGCGCCAGCAGCGCCTTGAGTCGCGCCAGGAGCGCACGGAGGCGCTGCGCCAGCAGCAGGCGCGCGAACGCGAGGAGCGGGCCGCGCGCGAGCAGGAGCAGCAGCGCCAGCGCCAACTACAGCGCGATCAGCAGGAGCAGCGCCGCGAGCAGTTGCGCGACGAACGGCGCGACGAGGCGACTGCGCGTCAGGAGCGCCTGGAGGCGCTGCGTCAGCAGAACGCACGGGAGCGCGAGGAACAGGCCCGTCGCGAGGCGGCACAGCAGGAGGAGCAGCAGCGCCAGCGTTCGGTGCTGCGCGAGCAGCAGGAGCAGCGGCGCGACGAGGCCCGCCGTGCGCAACGGGAAGAGGCCGAACAGCGCCAGCAGGAACGTCAGCAGCGGCTCGAGGCTCAGCGCCAGCAGGAGGCGGGTGAGCGCGAGGCGCGCCGGCAGCAGATCGAGCAGCAGCGTGAAGAACGCGGTCGGCAGCAGGCGCAGGAACAGGAACGCAGGCAGCAGGCGATCCGCCAGCAGACCGAGCAGCGCGAGCGCGAGTTGCAGCAGCGCCAGATGCAGATCCAGCAACAGCGCCAAGCCGAGCAACAGCAGCGGCAGGCCGAGCAGCAACAGCGGCAGGCCGAGCGTCAGCGCACTCAGCGCGAACCGCAGCAGGACAACCGCCGCAACAGCGAGGAAGAACAGCAGCGCCGCCGCCCGCCCTTCGGTCAGCCCGAAGGGGCGCGCTGAACACGCCTGCTGCAGGGTTTGTTGCAGTGCAGCGGTTGATTTTGGGGGGGCGAGGGCCTATCTTCTCGGGTCGCCCCTCCGAGTTCTGCTTCCTTGTCCGTTCATCATCCCAAACTCCGTTCCGTCCGCGATCGTGCCCGACAGGTGATCCTGTTCGAGGTCGGCGGGCTTGCGCTCATCACGCCGCCTTTTGCGTGGCTGAGTGGTGTGCCGATGGGCGATTCGCTGGGGCTTCTCGCCGTCACCGCGCTGATCGCCGCGCTGTGGAATGCGGTCTACAACACCGCTTTCGACTGGGTGGAAGGGCGCCTTACCGGCCGCACCGCGGACCGCCGGCCCGTCGGGCTGCGCGCGATGCACGCGCTCGGCTTCGAGGGCGGACTGCTGCTCATGACCCTGCCGGTGATCATGGCGTGGACGGGCATGGGCTGGGTGGAAGCCTTGATCGCCGATCTCGGGCTGGCGACGGCGTACGTGATCTATGCTTTCGCCTTCAACCTCGGCTACGACCGCGTGTTCCCCATCGAAGCGACCGCGACCGAGGGGCTTGTCCGTGCGAAATGAGCGCCCTGTGCGTGGCGCCGCGCCGGCGATCGAGTCGGACGCCGACCTGCGTGCCTTCAACACCTTCGGCCTGCCGGCGCGCGCCGCGCGGCTCGCCACGATAACGGACGCGGCCCAGGTCGCCGCGCTGATCGCAGCCCCGGAATGGGGACTGCCGCGCCTCGTGCTCGGCGGCGGCAGCAACCTCGTGCTCACGCGCGACTTTCCCGGCCTGGTGCTGAAGGTCGCCATCGCCGGATGCCGCCTCGCCGACGAGGACAACGATGCGTGGTACGTCGAGGCCGGTGCGGGCGAGAACTGGCATGACTTCGTGCGCTGGACCCTCGCGCAAGGCTGGCCGGGGCTCGAGAACCTGTCGCTGATTCCGGGCACGGTGGGTGCCGCCCCGGTGCAGAACATCGGCGCCTACGGACTCGAGATCGCCGAGCGCTTCCACGGCCTGCAGGCCGTTTCACTGGAAACGGGCGAGATGCTGCGGCTCGGTCCCGCGGACTGCCGCTTCGCCTATCGCGACAGCGTGTTCAAGCAGGCGCTCGCGGGCCGCGTGCTCATCACCGCCGTCACCTTCCGCCTGCCCAAGCGCTGGCAGCCGGTCACCGGCTACGCGGACGTCGCACGCGAGCTTGCCGAACGGGGCATTGCCGCACCGACCGCGCTGGACGTGTCGGACGCCGTCATCGCCATCCGCCGGCGCAAGCTGCCCGACCCCGCGCGCCTCGGCAACGCGGGCAGCTTCTTCAAGAACCCGGTCGTCGATGCTGCCGTGCTGGCGCGCCTGGATGCCGCCCATCCCGAGCTGCCGCGCTACCCGCAGGCGGACGGCCGCTACAAGCTCGCGGCCGGCTGGCTGATCGACCGCTGCGGTTGGAAGGGGCGCGACCTGGGCCCTGTCGGCGCCTACGAGCAGCAGGCGCTGGTGCTCGTCAATCGCGGCGGCGCCACCGGCGCCGATGTCGAGCGCATCGCGCGGGCGATTCAGGACGACGTGTTCGCGCGCTTCGGCGTGCATCTGGAGCCCGAGCCCGTCTTCGTGTGACGGTATCCGTGGTGCCCGTGGACCGGGCGTGAAAACCATGTTCAAATGCGGGCTTTTATCCGACGGCGGCCTTGCCGTCGGCATAATCGCGTGCCGCTACGGCCCGCCACTCCCCGGGGGAAACGAACATGATCCGGAGCCGTCTGGCTCTCTTCGTGCTGCTGATCGGCGTCGGCACGGGCACGGCATCGGCCGGCAACGACGCGGTGATGCAGCTGATCGCAAAGGCGGCATCCGATTCGGCCGCCCGCACGGCGCTGGTGCGCGAAGGCGATGCGGCCGCCTTCTTCTGCAAGAACTGCCACGGCGACAAAGGCATCGCCCGCTATCCCGAGGTGCCCAACCTCGCTAGCCAGAATCCGGCCTACATCGTCAGCCAGATCGAGGCCTTCCTGTCCGGCAAGCGCCGCAACGAGTTCATGCAGGGGCTGATGAAGGTCCTGGGCGACCGCGAGAAGGCAGCCATCGCGCTGTTCTATGCGAACCAGCCGGCGACGCCTGCCGTCGCTGCGCCGCCGCCCGCCGCCGCCGCGGGTGAAGGCCACTACAAGCGCCTGTGCATGTCCTGCCATCAGGCCAGCGGCTACGGGAGCGAGGCCTTCGCGCGCATCGCCGGCCAGCAGCCCGCCTACCTGCGGCTGAGCATGAAGCGCTACCTGGCGCGCAGCGGCGAGCGCACCAATGCCGAGATGAGCGCCTCGGTCGGCCAGCTCGGCGAGGCGAACATCGAGCCGGTCGTGCACTACCTGGCGAGCCTGAAGTAAGGCCCCTCAGGCAAGCCCCCTCAAGCAAGCCCCCTCAGCGCGGCGCGGTGATCCCGCCCGCCGTCACGCACGCCGCGACGCCGGTGGCGATCTCCTCGGCCATGCGCTGCTGGCGCGCCGCATCGCGCAGCAGCAGCTCCTCGTCGCGGTGCTTGATCACGCCGGCCTCGAACAGCACCGCGGGCTGGCGCGCCTGGTAGAGCACGACGAGGTTGTCGTAGTAGTGCACCGCGTGCTGCGCGTCGGCGTACTCGCGGCGGCGGCCGTTCTTCTCCGTCGGCACGAAGCCCGCGCGCTGCAGCCGCGCGCCGATCGCCGACGCGCACATCAGGCTGGCGGCGACGTCGGGATTGCGGCGTGACACGAAGAGTGAATGGCCGGCCCACAGGTCGCTGAAATCGAGCGGGATGCCCTGCCATTCCCAGGGCGTGAGGTGCTGCTCGCCGACCGAATCGTGGTGGATCGAGATCAGGAGCACGGCACCGGCTGCTCGTTCGGGGCGCGCCTGCAGCGATTCGATGCGGCCGTCGGCGTTGATCAGCACGGCCTCCAGGCCGAGTCGTGCGAGGGCGGTGACGACGCGCCCGGCGAGCTCGCGGTTGAACTCGAACTCGCTGCGGCCGCGCGCACTGATCGCGCCGGGCGCCTGCAGCGTGTGGCCGATGTCGACGGCGACGAGGGGAGATCCGCCGGCGGCAGGCGAGGCGGGAACTGCAATCGGAGCGAGGAGCAGGCCCAGCGCCACCTGGGCCGTGCGTCGAAGGCGCGATGGCGGCCGGCGTCGTGCGCCCACGCGCTCAGCCGTCCGTGTTGCCGAGCCGCGCCGAGATCGCCTGCGCACAGGCACGCAGTTTCGTCGCGATCGGGCCGTCCCATGCGGGATCGAAGTTCGCCGCCGGACCCATCGCGGTGATCGCGAGCGCGAGGTGGCGGGTGTGATCGAACACCGGGGCGGTGAAGGCGTTGATGCCGGGGATGGGTTTGCCGACGGCGCGGGCGAGGCGCTCGCGGCGGATTTCGTCGAGTTCGGCTTCGAGTTCCACGCGCGAGACGCCGCCGCGATCGGCCTCGAGGGATGCGAATTCCTCCTCGATCAGCGCCGCGGTCATGCGCGCCGGCAGGAAGGCGGCGAAGGTGCGGCCGGTGGCGGAGGTGAGGAGGTCCATCACGGTGCCGACGCGCATGTTCACGTGCACCTGGCGGCTGCATTCCTCGATGCTGACGATGGTCGGGCCCTGGTTGCCCCACACGGCGATCGCGACGTTCTGCTGGATCTCGTCGGAGAGCTTTGCCACTTCGGGCGCCGCGACGCGCAGCGGGTTGAGCCCGTGCAGTGCCGTCAGGCCCATCTGCAGCGCGAAGGCACCCAGGCCGTAGCGGCCGGTGAGCGGATCCTGCTCGATCAGGCCGAGCTTGCCGAAGCTCACCAGATAGGGGTGGGCCTTGGCGGGCGGCATGCCGGCCTCGCGTGCAAGATCCTTCAGGATCATCGGTGCGCCCTGGCGCACCAGCGCCTGCAGCAGTGCGCCGCCGACCTCGATCGACTGGATGCCGCGGCGGTCGCCACCCTGTTTGACGCCGCGTTCGTCGGGGCGCTCCGCGAGCGTTTCGTTGTCCAACTTATTGTCTCCCATGGAGCGCGAATCTTAGCAGCTGCGTCGATCGACTTTCTCGATTGATATTCAACCATAGCAAACTAATTGACGATTAACAAATCGTTGGCTAGGATGAAATTCATTGCGCACGGCCTCGGAAGAGGGCCGTGTGTGGCCGCGGCGAACAGGAGCCCGGCGACCCGCCCGCAGAAGGCGGCGCCCTGGCCGATTGGAACACAGGAGGAGGATTCCGTGCTGAGCACGTACCAGTACCCGAAGTTCGAATACCGGCGCCCGCCGGAGCTCGCCGAGGGGCGTGCGGCGAGCGAGGGGCGCTACCCGGTCGTGGTCGTCGGCGCCGGCCCGGTCGGCCTCGCGGCGGCGATCGACCTGGCGATCCACGGCGTGCCCGTCGTGCTGCTCGACAACGACGACACGGTGTCGATCGGTTCGCGCGGCGTGTGCTACGCGAAGCGGGCGCTCGAGATCATGGACCGCCTCGGCTGCGCCGAGGAGATGGTGAGGAAGGGCGTGTCGTGGAACGTCGGCCGCACCTTCTTCCGCGAGCAGGAGGTGTTCAACTTCAACCTGTGCCCGGAGCCCGACCACCACCGCCCGGGCATGATCAACCTGCAGCAGTACTACCTCGAGGAATACCTCGTGCGCCGCGCGCAGTCGCTGCCCAACATCGACCTGCGCTGGAAGAACAACGTGATCGCCGTGACCGACCACGGCGAGTGCGTAGCGCTGCGCGTCGAGACCGCCGACGGCGCGTATTCAATCGACACTGAATGGCTGGTGGTCGCCGACGGCGCGCGCAGCCCGATCCGCCACATGATGGGGCTGGACATCGAGGGCAAGATCTTCATGGACCGCTTCCTCATCGCCGACGTGGTGATGAAGGCGGACTACCCGACCGAGCGCTGGTTCTGGTTCGACCCGCCCTTCCACCCCAACCAGTCGGTGCTGCTGCACCGGCAGGCCGACAACGTGTGGCGCATCGACTTCCAGCTCGGCTGGAACGTCGATCCGGAGGAGGAGAAGAAGCCCGAGAACGTCATTCCGCGCATCAAGGCGATGCTCGGCGACGACAGGGAATTCGAGCTCGAATGGGTCAGCGTGTATACCTTCCAGTGCCGACGCATGCACGAATTCCGCCACGGCCGGCTGCTATTCACGGGCGACGCCGCGCACCAGGTCTCGCCCTTCGGCGCGCGCGGCGCGAACTCCGGCATTCAGGACACCGACAACCTGGTGTGGAAGCTCAAGCTGGTGCTCGACGGCAAGGCGCCCGCAGCATTGCTGGATACCTATTCGGAGGAGCGCGTCGCCGCGGCCGACGAGAACCTCATGAACTCGACGCGCTCGACCGACTTCATCACCCCCAAGAGCGCGACCAGCCGGACCTTCCGCAATGCCGTACTGGGGCTGGCGAAGGACTATCCCTTCGCGCGCGCACTGGTGAATTCCGGGCGCCTGTCGGTGCCGAGCTTCCTCGTCGAGTCGCGCCTCAACACGCCCGACAGCGAGGTCTTCGCCGGCCACATGGTGCCCGGTGCGCCGATGGACGACGCCCCGATCGAGAGTGCCGGCGGCGAGCAGTGGCTGCTGCAGGTGGCCGGCAACCGTTTCCAGCTGCTGTACGGCATGCCCGATGCGGGTGACGTCGATGCCGCCACGGCCACCGCCTGCGCGGAGCTCGCCGCGGGCGCGATCCCGGTCGAGACCCTGGTTGTCGCCGAGCGTGGCCAGGCCCCCGCGGGCCTGCGGACGCTCGTCGACGTGAAAGGGCGCATCCGCGAACGCTACGACCTCAAGCCGGGCACGTGCTACCTGATCCGCCCCGACCAGCATGTGGCTGCGCGCTGGCGCAGCTTCGACCTCGCCAAGCTGCGCGCCGCGCTCGCCCGCGCGACCTGCAACGCCTGAAGGAATGCCCCATGAGCCTCAACACCGATCCGAACTTCTTCACCCCCGGCAAGCGCTACTTCCGCGCCTTCTCGCCCGGCGACGATTTCTACGAGGCGCTGATCGACATGCACCGCGAGCTCACCGACGAGCAGAGCGCGATGGTCAATGCGCGCCTGATCCTGCTGCTCGCCAACCACATCGGCGATATCGCGGTGCTGCGCGAGGCGATGAAGATCGCGCGCGAAGGCGCGTGAGCGACGCGGCGAACCGCCCACACCGATCGGCATGATCCGGCACTGCGCCCGGATGCATGCGAATTGACGGACGGTCGCGCAGCAGCACGTGCCGCCCGCGTGCCTGACACCTCTTGCCCCGGAAACCGCATGAAGCTCTACACCTACTTCCGCAGCTCCGCCGCCTATCGCGTGCGCATCGCACTGAACCTCAAGGGCCTCGCCTGGGAGGCGGTGCCGGTGCATCTCGTGAAGGACGGCGGCCAGCACCGCAAGCCCGACTACCTCGCGCTGAACCCGGCCGGCCTCGTGCCCGCGCTCGAGGACGACGGCAACGTGCTCACGCAGTCGCTCGCGATCATCGAGTACCTCGACGAGACGCACCGCGAACCGCCGCTGCTGCCCGCCGACGCGGCCGGGCGGGCGCGGGTGCGGGCGCTCGCGCAGGCGATCGCCTGCGACATCCACCCCATCAACAACCTGCGCGTGCTGCAGTACCTCAAGCGCGAACTGGGCGTGAGCGACGAGCAGAAGGATGCCTGGTACCGCCACTGGTGCGAGCTCGGCCTCGCGGCGGTGGAGGCGATGCTTGCGGGCGATGCGCGCACCGGGCGCTTCTGCCACGGCAACGCGCCGGGGCTCGCGGACTGCTGCCTCGTGCCGCAGGTGTTCAACGCGCGGCGCTTCGGTGCGAAGCTCGACGCGATGCCGACCGTGCTGCGCATTGTGGACGCCTGCGAGATGCTCGACGCCTTCCGGCTCGCCGCGCCGGGCGTACAGCCGGATGCGGAGTAGAAAGCATCGGTTATTGGTTGATAGCTAACAAATGCGGCTCTAAGATCGGGCCTCTTTTTTTTTTGCCCACGCTTCGATGACCGCCGCGCCCACGCTCACGCTTGCCGTCCTGATCACCGCGCTCGTCGCGCTCGGGCCGCTGTCGACCGACTTCTACCTGCCCGCGCTGCCGGCGATTACCGCGTCGCTCGCCACCGACGTCGCGCACACCCAGCTCACCTTGTCGGTCTATCTGTTCGGCTTCGCCGTCGGCCAGCTCGCCTGCGGGCCGCTGTCCGACCGCTACGGGCGCCGGCCCGTGCTGCTATTCGGAGTCGCGGTGTATGTCCTCGCGTCGCTCGCGTGCGTGTTCGCGGTGTCGATCGACGCGCTCATCGCCGCGCGCTTCCTGCAGGCGCTGGGGGCCTGCGCCGGGCCGGTGCTCGGCCGTGCGGTCGTGCGCGACGTGTACGGGCCGCAGGACTCGGCGCGCATGCTCTCCTACGTCGGCACCGCGATGGCGATCGCGCCCCTGGTCGGCCCGCTCGTCGGCGGCTGGCTCACCGAGTGGTGGGGCTGGCGCGCGACCTTCGTGTTCCTGGCCGCGTATTCCGTGCTGCTCGTGCTCGCCATCATGTTCCTGCTGCGCGAGACCAATCCCCACCTCAACCCCGCGGCTGGCCGCCCGGCGGAGATCTGGGCGAATTTCGCGACGCTGCTGCGCGACCGCCGCTACCGCGGGGTGCTGCTCTGCAATGCGCTCGCCTACGCGGGCCTGTTCGCCTTCATCTCCGGCTCGTCCTTCGTCTTCATCGGCATGTTCGGCTTCACGCCGCAGCAGATGGGCCTGGCCTTCGGCGTGATGGTGTCGGGCTACATGGCGGGCACGACGGCTTCGGGCCGCCTGTCGCGCCGCGTCGGCCCGGAGCGGCTGATGCGCAACGGCGCGCTGCTGGGCGTCCTCGCCGGCGGCGCGATGCTGGGCCTCGCGCTCGCCGGCGTGCACCACCCGCTCGCGGTCATGCTGCCGATGTGGTTCTCCGCCTGCTCGATCGGCCTCGTGATGCCCAACGCGGCCGCGATCGGCATGGCGCCCTATCCGCACATGGCCGGTTCCGCGGCCTCGCTGATGGGTTTCTCGCAGATGGGCCTCGCGGCGCTGGCCGGCGTGATTGTCGGCCACAGCCTTGCGCAGTCCGTCGTGCCGATGGCGCTGGTGATCGCCGTCGGTGCGAGCGCCAGCCTGGGCAGCTATTTCGCGTGGGTGCGGCAGCCGGCAGGGTGAATGCGCGGGGCGACCGGTCAGGATCCGCGCGAGGCGGTCTCGAACTCCCCCGCGTAGCGGAAGACCTCGCCCAGCAGCGGATGCGTGAGGCGAAAGTCCATGGCGAAGCGGGTGTCATCGACCGCCTCCTCCACGATGGTGGCGTGCCCCAGCATCAGCCATTCCGGGATCGGCAGCAGCAGCGGCCCGATCCTGGCAACGTAGCGCACGCCACGGTAATGCAGCCGCTCCCCGCGGACGTACGGCGCCATCTGCAGCCCGAGCACGGGATTGACGAACTCGATGACCTCTCCCGCGCCCGCAGCGACCCAGAAGCTGTCGAAGCGGATCACCCTGCCGTCCGGGTAGGTCACGGTCCTGCGCCAGTACTGCCGCTCGCCGACCACCTCCTTTTCGACCACGGTATCGACCCGGCTGCCGCGGCGATTGACCAGGGCCCCCAGGAGCCGCAGGGCGCTCAGCAGGGGCTGGAGGTAGCCGGGGTAGTGGATATCCATGTGCCCGCTGTCGGTGTTCGTGCCGAAGCGGTAATGGGCCTGCAATGCCGGAGGCAGCTTTTCCCAGTCGGCGCCCAGCGCCTGTTGCATGAGACTCTTCATGATCCGACTCCCGGAACGTGTTTGAACACCATCAGGGCCACCACCAGCACCATCGCGGTGAAGGCGGGAACCCCCAGCCAGAACCACCAGCGCGTCATGCGCCAGTACAGCGCGGGCAGGGGCGTCCCGCGGGCGACGGCGTCCTCGGCGATCTTCTGCATGCGGATCTGCAGCCACACCACGGGCAGCCAGCAGGCGCCCGCGAGCAGGAACAGGGTCAGGCTGGCGACCACCCAGGGCGTCATGAGCGGTACGCCGAGCAGGAATACCATCCACAAGCCGCTGACGGGCTGGAGGATCACCGTCGGGGTCGTGAAGATCCAGTCGGCCAGCACCACGTGCCGGTTGGTGACCGCGATGTGGGCCAGATTCCCGCTGCGGTCGGCCATCCACTTGTAGAACGCGCTGCCGAGGCCGGTGCCGAACAGCAACACCATGCTGAGGACATGGAAGGTCTTGAGCAGGGTGTAGGTCATGATGCGCTCCCTGCATCGATGCCATCCGAGAAGAACAGGCGGTGCTCGGCGCTGCGCGGCAGGTGCCCCAGGAACCGCGCCAGTGGGCGGAAGTCGGCCTTGTAGCCGATCTCCAGCATGCGCAGGTTCTCCGGTTGCAGGATCGGGTCGATGTACCGTCCCACGCGAGCCAGGGCCATCGCCAGGGAAACGGGGATGCGCACGAGGCGTGCGCGGGGCAGGCCCTGGGCTTCGCGCATGCGCTGCAGCCAATCGGCGAACGTGACGGTCTCGGGGCCGACGATATCGAGCGTCTGCCGGACCTGGGGCGACTCGAGACAGCGCATGACGGTCGCCACCACGTCGCCGATATGCACCGGCTGTATCGCCTGCTGCCCGTCTCCGATGACGGGAATGCGGGGCAGCGCGGCCAGGCCCATGAACAGGCGGGCGCTCTTGCCGCCGCGGCCATAGATCAGGGAAGGGCGCAGCACGAACCAGTCGAGGTCGAGGCTGCGCAGGCAGTCGTCGGCCGCGCGCTTGCTCAGGTGGTAGGCGGAAAACGCCGTCTCGTCGGCACCCAGCGCCGAGATCTGCAGCACCCGGCGAATCCCGGCCTGGGCGCAGGCCCGGAACAGGGCCGAGGGTGCCTGGGTGTGCAGCGGCGCAAACTGTTGGCGGCCGTTCTCCCCGATGATGCCGACGCAGTTGATGACCGCGTCGATCCCCGCAAGATGCGCTTGCCAGTCCGAGGCGGAGTGCATGCGGCGGAAATCGATGCCGTTCGCGCGTGCCGCGGGAGTGACGCGATGGCCGGCCGCAGTGAGCGCCGTCGCGATGTTGCGCCCGATGAAGCCGCTGGCGCCGGTGAGCAGGATGTTCATGATGCATCGCCTCCGCGCGCCGATTCGACGAAGCGGCCGAGATGCCGGCCGACCGAAAAGAGCCCGAGCAGCAGCCCTCCCAGCGCCGCCATCAGGGTCAGGCGCAGGCTGTCGAGCGGATTGCCGACACGCGCGAACATATCCACCAGGAGGACGAGCAGCAGCGGTGCGATGACCAGCATGAGCTTCGTGTAGCTCGTCCAGAAGGCGGCGGCCTGTTCGTCCGGGCAGATCCGGTCGAGGATGTTCGCCAGCGGTCCGGACAGCACATGCAGGACGACAAGGCTGGCGGCGATGCTGATGAGCGATGCCGCGAGCAACTGGAGATAGGCGTTCATGAGTGGCTCCTTGCGTATGACAGGAGCCCTCACTCTGCGGAACGGTGCCCGGCGGGGCTTCCGTTCTTATCGAAAAGGAACGGTTTTCGGCTCCGGAAAGATCATTCCGGAGCGTTGTGTCGGCGCTGACCGCTATCGCGCCGCCCCGCGCCGGGCGTTGAGCTTGCGGAACTGGCCGGGCGTCGTCCCCTCGATTTCGCGAAACGCGTCGTAGAAATTCGACTGCGAGGTGAAGCCGACGCTGAGCCCCACCGACAGCACCGAAGCCGAGGGCTCGTCGCACAGCATGGCCTTGGCGGCGGTCAGGCGCCGCTCGCGCAGGTAGCGCGCGAAGCTTTTCCCCAGCCGGGCATTGAGCAGTTCCGACAGCTGATGGGGGCGCAGCCCGACCCGTCCGGCCAGGCCCGGCAGGCTCAGCTCCGGATCGGCGTAGATCCGCTCGCTTGTCATGAGTGCCTCGAGCCTGGCGAGCATCGCATCGCAGTCCACGTTGTTCAGCGTCGACGTCGCGTACGCGGCCTGCACCGTTTCCCGCACCTCGGTCGACAACTGCGGCCGAAGGACGAGCGTCGTCTGCACCAGCAGGAAGGCCAGCCCGATGGCAACCGCGTACAGGCTGAAGAACAGCCTGTCGGGCAGCGATGCCTGCACGAGCCCGAGCCCCGAGACGCCGATCGCGATCGTGAAGACGCCCCCGAGCAGAAGCAGTTCGAGATGGAAATGGGCGCGCTCGTGGCGAAGCCGGAACAGGCTGCGCGCGAGCCACAGCATGTAGCCGGCGCCGACGAGGAAGGCCAGCGGCAAGGCCGACGTTTCCGGCAGGAAGGGGCAGATCAGGAGCGGGAGGGCGTGAACGAGCAGGGCGGGGCGGGTCGCGGAAGCGGCCTGCGGGCGCAGCAAGGGGCGGCTGAACATGTAGAAAGCCGGCGCCACGGCGAACAGGATCATGCGGTAGGGAAGGGCGGCCACCCATTCGCGATCGAGGTACAGCCAGGCAAAGTGCGCGGCCTGCAGGGCGCTCAGCGCCAGCAGGAGGAGCAGGCCCATGGCCCGTGACACGGGCTGGTCGCGGTAATGCTCGCTGCGGAAATGCGTCAGCGCGATGATCAGGGCGCTGAACAGCGAATAGCCGACGAGGAGAATGGCAAGACCGGTCACGGCGGGGTCGCGGCAGGGAAGGATGGGTTTTCGGCGGGGATGGAGTGCGACGCGGGCCGCACACACCGCGAAGGGTGCGCGATCATGTCTGTGTAATATTCTACCATCCGGACTGCGGCCCGCAGGCGCGCCTCATGGAGCGACTCTCGTCGTTCCCGCGGCGAACGCCCGCGCGCGAGTCGCCTCAGCCGCCGCGCAGGATGTCCATGTCGGCGCGGTTGCGCTCGTCGGTATAGGGCTCGGCCGGCGCCGCTTCGCCGTCGCCGGCGAAGCACTGCACCAGCACGTTGCTCTGCGGCCGGTCGCGGAACAGCACCTCGACCGCGCACTGGCCATACACCGATTGGATCGTCGCGAGCAGGTTGCGCGCGTAGGGCGATGCGAGGCGCGGGTCGAGGATCAGATTGGCGAGCATCACCCCGTCCGGCGCGAGCGCGCGGCGCGTGCCCGCCCAGAACTCCTGCGTCACCAGGTGCGCCGGGATGCTCGTGAGCGCGCTGTACACATCGACGACCACCGCGTCGAAGCGCTCGGTGGTATCGGCCACGAAGCGGCGCGCGTCAGCGGCGACGAAGCGGCCGCGGATCGGCTCGCGCAGGAATTCCCGTTCGGCGATGTCGCGGATCGCCGGGTCGATGTCGACGTAGAGGTAGTCGTTGAGCGGCTCGCGGTGCGACAGCGTGAAACCGCCGCCGCCCAGCACCAGCACGCGCCGCTCGCGGAAATGCAGTTCGTCGAGCAGGATCGCGCGCAGACGCTCGATGTAGCGCGTGTAGCGCGGCGGCTCGCTGGCGTCGATCATCGAGGCGGCCGAGTTGTTGTTGCGGAACACGCGCGCATCGCTGCGACCAGGCACCGATGCGGCATCGACGCGATAGGTCGCGTAGGCCGTCTCGATCTGCTGCGGCAGCAGCACGTTGCAGGCGAGGGCGGCCGCGGCGACCAGCGCGGGCAGCGGTAGCGCGCGCAGCGAGGGCCGTGCCGCGGGCGCATCGAGCAAGGGCACGATCGCGAGCAGCAGCGCCGTGCACACCAGCACCGCCGCCGACACGCCCAGCCACTGCATCACGAGGAGCGACAGCGACAGCGAGCCGAGGAAGGAGCCCAGCGTCGACCAGTACAGCGCCGCGCCGCTGCGCGCGCCGGCGCGCTCGTGGCGCAGCAGGTTGGTCAGCACCGGCACGGTCTGGCCGAGGAGCCAGGCAATCGGGCCGAGCACGCCGGCGATGAAGACGAGGTAGGCGACGAGAGGCGGGCGCACGTGCGCGAACAGCGCGTCGACGACCGGGCCGGCCAGCCCGACGCCGGTCAGCGTCGCCGCGATGACGAAGTTGAGCCGCACGCGTGCGAGGAAATCGCGTTCGACGCGCCCGCCAGCCTGGTAGCCGAGCGCGAGCGCGAGCAGGAAGAAGCCTATCGTCGGCGCCGTGATCGTGATCGCGCTGCCCAGGTGCGGCACCAAGCGCCGCAGCGCGATGACTTCCGCGCCGAGCGACGCGAAGCCCTCGACGAACACCATGCCGAACAGCACTGCGCCGGTGAGGGGCGGCACGGAAGCACCGGGCGCTTCGGCCTGCGGCGTCATCGCGGCAATCGCACGCCGCCCAAGGCGCTCACACGCCCCACACGACCGGCACCCCTTCCTTCTGCGACAGCTGCAGCAGATCGAGCAGCGGCCACGCGCGCTGCGCGAGGCTCACCGGCGCGGCCATGCCGCGGCGCTCGGGGTCGGGTTCGTCCTCGTCGTCCTGCGCATGGCCGGCCTGGCGCGCCTTGTCCTCGTCGATCGCCGCGCGCAGGCGCGCGATCGCGTCGGGCAGCTGTTCGACGGTGACGATGCCCTTCGCGTCCTGCGGATCCTTGCCCAGGATCGCGACGAGCTTCTTCGCGATGTCGCCGAACATGATGACATCGGCACCGGCGGCCGACTTGAAAGTAATCAGCATTGCTTGTCCTCAGAGTCCCTTCACGGCGTAGATCCCCGGCGCATTGCGCCAGTAGCCTTTGTAGTCCATGCCGCAGCCGAACAGGAAGCGGTCGGCGACGTCGAGCCCGGTGAAGTCGGCGCGCATGCCCGGATAGGCCTTGCGCTCGTGCAGCTTGTGCGTGAGCACCGCGGAACGCACTTCCGCGGCGCCTTCGCCTTTCAGGTATTCCAGGATCGAGTGCAGCGTGTGCCCCTCGTCGAGGATGTCGTCGAGCACCAGCACCGTGCGCCCGCGCAGGTCCTGCGTCGGCCGCATGCGCCAGTCGAGGTCCGCGCCCTTGAGCGCGTGGCCGTAGCGCGTCGCGTGCAGGTAGGCCAGCTCCAGCGGAAAGGGCAGACGCGGCAGGATCTGCCCGGCGAGGATCATGCCGCCGTTCATCACGACGTACACGAGCGGGTTCTTTTGCCCCATCTGCGCGGTGATCTCTGCCGCCATGCGGTCCAGCGCCGCGCTCACGGTCGTGCCGTCGGCGAGACAGTCGGCCTCCTCACGCACGCGGATGATTTCGTCCAGATCGACGGCCATCGCGGCCCTCCTGCACAATTCATGCAAAGACCCCATTCTACCGGAGGGCTTTGCCGCGCGCCCTTGCGTTAGACTGGCGCGCGATTCCACACCGCAGCCGGGAGCCACCCTCCATGTCCGTGAAACAGATTAACCATCCGCTCGTCCGCCACAAGATCGGACTGATGCGCGAGGCCGACGTCAGCACCAAGAAGTTCCGCGAACTCACCGCCGAACTCGCCCGCCTGCTCGCCTACGAGGCGTGCCAGGACTTCGAGCTCGAAGCGGTTACGATAGACGGCTGGGCCGGTCCGGTCGAAGTCGAGCGCATCAAGGGCAAGAAGGTCACCGTCGTGCCGATCCTGCGTGCCGGGCTGGGCATGCTCGACGGCGTGCTCGACATGATCCCGAGCGCCAAGGTGAGTGTCGTCGGCATCGCCCGCAACGAGGAGACGCTGATGCCTGCGCCCTATGTCGAGAAGTTCGTCGGCAATCTCGCCGAGCGCATGGCGCTGATCATCGACCCGATGCTCGCGACCGGCGGCTCGATGGTGGCGACCGTCGACATGCTCAAGCGCGCCGGCTGCCGCCAGATCCGCGCGCTGGTGCTGGTCGCCGCGCCCGAAGGCATCCGCCTCATGGAGGGGAAGCATCCCGACGTGAAGATCTTTACCGCCAGCATCGACAGCCACCTCAACGAGCACGGCTACATCATCCCGGGCCTCGGCGACGCCGGCGACAAGATCTTCGGCACCAAGCACAACAACTGAGGTTCCCATGCGCGAACTCCCGATCGAGGGCGCAGAGCCGCTGTGGCGGCAGGCGATTTCCGGTGCCCAGATTCTCTTCGTCGCCTTCGGCGCGCTGGTGCTGGTGCCGCTGCTCACCGGGCTCAACCCGAGCATGGCGTTGCTCGGCGCGGGTGTGGGCACGCTGCTGTTCCAGCTCGTCACCGGCCGCCAGGTGCCGATCTTCCTCGGCTCCAGCTTCGCCTTCATCGCGCCGATCATCTACAGCATGCAGACCTGGGGCCTCGCGGCGACGATGGGTGGCATGATCTGCGTGAGCCTCATGTACTTCGTGTTCGCCGGACTGGTGTGGCGCCACGGCGCGGAGATCGTGCATAAGTACATGCCGCCGGTGGTGATCGGCCCGATCATCATGATTATCGGCCTGTCGCTCGCGGCGGTGGCCGTGAATATGGCGATGGGCAGGACCGGCGACGGCAAGGCCGAGCTCGTGCCCTACACGACGGCGATGCTGATCGCCGTGGCCTCCTTCGGCACCACCGTCGTCGTCGCGGTGTGGGCGCGCGGCTTCCTCAAGCTGGTGCCCATTCTCGCCGGCGTGCTGGTCGGCTACATGCTCTCGGCGATGCTGGGCCTGGTCGATTTCGGCAAGATCGCCGCCGCGCCCTGGCTCGCGCTGCCGCAATTCACCGCGCCTAGCTTCGAGTGGGCGGCGATCCTGTTCCTGTTGCCGGTCGCGCTCGCGCCGGCGATCGAGCACGTCGGCGACATCGTCGCCATCGGCGGCGTCACCGGCAAGGACTACACCGAGAGCCCCGGCCTGCACCGCACGCTCGCCGGCGACGGGCTGGCGGTCGCCTTCGCCGGCCTGATCGGCGGCCCGCCGGTGACGACCTACTCGGAAGTGACCGGCGCGGTGACGCTCACGCGCAACTTCAACCCTGCGATCATGACCTGGGCGGCGGTGCTTGCGATCGTGATGGCCTTCTTCGGCAAGTTCAACGCGATCCTGCAGTCGATCCCGGTTCCGGTGATGGGCGGCATCATGATGCTGCTGTTCGGCTCGGTCGCGAGCATCGGCCTGAAGACGCTGATCGCCGCGCGCGTAGACCTCGAAGAGCCGCGCAACCTCGTGATCGTCTCCTCGGTGCTGGTGTTCGGCATCGGCGGGCTCGCGCTCAAGCTCGACGGCGTCGCGCTGCAGGGCGTGAGCCTGTGCGGCGTCGCGGCGGTGCTGCTGAACTTCGTGCTGCCGAAGAAGCGCCTCAGCTAGCGAAGCGGCGCAGGAAGCCGATCAGCGGATCGAGGCCACGCCCGAGCTTGCGGTAGAGCATCCAGCCGAACCAGGCGCGGCGCGCGACGCGCAGCACCAGGCGCGGCCGCAGGAGCACGACCGCGAACGCCACGGCCGACAGCAGCGGAACATGCTCGCGCAGACCCTGCGCGCGGTCGCGGGCGCGGTCGACCGCGTCGAGCACCGACTCGATGCGTTCCAGCCCGGCGACGAGCGTCTCGCGCTGCCGTTCGGCGTCGAATTGCAGGCGCTGCTTCTTCAGCGCCAGCTCGAGCAGCCGCGGATTCATTCGCGTGGCCGCAAGGCTTCACGATCGCGCGCGAGTTCGCCCAGGCTCGCCGCGAACAGGCGGCTGCCACGCTTCACCTCGCGTGCCGCATTGCTCGCCGCGAGCAAGCCGGCGCCCAGCAGCACGACCGTGCCGAGCCCGAGCGCGAGCAAGCGGTGCTCCTCCCAGAACAGCACGGTCAGGAACACCGCCAGGAACACGACCCCGAAGCCGAGGAACACCGCGCTCAGCACGGTGTTGAAGAGCAGGGCGGTCAGCCGCAGCTTCTCCTCCTGCGCCTCGACGGCGAGCAGTTCCAGCCGCGTCTGCGCGGTGGCGAGCCCGGTATCGAGCAGCCCGCGCAGGCTGCCCGCAAGGCGTCGCTTGTGCTCCTCTCCCGCCACGGCTCAGCGGCGGCCCGACAGCAGGCCCAGCAGGAAGGCCACGCCGGCGGCGATCCCGACCGACTGCCACGGATTCTTGTGCACGTAGTCGTCGGTCGCGTGGGCGACCTTCTTCGCCTGCTCGACGGCCGCGGCCTCCATGTCGGCAATGCGGTCCTTCGCGGCCAGCATGCGATCGTTGAGGCGGCTGCGGACCTCGCTCAGCTTGTCGCCTGCCTGCCCGGCGGTCAGCTTCAGAAGTTCCTCGGCGTCGCTCATCACGACCTTGAAGTCGGCAACCAGTTTGTCGCGGGAAACATCTGCGTTATTAGTCATCTTGCACCCCCGTTTCTGCTCTGAACATGACATGCGCGCGAACGCGCGGGTTGGAAGGTCAGGCTAGCCCCAATCCCGGATGAAGGCAACTGCGGATTGCCGGATGCGTGACGATTTAACGCATCGGCATAATGCGTGCCGTGGCGCGGCTTATGGTAGCCTCGCCCCTTTCGCGAGGATGCCCCCGATGACCGGCCGAAACGACCCCTGTCCCTGCGGCAGCGGGAAGAAGTTCAAGAAATGCTGCCAGAATCGCGCGGCGGGTCCGGTCACGAACACCGCGAACGCCCGTCCCGCTTCGGCCCGGCTCCTCGACGCCGTCGCGCTGCACCAGGCAGGACATCTCGACGCGGCGGAACAGGCCTACCGTGCAATCCTCGTTTCCTCGCCAGGCGACTGCGATGCGCTGCATTACCTCGGGATGATCGCGTTCCAGCGGCAGCGGTATGCGGAATCCGTCGCTCTCATCGAGCAGGCCATCGCCCGCAACCCCCGCACACCCGCCTTCCACTGCAACCTTGGCAACGCGCTCATGCGCCTGGGGCGCTTCGGTGACGCGGAACGAGGCTACCGCGAGGCCTGCACGCTCGATCCCGGTTTTGCAGCGGCGCTCCTCGGGCTCGCGAACGCCTGCATCTCGACGGGACGGTCCGCAGAGGCCCTGCCCGCCGCGCGCAAGGCGACGGAGGCAGCGCCGAACATGTTTCCGGCGTGGGTCGCGCTCGGTGACGCAAGCTACAACGTGGAGAACATCGACGAGGCCGAGCACAGCTACCGGCTGGCGCTCGGCGTGCACCGCGACCCCCGCGTGCTGACCAAGCTCGCCGTCATCGTGACGCGCTTCGGCAGGGTGCGGGAGGCCGAGACCTTGATCGAGGAAGCGCTGCGCCTGGACCCCGGCTTCGAGCCCGCCTGGTGGTCGCGGCTCATGAACCTGAACTACCTCTCCACCGATTTGCAGGCGATGAGCGCCGTTCACCGCGAGTGGGCCAGGCGCTTCGTCCCGCAGGACACGCCTGCCTCGCCGTCGGCCGGTCTGGCCTGGGACGGGAGTCGCAAGCTGCGCGTGGGCTATCTTTCGGCCGACTTCCGGCGGCACGCGCTGCGTTTTTTCGTTCGCCCCATCCTGCGGCACCACGACCGATCCCGTTTCGAGATCCACTGCTATTCGAACTCCCCGATCGAGGATGAAGTGACGGTGGAACTGAAGGGCATGGTCGATCATTGGGTCGACTGCCATTCGATGTCGGATGAAGAGCTTGCAGGAAGAATACGCGCGGACGGCATCGACCTGCTTGTCGACATGACCGGCCATAGCCACGGAAAACGCCTGAAGGCGCTGGCCACCCGCCCGGCGCCAGTTCAGGCCACGATGCTCGGCTATCTCAACACGACGGGCCTGCAAGCCATCGACTACCGCTTCGGCGACCGCTTCACCTGTCCGCCGGGGCTCGACCAATACGGCACCGAAAAACTGGTGCGCCTGCCAGCGTGTCAATGGTGCTACGAACCGGATGACGAGCAGCCGCAGGTCGGACCTTCGCCCGCACAGAAGAACGGCTATCTCACGTTCGGCAGCTTCCACAACCTGGCGAAGCTGACGCCGGCCCAGCTCGATCTTTTTGCCGACATCCTCGCCGCGGTGCCCGATGCTCGCCTGCTGATGGTCGTATGGGGAGCGGCGCCGCGCCAGGACCTCGAGCGCCACTTCGCCGGCCGCGGACTCGCCGCCCGGGTCGCCTTCGCCGATCCGGCCGCCCATCGCAGCTACCTGACGTTCTACGACCGCATAGACGTCGGCCTTGACACCTTCCCGTACGCCGGTGGCACGACGACGCTGGAGTCCGTCTGGATGGGGGTTCCCGTTCTGACCATGAGGGGACCGACCCAGACGAGCAACGGCGGCGTTTCGATCAATTCCAACCTCGGACTGGAGCGGTTCATCGCGGACGGGCCGGACGAGTTCGTCGCGAAGGGGAAAGCGATCGCCACCGACGTGGATGCGCTGGCAGGGCTGCGTTCCTCGCTGCGGGCCAGGCTTCGCGCATCGCCCATCATGGATGGGCCTGCCTACGTGCGGGCGCTGGAAACCGCCTACGCCGATATCATGCGATCCGTGTCCGGACGGGGGTAAGTCCGCCCGCGGGCCGCGCCGTCGCAGCGAACGCCGCCGCGGCCGGCGCGGGACGGCTCAGCGGGGCAGGCGCGCGACGAGCCGGCGGTTGATCGCGCTGTCCGGCTTGCGCGCGAGGCGTTCGTTGATCAGCGCGCGGGCGAGAGGGGCGCGCCCGCCGCGCAGCGCCGCCTCGACCAGCGCGAGGTCGATCAGGTCGCGCTGCGCGTGGCTGCCGCCGAAGCGGTGGGCGATCGGGCGGACCGTGCGCAGCGTCTCGATCGCCGCCTCGTACCGGCCGGCGGCGAGGTCGGCGAAGGCGCGCAGCAGGGGTTCGCCGACCGCGGTCCCGAGGGCGGCGTGGTCGCCGATCTTCGCCGCGTCGAGATGACGCTGCGCAGCCATCCAGTCGCCCGCCGACGCATCCTGGCCCGCGCCGAGCCAGGCCATCATCGCGTGCAGGTCGTTGAAGGAATACAGCCCCGGCCGTGCCGACGTGCGCCAGCAGTCCGCGACGCTCGCCCAGCGCGCGGCGACGTCGATGCCGGTGAACTGCAGCCGGCACAGCAGCGCGGAAGCGTCGATGAGGTCCAGCATCAGCACCGAGCGCGGTCCGTGGATCGGGCCGTCGAAGAGTGCGAGCGCCTCGTCGATCTCGTCGCGGTCGAGGTGGAACATCGCGAGATGCCACCAGTTATGCACGGCGAAGAAGTTGTCCTCGGCCCAGTGCGGCCGGCGCTCGCGCATCCATGCGATGCCGTCGGCGCTGCGCCCCTCCATCTCGATCACGTGGGCGAGCGCGTGGTGAGCCCAGGAATCGCCCGGTTCGAGCTCCAGCGCGCGCCGCCCCTGCGCCTCCGCGCGGCGGTAGTCGCCCGTCTCCTCGCAGCCGAAGGCGTGCATGCCGAGCAGCGCGTGGTAGCCGGGCAGGGACGCGTCCCATGCCGGCAGCGCGCGGGCGATGCGGTCGCGCAGCATGCGCGAGTCGCCGCGGTAGAAGTCGACCAGATGCCCCGCCTGCAGCGCGAGGATGTCGCGCGGCCACTCGATCGCCAGGTCCTCCAGTACGCGCCCGGCCGCTTCCCAGCGTCCGCCGGCGAAGTGCGCGATCGCGTCGAGGTGAGCCTGCTCGCGGCGGTTCGGCGCACAGGCCGCCGCCTTCGCCGCATCGTCACGCGCCACGGCGAGGCCTTCCGGTTCGGTGCCGAGCAGATGCAGCCAGGCATGCAGCACATGGCCCATCACGAAATCCGGCTGGATCGCCGTCGCTGCGTTGATCGTCGCGACGGGGTCGCTGCGGTAGCAGTGGAATTCCTGCAGCGCCCGCGCGTAGTGCGCGAACGCGGCGTCGTCGGTCGCGCTGAGGGGGTTGCCGGCAAGGTCGGTCGTCTTCATGGTGTCTCTCCATTGGGGTGGTGCACCTTGCGCCGTCGTGGCGGCGGTGTCTGGAATGCATCCTATGGTGGATGGCCGGTGTGGACTAAGGTGAAAACGGTCACGAACAGGACGATCGCGCCATGCATGCCCCCCGCCGCGGAAACAGTCTGCCCACAGTCGCCATCCTCGCCTTCCCCGAGACGACCGCGTCGGTGCTGTACGGCATGCACGACCTGTTCCACTCGGCCGGGCGCGACTGGGGCCTGATCGAGCATGGTGCCCCCGGCCTGTCGCTGATGGCGCCGGTGGTCGTGTCGGGGGACGGTGCGCCGCTGACGGTCGGGAACGGCGTGCGCGTGTGCCCGGACTGCCGTCTTGACGCAACGCCGCAGCCGGACCTGGTCTGCATTCCCGAAATCGCGGTGATGCCGAACGATGAGCTGTTGCAGCGCTTCGAGCCCGAGTGCGCGTGGCTGCGGGGGGCCTATGCGGGCGGCGCCGTCATCGCCTCGGCCTGCTCGGGGGCGCTGCTGATGGCGCAGGCGGGGCTGCTCGACGACGAGCCGGCGACGACGCACTGGGCCTTCTGCGGCACGCTCGCCGAGCGCTTCCCCAGGGTGCGGGTGCAGTGCCAGCGCTCGCTGGTGGTCGCCGGCGATGGCCAGCGTCTGGTGATGGCGGGCGGCGGCACGACCTGGCAGGACCTCGCGCTGTACCTGATCGCACGCTTCGCCGGCGTCGAGCCCGCGATGCAGCTCGCGCGCATGAACCTCATCGACTGGCATCACGTCGGCCAGCAGCCCTTCGCGCGCCTTTCGGCCAGCCGGCAGACCGACGATGCGCTGATCGCCCGCGCCCAGGTGTGGGCGGCGACGCATTATGCGGAGGCGGCGCCGGTCGCCGCGATGGCCGAACTCACCGGCCTGTCCGAGCGCGCCTTCGTGCGTCGCTTCCGTCAGGTCACGGGCATGTCGCCGCTCGCGTATGTGCACGCGGTGCGCATCGAGGAGGCCAAGCAGATGCTCGAATCGACGCGCCTGCCGGTCGAGGCGATCGCCGAGGAACTCGGCTACGAGGACGCGAGCTTCTTCTCGCGCCTGTTCAAGCGCGAGGTGAAACTCACGCCGGCGCGCTACCGGCGGAAGTTCGGCGACCTGCGCGAGGTGCTGCGCGAGGCCGCCGGCCACGCGCATTGAGCCCGGGGAGCGGGCTCAGGCGGACCAGTCGTAGTCGATCGTCAGCGGCGCGTGGTCGGAGAAGCGCTGGTCCTTGTAGACGCGGGCTTCGCGCGCGGTCCCGGCGATGCCCGGTGTCGCGAGCTGGTAGTCGAGCCGCCAGCCGACGTTCTTCGCCCAGGCCTGGCCGCGGTTCGACCACCACGTGTAGCAGGCGTCCGTGGTGTCCGGGTACAGGCGGCGATACACGTCCACCCAGCCCTGTTCGTCCTGCACGCGCGTCATCCATGCGCGCTCCTCGGGCAGGAAGCCGGAATTCTTCTGGTTCGACTTCCAGTTCCGGAGGTCGATCTCCTTGTGCGCGATGTTCCAGTCGCCGCAGATCACGACCTCGCGCCCGCTCGCGTACAGCTTCTCCATGTGCGGCAGGAAGCGCTCCATGAAACCGAACTTGATCTGCTGGCGTTCCTCGGAGCTCGACCCCGAGGGCAGGTACAGCGACACGACCGACAGCTGCCCGAAGTCGAGCTGCAGGAAGCGCCCCTCGGCGTCGATGTCGGCGATCCCGAGCCCCTCGATCACGCGGTCCGGCGTGCGCCGCGCATACAGGCCGACGCCGCTGTAGCCCTTCTTTTCGGCGTGATGGAAGTAGCCGGTGTAGCCGGCGGGCGTGCGCATCGCCTCGCTGAGGTCGCCCGCGTGCGCCTTGAGTTCCTGCAGGCAGACGACGTCCGCGTCCTGCGCGGGGAGCCAGTCGAGGAAGCCTTTCGTGGTAGCCGAGCGGATGCCGTTGAGGTTTAGGGTGATGATGCGTAACATTCGGCCGGATAACCCAGAACTGGATGCAAAGCGTGGATTTTAGCCGGGATTTCATCGCACTGGCCTGCGACAAGGGCGTGCTGCGATTCGGGTCCTTCGTGACCAAGGCGGGGCGCAATTCGCCGTACTTCTTCAACGCCGGGCTGTTCGACGACGGCAGCTCGTTCCGCGAGCTGTGCGGCTTCTACGCGCGCGCGATTCTGGCCGCGGGCGTGCCCTGCGACATGCTCTTCGGGCCGGCCTACAAGGGCATCCCGCTGGTCGCCGGCGTGGCGATCCGTCTCGCCGAGCAGGGCGTGAACCTGCCCTTCGCGTTCAACCGCAAGGAAGCCAAGGATCATGGCGAAGGCGGCACCCTCGTCGGTGCGCCGCTCAAGGGCCGCGTGCTGATCCTCGACGACGTGATCTCGGCCGGCACCTCGGTGCGCGAATCGGTCGACATCATCCGCGGCGCAGGTGCCGAGCCGGCCGGCGTCGTCATCGCGCTGGACCGCATGGAGCGCGGCAAAGGCGAGAAATCGGCGGTGCAGGAAGTGCGCGAGTCCTTCGGCATCCCGGTCGTCGCCGTTGCGACGCTCGAGGACCTGATCGGCTACCTGGGCGACAGCCCCGAACTGGCCGCCAACCTCGAGGCCGTGCAGGCCTACCGGAGCACATATGGCATCGCGACGCAGTCCTGAGCTGCTGGTGGCCCTCCTGTTCGGCCTGACGCTGGCGAACACGGCCGGTGCGAAGGTGTATTGCTGCGAGGATGCCAACGGGCGGCGCCAGTGCGGCGACGTGCTGCCGCAGGCTTGTTACGGGCGTGCGTACCGCGAGATGGGCCCGCAGGGCACGATCAAGCGCGAGGTTTCCGCGCCCTTGACGGCTGACGAAATCGCACGGCGCAATGCCGCGGAGCAGCAGAAGAAGGATGACGAGACGCGCCAGGCCAAACAGCGCCGCCTTGACCAGGCCTTGCTGGAGACCTATGCGAGCGTCGAGGATCTCGACCGCCGCCGCGACAAGGACGTTGCCGACATCGAGCGCAGCATCGAAGAGGCGCGCAAGCGCGACAAGGAGTTGCGCACCAAACGCCAGCGCTTCGAGAAGGAAGCCGAGTTCCACAAGGGACGCGACCTGCCGCGCGACCTCGCCGCCAACCTGCGCTCGATCGACAGCGAGCTGGCGTCGCAGGGCAAGCTGATCGAGGACAAGACGCGCGAACTCGAAGCGACGCGCGCGCGCTTCGAGGCCGACCGCGCCCGCTACGTGGAACTGAGCAGCGCCGCCGCGAAGCAGCGCTGAACGTGCCGGGTGCCGGCCTTCATCGGCCGGCTCGCGGCGGGCGGGGCGCCGCGATCTCCGCCCCGTGATTGCAGGCCGGCGCGCGTCGCGTGGTCCGGCAGGATTCAGGAGTCGTCATGAGCACTGCCGCCAGCAAGGTCGTCCGCGCCGCCTGCCCGCACGACTGTCCCGACACCTGCGCGATGGAGGTCACCGTCGAGGACGGCCGCGCGGTGAAGATCCGCGGCGCCGACGACCTGCCCTTCACCAACGGCGCGCTGTGCACCAAGGTCGCGCACTACCTCGAACGCGTCTACTCCGACCAGCGCCTGCTGCACCCGATGAAGCGCGTCGGCAGGAAGGGCGAGGGGCGCTTCGAGCGCATCTCGTGGGACGAGGCGCTCGATACCATCGCTGCGAAGTTCGCCGCGATCGCCGCCGACGACCCGCGCGCGATCCTGCCCTACAGCTACGCCGGCACGATGGGCCTGGTTCAGGGCGAGAGCATGGACCGCCGCTTCTTCCACCGCCTCGGCGCCTCGCTGCTGGACCGCACGATCTGCGCCTCGGCCGGTGCGGCGGGCTGGAAGGCGACGATGGGGGCCTCGGTCGGCATGGACCCCGAGGCGATCGTCGACGCCAGGCTGATCCTGATCTGGGGCGGCAACCCGGTCGTCTCCAACCTGCACGGCTGGCGCTACATCCTGGAGGCGAAGCGGCGCGGCGCGAAGCTCGTGTGCATCGACCCGTGGCGTTCGCAGACGGCCGAGAAGTGCGACCTGCACCTCGCCCCCTGGCCCGGCACCGACGGCGCGCTGGCGCTGGCGATGATGCAGGTGCTGATCGCCGACGGCCTCATCGACCGTGAGTACGTCGACGCCCACACGCTGGGCTTCAAGGCCATGGCCGAGCGCGTGCAGGCCTTCACCCCCGAATGGGCGGCGCCGCTTACCGGCCTGCCCGCGGATGCGATCCGCAGCCTCGCACGCGAATATGGCAGCACGACACCGGCGGCGATCCGCCTCAACTACGGCCTCAACCGCTGCGCGGGCGGCGCCACGGTGATGCGCAACATCGCCTGCCTGCCGGCGCTCACCGGCGCGTGGCGCCATCCGGCGGGCGGCGCGCTGCTATCGACCTCGGGCAACTTCCCCCTCGACCAGCAGTCGCTGGAACGCCCCGAGCTGTACACCGCGCACCACACGCGCCCGCCGCGCACGATCAACATGTCGGCGATCGGCGAGGCGCTGCTCGGCGCCGGCGAGCCGCCGATCCGTGCGCTGTACGTGTACAACTCCAACCCCGTCGCGGTCGCCCCGGACGGCACGCGCGTGCGCGAAGGCTTCATGCGCGAGGACCTCTTCTGCGTCGTGCATGAGCTCTTCCAGACCGACACCGCTGACTACGCCGACATCCTGCTGCCCGCCACCAGCCAGCTCGAACACCGCGACGTGCACAAGGCCTACGGCCATCTCTATGCGCTGACGAACGAGCCGGCGATCGCACCGCTCGGTGAGGCCAAGCCCAACAGCGAAGTGTTCCGGTTGCTCGCCGCGCGCATGGGTTTCACCGACGCGGCGCTGCGCGAGTCGGACGACGAGATCGCCGCGCAGGCCTTCAAGCGTCGCGACAACCGCGCGCTGGGCCTCGACCCCGAGACGCTGCGCACGCGCGGCTGGGTGCGCCTCAACCTGCCGCGCCCCTTCGCCCCGTTCGCGAAGGGCAACTTCCCGACGCCTTCGGGCAAGTGCGAGTTCTTCTCCGAATCGCTCGCGCAGCGCGGCCTCGACCCGCTGCCGGGCTGGGTGCCGCCGCACGAGTCGCCGGTCAGCAACCCCCAACTCGCCGCACGCTATCCGCTGGCGATGATCTCGCCGCCGGCGCGCAACTTCCTCAATACCAGCTTCGCCAACCTGCCGCGCTTCCGCGAGCAGGAAGGCGGGCCGAAGCTCGAGATCCACCCGGACGATGCCGCACGGCGCGGCATCGCCGCGGGCGAGCGCCTGCGCATCTTCAACGACCGTGGCGCCTTCCACGCGCAGGCGGTCGTTACCGAACGCGTGCGGCCGGGCGTCGTCGTGTGCCCCTCGGTGTGGTGGCGCAAGCTCTCGGGCGACGGCGAGAACGCCAACGCCGTCACCTCGCCCGCGCTGACCGACTTCGGCGGCGGACCGACCTTCTACGACTGTCTCGTCGAAGTGGCGAAAGCATGAGCGAAGCCGAAACCCTGGACCGCGTCGCGCAACTGATCGCCGACGCCAAGCGCATCCTCTTCATCACCGGCGCGGGCATCTCGGCCGATTCCGGCCTGCCCACCTACCGCGGCATCGGCGGGCTGTACCACGAACGCCTCACCGACGAAGGGCTGATGATCGAGGAGGCCCTGTCGGGCGAGATGATGAATCGCCGCCCCGACATCTCGTGGAAGTACATCGCGCAGATCGAGGCCAACTGCCGCGGCGCACAGCCCAACATCGCGCACCGCATCATCGCCGCGCTGGAACACGAGAAGCCGGGCGTCTGGGTGCTCACGCAGAACGTCGATGGCCTGCACCGCGACGCCGGTTCGCGCAACGTCATCGAGATCCACGGCACCGTGCATCACCTGCGTTGCATGGAGTGCAATCATCATCGCAGCGTCAAGGACTACTCCGGCCTGCAGCTGCCGCCGGCGTGCCCGAAGTGCGGCGGCGTGCTGCGGCCCGATGTCGTGCTGTTCGGCGAGATGCTGCCGGAGGCCGGCCTGCACCGGCTGGAGACCCTGATCGCGCATGGCCTCGACCTCGTCGTGTCGATCGGCACCACCAGCGTGTTCCCCTACATCTCGGGGCCGGTGTGGTGGGCGAGGGAGGTCGGCGTGCCCAGCGTCGAGATCAACCCGGGCGAAACCGAAGTCAGCGAGATCGTCTCGCACCGCCTGCGCCTGGGCGCCGCCGAGGCGATGCCGGAGCTGTGGCGCCGGCTGCACCCGGAGCGCCCGCTGGAGGACTGAGGCGGGCGGGGCGCCCGCCCGGAGCAAGCCCTCACTCGGTGTCGAAGCCGAGCAGCCGAGATTCGATGATCCGCGCGGCGACCACCGCTGGCACGTCGTGCTCCCATTCGCCGCGACCGCGGCGCAGCGCGGCCAGCACCTCGGTGGCGTCGATGTGCAGGTGGCTCTCGTCGCGCGGTTCGACCGCGATCAGCTTGCGGTTTTCCTTGAGGAAGGCGAGCAGGTGGCCGAGGTTGGCGGGTACCACGACGTTGTCCAGCGTGACGAGCGCCTGCGTGTTGCCGTGGCGCGGGCGCGAGGGATACACGTAGACATACGTGTTGTCGGGGAAGAGCTTGCCGAAGGCTTCGAGGATTCCGCCCTCCAGGCCGTCGTAGTATTTTTCGTCGAACAGGAAGTCGAAGTCGCGTACCGACAGCACGATGCCGATGGGTTTCTGCGTGTAGCGGCGCAGGTAGGCGCGCAGGCGGAAGAAGCGCACGTAGTCCGAGACCATCACCGTGCAGCCCTGCGACGCGAGCAGGTCGATGCGCGCGAGGAAGTCCGCGCCGTCCACGTTGTCGCCGCTCACGAGCGAATTCATCGTGATCTCGGCGAGTGACAGGATCTCGTTCTCATCCACCGCCGCGAGCTGGCTGAACTGCTTGAGGGCCGCGGACATCATGTCGACGTTCACCAGCGTCACCGGCTTGAAGCTGCCGCGAATGACCGTCACCGGCTTGCGATAGAACAACTCTCCCGGTACCACCACCTCGCCCGCCGGATTGAACACCACCGCCCGGGTGAGCCATGCGCGGATCAGGTGCAGGTTCATCAGGCGGTTCTCGACTTCCTCGAAGTAGGGGCCGGAGAAGTGGATGAGGTCGACCTCGATGCGGTCGGAGCCGAGTCCGTCCGCCAGTCCCTCGACGACCCATTCGGGGTGCTGGTGATGGAGGAAGGCGCCGTGGATCAGGTTCACGCCGAGGATGCCGAGCGCTTCCGACTGTAGCGCATTGTCGTTGTCGAGCATGCGCACGTGCATGATCACGTCGCTGGGCATGGCGCCCGGATGCAGTTGCAGGCGGATGCCGACCCAGCCGTGGCATTCGTTCTTCTGCTTGAAGCTGCGGGCGGTCACGGTCGCAGCGTAGGCGAAGAAGGTCGTGTTCTTCGCCCGCAGATGGGCGAGTCGGTCGACGACCTGGGTGAATTCCTTCTCCAGCATCTGCAGCAGCCGCGCCCGGCTCACGTAGCGGTCGACGTGCCCGTAGATGTCGTCGCTCACGGCCATGTCGTAGGCCGACATGGTCTTCGCGATCGTGCCGGCGGCGGCCCCGACGGAGAAGAAGCGCCGGGCCACTTCCTGGCCGGCGCCGATCTCGACGATCGAGCCGTACTTGTACTTGTCGAGGTTGATCGCGAGGGCCTTCTGGTCGGTGGTGAGCGTGTTGTCGCGCTTGCGCATGGCGTCTCCGTGGAACTCGCCGGGGCGGGAGTCGGCGGCTGCTCGACGCCCCCGGGGCAAAGGTCAGAGTCTACACCCGCCAAGCTACGCGCTTGTCGTAGCGCGCACGCTTGCGGGCATCGCGCCGGTCGTCGGGGGGAAGGACCGTGACTGCGGGGCGGCGCGCGGGCCGGGCGCATGGCCGTGGCCCCGCGGCTCACATGGCGAGCTGCAGCGCCGCCAGACGCGCATAAAGTCCGCCCTGGCGGCGGAGATCGGCCGGGGTGCCGGTTTCCACGACACGCCCCTGATCGAGCACGACGATGCGGTCGACCTTCTGCACGGTGGCGAGGCGATGGGCGATGATGAGCGTGGTGCGGCCCTGCATCGCGCTGTGGAGGCCTTGCTGCACGAGGATTTCCGATTCGGCGTCGAGGGCGCTCGTGGCCTCGTCGAGCAGCAACAACGGGGCGCCTTTGAGGATCGCGCGCGCGATGGCGATGCGCTGGCGCTGTCCGCCGGACAGGCGGGTGCCGCGTTCGCCGAGGAAGGTGTCGTAGCCGTCGGGCAGGCGCTCGACGAATTCGTCGACGAGCGCGGCGCGGGCGGCTGTCCGAACTTCGGCGTCGCTCGCCCCGGGGCGGCCGTAGCGGATGTTGTCGAGCGCGCTCGCCGAGAAGATCACCGGTTCCTGCGGGACGATGGCAATGCCGCGGCGCAGGTCGTGCAGGCCGAGTTCGCGGATGTCCTGCCCGTTGAGGCGGATGCGACCGCCGGTCGCGTCGTAGTAGCGCAGCAGGACGAGGAAGAGGCTCGTCTTGCCGGCGCCCGAGGGGCCGACGAGGGCGACGCTTTCGCCCGGTGCGACGTCGAGGCAGATGTCGTCGAGCGCGCGCGTGTGCGGGCGGGCCGGATAGCAGAACGTGAGGTGCTCGAAAGTGATCGCGGCCTGCGTCGGGCGGACCGGCGCCTGCGGGTGGGGCGCTTCGCGGATCGCGCTGTCGGCGTGCAGCAGTTCGAGCAGGCGCTCGGCGGCGCCGGCCGCGCGCATCACGTCGCCCCACACTTCGGCCAGCGTGCCGACGCCGCCGGCGACGAGCACGGCATACAGGAGGAAGGACGCGAGCTGGCCCTGGGTCATGGCGCCGGCGTGCACCTGGCGCACGCCGATCCACAGCACGAAGACGATGGTGCCCATCACCGCGGTGATGATCAGGGCCGTCAGCACGGCGCGCATGCGCGTGCGCCGGATCGCGGTCGCGAAGCTGGTTTCGGTGGCGTCGGCGAAGCGTGCCGCTTCCTGCCGTTCCTGCGTGTACGCCTGCACCGTGGGCATGGCGTTGAGGATTTCGCCGGCGAGCGCCGAGGCGTCGGCGATGCGGTCCTGCGATTCGCGCGACAGCCGCCGCAGCTTGCGGCCGATGGCGAGGATGGGCAGGGTCAGCAGCGCCATCAGGCCCAGGTTCAGCGCGAAGAGGTGGAAGCTGGTGACGGCCAGCATGACCATGCCGCCGGCGAACTGGAACAGGCTGCGCAGGCCCATCGATACCGAGCTGCCGACGACGGTCTGGATCAGCGTCGCGTCGCCGCTGAGGCGGGACAGGACCTCGCCGGTCTGCAGGGTCTCGAAGAACTGCGGCGACTGGGTGAGCACGCGCGCATAGACCGCGCTGCGCAGGTCCGCGGTCGCGCGCTCGCCGATCCAGGACACGGTGTAGTAGCGCGCCGACACCGCGAGCGCCCAGGCGCCCGCCAGGCCGAAGAGCGCGACGAAATGCCCGTCCAGGCTCAGCCCGGGGAGCAGGCCGCCGGCGGGGCGTGTGGAGTGCGCACCGAAGCCGAAGTCGATGAGGTCGCGGAACGCCAGCGGCATCAGCAGGATGAGCGCAGAGCCCAGGCACAGCAGGGCGAAGGCGAGCGCCATGCGCGCCCGGTAGGGGCGCAGGAAGGGCCACAGGCCCTTCAGCGCCGGGAGGCGGCGGGGGCTGGAGGC